>JASGCO010000052.1:0-5067 GCA_030054095.1 Sediminibacterium sp.
CTATAAAATCTTCTGTGAATTGATTAATTTCATTTATTACTTCTGCAAAGGTCATATACTCTATGGTATTTAATGTTTTTTTGAATGACTGGTTTGGGAGTGCACTTTGAATGAGAATGATTGTAAATGACGTTAATTTGCCAAGATAAACAATAAAGATTGGGAATAGTCCAATATTTCACGATACATCTACTAGTCTTTTTAAGTTCATATTTTGTTAAAATGATTACGTTTTCTGGCAACGTTTTAGGCTTTGCGTTCGAATAGGATTTCATGGCACAAAACTGTCAACCTAGTACAAAGTTGATTAAAAAAACTACACGAGAATTTAATCACGTACCCTCCCCCGAGTGAAGCCAAAATTATGTTGTAAGTCGTATTTTTTATTCCACGTCGCTAAAACTTCTCACTTGTATCTCAGTCATGTCGCTTGTTTCGGGAATATGAATTGGACTTGGTATTTCTGTTGAGATAAATTCTTGCCTTTGTTTTGAACAGATTTTTCTAAAGTCGCATTCTTCGCATTTTGAAGCACTGGGTCTCATTGGAAACTCACCTTCAAGAATCCTAGTTACAGCCCATTCTATATTTTGAATTGCAGATTGTATTGCTATTTCTGTAATTGGAACATTAACCCTGTTGGGGCTATCTTTTAAATTTTCAGCTTTTAGAAGATGTACAGAACCAGTTCTAGCGTTTTCGCCAAGAACAATGTCTGCTGCATGGGCATAGAGTTGAACTTGTAATGAAAGGTTTATCCAGAAAAATGGATTTATCTGTCCTTCAGGAAAGTCCATTGACTTAAAATCAATAACTCTAGCTTCTACAATATTTCCGGCAATGTCCTCTCTTAACAATAAATCTATCGAACCTGTGATTAGAGCTTTACCAGCTTTTATTTCAAATCTTTGCTCTAGGGAACGACTTTGAATAAAATCATTAGGATAGTCTTCAGTGTAGTTTCCAACTAGTCTTTTTGAAGCACTTTTAGCTCGTTCATAAGGGCCTTCTCCTCCTGGGTTTCTGGTTTGATTAACTGGAAAAACATGTTTTAGGTGGAAAACTTCATCAACTATTTCCTCCGCCTGTTCTCTCGATGGTGCGTTGCCGCTGAAAATTTGATGAATTCTATTTATGGCAGTATGTGTTGTTAAACCGTATCCAAAAAGTTCAGGAACGGCTGGGCTATAACCATATATTTTCCTGAATTTATATTTCATAGGACATTCTAAATAGTCCTTTATTTCCGTAAAGCTTGTTGGCATAGACTCCTCATCTATTCGCATACGTGGTTCAGCCCTCTCAATATTTTCAGGCAACTGTTCCTCATCATCAGTAATTTCAGGAATGTTAAGTCCTTGAATTCTTAGTTTGAAAGGACTTGGGTTTTTAGGTCTTTGAAGACCGGGTTGATTGCTACTACCTGAGATATAAAGAAATCTCTCAGCTCTTGTCAATGCTGTGTAGAATAGGCGCGCTTCTCCAGCATTATTGGATTGATAAAGACCTCTTGATAAAGGATTTTGAATTAAATTTAAAGGCAACCATCCATTATAATTACTTCTTTTACCCGGAAATCTTTGTTGCACCACATCAACGATGAAAACTACGGGAAATTCAAGCCCCTTCATCTTGTGAACAGTAGAGATTGTTACCGCATCAGGCCTTGACATTAGTTCAACTTGTGTTGTGTCATAGCCAGTCTCAGCAACATTTTCTAAGAAATTTAATACACTCTGATATCGCTGACTTGTATCAATACTTACAAAAACCTTTTCTACGTCCAAAATTATTCCACTAAATACACCCAAGTCTCTCATCACTTGTTCATGATTTGTAAAACTTGTAGTAGAAACTCTAAATGCTTCGATTAACTCATGAACCAGTGATTGAGGATAAACTTTTCGTCTTGCACCGCCTATTGGTCTATGAATCTGGTTATTCCAATCTGCTAGGATTTCTAAAAATCTATTTAAATCTGCATTAGGGAAAACGGGTAGAATGGTCGAAGTGAAAAAATTAATTGCCTCTCTTCTCGGATAGCCGGGACTTCTCAATAACCCCATCGCATCCTTCAGAACTCTTGCATGAGGTCTTTCAAAAATAGACCCTTCAGCTTCAATTATATAATGAATTTCAGCATTAGTTAATGCATTTGTATAATCTCTATGATATGGAGCTCCTCCATTTCGTGTGCCTCCTTGGACTGACCGCATTAAAATCGCAAAATCAGCTTTAGTAAGCCCTCTTTCAGTCCCGTTTCCTTCAATGTATTTTGTTCCAATTAACTCATTAATACGTCTAGCAATCCACTCGGCTTCATCTTGCTTTGTGTCAAACCATAAATTTCCGAAGTGCTGAATATTTCCATCGGAATTTGATGTTGGTGACTTATCGATTCGTGCTGTGCTAAGTTCAAGTTGAATAAATTTATCAGAGGCAGTAACAATTGTACTAGTGCTTCTAAAATTTGTTGAAAGAGTATGAGTTGAGCAATTCGGATAGCGTTGGTCGAATTCAATAATATTTCTTACATCTGCACCGCGCCAACCATAAATTGATTGGTCGTCATCCCCAACAACAAAAAGTGAATTCAAGCGACTATAGAGTCCTCTTATTAGTCTTTCTTGTGAAATATTAACATCTTGATATTCATCAACCATTAAATGACTAGCTCCTTCAAGGGCCTTGTTCATTTCCGGGTTATTGTTTTCGAGTGCTTCGACAACCAGTCTAATCATTAATGAAAAGTCTATATACTGGTCTGAGTGTAATCGCTGGCTAATGTTTTTAAGACATCTTCCTAAATGTGCATCTTCTTGTTCAATTGCATCAAGGGAAAGCATTTCATCATTAGCCAATTTCCACGCGTTTGATACCTCTGCGATGGTTTTGAACATGCCAGGATTTGTACCCGTTCTGGAATTCTGAACTTCTTGTAATCCAATTTCATAATATCTAGATAGAAGGAATAGCTTGAGCCTGTTTTCATCTAATACTTCATATTGTCGATATTTCGCATTCATCGAACCTAAAAGATTTTGGCAAAAAGCATGGATTGTTCCGATATACATAGCTCCAACCAAAGCCACAGGAATATCAGTTCTTTGAAGAGCTTCTGCGACACGTCTTTTAATTGATTCTGCTGCTTTTTCTGTAAATGTAAAGGCGATTATACTCTCTGCTTTATTACCCTCATGAATTAATCGAGCAATCCTAAATGAAAGAGTTCTTGACTTACCAGAACCTGCACAAGCCAAACATAATATTTCACTAGTATCATCTATGACGGCATTGTATTGGTCATGAGTTAATAATATATCGTTAGCATAAAAAGTGTCTCTGAATTGTGGCATTAAACTTTTTTTTGTGAAAGGTGAGTTAAAATGTGAGATTTGATATTTTCAGCTTGGATTTTGCTAAACTCGGGGGGTAAAGCATTCCCGATCATCAATGCAATTTTTGTTCTTGATGCGTCAATTGGAAACTTATATGTCTTCGGGAATGATTGAAGCATGGATGCCTCTCTCGCTGATATGCATCTGTCTTGTTCTGGATGTAGAAAACGACCTTTTGATGGATTTAGACAACCGCCTGTAATTGTTGTCGAAAAATCATCCCATCTTAATCGCCCATAGACATCATTAAACCCAATATTGTCTTTTTGATGACATTTTAATTGTCGGTCTTTTCCTAATTCTTTTCTACTCCCACCATCTTTGGGAATATCTTTAATCAAATTTAATATTTCATCTGAGTGACTTGGGAAAATTCGGTGTAATGGGTCTTTTGAATTTTTCGGTTTTGGGAGTTTACCTATAACCTGCCTAACAGTCTTTTTCTTTTTTGTAGGTTCTGCAATTTTTAAGGGAGCTAATCTTGAACCAACCAATACCAATCTTTTTCTACTTTGAGGGACACCGTAATCCTTAATGTTAACTATCTTCCAATCCGGTTTGTAGTAACCAGCCTTTTCCAATTCTTTGAGTGCAGATTTAAATGATTTGTCAAGAGCTAAACCGGGCACATTTTCCATCATAAAAGTGTAAGGTTTTAATTCTTTCACGAACCTTACAAATTCTTTGATTAGCATGTTCCTATCATCATTAACGGGCTTAGGCTTGTTAAGTCTTCTTATTGAACTGAATCCCTGACATGGTGGGCAACCAGCAAGTAAATGAATTGTTTTGTTCCCAAGTTCTTTTTTTACATTTTTAGTTGAGATGTTTCTTATATCGTCAGTAATGACTTTGGTTTTTTTATGATTCAATTTATATGCCTTTGATGCAAGCTCGTCAATTTCAAAAGCAAGTTCTGTCCTGAAACCAGCTTTGTGAAGTCCTTCTGTCAGTCCCCCAACTCCACTAAACAAATCTATAGATATCAATTTCATATGTCGAATATCGGCTTTTCTAATATGGCTTACAACTCATTAACATACAAAGTAAACATGCGTACATTATCCATATTTCGGTAGATATATACAATTTCACAGTATTACTTATGAGGTATCAATCGGTAATTTATTTTGGTTAATATAGTTATTTGGCGCAAACGTAAACCATTTCCCTTTAAAAAACAATAGTGCTTTCCCTGATTTTTATCGGATAAAACCAAATCTAAAATTTAACCTATTATCCTTAATCCGCTTTAATTTACCATCTCCCCCCCCGACAAGGGGGCGCAGCGGCAGCCCGGCGCAGGGGCTGGCGTGGTTTTGCGCGTGCGCGGAGGCTGAGGCACGAAGACCCCGCAAGCCGCTGCAAAAGCCGCCAGGCCCAAGCCGGCTATAGCGGAGCACCCGGCCCGGCGTACCCTGTTTATTAAAACACGCCAACAATACACCAGATACTTTAGCGCACAAAGAACGTATCGTTAGGCGAGAGCCGGGTGGCGCATCCTGATCCGTAGGGGTAAAACCATATAAAAATTATAAACCATAATTATATAAACCATATAAGGCATATAAGGACATAAAAGGAGAGGTTTGTGATGTTATGTTTTATACGATTACCATAATTATATAAACCATATAAGGCATATAAGGACATAAAAGGAGAGGTTTGT
>JASGCO010000052.1:5167-14240 GCA_030054095.1 Sediminibacterium sp.
GATGTTATGTTTTATACGATTACCATACTGGTTAGGATTGAAAAACTTATATGCCCTTATATGCCTTATATGGTTCAAAAAAAAATATGGTCCCGTCCCCCCATTTTTCTTCCCTTAAATTTTATTAAGGTCCCCGCTAAACCCTAAAATGCTGTTCCGCTTTTAAAATATTAGCCTTACTTTTATGGTTCATTTAACATTGGTCTTTTTCAGGAAAGATCTTACTTAGTTATGGCGGCAAATAAAAAGTACATTAAATACGTGTGGCTTCTGGTGTGGAGTCCGGTGGTGGCATTTTTGTTACTGGTTACGCTGGTGGCCCTGGGTGTGTTTGGCAGCCTGCCCAGCGTAGAAGAACTGCAGAATCCTAAAAGTAACCTGGCCACGGTAGTGTATAGCGGCGATATGGAAATTTTGGGAAAGTACTACAGCGAAAACCGGGTAAACATCCGCTATGCCGATCTGGATCAGGATGTGGTTAACGCTCTGATTGCCACCGAAGACGCGCGTTACCACGAACACAGCGGGATTGATTTTAAAGCCGTGGCCCGTTCGGTATTCAGTGCCGGTGGAAAAGGCGGGGGCAGTACCATTACCCAGCAATTGGCTAAAATGATGTTTCCGCGCGATAAGCTGAACAAAGTGGAACTGGTAGTGCGTAAACTAAAAGAATGGATTATTGCCGTGCGTTTGGAACGTAGTTATACCAAAGAGGAAATTATGGCCATGTACCTGAACCGTTTCGATTTTTTAAACCTGGCGGTAGGGATTAAATCGGCGGCTAAAATTTATTTTAATACCACGCCCGATAGTCTTAAAGTTGAAGAAGCCGCCTTGCTGGTAGGGATGGCGCAAAACCCAAGTATGTATAATCCCATCCGTAAACCCGAAAAGGCCAAGCACCGCCGTAATGTGGTGTTGAGCCAGATGGTAAAATACGGCTACCTGAGCAAAGCGCAGTTTGATGAGTTAAAAGTAAAAGAACTGGGAATTAAATTCCGCCCCGAAGATCATAATGATGGTTTGGCACCGTATTTCAGGGAGTACCTGCGCGATAATTTTTTAAAAAAATGGTGCGAGGCGCATGTGAATCCGGAAACGGGTAAGCCTTACAATATTTATAAAGACGGACTCCGTATTTACACCACGCTTGACTCGCGCATGCAGCAGTATGCCGAAGAGGCGGTGAGTGAGCACATGGCGGATTTAAATAAATCGTTTTTAAAGGAGTGTAAAAACAAACGGAACGCGCCTTTTGCCTGGAATGTGAGTAAAGAGGAGATTGAAAAGCTGATGCTGTCGGCCGTAAAACGCAGCGACCGTTACCGTTCGTTAAAAGACAGTGGCTTAACGCAAGAACAGATTCTGGCTAATTTTAAAGTAAAAGTCCCCATGACGGTGTATAGCCTGCGCGGGGAGATAGATACGATGATGACCCCCTGGGACAGTATTAAGTATTACAAGAGCTTTTTACAAACGGGCTTTATGGCCATGGAGCCACAAACGGGTTACGTAAAAGCCTGGGTAGGCGGCATTAATCACAAGCATTATCAGTACGATCACGTGAAGGTGAGTCGCCGGCAGGTGGGCTCAACGTTTAAACCCTTTGTGTATGCGCTGGCCATACAGGAAGGCCTTTCGCCCTGCTATCAGGTACCCAATGTGCGCACCTGTATTGAAACGGCCGATGGTAAGGACTGGTGTCCTGATAACAGTGATGGGAATAAAGGAACCGGACAGATGATTACCTTGCGCCGGGCTCTGGCCTTATCTATTAACTATGTTACGGCCTGGGTAATGAAACAGTATGGCCCGCAGGCCACGGTTAATCTGGTAAAACGTCTGGGTATCACATCCGATATTCCGGTAGTGCCTTCGATATGCCTTGGAACGGCCGATATTAATGTGTTTGAAATGGTAGCCGCCAACTCGGCTTTTGCCAATAAGGGGACGTATGTGCAACCCACGTTTGTAACCCGCATTGAAGACCGTAACGGAAAAGTACTGGAAGAGTTTATTCCTAACAGCGATGAGGTGTTCAGCGAAGAAAAAGCCTATGTGATGATACAGTTAATGCGCGGGGTGGTGGATTATGGTACCGGTGCCCGTTTACGAGGTCGTTATAAACTCACCAACCAGATTGCCGGAAAAACCGGAACCACCCAGCACAATGCCGATGGTTGGTTTATTGGCTTAACGCCCGATTTGGTAGCCGGGGCCTGGGTAGGTGGCGAAGACCGAAGCATTCACTTTAACAGCACCGCCGAAGGGCAGGGGGCTGCCATGGCTTTGCCCATCTGGGGAAAATTTTTCCAGAAGGTGTATGCTGATAAAAGTCTGAAAGTAAGCAAGAGCGAGTTTAAGAAACCTAAAAATTTCCCGGAAAGCATGGAGGTGGATTGCAGTAAATACGATGCGGAACCGGTGGAAGGCGTTATTGAGGACAGCGAGTTTAACAGTGGTTTAGAGTAAGCACCTGTTTAAATGTATTGCATGAATACCAAAGAAATCAGATAAAATTTAAACGGGCTTTAAGCCAAATAATTTCTATTTTTAGCACACAAAATCGGAGAAGAGACATGATTAATAAGACAGTAAAAAATGCCGAAGAGGCAATCAAAGATATTCAGGATGGAATGACCCTGATGGTAGGCGGGTTTGGTTTATGCGGCATACCCGAGAATTGTATTAACGCGTTGGTGAAACAGGGCACTAAAAACCTGATTTGCATTAGTAATAACGCGGGGGTAGATGATTTTGGACTGGGCTTGTTATTGCAAACCCGTCAGATCAAAAAGATGATATCGAGTTATGTGGGCGAAAATGCCGAGTTCGAACGGCAAATGCTGAGCGGGGAACTGGAAGTGGAACTGGTACCTCAGGGTACACTGGCTACGCGTTGTATGATGGCGGGGTATGGCATTCCGTTTTTTCCGACACCGGCCGGCGTTGGTACGGAAGTCGCCAATGGAAAACAGGTCATTAACTGGAAAGGACGCGATTACCTGATGGAAGAAGCGTTTGAAGCCGATTTCGCTATTGTAAAAGCTTGGAAAGGGGATACCGCGGGTAATCTTATTTTCAGAAGTACGGCCCGTAATTTTAACCAGCCCATGAGTCTGGGTGGTAAAATTACCATTGCCGAGGTGGAAGAACTGGTGGAAATAGGGGAGTTACCTGCCGACCAGATTCACACACCGGGTATTTACGTGCACCGCATTTTTCAGGGTGAAAATTATGAAAAGCGTATTGAACAACGCACGGTGATAAAACGTTCTTAATTCACTATCCAATAAAAGGTATAACGCAATTTTTTTAGATCATGTTAGATAAAACAGGCATTGCCAAACGCATCGCAAAAGAAGTAAAAGACGGAACGTATGTAAACCTTGGGATAGGGATTCCGACACTGGTAGCAAATTATATCCCGCAAGGGTTTAATGTGGTATTGCAATCGGAAAACGGGATTCTGGGTATGGGCCCTTTTCCTTATGAAGGAGAAGAGGACGCTGATTTAATTAATGCCGGAAAACAAACGGTAACCTTATTAAAAGGTGCCAGTATATTTGATAGTGCCTTGAGTTTTGGAATGATCCGCGCGCAAAAAGTGGATCTGACTATTTTGGGCGCTATGGAAGTAAGTGAACATGGCGACATTGCCAACTGGAAAATTCCCGGGAAAATGGTAAAGGGTATGGGAGGCGCTATGGACCTGGTGGCCAGCGCTAAAAATATTATTGTAGCCATGCAACACGTGAATAAAGCGGGAGAATCGAAACTGTTGCCTAAATGCGAATTACCGCTTACGGGAATTCGTTGTGTGAAGAAAATTGTAACGGAGTTGGCGGTACTCGATATTGTAGAGGGAGGCGGTTTCCGTTTACTGGAACGGGCGCCGGGTGTTAGCGTAGAGCAAATTAAAAACGCCACTGCCGGTCGTCTGATAGTAGAAGGCGAAGTGCCGGAAATGAAGATTGATTAATTTAAAGAAAACAGATTCGTAAGCATGGCCAGAGTTAACAACATAGTGTATTGGGTGTTGGCTCTGGCCTGTTTTAGTTTTATAGCGGTACGGACAGTATGCGTACCCATTACACATGACGAGTGTGCTACGGTAGCGCATTACATCAATTACAGCGTTTGGGATATTATGATGTACCCGGATAGCTGGCCTAACAATCATATCCTGAACACCCTTGCCGTAAAAGGACTTTGCACCTTTCTGCCTAAGGAGCAGTGGGTGGTGCGTTTGCCGAATTTACTGAGTTTCTGGATTTTTGCCTGCGCTGTGTTTGGGTTTCTTAAGCTGGTGTTTAAACCGGAGAGTCGTTTGTTTATAGCAGGTGCTTTATTGTTTTACATTAATCTGTATTTATTGGATTTTTTTGGATTGTGCCGGGGGTATGGTATGAGCACGGCTTTGGTGACGGCTTCGGCAGTGGCTTTGGTGAAGGCATTTATGGAACAAAGGGCAAGGTATGTATGGTGGAGTTTAGTGCTGGCCATGGCAGGTGCTTACGCCAATTTTACGGCTCTGGTGTATTTTGCGGCGGTGTGTGTATTTTTTCAGTTTTTCTTTTTTGTACAAAATGGCTTTAAGTTAAAATGGATACGTTGGACGCATTTGATTTTTTTACTGATGGTAGGCGGATATGTTTTGTTAATAGCTACACCCATCCTGAAAATGCAGGCGGATGATCAGTTTAAATACTGGAGTAAGGAAAGTTTTGTTGTAGCTAGTGTCGAAAAGCCAATTCACTTGTTTAATTACGGTTCCGAAAAACTGGAACGGCAAAATGTACATCGGGAAGCGTTGTTATTGATTGGCTTAGTGCTGCTAACTCAATTGTTCTGGTGGTATCGTTTGGTAAGGGATAAATGGTCGGGCGACAATTTCCGGAATCCTGTTTTTTTAACCAATACACTTTTGGTACTAACGGGGTTGATGGCTATTCTCAATAATCTGGTAACGGGTACACCGCATTTAACCGGGCGTACGGCTCTTTTTTATTATCCATTGCTGATAATGTTTATTGCCACTTTACTGGCAGTTTTAAAGTCAGAACACTTTTTGTTTCAGTCCATATCTGTTTTACTGATTGGTTTGTTTTCGGTATGGCATATTAAGAAAGTGGCTAATGTAAGCAGTGCGCGCGAGTGGTATTTTGATGAAAATACATTTGATGTAATGGCTGTATTACGAACGGAAGCGAAAGGTGGCACGATAGATTTACGTACCAATTGGTTGTTTTATCCTTCCTTTTATTTTTACGTATATACCGGCAAGGCAAAGGATATTCATTTACACGATTACAACAAAGAGGTGGATGTAAACGCGGGCGTTCATTACTATTATGTGATGGAACAGGATCTGGAAAAATTAAAGCCCCGGTACGATGTTATCAAGCGATTTAATGATCGTTACCTTTTAAAGCGTAAGGAACCATTTTAAGTTTCTGCTTCTCCCCAGCGGTATGAATCCATTTCTAACCCGCATAAATCAATGATCCGGTTTACGACTGTAGCGGCTACCTCTTCAATTGTTTGCGGGCGACTGTAAAACGATGGGGTGGCCGGACAAATGGTGCCACCGGCTTCGGTTACCGTTTTCATGTTGTTGATGTGGATGAGACTATAGGGTGTATCGCGGGCTACTAAAATTAATTGCCTGCGTTCTTTTAAAATAACATCGGCAGCACGTGTAATCAAATCGTTACTGATGCCTCCCGCAATACGCGCCATGGTGCCCATACTACACGGGCAAATAATCATTTTTGTAAACTTGGCCGACCCGCTGGCAAACGGGGCATTAAAATCGTTTTTGGCATATACCTTAAACGGATAATTTTCATAACTGGTATTCCCCAGTTCGTGTTGCCACACCTCTCGGGCGTTATCACTCATTACAATGGCTACAGTATCCAGTTGCGCCTGGGCTTTCACCAGTTTGTCGAGTAGTACCTTGGCGTAAACGCTGCCACTGGCACCGGTTATGGCAACGATTAATTTATGTTTCATCCGTTTTGATTGTTTTAGTAAACGTGAGGTGATAGTGGATGTTTATGAGTAAAATATTATTATAAAGTCCTTTGTTAAAGTACCTTGCTACCGGATTTGGAAAAAACACATTGGTGGCCTGAATGCCATAAGGCCTTATAGCTACTACAGAGTTTGAACTACGGACTTCTACCGATAGTTTTTTCCCAATATGACGTCCTAATCCAAAACTGAGCGCGTACTCTATATTTTTAAACGGATACAGTCCTGTTAAATTACCAGTTTCGTTATCTTCCCGGTAATTGATGAGGTAAGCACCCGATCCGCCAAGTGTTACAAAGTAATCTTTATTAAGGTTATAGTTTAACAACAACGGACACTCAAGGTAATTCAGGTTTACCCGGTAAAAGGTAAAGTCGTTTTTTTCAGGGTTTTGATTATGCCTGGCTCCCTTTTGTATAAAGTAAAACCCCAGATCGAGTGATGCTTTGGTGGTTAGCGCGGCACTTACACTCAGTCCCAGATTAACTCCAAATTTATTAAAGCCATTGTAACGGTCACCATGTATCTGACAAGCGGTTATACCTGCCCCCGGTTTAAGGGAAAACACCCGTTCCTGACCTTTCAGGGAATAAAGGGCTGATAAAAGTGTTAGTATGAACAGAACAGTTTTTTTCACGGCGGGTTTACAGTATAACACAAAAAAAGGCTAATCGTTTACGATCAGCCTTTAAATTTAAGAATATTACGTGTTTTTTAAAACTTATACCCAAAGCCTATGCCAAAGTTGGTTAACCATTGCACACGAGGGCCATTGATATCGTTGGCATTGTCATAAAGACCATCGCGGTTCCAGTCACGTTTAGTAATAACATCATCGTCGTAAATCATTTTGGTAGATAGGGTAGCGGTAATAAATTTGTTGATTTTGAAGGTGACATTGTTATTCCAGATCACATCTATGTTTTGCGGATTATTAAGATAGTTGGAAAACAAATCGAGGTAGGTGTCGTAATTAACGTTAGGTAAAATATCTTTTTTAAACTTCAGGATAAAACGCCCTCCGACTTCGGTACGTATACGTTTTCCGGGAGTAACAACTTTGCCATTGGCATCCAGTACCGCCTTTTCAACACCAAAAGCACCCGCATCGGCAAGGTATTGTACATCCACAATAGTCATTTTTCCGGCAACAGGGGCTAAAACACAGGAAAAGTAATCAGTTGGTCTGAACTCAAGACCGAGACCCAACTGTGCATAGCCTGGTGCCATAAAATCGGAGGTAAAAGGTCCTGCAATAGAATCACCCTGATAAAGATAGCCCGGAGAGAACTGAGAACGGAAATCGGCAACACCGGTATAGTACCAGTATTTACCAAACGCGTTAATACTATATTTACTCAATGCCAGCATCTGGTCAATGTTTTTTCTGAAATTTTTTGAGTTTCCTACTTTAATCAAACCGTAAGACCCATCAAATTTATTTTCCCATACCTGTTTTCCTTTTTTCCAGTCGGCGGCTAAGTTAATAATGGCATTAAGCGCGATGTTGTCGTCGCCCCCGCCTTGCCAGTTACTTAATGCTGTCTGGCTCAGATTTAAACCAAAGAATCCACTTTTTTTCCAATACGTGGTATCTTTTTTAACTGCCGGAGGAGTGGGGCTGTCCTGTGCTTTCAGGTTTAAAACCAACACAGAAATCAGTAAAATGTAGATGTTTTTCATTAAAAAAATTTTTCGCAAAGATATATTTAAAAGGATGGATGTTGAAACGTTAGTTTATAAGTGAGTAGTCTTTAACACTATTGTAAAGTGTATCACGTTCTACGGGAATCCGACCAACATCCTTTATTAGTTTTACCAGCTCCTGGGTGCTTAATTTCGGATTCTGTTCTTCTGAACCGGCCATACTGTATATTTTGGTGGTATCATCAATGGTGCCATCAATATCGTCCGCGCCACAGTTAAGGGCTAATTGCGCGGTACTACGCCCTATCATGGCCCAATAGGCTTTAATGTGATCGAAGTTATCGAGGTAAATCCGGGCAATGGCGTAATTACGTAAATCTTCTACTACACTAACCTCGGGTACATTGGCCATTTCATTGTCTTTGTTCCGGAACTTAAGCGGAATAAACGCGTTAAAGCCTTTGGTACGGTCCTGTAACTGTCGCAAACGTTCCATGTGATCTACACGGTGTTCAAAGGTTTCAATATGTCCATAAAGCATTGTGGCGTTCGAGTGCATGCCCATGTTCTGCCAGGTTTCATGGAGTTCGAGCCATTCTTCGGCGGTACATTTGCCACCGGCAATCTGGTCACGGATGGTTTTGTCAAAAATTTCGGCACCACCTCCCGGCATACTATCTAAGCCGGCTTCCCGCATTTTTTCAAGCCCTTCTTTATAACTTAGTTTCGCTTTTTTAAAGATATAATGGTATTCTACCGGTGTTAGCGCTTTAATATGGAGATTGGGCCGATGGGCTTTAATCTTACGGAATAATTCAGTGTAAAAATCAAAATCCTGTTTGGGTACAACGCCACCGGTAATGTGTACTTCCGTTACAGCTTGATTGTCGTATTTTTTGATAATGTCAAGTATTTGATCTGTACTCAGTTCCCAACCTTGTTCACGGTGTTTGATGAGTCTTGAATACGAGCAAAAACTGCAGGAATACACACAAACGTTGGTGGGTTCAACATGGAAATTATGATTAAAGTACACGTAGTTTTTGTTTTTCCGTTCTCTTACCAGATTGGCCAGGCTGCTTAAATACCCGAGTTCCCCATCTTTATATAAGGTTACTCCTTCATCAAAGGTGATGCGTTCGTTGTTAATGATTTTTTGCGCAATGGCTTTTAACGCTGGCGATAGTGAACTGTCCTGAATGAGTATAGCAGGATGAGGTACGTTTCCGGAATTCATGCCGCAAATTTAGGGTTTAAATTCATAAAAAAATAAGCCGGTTATAAGTAGTGTTATAACCGGCTTTTCTGAAACAAAAGTTTAGCGTTTATCGTATCAAATTAACATGCCCTGCGAATTCTCTTTTTCCGTTTCCTTGCGTAGCGACTT
>JASGCO010000053.1 GCA_030054095.1 Sediminibacterium sp.
CCGGCACCTGGAAGAAGTTAAAGCTTTAGGATTCGATGACACCTTTATCCGTAAATGGAATTATTACCTGTGTTACTGCGAAGCCGCTTTTGCCATGCGTAATATCAACGTCATGCAAATGGTGTATGTAAGACCAAATACTACGTCCCGGTAACCGAAAATGTTTAACTTTATCGGAATAATTCGGTAAACATAAAGTGACAGGGATACTTCTCAATTTTTTACAACGGCAACGTCAGAAACGGATACGACGTATTTTAAAACTGGACGCTTCTGTAGCGTTTGGGGAGTTAAAATTTAATCACCCGAACATTCAGATCGGGGCCAATACGTATTTAAACGATTCCCGGTTTTCCTGTAGTTCAACGGCAGGCGTTTACATTGGCCGCTGGTGTGCCATTGGTTATAACGTTAGTTTTGTAGCTTGTACCCACGATATTAATTTTCCTACCGGACCAGTTAATGTACGACCTGTAAACGAAAACACGATCCGTATTGGAGATGGTGTTTGGATTGGGAATAATGTTGTAATTTTGCCCGGCGTTACCATTGGCAACGCGGCCGTAATTGCCGCCAACGCCGTAGTAACCAAAGATGTACCGGAAAAAGCCATAGTAGGCGGTGTTCCGGCCAGATTAATAAAACTAAAAGAGGATGCCGCCTGCAAAGCGCATCTGGATTATATAAAAACGCACTAAACGGAAAACGAACAATGAAATTATTAATTACAGGCGGAGCAGGTTATGTGGGATCTGTACTCAGTAATCTGGCACTGCAAAAAGGGTTTCAGGTAAAAGCGGTAGATTGGTTATGGTTTAACGAACAAATTCCTTTGCAGAACTACAGTAACCCCAATTACGAATTTATTAAAGGAGATATTTGCGATAAGAACTTTACCGCCACCCTTTTTCAGGGCGTGGATTTTGTAATTCACACCGCCGCGGTGGTGGGTGATCCGGCCAGTAAATTGTTTCCTGAATTAACCACCAAAATCAATTACGATGCGTCTTTGCACCTGATTGAACAGGCCAAACAAAACCAGATTAAAGGGTTTGTGTTTTTAAGCACCTGTTCCAACTACGGCGTAGCCAACGATCTGGCCACAGAAGATACACCTTTAAATCCCCTTTCACTTTACGCTTCCTCAAAAGTAGATACAGAAACCTATCTGATGGAAAAATCGGGTGATCTTAATTGGGTGATCGGGCGCCTTTCTACCGTTTATGGTTTATCGCCCCGGATGCGCTTCGATCTTACCGTAAATGATTTTACACTTTGCGGATTTAAAGACAAAAAAATAGACATCTTTTTACCGGAATCGTACCGCCCTTACATTCACACGTTTGATTTAAGCAACATTCTTTTAACCCTTGTTAATCAGTTTGATAAAGTAAAAAACAATGTGTTCAACATTGGATTTGAAGGCGAAAATTATCAGAAAATACAAATTGCCAATGCCGTAAAAGCGCTGATGCCCGAAACGGCCATCAATATTCTGCGCGAAGGTGGCGATAAACGCGATTATCAGGTAAGTTTTGCAAAACTGCATCGCTTTATTGACGTTAAGCAATATTTTAATGTAGAAAAATCGGTAAAAGAAATTCATGAAGCCTTGAGTAACGGCCTCATCCCTCATCCCGAAGAAAAAGTATATTACAACACCAGTCCCCGTTTTTAATGCTATGAACCTCGAATCGTTTACCGGCTTTGTAAAAGAATTGTATCCTGGTCAGGATTTTGTTCCACTGCACGCCCCTGTGTTCAGGGGTAACGAAAAAAAATACCTCTCCGAATGCATTGACTCTACGTTTGTATCGTATGTAGGCCGTTTTGTGGGCGAATTTGAAGCCGCCACAGCAGCCTATACCGGTAGTAAATACGCCATTGCAACGGCTAATGGTACCTTAGCGCTTCACACAGCGCTGATACTGGCTGGTGTAAAAGCCAACGACGAAATCATTTGTCCGGCGCTTACATTTGTAGCTACGGCCAACGCTATCAGTTATTGCAATGCCATTCCGTTATTTTGCGACAGCGAACGCGACACAATGGGTTTGGATGTGGAAAAACTGGAAACATACCTGGAGAAAAACACATGGCTAAATGACAAAGGCGAGTGTATTCATAGTATAACCAATCGTCGTATCAGCGTATGTGTACCCATGCACACCTTTGGGCATCCTGTAAAAATGGATAAGCTAATGGAAGTGTGTAACCGCTTCCACATTTTAGTAGTGGAAGATGCAGCCGAATCGCTGGGAAGTTTTTATAAAGGTAAACATACCGGCACCTTTGGCAAGCTGGGTATTTTAAGTTATAATGGTAATAAAACCATTACCACTGGTGGAGGGGGTATGATTCTGACCGATGATGAAGCATTGGCTAAACGCGCCAAACACATTACCACTACCGCTAAAGTACCGCATCCATGGGAATTTGTTCACGACGAAACCGGTTACAATTACCGCTTAACAAATGTTGGCGCCGCCATCGGACTGGCACAGATGGAAAAACTGGATGAATACCTGAATAGTAAACGCGATCTGGCCGACCGTTACGCCACCTTCTTTAAAAATTCAGACATTCATTTTGTAACCGAACAGCCTGATACAAAGGTAAACTATTGGTTAAACTGCGTGATCTTAAAAGACCGCGAAGAACGGGAAGCCTTTCTTAAATTCACCAATGGAAACGGCGTAATGACCCGCCCGATATGGACTCTGATGAATAAATTAAACATGTTTAAACACGCTCCCGCTACTAACCTCGATACCGCGCAATGGTTAGAAGACCGGGTGGTTAATATACCTAGTAGTGTCCGATAACCTGCAACATATTATTTTAATAGGCGGAGGCGGACATTGTAAATCCTGCATTCAGGTCATTGAAGCCACTGGTCGTTTTCAGATTGACGGTATATTAGATGTGAAAGAAAAAGTAGGTGAAAAAATTTTAAACTATTCCATTACCGGAACCGATGATGATCTTGAACGTTATGCTAACAAAGCTGTTGTCTTCCTCATCACCGTCGGACAAATACGATCGAACCAGATCCGTAAAAAATTATACGATCGTATTAAAACACTAAACCTTAAACTTGCCACCGTTATTGCGCCGGATGCCATTGTGTCGCGTTACGCTACCATAGGAGAAGGCACCATTGTTATGCATCAGGCCATTGTAAATGCCGATGCGACGGTAGGAGTTAATTGTATTGTTAACACAAAAGCCTTAATTGAACACGATGCCCGCATAGGCGATCACTGTCATATTTCCACCGCTGCTGTCATTAACGGTGGTACGCTGGTAGAAAATGATACATTTGTAGGGAGTGGAGCCGTAACACGCGAATACATTTCTATTCCCGCAGGAAGTTTTATTAAAGCCAATTCAACCGTTAAATAAGTGCTGAATCAAAAAATAATCAACGTTTCCATTGCGCCGCAGGCCACTATGCTGGAGGCCATTAAACGCATGGATGTATTGGACCGCAAATCGCTCATCGTAATCGAAAATAACGCGTTCCTGTCCATTTTAAGTATTGGCGACATTCAAAGAGCCATTATCAAAAATCAATCTTTAGACACGCCTATTCGCTCCATCCTTCGTCCCAAAATAAAAGTAGCTTACCACCACGAAAGCCGCGATATTATCCGCCAGCGCATGATGGAATTCCGTACCGAATGTATGCCGGTTCTGGATGAGCGCAACGAATTAACCGATGTTTTATTCTGGGAAGATGAATTCCAAACCCAAATAAAACAAAGCGACGCGCTTAAAAATATACCCGTGGTTATTATGGCTGGTGGGTTTGGCAGCCGGTTAAAACCACTTACCAACATTATCCCCAAACCACTGGTACCCATTGGCGAAAAACCCATTGTACAATTAATTGCTGAAGATTTTCATGAACTGGGAGTCAGTGATTTTTATTTTTCGGTAAACTACAAGGCAGAGATGATTCAATATTATTTTGATCACCTCGAAAACCGGCCCTACAACATTCATTACTTTAAGGAAGAAAAACCATTGGGTACTGCGGGCAGTTTATTCCTGATCAAGGATAAAATCCAATCTACTTTTTTTGTATCCAACTGCGACATCATTATTAAACAGGATTATACGGATATATACCGGTATCATGTTGACCAGAAAAATGATATAACCCTTGTTGGATCACTCAAACACCATAAAATTCCGTATGGCATACTCGAAACCGGCGAAGGCGGGCAATTACTGAGTATGAAAGAGAAACCCGAGTTTACCTACATTATTAATTCGGGAATGTATGTGTTGGAAAAACACGTTTTAAATGCTATTCCAGACAATACGTTTATTCACATAACCGAACTGATTGAAAAAATTAAACAAAAAGGCGGGCGCGTAGGCGTATTTCCAGTGAGTGAAAAAAGCTGGTTCGATATCGGGGAATGGGCCGAATATCAGGAAACCCTGAAACATTTCGAAAATAACGCCTAACATGAAAGTTCTGTTTGTCGGGAATGCCAATAGTTTTTTGCTGATTAATCTGGCGTCAACTCTCAAAAAACATTACCCCGGATTACAAATTGACATACTTTCAAATGAACGGATAAAAGACTCCGGATTAAATTCCCCATTTGACACCATTTTTCAAATTGCATCCGAATCGAGGTGGAAGAACGTCAAATACCTGAAAGTGATCTGGTATGCTATTCAGTTAAAACGCCTGCTAGCAACTATTCCCGAAGACTATAAGGCTATACATATTTTTTACATTTCCTCTATTTACCGTTTGGTGTGGCCTTTCTTAAAACGCAAAGGCAAAAAAATTATCTTAAGTGTTTTTGGCAGCGAGTTCTACCGTTCCGGAAAGGCAATTAAACGCATGCAGCGCCAACTCATTATCGATGCGGATTGGGTAACTGCGGCCAACACACAAACACTAAACGATTTTTGCGGGTATTTTTCAGTCCCTGCTCAAAAACAAACAATCTGCCGCTTCGGATTAAGTGTTATTGATGAAATGCAAACCGTTACAGAAGCAGAAATAAATGCTTTCCGGCAAACCCACCAGATAACAAATAAACACATAATCGCTTGCGGTTATAATGCATCCAGGAACCAAAACCTTGAAAAAATCATACAGCAACTGGCCACAATTAAAGAACATCTGAATCAATCGGTTCTTTTTTTTCAGTTACCCGGAACAGAAAACGAACTGTACCGGCAAACACTTGAATCCCTCTTAAAACATAACCAGTTAAACTACCGTTTTTTCATTCATCCATTCACCAATCACGAACTGGCTGTTTACCGTAAAGCGGTAGATGTTATGATACAAGTCCAGAATACCGACCAGTTATCAGGAGCAATGAGTGAACACATATCCGCCGGTATTCCGGTCATTACCGGAGCCTGGTTACCTTACAAAATATTAGATGACGAAGGAATTCGGTTATTTAAAATCAATCGTTTTGAGGAGCTGGCGTCTGTGCTTCTAAACGCGATGGAAAAAGGACTTACCTGCGACCAACAACAACAAAATACCCGTAAAATAAATCAGTTATGCCAGTGGCAAAACACCATTACGCATTGGTACAATTTGTACCAGTAACTTAAACAAAGCGCTCACCCTTTTGAACTTTTACATCATTCACAAAATTCCGGATCTGCTGTTCATCCTGCTTTTTGCAAATCATTAATACCCCCTCACTCTCCACAACAATGTAATCTTCCAAACCTTGTATTACCACCAGCTTATCTTTAGGCACATGCACAATACAATTTTTACTATCGTAGTTCATAACATTCTTACCAATAATGGCATTATGGTATTTATCCTGTTTAATGTGTGTGTATAAACTACCCCAGGTGCCCAAATCACTCCAGCCAATAATGCTGGCCCTGACATAGGTGTTTTTTGCCTTTTCCATTACACTATAGTCAATGGAATCGTTGGTGCAACTAATGTAAGCGCGGTTAATAAATTGTTTTTCTTCAGAAGTATTGTAATAGGCTATACCTTCTTTAAAAATGCCCGCCAATTCCGGATCGTGGGTTTCCAGCGCTTTTAAAATACTGGCAGTACTCCATATAAAAATACCACTGTTCCATAAAAACTCTCCCGTATCTATAAAAAATTTAGCGGTTTCCAGATCGGGTTTTTCGGTAAACGTTTTTACCTTATAAATACGTTTGTCCGATTCTGCAGTATCACTTTCTATAAACTGAATGTAGCCATATCCTGTATCAGGTCGTGTAGGCTTTATACCCAGCGTAATTAAACAATCCTGCTGCGCTGCTTTTTCAAAACAAGAGGTTACCGCCTTTACAAACGTATCTTCCTTTTTGATAAGGTGATCACTGGGGGCTACTATAGTGATGGCTTTAGGGTTCAGCTGGTGAATCTTATAGGAGGCGTACGCAATGCAGGGAGCCGTATTTTTACGGGCAGGTTCCGTTAAAATATTGATCTTCGGAAGTTCTGGTAATTGTTCACCTACCAACTGCTCATAGCTGTTCGAGGTAACCACATATATATTTTCATTTGGGCAAACTTTTAATAACCGATCGTACGTTTGCTGCAATAAGGTACGGCCACTGCCCAGTATATCTAAAAACTGTTTGGGATGTTGCGTCGTACTCATCGGCCAGAAGCGGGTTCCAACTCCTCCAGCCATTATGACTGCATAATAATTGCTCATAAATTAACATACAAAAGTAGAAATATATGCCGAACCGCAGATTAATTCTTTGTGAATTATACTCAGTTGTAGGGTGTAAAAAACGTTAAATAGATACTATCTGAAAAAAATGTGTACATTTGCATCGTTTTCTAAGAAATAAGCTGCGCATTTTTGACGGCCATAGCGCATTAACTGCAGAATATTTTTTACCGAAAGCAGTTAACATTTTAAACAAAGTAAATATGACATTTGAAGAATTAGGTCTGAAACACGACCTTATGCAAGGCATTGCTGACCTGGGTTTTGTTAACCCTACGCCTATTCAACAGCAAACCATTCCTTTATTAAGTAATACCACTACCGATCTGGTAGCTCTGGCACAAACCGGAACCGGTAAAACAGCAGCATTTGGCCTGCCTATCCTTAATACCATTGATATTGACAATAAAACCGTTCAGGCGCTCATTCTGGCTCCTACACGTGAGTTATGCGTGCAGATATCTAACGACATGAAGAACTTTGGTAAACACATGCGTGGCTTAAGTATTACCAGTGTGTATGGCGGAGCCAGTATCGAAAACCAGATCCGCGATATTAAACGTGGGGTTCATATCATTGCCGCTACTCCCGGACGTTTGGTAGATTTAATCGAACGCCGCGCGGTTAACCTTAAAACCGTTCGCATTGTGGTGCTCGATGAAGCGGATGAAATGCTCAACATGGGCTTTAAAGACAGTCTGGATGAGATTCTGGAACAAACGCCGGACACTAAAAATACCTGGTTATTCAGCGCTACCATGCCACGCGAAGTGGAACGTATCGCTAAAAACTACATGAACGATCCTACCGAAATCAGTACCGGTAAAAAGAATGAAGGCGCCGATAACATTCAGCACATTTTCTTTGCTGTAAATCCGCGTGAACGTTATCTGGCCTTAAAACGCATAGTTGACTATTACCCTGAAATTTTTGGTATGGTATTTTGCCGCACTAAAGCTGAAACACAGGAAGTAGCCGAAGCGCTTATTAAAGATGGATACAGTGCCGATGCCTTACACGGCGATTTATCGCAGGCACAACGCGATTTTGTAATGAAGCGTTTTCGTAACCGCACCCTTCAGATGCTGGTGGCTACCGATGTAGCGGCCCGTGGTATTGATGTGGATAACATTACACACGTTATTAATTATAACCTGCCCGAAGATGTGGAAAACTATACGCACCGCAGCGGACGTACCGCGCGTGCCGGAAAATCAGGTATCTCGATCGCTATTGTCAGCGTTCGTGAAGTAGGAAAAATAAAAGACATTGAACGGATTATTAAAAAGAAATTCGATAAGCAGTTAATTCCGAATGGTGTGGATGTTTGCGAAAAGCAACTGTTCCATCTGGTAAATCAACTTCACGATGTGGAAGTAAAAGATACCGAAATCGAAAAATACCTGCCAAAAGTGTACGAATCTTTAAAAGATCTGAGTAAAGAAGAATTAATTAAACGTCTGGTAAGTGAAGAGTTTAACCGCTTTTACAACTATTACCAGGATGCGCCGGATCTTAACCCAGGCAAAGAAGGAAAAGGAGGAGTGGACGGTGCCTTTGGTAATGGTCGCAGTACCCGTTTCTTTGTGAACATGGGCATGATGGATGGCTTTAACCGTAACAGTTTAAAAGACTTTATTGCCGACATTGCCAATATTCAGCAACGCATGGTATTTAATGTAGATGTAAAAAACAGTTTTAGTTTCTTTGAAACCGAAAGCCGTTTTGTGGACAACTGCATGGCCATTAATTCGCAGAATATTGAATTTAACAGCCGTAAAGTAACACTCGAAGTAAGTAACCGTAAAATGCGCGAAGGTGGTAACGATAGCGGTGGTGGCTTCCGTAAAGGTGGTCATGGTGGCGGCGGATTCCGTAAAGAAGGCGGTTTTAAAAAATCCTACGGTGGTGGGCGTGATAGCGGACGTGGAGGCAGTGGCCGTGGCGAACGTAAATCGTTTGGAAAAAGCGAATTCTCTAAAAGCCGTCGTTAAACGGCAGTACTGATATTTCACATTTATAAAAGCCTGTGTTCACAAAAGCACAGGCTTTTTGAATTCTAAGGAACCAAATATTAAATCCACATTATACAGTAGGAAGTCATCGTAAGAGGCAAAAGCGCGCTAAAAGAAGCACTCCCGTCAAATTTCTCTTTCATGGTTCAATATTTTATTTATATTTGAAACGATTACGATATGGTTTCTGAGGGTAACACGGTACAATTTCTTTTAACGGGTCTTTATATTTTCTGTTTTGTGTTTTCTATCCTCATCAATTACATCCTGTTACGTTTTTCTGAAACCCTTGGCATAAGAAGTAAACAATTTACCCAACACCGTTGGAGTCCTACTGTAAAACCTTCGCTTGGAGGCATTTCGTTTTATGTTATTTTTTTGCTGGCCTTTATCTTCCTTATTCTTTCACCGGGCAGTAACGGATTACCTGGTCTTCAGTTGGTAGGTCTTTTAATAGCCGCCAGTCTGGCGTTTTTAATGGGATTGGCCGATGACGCGTTTAACACCATGCCTCTGCTCAAATTTATTGCGCAGCTTTTTTGTGGCATTATACTCATTTTTACAGGAAATGGCATTCACATCTTTCCAAATATATTTCTGAACCACGCGCTTACCATTATTTGGGTAATCGGTATCATGAACTCGCTGAACATGCTCGATAATATGGATGGCATTACCACCATTGTATCTGCCATTATCTGCGGCTTTATCATTGTTTTAAATATTACCCTCCGGCATTCCAGTTCACCGGTTTCACTGCTGTCTCTCGGTGTATTGGGTGCATTATGCGGGTTCCTCATTTTCAACTTCCACCCCTCTAAAATGTTTATGGGCGACACCGGCTCACAGTTTCTGGGACTATTTCTGGCAGCCACCGGCATCGAAACCTGCTGGAATAACCCCATTCATAATGCCCCTTCATCGTATCCGCTACCGCTTATTAACCTGATAGTAGTGGCGCTGGTGTACCTCATCACCCTGAGCGATACCACTACCGTTGTTATTAACCGTTTAAGAGCCGGCAGATCCCCTTTTGTCGGTGGTAAAGATCACACCACACATCACTTATTCTTTAAAGGCGTTACCGAAAAACGCATTGCCATTCTCTTTTGTGCGCTGGGAATAGGCGGCGCCTACCTCGCCTATCATCTTATACTAAATTTTTCCGAAACTTTGTTCTTCGTTTCCATTTTTTATATCCTCTTTGTCTTCTTATTTTTATATCTCAATACGATTTTGAAAAAACGTGGTAAAACCGCTAAATAATGGTTTCATAAGGTTCCTTACTCCCTCACTCAGTGTTATTTTGTTTTTAATTCTTTATCTGGCTGTTTACAGTTGGCTGAAAATAAACGTATATGCCCCTTCTGAAAACGACCTGGCGTATCAGAACAATAACTTTAATGTATTGGGTTTAAGTATCCCTAAAAATCTGGATTTTTGCGGAGAACCCTTTCCCTCTAATAATTACGAAATCCGGAAAAACCTCGAACGCGAATTTTTCAATAAATCATATTGGCAAAGCGGCTCTGCGGCCTTGTTTCAAAAAGCGCGGAAATGGTTTCCCTATATTGAACCCATCTTAAAACGCGAAGGCGTTCCCGACGATTTTAAATACGTAGCCGTTATTGAAAGTCACCTCAGTAATGTGGTGTCTCCGGCCGGAGCGGCTGGCTTCTGGCAACTGGTTCCCGGTTCGGCACGGGCTTACGGTTTAACCGTTAACGAGTATGTGGATGAACGCTACCATATCGAAAAAGCTACCGAAGCCGCCTGCAAACATTTTAAAGACGGATATGCTGTTTTTAAAAACTGGACCCTCTCCGCTGCCGCTTATAACCTGGGCATAGGCGGCCTCCAAAACGCCCTGTACCGTCAAAACACCAACAATTACTATGACCTTATGCTTAACCGTGAAACCGCGGCTTTTGTTTACCGCATTCTGGCCTATAAAACCCTGTTGAGTAATCCTTCGCATTTCGGCATCAAAAAACGGAAATTGAAACCACTCGGTAAAATTCCCATGAAACGGATAGACGTTGATTCCAGCATCACGGATCTGAAAGCGTTTGCCAAATACCACCAAACCAATGTTGCCATTATTAAACTGTTTAATCCCTGGCTGCTACAGGATAAACTGGTTAACCCCGAAAATAAACCATTTAGTATTGAAATCCCCAAAGATCAGAACCGCGATTACAGCGATTATGCCATGGATCTTATTGGCGAAAACGGAAGCCTTCCCGAAGATGAAACCGCTCCACCTGTAAACACACCTGTTAACGACACCATTCCGCTTCCGGTAGAAACACAAGTGCTTACCCACCTTGTAAAAGAAGGGGAAACCCTGGCCGAACTGGCCGGCTTTTACGAAGTCAGCGAAAAAGACCTCCGGCTCTGGAACAAACTCAGCGAAACAGAAATTCCAAAACCCGGTACAATTCTGAACCTGCATTATAAAAAACCCACTAAGCCCCAGCAAACGAACCATGGCGAAAAAAAGTGACCTTGTTGAAGTATATGATAACGATGTAATTGAAGTAATAGGCGCCAGAGCGCATAACCTTAAAGACATCACCCTTCAGATTCCCCGCAACAAACTGGTAGTTATTACCGGACTCAGCGGCAGCGGCAAATCCTCTCTGGCCTTCGATACCATTTATGCCGAAGGACAGCGACGATATATTGAAAGCTTTTCATCCTATGCCCGGCAGTTTCTGGGCAACATGGAGCGCCCCGATGTGGATAAAATAACCGGTTTGAGTCCTGTTATTTCCATTGAACAGAAAACCGTTAATAAAAATCCACGTTCTACCGTGGGCACCATTACCGAAATATACGATTTCATGCGCCTGCTGTTTGCCCGCGCGGGCGAAGCCTACTCGTATAACACCGGCGAAAAAATGGTACGTTACAGCGATGAACAAATTGTAGAACTCATCCTGAAAGATTACGCCGGTAAAAAAATAAACCTGCTGGCCCCTGTTGTAAAAGGCCGTAAAGGCCATTACCGTGAGCTATTCGAAGACATCCGTAAAAAAGGATTCAACAAAGTGCGCATTGACGGGGAAATAAAAGATCTGGTTCCCAAAATGCAGGTGGACCGTTATAAAATCCACGACATTGAAATAGTAGTAGATCGCATTGAAGTAAGCGGCGAAATAAAAAGCCGACTGAACCAATCCCTTCAAACAGCCATGAAACATGGTAAAAACACCATTATGGTAACGGAGCACGAAGAAGAAAAACCCAAAAAGAAACCCCAGGGTTTTGGTTTTGGCAAAGTACGTTTCTTTTCCCGTTTCCTCATGTGCCCTACTACCGGCATCAGTTACGACGAGCCCGCTCCTAACCTGTTCTCGTTTAACTCCCCGTATGGCGCTTGCCCGCAATGTAACGGTTTAGGCGTTATCAGCGAAATTGACATCAAAAAAATCATTCCCGACCCCAAACTCTCTATTAAAAAAGGAGGCATTGTGCCTTTGGGCGAAAACAAAGGCGGCTGGATTTATAAACAAATGGAAGCCATTGGTCAGGTATATGGATTTACGCTGGATACTCCCCTCGAAGAAGTGGAGGAACAAGCCATTCAAACCATTTTATTCGGAAGCGATGAACTCTTTAAAGTAGCTACCGAAACCGGACACTATTCGTTTACCTTCGAAGGCATTGCCACCTTTATTACCCGGCAGGCCGAAGAAAATCCGAACCCTGGCATGACGCGCTGGGTACAGGGATTTACCAATAAAATCAACTGCCCTACCTGCAACGGCTCCCGCTTAAAAAAGGAAGCCCTCTACTTTAAAATAGCGGATAAAAACATTGCCGAACTCAGTGAAATGGACATTAACGTGCTGGGCGAATGGTTTAAACAGGTCGATAAAAAACTGAACAAACAGCAAGCCGTTATTGCCAAAGAAGTATTAAAAGAAATAAAAGCGCGTATCAATTTTTTACTCGAAGTAGGGTTAGATTACGTAACCCTGAACCGTTCTTCCAAATCCTTAAGCGGTGGCGAAGCGCAGCGCATACGCCTGGCAACGCAAATAGGGTCGCAACTGGTGGGCGTTCTTTATATTCTCGATGAGCCCAGCATTGGTCTGCACCAACGGGATAACACCCGCCTCATTGAGGCATTAAAAAACCTGAGGGATGTGGGCAACTCCGTACTGGTAGTAGAACACGATAAAGACATGATCGTAGAAAGCGATTATGTGATTGACATTGGTCCGGGCGCGGGTGTGCATGGCGGACGCGTGGTGGCCGGTGCCGCGCCAAAGCAAATGCTCAAGTTCGATACCATGACGGCCAATTACATTACCGGTAAAAAACAAATTGAAGTGCCATCTAAACGCCGGGCGGGCAACGGTAAAAAAATAAGCTTAAAATACTGCAGTGGCCATAATCTTAAAAATGTGAGTGTCGATTTTCCCTTAGGAAAGTTTATTTGCGTAACGGGTGTAAGCGGTAGCGGCAAAAGCAGTCTTATCAACGAAACCCTCTACCCTGTTCTATCGGCGCATTTTTACAATGCCGAAAAAAAGCCATTGCCCTATAAAAGCATCAGCGGACTGGAACACATTGATAAAGTCATTGACATTGACCAGAGTCCCATTGGCCGCACACCACGCAGTAATCCGGCAACTTACACAAATGTGTTCAGCGATATCCGCAACCTGTTTGCCGAAGTACCCGAATCTAAAATAAGAGGCTACAAACCCGGGCGCTTTAGTTTTAACGTTAAAGGCGGGCGTTGCGAAACCTGTGGCGGCGCGGGTGTAAAAACCATAGAAATGAATTTTTTACCCGATGTGTATGTGGAGTGCGATACCTGTTATGGCAAACGCTATAACCGCGAAACCCTGGAAGTACGCTACAAAGGCAAATCCATCAGCGATGTGCTCAACATGACCATTGATCAGGCCTGCGCGTTTTTCGAAAACGTACCGCACATTTACCGGCAAATTAAAACCCTGCAGGATGTGGGCTTAGGCTACATTACCCTGGGGCAGCAGGCCACTACCCTCAGTGGTGGCGAGGCGCAACGTGTAAAACTGGCTACGGAGCTCAGCAAACGCGATACCGGCAATACCTTTTATATTTTAGATGAGCCCACCACCGGCCTGCATTTCGAAGACATACGCATTCTGCTCGATGTACTGAACCGTTTGGTTGACAATGGCAATACCGTACTGGTTATAGAACACAACATGGACATCATTAAAATGGCCGATCATATTATTGATATTGGTCCCGAAGGTGGCAAAGGCGGCGGACAGGTATTGTTTACCGGCACCCCCGAAGAACTGTGCAAGGTAAAAGAAAGCTATACCGGGGTATATTTAAAAAAGGAATTAAAGAGCGGTAAAACCTGATGAAGGCTTAGGTTATGGTGTAAGGTATAAGGGATAAAACGATGTGAGATTGAAGGACATGGTTTTATGTTTATGAAACCTTTTTTTAAACCATAAAAGGCACATAAGGACAT
>JASGCO010000073.1 GCA_030054095.1 Sediminibacterium sp.
TTTTTCAACATAGCCTTCCGGTTTTGGTAAAAGAACCTTACGGCTTAGTTTTATTTTTTTGGTTTTAGGATCATTTCCAACGTATTTTACCTGTAAGATATCACCTTCTTTGATAACACCTTCAAGTGTATCCATACGTTTCCAGTCATATTCACTAATGTGGAGTAAACCGTCTTTACCTGGTAAAATCTCAACAAATGCGCCATAAGCCATAATGGTTTTAACTTTAGCATCGTAAATATCTCCAATTTCAGGAACGGCAACAATGCCTTTGATTTTTCCTAAGGCAGCCATTAAATCTTCCTTATTGTTACCAAATATTTCTACAATTCCGTTTTTACCTTCTTCAGTAATAACAATGGTAGTATTGGTCGTTTTCTGCATTTCCTGGATTACTTTTCCTCCTGGGCCTATTACAGCACCGATAAATTCTCCTGGAATAACCAGTTTTTCAAAACGTGGTGCGTGTGGTTTATAGTCTTCACGCGGTGCATCAATCGCTTTCAGCATTTCGTTCATGATATGTAAACGACCGGCTTTAGCCTGATTAAGTGCTTCTTCCATTACCTGATACGGTAGTCCGTTTACTTTTAAATCCATCTGAACAGCCGTGATACCATCTTTTGTTCCGCACACTTTAAAGTCCATATCCCCTAAATGATCTTCATCACCAAGAATATCGGATAAAATAGAGTAATTTCCTTTATCATCGGTAATTAAGCCCATCGCAATACCAGCAACAGGTTTGGCAATTTTTATACCGGCATCCATTAATGCCAGTGTTCCGGCGCATACGGTAGCCATACTCGAAGATCCGTTACTCTCCAGAATATCACTTACAACGCGGATGGTATAACCGGTATCCATAGGTACTACTTTTTTCAATGCGCGGCAGGCGAGATTACCATGTCCTACTTCGCGACGACCAGGGCCACGGTTTGGTTTAGCTTCACCGGTACTGAACCCAGGGAAATTATAGTGCAGAAGGAATTTATCTTCTCCCTGATTAAATGCGCCATCTATCATTAAGGCATCTTTAGGGGTTCCTAATGTAACGGTGGTTAACGACTGGGTTTCTCCACGGGTAAACACGGCACTACCATGCGGACCAGGTAAATAACCTACCTCGGCCCATATATTCCGTATATCGGTAGTTTTACGGCCATCCAAACGTACTTTCTCATCTAATGCTAAACGGCGTACAGCATTGTATTCTACCTCATGGTAGTATTTATTAATAAGTGCTTCTTTAGCTTCCAGTTCTTCAGGTGTAAAAGTAGCTTTGTACTCAGTTAATACCGCTTTAAAATCTTCTTTACGGGCATTTTTGTTAGCCTGTAATTTTTTAGCAACGGCGTACACCTTATCATACGTATCTGCATGTACTTTAGCTTTCAGTTCCGCATCGTTTACTTCATGACAATACTCGCGTTTGGTAACAGGAGCATTCGCTTTAGCTGCAAATTCTTTTATGGCCTGAATCTGAACTTTAATGGCGGCATGAGCAAATTGTATAGCTTCCAGCATTTCAGCTTCACTAATTTCACTCATTTCCCCTTCCACCATAACAATATCGCGTTCGCTGGCGGCAACAATCATATCTATTGTTGATTTTTCAAGCTGCGATTTTCCGGGATTGATACAAAGTTTCCCATCAATCTTTCCAACACGTACTTCGCTGATAGGGCCATTAAATGGAATGTCGCTCACCGCGATAGCAGCGGAGGCAGCCAAACCAACTAAAGCATCTGGTAATGTTTCGCGGTCTGATGAAATCAGAGACAGCATTAATTGTGTATCGGCGTGATAATCTTCAGGGAATAAAGGACGGATAGCGCGGTCAACAATCCGCGAGATTAAAACTTCATAATCCGATAACTTTGCTTCACGGCGAAAAAATCCACCTGGAAAACGTCCGGTAGAAGCATATTTTTCCTGATAATCAACAGTTAAGGGTAAAAAATCAACTCCTTCTTTTGCGTCCTTGTTGCTAACAATAGTGGCAAGAATCATGGTATCGCCTAGTTTAACAACTACCGATCCATCTGCTTGTTTAGCCAGTTTCCCGGTTTCGAGGGTAACAGTTCTCCCGTCTCCGAGGTTAAAACTGTGTGTAATTCCAATTTGTGACATGTTTGTCTGTATATATTCATTTTTCGTTCATCGCAAATATCCTCGTTAATTATTCCTCCGATGAACGAGAAGAAGGGGTAATTAACGTTTGTAAATAAAAAGGCATTTCAGATTACTCTAAAATGCCCCCCTTTACTAAATTACATCGTAAAAATTATTTACGGATGTCTAATGTCTTGATAATAGCACGGTAACGTGTCAGATCGTTTTTCTTAAGGTAATCAAGTAATGCACGACGCTTACCTACAAGATTTAATAACGCGCGTTGAGTACCAAAATCTTTTTTATTATTTTTTAGGTGACCGGTCAGATGGTCAATGCGATGTGTAAACAATGATATCTGAGCCTCGGCACTTCCTGTATTTTTATCGCTACCGGCGTATTTTTTGAAAATGTCTTTTTTTACTTGTGATGTTAAATACATGATTTCAATCTTTAAATTTCAAGGTGCAAATATATAGAAAAAATAATAAAAATCAGAAATTGTTTTAAAAATAACAACGGAATTAAAAAAAACAAACCGTTTTAAAAAATAAAAGATTGGTTTATTTTGCTTTTGCCCGTGCAAAAAGCCCCACTTTGCTTTCCTGCTTTTTTAATAGGCGCAGAATGTTTTTGCGATGAGTAATAACCAGTAAAACCGCTACTGCCACAGAAAAAAGAATCAATACCTTGTTTTGGTTATGCATGATAAGGTTTAATATAAGCGGATAACTTAAGCCTGCACTCATCGAAGAGAGGGAAACATATCTGGAGGCCATCAAAACCACCAGAAAAACCACCAATGCTAATGAGCAGGAAACGGGTGTGATACAAATAACAATACCTAGAATAGTGGCCACCCCTTTACCGCCTCTGAATCCTGCAAATACGGGAAATATGTGTCCGAGTAAGGCGGCTACTCCCAAGCCAAGCTGAAGATTAACAAACGCCGGACTATCAGGTTCAAGTGCGGAGAGATAGCTTAGTGCAACGGCGGCTGTTCCTTTCAGAATGTCAATAATAAGAACTGGAATACCCGCTTTTTTACCTAATACGCGGAATGTATTAGTGGCTCCGGCATTACCGCTGCCAAATTCACGTACGTCTATGTTGTAAAACACCTTACCTATCCATACGGAAGTAGGGATTGACCCTAACAAATAGGCACC
>JASGCO010000054.1 GCA_030054095.1 Sediminibacterium sp.
TTGTTTAATAAAAAAAAACTGTAACTTTGCGTCAAATTCAAACTTAACAAAACATATGAAAAAATCAATTGCTTTAGTAGCTCTTGCGTTTGGTGTGACCAGCGCTTTTGCTCAGGATTTAACATCTAAAAAAGGTGAGCCGATCTTACCAGAGGCTGGAGATTGGAGCATTGGAATTGAAGCCACTCCATTTTTAGACTATGCAGGAAACTTCTTTGGTAAAACTGTTAAAAACAACGCTCCTACCTGGAATTTCTTAAACGGAAACAACGTAATTGTTGGTAAATATTTCGTTGAGGCTAACAAAGCTTACCGTGCTGGTATCCGTATCGGTTTTGGTAGCAATACTGAAAGAGCTATGGTAGCTGACAGAGCTGCTGCTTCTAATACTACTGTAACTTTCCCTTCAGCTAACGCTATGAAAGAAAATGAGTGGAAACACTCTAACACTGCTTTCGGTTTAACTGGTGGTATTGAAATGCGCAAAGGTAAAACCCGTTTACAAGGTTTCTACGGTGGTGAATTAGGAATTTTCTTTGGTTCTTCTAAAGATAAATTTACTTATGGTAACGCTTTAGTTGCTACAGGTACAAACCCAGTTCTTGTTTCTAACGCTGATGCTTTTGCTGGTGCTAACAACGTAAACGCAGCTCCTCCTATTCAAGGTGTTGCTGGTTCTGCCCGTGCTACTGAGCGTAAAAACGGTTCTACATTCACTTTCGGTGTTCGTGGTTTCGTTGGTGCTGAATACTTCGTATTACCTAAAATCAGTGTTGGTGCTGAATTTGGTTGGGGTATTGGTTTAACTTCAAGAGGTAAAACTTCTACAACTTGGGAATCAATCGGTGCTTCTAGCGGTGCAACTGCTAACACTGTTGGTACTACTACTATCGAAGGTTCAAAAAGCGGAAGCTTTGGTTTAGATACTGATAATATCAACAACCTGTGGAGTCCTTCAGCTGCTTTACGCATGAACTTCCACTTCTAATCTTAAAAGATTATAATACATAAAAAAGCCGGTTCTACTAAGAACCGGCTTTTTTCATTTACTTCTTTTTGGCTAATTATTTCTGAGAACCAATGGCTGAAGGCGTTAAAATTATCGGGGTGTACGAATCTTTTATTAAACTGAGATTATGCATTATAGTCCTATTAGGCGGCAAAATTCATTCGAAATCTGATGCTTCGCATCCTTGCACAAGCCCGCTCATAAGTCCATGGGTTTTATACCGTTCATTTACCATACCAATGGCTATGTTTCATTCAAAAGCGTACAGATTTTATCGGACTTTTGTTCAATAATAACACGGTCGGCTAGTTAAAGAGGTATAGCTGCTTTTATGTGGAAGGCATTAAATTGCCAAAGCAGATTGTTTTGATGCACTTTCAGTCGTACATAATTGGTCTTTACATAAGCACAGAAAACGTATATTGTGGAAGAAAACGGGAAACTACTCCATGCTTGCATTGCCTGAATCTAATGGGGTGAATATAAGGTGGTGTGGTTGTTCCTTTAGTTAGTTAAATCTTAAATAACGATGTGTAAATGCAGGTATCAATCCTCCAGAGCCATTAGGCGTTTACTGTACATAATAGCGCCACTGGCGTAACCTTCTACATTAAACGGCGCAAAGGTTACTTCCAGCTTAACCACAACCCCATTGGTCAATACTTCAAACTGACGGATAGAGGTTTTTCCCTCAAATGCTTTATCGTAATACTTCAGCCATTCCTTATTATAATTATTGATCCGGTCATTGGCAACAGGATCGCCTGTATCAATACTGTTATCAATATGATAGCCCTTATATACTTGAAAACCATTGAAGGCGGCCGCGCAAAAATCGGCATAGCGTTTATTGAAAATAATCAGTTTGTAGTCTTTATCTACTACCCAAACACCAGAGGCATACGCATTTATTACTGCCATTATCAACTCTTCGTTTTTCATATAAGCCTTTTTTTGCTCATTGTACAATCGCTCTGTATCCGTTACAATGTAATTGAAGTAAAACATAACAATGATGAACAGGAGTCCTGAAATAAACAGGTTGGCCTCGAAGTCTATGTCAAGAGCAGCCTTGTCCTTCCACGCTATCAGGCTCCCTTCGGTATAACGGTAATTAACAGCAAAAGATAATCCGATCATCAGAAACGTTAGCAGCAAGGTCAACGTCCATTCCCTGAACGAAAAAATAAAGAAACAAAATGCGGTGAGGCAGATAAAATAGAATTGATTGCCCGATTCGGGACCCATTAAAATAAAATTAGTAATTAAAAAAGATAACGCGGTTATTACCAAAAGCAGTTTAGCGTAAAAGAAAAGTCCCTTTGAATTAAGATAAACGGGAATCAGAAATAAGACGGCAGCCACCGCTTCTATTGAACGTATTAAAACAGGATCGTTGGCAAAATTACTGATTGCGCTTGCAGAAAGGAATACAAAACACAGAGGCCCCAGTAAATTGATGGCATTGACCTGACGCTGGTTCAGGTACCCGGTTTCTGGATTTAACCCAATATTAATCCATTTAAGGAATAAGTTATTCATACCACCCAAATATACTATAAACTTTTAGTGGCAGCTAAAAGAGGATTGCTGTATAAATACTAATTTTAGATGTATTTTTCCACTGCATTTCAAAAACGGAAAAACTAAAATACTTGCGGATTGTATGCGTCTTGATCCGTTTTTAGCGTGAGTTCACAGGCAAAGCCTCTGAACAGATGCAGAAAAGGGAATAGGAGAGGAGTAAATATGGAAAATAACGATAGCATCAATAAAGCCGGAATACAGAACCACGAGCGATTCATGGAAAGCGCGCTGAAACTGGCTGCTAATGGCTTATTGCACGTAGCACCTAACCCTATGGTAGGCTGCGTAATTGTACATCAGGGAAAGATAGTGGCCGATGGCTATCACGTATATTATGGCGGACCACATGCCGAGGTTAACGCTGTCAACCATTTACCGGCATCCTTTTCACCGGCCGAATGCACGGTATATGTTACCCTGGAACCCTGTTCACATTATGGAAAAACACCGCCCTGCGCCAATTTGTTGATTGAGAAAGGATTTAAAACGGTTGTTGTGGCTTGTACCGACCCCAATCCTCAGGTAGCCGGAAACGGCATCCGTAAGTTAGAGGCAGCAGGCATACAGGTAATAAGCGGAATTTTAGAACAAGAAGCCCGGGCATTAAACAAACGTTTTTTTACGTTTCATCAGCAACAGCGACCTTATGTGTTTTTAAAATGGGCTCAAACAGCCGATGGCTTTATCAGTCGCCTGCCATTACCCGCCAACCGGGAGGAAAATACCATCAGCAGCCCTCAGGCACATAAGGAGGCACACGCCTTAAGAGCTTCCGAATCGGCCATTCTGGTGGGCAAAAACACCGTTCTGGCCGATAACCCGCGTTTAACCACCCGCTTAACAGATGGACCTAACCCCCTGCGTTGCTGCATTGATCAGAATCTGAGCATTCCAAAACATTACGAAATGTATTCGTCTGAAGCGCCAACCGTTATCTATAACGCCTTAAAAGAAGCGCAGGAAGGGAGCACCGTGTATAAACAACTCGATTTCAGTAAACCCATTGTGCCTCAGATACTGCACGATTTATGGGAACGGAAACAACTGAGCGTGATTATAGAAGGGGGCACCCGGGTACTAAATCAGTTTATAGAAACGGGACTTTGGGACGAAGCCCTTGTGTATGTTAACCAGGCGCTTTACTTTAACACCGGTGTGGCGGCTCCTGATTTTATCCCTCTTAAACAGGGCCTCAATACCGGAGCGGAGCGCCACCATTTTGTAAATACAACTGTCAAACGTTGAAACCCATGTTAGGCCGGTTCTGCCTCTTATTATTTACGGTTTTGATAATCAGTCACTTATTTTAATAAATAATCTGTATATTGGTGTTGTATTTTAAAATTAAGTTCGTATATTTGCAACCCCAATTAAGGGAAAATAACATTGTAAGCGATTATACATCATGTCACGTATTTGTCAATTAACAGGTAAAATAGCGATGAAAGGGAATCACGTTTCCTTCTCGAACCGTAAAACCAATCGCCAGTTTAAGGTAAACTTAAAGCGTAAACGTTTTTTTGTTCCTGAAACCGGAGAGTGGGTAACCTTACGTGTTTCTACATCTGCTCTTAAAAATATTAACAAGAAAGGTATTTTTGCCTGTATTAAAGAAGCCGAGGCTAACGGCATCTTAGCCAAGAAAAAATAAAACAGATTACCATGGCAAAGAAAGGAAACAGAATTCAGGTAATTTTAGAGTGTACCGAACACAAAGAAAGCGGTAAACCCGGAACTTCGCGTTACATCACTACTAAAAATAAAAAGAATACCACTGAGCGTATCGAGTTAAAAAAATATAACCCGATCTTAAAGCGCATGACGGTACATAAAGAAATTAAGTAATCGTTTAATACGTTTGTAAAATGGCAAAGAAAGTAGTAGCAACATTAAAAAGCGGTAAAGGAAAAGAGTTTACCAAAGTTATTAAAATGGTAAAAAGCCCTAAAACAGGTGCTTACGCTTTTAAGGAAGAAATCGTTCACAACGATCACATCAGCGACTTTTTAAAAGGCAAATAATTAGTAAAATAATCGCCAGCCGATTGTTTTTTGATAAAAATTTCTTTCCTTTACCATGGAAAGAAATTTTTTTTTGGCATTAACCCTCGTGCAGCCTCTGCACCGGTAAAGCAAAAACAAGAAATAAACGTAATCGTATCATGGGTTTTTTCTCAAAACTGTTTAGTAAGGAAAATAAGGAAAGTCTCGACCAGGGACTTCAGAAGTCGAAGGAAAGTTTTTTTGGAAAAATTACCAAGGCCATTGCCGGTAAAAGCACCGTAGATGCCGAGGTACTGGATAACCTCGAAGAAATCCTCATTAGCGGGGATGTAGGGGTAAATACCACTATAAAAATCATTAAGCGCATCGAAGAGCGCGTAGCACGTGATAAATACGTGGGTGCCAGCGAACTTAACGCTATTTTAAAAGATGAGGTAGCAGCCCTTCTTAAAGAAAATTCGAACGATAAAAATGTAGTAGGCTTTGCCGAACCCTTACCTGCCAGTCCTTATGTTATTATGGTAGTGGGGGTAAATGGCGTGGGTAAAACCACCACCATAGGCAAACTGGCCCATCAGTATAAACAAGCCGGTAAACAGGTTATTCTGGGTGCTGCCGATACGTTCAGAGCGGCCGCGGTAGATCAGTTAACCATTTGGAGCGAGCGGGTTGGCGTGCCCATTGTGAGTCAGGGTATGGGGGCCGATCCGGCCAGTGTGGCCTTTGATACCCTTAGCAGCGCCAAAGCCAAAAATGCCGATGTGGTCATTATAGATACCGCCGGACGTTTACACAACAAGGTTAACCTAATGAACGAGTTAACCAAAATCAAAAATGTAATGAAAAAAATTGTGCCCGATGCGCCGCACGAAGTACTATTGGTACTCGATGGCAGCACCGGACAAAATGCCGTTGAACAATGCCGTCAGTTTACCGCCGCTACCGATGTTAGCGCGCTGGCTGTAACCAAATTAGACGGAACCGCTAAAGGTGGTGTGGTTATTGGTATTTCCGATGAATTTAAAATACCGGTTAAATATATTGGTGTAGGCGAAAAAATGACCGACCTTCAGGTGTTTAATGCCCCCGAGTTTGTGGATAGCCTCTTTGCCACCGTTTCCTGATTTCAAAATTATTTTGTAACGTAATAGATTACTATTACAGATTGTTGGTTTAAGATTCAGTTCCGGAAATAAAACCATACCATTTTTTTATCAGGCGCCCGGCCGGGCTGCTACGGGCTACGCTATCGCTCCGGTTTTTTTTAGCCTGAAAGAACAGACAGGCTAAAAAAGAACTGCCCCTTCACATCCCTGGGCGGGGTGAGTTGCAGAAATGGGGTGTAAGGATGGGATTTAGGAGCCTGTTTGATGTTTTGGAATTTGACCGTGTTGCAAGTGTTCTATCGCATAACAAGGAATGTTTAATTTTAAAAACTTATGCCGTGTTTAAGGCTTTATTTTTCATTTTTACGCATCAGCAGTAAAGCATTATAAAGTACGAGCGGGAATAAGCCCAGCAATAGTATCGCAATCATCCAAATGACATTTTGAGGCATGGCGTTAGTTTTATTCCAGATATAGAGTTTAAAAACAAGTAGAATGTTTGTGAATGCCATTAGTCCGTAAATAATAACTGTAAGCAAATTGGTGTACATAGAAACAAATCCCTGGTTAATTATATCCATCCTCATAGGAATATACGATTTTACCGAGTAGGGTAAAACACTACTTGCTAAAAAGCCAATGATTAGTAATACTACTATTTTTTGAACAGAGTGTATTAATTCATCCCTTGAATGAATATTCTGCATTATGACAACAATGGTTATAAAAAGCAGGGCGTAATACCCGTACAGCAATCCAATCAGTAACCAGGTCCACCCATCCTGTTTAAGAGGAGTAGCACTCTTAAATAATCCTAAGCCAATAATTAATCCTCCTATATGTTTTGCCGTTAATCCTAAATTAGCAATTAGCAGATCAAAGAGAGAGATGTTAAAGTATGTGTCTGAGTCGGTAAAATGAATGATGCCATACACTATGGGTAATCCAAACAGGTATATCAGAATCAATAAAATTACTGCCGGAATCGAAAAGATTGGCTTAAATGTTATATCCATTTAATGCTTTTTTAACCGCGTTTACCACGCGTGTATCATAACTATTAAAAACAAGTGTTATATAGACTACTATCGTATAACTAATCAACACATAGTGTATCATTTATTTACTTACCACCCAGCCCCTTGGTTTTATTTTTCGCCGCTTTAATACTGTCTAATTTCGTTTCATTGTCAGAAAGGTTAGGAGATACAGTAACGGGAGCAGTGCCCGTCTTTTTTTTACGACGCGTTTTACTTTTTTTAGGTGGATCGGCTAAGGGAGCGGTAACAGTTGTTTTAGTGCCAATGGAACTGTTACCCAAACTACCGGTAACCGTTTGGGTTTGTGGAGTTTGTCCAACCACAAAATGGGTGATTAAGAAAAACGTGAACCCAAAGCAGAATGTTCTGTTAATCAATAATAATTTTTTCATTTTTGAGCGTATGGCTGTTTGAGGTAATGGATAAGAAATAAACACCTGAACTTAAATTGGCTTTATTAAACGTGAAAACGTTTACGCCTTGTGAAGCCAATCCGTTATAGAGTTCTTTAATCAGTTTTCCCTGCACATCGTACAGGTTAATCTGTAAGGTTTGTCTGGTTTTCAGTTCAAACTCTAATTTATAGGTGTCTGTTACAGGATTCGGGTAAACAGTGGTTTGGCTGATGTCTGTAGTGTTTTCTTTAATGCCGATAAAAGGAGGCACAGTTAATTGCGCGATCCATTGCCCCCAGTAGTGTTGCGAGTTGGCATAATCGCCTGCCGCCCACACCTCGGGAGGACTGGCGTTGTATTTACGGCAAATACCCGAGTAATCGCCCCAGCGTTCAGTGGGGGTTGAGCTCCAGGAATAGGAGATAAAACTAGCACCTTGCTTAACCGATGTAGAGTTAGACCAGTTCATGTTATCGTCACAACTAACCGCTCTTATTTCCGGATAACTGTTTACGCTGCTACGGCTAAAGGAAATAATCACCGTTTTATTGTTAGGGGTTGATGCGGCGGAAGCCACCGCCGGAAAGCAGTAATCGTAAGACCCGGCTGCTCCAAACGTACTGGAAACATTGGTGCCGCTGGCTACATTTAAGCGGTTGTAATTAATGCCGTTGTACCCATTTCCAATGTCGGAGTGGAATACGAAATGAATGATGCCATTCAGGTAAAAGCCATCCAACGCCCTGCAATCGCCGGTATTAAGTAGTTTTGAATTGCCCGATTGACCGGCATCTCCTCCGGTTTTGTACGTAGGAGTAGTAATGCTGTAACGCATCAGTTGCTCATTGGGCGCGCTCATCTCGTTGGTAAGGTCGTAAAGGTTTATTTTTGTACTTCCGGTGGTTACCGCGTCGGTGGATACTAAGTAAACACCAGGCCCATAATTTCCCTGTTGCCCATTAGATACCGGGAGCAAGGTAAATGGCGTACCGCTTATATTTGTCCAGAACTGAAAGTTCAGGTTTGCGCCAGAAAACCCCGGATTTTTAGGAATCTGATAAATAACCGCTTGTTTAAAAGAACCGCCGTTGCTGCCAAACAGGTTACCAGTAATAATCAGTTCGTTGGTAGTAACCGCCATTTTAGGGTAGTCGAACCAGCTATTATCATTCAGCGGGTTTCCGGTTAACTTATAAAAGTAAAAACCACTGTTTGGATTGTTCGAAAGGCTGAATCCTACAATGATTTTGGAAGTGGACGCAATTCCGTCGCAGGTTTGACAGAAAAAAATAAAACGATCGGCACCACTATCGTATAACACTTTCGGATCGCATAAGTTGGTAGAAAGATTAACGTCATTAATAAAATTGCTGAGCGACTGACTGTATAACACCGCGCCCGAACTGCTGCGGTACTCCACTTTTGAATTAACGCATGTTAAAATATAGCCATTATTAGAGATGGCAATGGTATTATCTAAAGGCTGATTGGTGCCTGAGTTATCAATGCCATTAAAGTTTGTTCCCAAAATGGGTTCGCCCGCGGCTCCGCCATTTTCACTGCCGGCACTTGCCGCTTTAGAGGCCCCCTGAAATTTTAACTGATTCTGTAGTTTTTTAATTTTTTCCAGCAAGGCATTGTCTTCACTTTCGTTCCTGCTTATTTTCAGGCTCAGGTTGGGCTGCCATTTGGGGTCTATGCCGGGCGTATTTCTAAAACCAATAAATTCGGCGCTTAACTCCTCTGATTTGGTAGCGGCGTTGGCACTTAAACAGTTTTTAGTGTTTTCTATTTTTACTTTTTCAATCTGCGCAAGGCTATTCAGCGATTGTAAAAGAAGACCCGTTGTCAGTAAAATGTATTTCATTATAAAAGGTATTAAAACTCAGGTAATACGTAGTTATTTTAATTCGCATCAAACTTAGACTATTCAATGCTTAAAAACAATAGTGTTTTCCGTGATTTTTCAGAGGGAATATCAGGATCTGTTTTCCGTGATAAGAAGGAAAAGCGGGTAAATAGAATGAAGGCTCTGTGGCGTTTAACCTACCAGAGCGGAATATCCTTTAACGATTTCCGTGGGTAATACGATTAATGGCGCATCCGCGCGCGCGGACTTTTTGCGTAAATTATTTCTGGAGATTAGCAGATACCGTCCACGTTTGGTTCATTACAGAAAGTACGGATACATTGCTTGCAACAATTGTTACGGTTCCTGAAGTATTAGTAACTGAAATTGTATTATTAAATACAGCTTTCGAATAAAAGCCGCTAGCGCCACTCATAAACATATATGCATGGTTAGGTTGCTGAAGCGTAAAACCACTGTCCATTAAACTATACGTTCCTGTTGCAGGAGGGGTAGTGCCATAAAACGTAAACGCAATCCCGGTTGATCCGGACTGAATAAAGCTATAGGCGTATTGGCCTCCGCTAACACCCGAAGTGTTGGTATATGCAGTGTAGGTTGTTGCGGCAACCCCTTTAAACACACTCCAGGTATTTGGACTTAATGTACTGGTAGGGCTGCCTCCCGTTGTGCCCCCCGATGTTGAGCCTCCGGTAGTGGTACCTCCCCCCGTTGTTCCGCTGATTGCTGTATTCGATGTTTCAGGCGCCGTATCGTCTTTCTTCTTACAGGAGAAAACAATAATTGTGGCGAATAATACAAAGGCTATGGCTGTAATGAGTTGTTTTTTCATCGTCTGTTTGTTTAATCTGTTATTCAATAACTATTTTCTGTGTGGAGTGTGTATTGGTGTTAGAAATGGTAACAAAATAAACACCACTTTTTAGGGTATTCGTTTTAAGAACGAATGGATTGGATGTTACCTGTTCTGTTAAAATAACCTGACCTATCAGGTTTGTTAGTTTAACCGTGGTGGCTTCGGTCGTTTCCGTCATTAAACTAATGTTCAGTGCGTCTTTAGCTGGGTTCGGATAAATGGAGAAGTGTAGCGGTTGGTTTTGGTTTTCGGTAATTGAATTTGTGCCCTGTAGCGTTCTGTCAAACTGTGCAATCGCAATATCATTGCCAATGGCGTTGTAAGGCGCGGCATAGCGACTTGGAAACGTTGTGTTTTTATTGTTAGCTTTTAATATAAAACCATTTATGTTAATGGTTGATTGAGTAGCGGCATGCCATTTTAAACCAACCGACACCTTGTTCCCAAAATGACTCATCGCGTCTTCCGCTAAACTATTATTTTGATTATATAAGGGAGCTGCTACAAAATAAACAGGTGTTAAATTTTGATCGAATTCGAACCATGTAAAAACACCTCCGCTACTGATAGAGTATGTTTGCGTGCCGGCTGTTAAAGGGTTTCCGCTGTTGGAGTATTTTAATGTGCCTATTAGTCTGAAATTGCCTAATGGTAAAATGGACTCTAATTTTAACTGTTGACTTATTGGTGTTTCTATTGTTTTTTTGATGTAATTCCCCAACGAATCAACGGCAATAATTCCCTGAAACGTATTGGCAAAAACGCCGGTATTACCACTAAGCATATTCATGGGGGGGATATTGTTTTGTCCCCCATATTGGACCCAGTCCAGCAATGTATTGCCGGTAGCGGCTTCCACGGCTAAATCAATCATACTGCCCCTGAAACCTTTAAAATACTTTTTACTTCCATTAGCCCTAAAAGCCAGTAAATAAGATACGCCCGGATGCCCCGTATTAGAAATGCTTACACTGTCAAAAGGCGTGGTAACAGAATTGGTAACCGTGCTTAATTTTAATTTAGGCGTTGTCGTCATATCAACCGTATTATAATATAAATAAAAGGCACCGGTATTATCTATGTAACAATTGTTCCGCGATGAGGTGATGGTGGACATGGAGCCTGTATTTGTAATAGTATAGACTTTGTATAACAACTCATTGCCGTTAGCATCTAATTTTATATAGGCAAAACGCGCGGCCTCTTTTAAAACCGCTACAATATCTCCATTGGGTAAACAGGCTATGTGCCATGGCTTTGTTGTAAACGCGGTCATATTCGGGTTTCCGAAATTGTACATTTTAGCCCATTGCGCTGTGCCTGAACTATTATACTTCGCAATGATGTAACCTTTATTAGATAAGGTAACGCCATTGCCAAAATCATGACCGGCAGATGTGGCGCCAACCACAATAATGTTGTTATTCGCGTCTAAATTAAAATCGCTGAAATCTGAAAACATATTTATGGCACCGTTACGGCTTTGCAATACAACTTGCGATGTGCCGTTGGTATTGCGTTTGCCAATATAGTAATTGGTAGTAGGGAAGTTCCCGGAGGGAAGCGCGGTAATAGTATTTCCGCCAAAATCAGCACTATCCGAAGCGCTGGCCAAAACCAGTAAATCACCTTGAGAAGTATAGTGTAATGCTTTTAATGTATTTGTATTTGCTCCCGGATTAAAGGCCCAATCAAACGCTTGCGCATTGTTTTGTGAAAAGTAATGTAAGCTTAACACGCTTGCCATGGATAGTAGAAATGCCTTCATTGTATTTTATTTATGGATTATGTAACAAAAGTAATAGCACCTGCACTTTTGGTAATACCCATTACTACTGATTTTGATCCATGTAATTACGGATTATGTGGGCAGTATTGGCCTGTTAGCGCCCGTATTTAAGCACACGGTCGTTTTTGGATAATAGGTGAGGGCGGGTGGAAATTTGTATCCGAAAATCATTGTTTGAGAATGTAGCTCAAAAATAGACCGTGTATTTTTTTATCAGGCGCCCGGCCGGGCTGCTACGGGCTACGCTATCGCTCCGGCTTTTTTTAGCCTGAAAGAACAGGCAGGCGAATACCAATGTAGCACATAAGACAATCTGATTGAGACAGGAAAATTTTTTTATTATTCAAGCGAAAAAAGCAGTCATAGCAGAGCTACGTCGAGTAGTTTCAACGAAGAAGAATAAAAGATTTTCGATCTATATTGGGCTGTCTTATGTGCTACTTTGGTATAAAAAGAGCTTCCCCTTCGCATCCCTGGGCGGGGGTGAATTGTAGAAGTGGGGGTGTAAGGAAGGGATTTAAGGGGGACTGTTTTGGGATTTAATGGTGTTTTACTTCACAAAGATAACAATGCGAACAACAATAAATTTCTTGGTATGAAGGACTGAATTTAGTTTTTGCGACAAGTTATCCAGTATTTTTATTTACCACAAGTGGGATGTTTGCGGTAGCGGGGAAAACTGGCTTAAACGTTATATCCATTTATTGTTTATTTACGCTTTCGCTTTTAATTTTTAATTTTGCCTTTATCCATCTCCGGTTTTTAAAACCATTGCCGATGAATAAAGAAACAAGGCCGAGAATTAATCCTTTGGTAATAGTTTTTGCTTCATACGGGAAGGGTAACAAAGCGCTGTAATTATTTTCTCCTAAGTTCCGAAATAAAGCCGGAACGTGAATTATAAATGATTCAAAAAGCCATGCTAAGTTCATAAGTACACTAATAGTCAGAATGTAATAAGCCTTTTTACTTAATTTATTATTTAGTAATGTTAATGGAATGACTGAATTCGTTATAAAATGGAAAATCCAATAGGGGTTGTTCAAATCATTCATGTTATCTGTATTTTCTTTAAAAATGGCTGAAAGGATAAGATGGATTATGGCCCCAAACGTATAAATTAAGATGACCCAACGGATTATTTGAAGTGAGAGGGTCGTGTCAATTTTGTTTTTGGCTATTTTCTTTACAAAGAGTACAATTAGTACACTTATAAAAATACCTTTAATCAAAAGGAGATAGAAAAGGTCTAATAGTTTAATGAATAACAAGTCCATTGTAAACAAAGTTTTCAACTTCTTTTTTATTGTTAGTATACCCTAAAACTTTACCAAACGGTTTTTAAAAAGTGTCAATGAAGATTATATTTTGGGCCTACCATCGTAATAATAATCTTCCAACGTCCAATCAATAAATACTTCTTTAATGAATTCTCCAAAGGAAGTATTGCAAACTTCCGGAGGGTCGTTATCTGTGTATAAATAATTGTGTTGCCAAAAAATAATCACATAATCCCGGTTAATGGCAAGCAATGGATCAAAGCAGAGGCAATACACATTTCCTGCACCATCCGGACTGATAGGGATATATCCTTTAGGAATATGGTTTTTGTAGATTTCAAAATACGATTCTATACCCCCTTTTTCGGATTTAGTTTTAAAGGGCAATAGTACATTTCCGTTTAACATAAGGCCATTTATCGTCTTCATAAATAACCGGAAGTCTTCCGGAAGTTTATAGCCGCAATCCTCTTCAAAAATTTCAATCCGATCGTCCTGAATACTTTTT
>JASGCO010000055.1 GCA_030054095.1 Sediminibacterium sp.
ATTAGCTATCCTGTTATGAGTGGCTTCCCTAAAGCGCATACGGATCAACCCTGTTAGCTGAACACCGCCGTGTTTTCGGATTAGAGATTGTTCGTGTGTGTTGCGCCCTGTTGATTGTGTTTAACCACATAAACAATTATATTTCTGATTACAGTACTGTTTGCAAATATACGTTTCCGGTAGGGTATGTGGCTCAGGACTTGTTTTTCGGGCTCAGCGGGTTCTTAATTGCCAAACGTCTTGCCGATATTGGTTCCGGGGAATTACCCCTGTTCACTTTTTTAATTTACCGGTGGGTTCGTACCGTGCCCCTTTTCTATGTTTTCCTCATTATCAACTATTTGTTATACACGTTTCTTTACAGTAGCAGCAACGATCGCTTATTTGCCAACACTTCTTTCTCTCTTACTGATTACTTTCTGTTTATTCAAAATTTTATTGACCAGCATCCCATCTTTTATCCTGAAATATGGCCCGTTGCCATCGAAGAATGGTGTTTTTTTCTGTACCCTTTATTTTTAACGGGCCCAGGTAAACTGTTTACAAACACGTCGAAAAATGCCATCAACATGTTGCTGATGACAGGTTTGAGTTTTATTGTGGTAATGAGTATTGTTCGTGGTATCAGGTGTTACGATCCGCTTTTGAATATTGATTGGAATATCCGCAAGGTAGTTGCGCTAAGATTAGACGCGCTGGCTTACGGTGTAGTGGTTTATGCCCTTATTGAAAAGTTCCCTGTTTTTTTCAAGCGCTATGCCAACTGGCTGGCGATTTTCGGAGCAACTTCTGCCTTATTCATCAGTTTTGCGGAACGCATCGCTCCTGATCCGCTTTTTAATGCCACTATTTTCACATTGATTCCTACGCTAATTGTTTTCGTATTGCCTTTCTTTAATTTCCACTCCTTTGAGTCATTACCTCGTTGGTGGAAAGCTATTATTTCACATTTTAGTCTGGTGAGTTATAGTGTGTTGCTGATTCACTTGTATTTTCTGCAATTTTTGATGTTACAGGTTTTTAAGCCCGCATCATTAACAGAAAGCATTTTGTTTACAATGGTTTACTTCAGTCTTATTTTAATTATTTCTACCTGGGTCTATAATACTTTAGAGCGCCCGCTTATAAACATGCGGGCAAAGGCTTCCGAAAAATTCCTGAAGTTAAAAGCTGCTTTTTTCAAGTAGGCATTTTATTGCCGGGAAATTATTGAAAATAAAAACGGATTCTGAATTCAGAATCCGTTTTTGTGGAGATTACCGGAGTCGAACCGGTGACCTCTTGCATGCCATGCAAGCGCTCTAGCCAGCTGAGCTAAACCCCCATTGCGGGTGCAAATATAGCTATTTTTTTATTCCGGCCAATATTTTTTACCCTATGTAGCTTAATTTCATCATATTGGTACGGCCCTTTTCTTTCATTGGCATACTGGCAATATTAATCACCAAATCGTCATCTTTTACCAATCCTAATCCCTTAATAAAGTTTTTAAGATCAGTAATCGTATCGTCGGTGCTTTCGTATTTATCGTAGTAATACCCTCGTATTCCCCACACCAAACTTAAAGTTGTAAGTAAGGCCTGATTATCGGTAAAAATAAAGATGTGCGCCTTAGGGCGGTGGCTCGACAACTTAAACGCTGTATAGCCACTGTTTGTCATGCTTATGATGGCCTGAACACCCGCCTGATGGGCCAGTGTACAGGCATTGTAACAAATGCTGTCGGTAATATAGGTTATGGTTTTCAGGTTGGGTGCATGTTCACGATAATAGATAGAATCCAATTCCTCTACCTGAGTGATGATACGACGCATCATTTCCACTACTCTGGCAGGGTACTTTCCAACACTGGTTTCGGCGCTCAGCATTACTGCGTCTGCACCATCCATAACGGCATTAGCCACATCGTTTACTTCCGCCCGGGTTGGTGAATAACTGGCAATCATGCTCTCCATCATCTGGGTAGCAATAATTACGGGTTTACCAACCTGAATACATTTTTCAACGATCATTTTTTGCAAAAGAGGTACTTGTTCCATCGGTAACTCTACTCCCAAATCTCCACGGGCCACCATAATACCATCTGTTACATCAATAATATTATCTATTTCGCGGATAGCTTCCGGTTTTTCTATTTTGGCTATAACTTTAGCCCGTTTATGACGTTGCCGGATAATTTCTTTTAACTCCACCACATCCGTTACACTTCTTACAAACGAAAGGCCTATCCAATCGAAATCGTGTTCCAGCGCAAACTCCAGATCACGAATGTCTTTTACTGTTAAACACGGCAAAGATATTTTTGTATTTGGCAGATTTACCCCTTTTTTACTGGATAAAATACCCCCTACTGTAATCGTACAACGCACTTCATCTTTTCCGTTGGTGTCTAATACTTTTAGATGCAGTTTTCCATCATCAATCAATACTGTCTCTCCGATTTTTACGTCCTGCGGAAATTGCGGATACGTGATGTAGAGTCGGTTTTCATCTCCTTCCATTTCTTTAGTGGTGATGGTAATTTCCTTCCCTGTTTCAAGCAGTATGTTATTGTTTTTAACAGTGCCAATCCGCAATTTTGGCCCTTGCAGGTCACCCAAAATTCCAACATGGCGGTTAAGCTTTTTGTTTAATTCACGAATAGCATCTATTGTTTTTTTAACTGCTTCGTAATCGCCATGGCTAAAGTTTATTCTGCAAATGTCAAGCCCTTCGTTAAACATGTCCTCCAGAACCTTCACATCGGCTGTGGCAGGACCCATAGTGGCTACTATTTTTGTCCGGTTAAAATGATTCATAAATTATCAGAAACATAAAGGTAAGAAAATGTGTGAGACTCTTATCTTTGCCGGGATTATATTTTAGTTATCAAATGCCAAACAAGCTCCAGAAATTTGCCGATTTTGAAACCTTTCAAAACTGTTTTTCATTTCATTTTCATCAGATAGAATCTGGTTTTCCGCTCAGGGGAAACTGGAGAAACGGTTATTTTAAAAACGAGGGGCCAATTGTGTTGGAACTGGGCTGCGGACGTGGAGAATACACTGTTGGCCTGGCAAAAGCAAACCCGGGTAAAAATTACATTGGCGTAGACATAAAAGGAAACCGGATATGGACCGGGGCTAAGTTTGCGTTGGACAATGGCTTAAATAATGTTGGATTCATCCGCTGCCGCATTGACGGCATTCAGCATTGTTTTGACGCCGGTGAAGTGGATGAGATCTGGATTACCTTTCCCGATCCGCAACCGCAGAAACCCCGTGAGCGTAAACGTTTAACCAATCCTCGCTTTTTAGAACGTTACTGGCAATTTTTAAAGCCAGGCGGGATTGTTCACTTAAAAACGGATAACACCGGGTTTTACGAATACACCATGGAGGTAATTGCGCAGGAACAACTACCTCTCTACTTCCATACAGATAATCTATACAAAAACTGCCCTGCCGGACGAGAAGAACTCATCACGATAAAAACCTACTATGAAGATCTGTTTACGAAAAAGGGAGAAGATATAAAGTATGTGTGTTTTGGGTTACGTGGGTAATCACCAATCTACACATCTAAGATCATCCAGAATACATCATAAAACCCTGTGTCGATAAGAACCAAAGCCAGCGGACTGCAATTTGAGCTATGGGCCCAGTTAACCCTACCGGCTTTACTTCGCCTGACAACCAGTGCGTGTGACCCTGCACTATAATAAAAAAGAGACGTTTTTGTTTTCGCCTCTATGATTTTAGGTATGTTGTAATTCCGCTTTGTTACAGTATGAAAATCAGCGTACTCCTGATACGTTGTGTATTCAGGCATTTTAGCCAGTGTTTGCATTTTCCCATTTTCACTTAACTGTATACTTTTTGCTTTTCTTTGGAGTTCTGCTTCGGAATACGTACCCGGTTCAGGTACCCATTGCCACCAGATTAACAGGTTGCGATCTATACTGCTTTGATGGTATTCTATAATAGCTCTGCTTGTTCTTAACCCATCTGCATGTTCATCATCTCCACGGCAATTAGCATATTCTATAGACATGAAATTAATCATTGGGAAATTTTCTTCAAAACGCGAACACAACATGGTTGGGTTCGACATTTTTTCCGGGTTCCTGAGCAGGTTTTTTTTCAGCCAGATTTCATAGAACTTTGGGATACTTACTTCTATATTGTCCAGACAGCTTGTAATTTGATTTTCAAGCGCTGATAACATGTCTTCTATCTTTTGCTTGTAATTATAGTCAAAGTCATTATTAATGGAAATTATACATTGCCCCAAATTAAACTTATCCTTTTCCTTTATTTCCTTTCGTAATCGTTTTTTAAGTCCAATGGCTTTTGCGGCTTCCTGCACCAGATAAATCATGTCGTATCCTTTTGAAAGGAGTGGGCCAGGTGCTCCTAAAAAATAATCTGTGGTAGCCAGCAAAATGTTTTTTGCTTTATCATTTTGTGTAAACGCAAGATAATAGGCGGTAATGTCTTTATCGAGTGTATCTGGTGAATCTAAAAACGTATCGCGCGCATCATTAATATCCGCTTCATTACCGGTATTTAGCAAGCTCAGATAATAATCGCGGTGAGACAACTGAGTTCTGATGTCCGCTTCGTTACCGGCCAATATGGCCGTTGCCGTGTTGTAATTAACCTGTGCCGCTAAACTATCAAACCTCAGGTTCATTTCCTTTCCCAGAGTGTCAATCTTTTTCTCAATAAGATTTAGTTTATTCATTACCTGTTCATGTTCACTGGGGCCAAAAAGCCCCATGGCATCGGCAATAGAGCACCCTGCACTAAGTACTCCCATAACTGTTGATGCTTTGCTGAAAAACGCTTTATTATCGGCCATAAATGTTTTTACAGCATTTTTAGTTGCTGTACTTTCTGACCATTTTTCACTTAATTTAGCCGCCTTATCGGCTGCTTTTTTGATACCGTCAATGGTATCGGTTGGGTTAAAATCTGACATGTTGTTGGTTTTATGCCAACAATATATGTAAAATCATCCAATTCAGATATCTCAGAATATGCTCCTGATTTTTACAGGTTATTGAAAAACCATGTATCCTTTGTCTGGATAAGAGTAAAACGTACTTTTCGAGAAGTGTACTATGCTATAACCGGAGGTGGTTCCATAACATGGCCACAAGATTTGCAGGTTCGCAATTCCTCCGAGCCATAGAATGTTCTAAATGTTTCCTGAAACTGTGTTTGTATGTCAGTTAATTTAAAATAGTGTTCGTAAAGTTTGTGATTGCATTTTTCGCAAAACCACAATAATCCATCTTTTTCTCCCTCACGGCGCCGGCGTTCCATCACAAGGCCTACTGTATCGTTAAACCTTCGTGGGTTATGAGGAATACGTGGCGGTAAAAGAAAAATATCTCCTTCCTTAATTGGCACTTCAATCGCTTTTCCGTTTTCCTGTATCTGCACAACGACATCTCCTTCCAACTGATAAAAGAACTCTTCACTTTCATTATAATGGTAATCTTTCCGCGAGTTGGGTCCTCCAACCACCATTACAATAAACTCGGCATCTTTATATACCACTTTGTTGTTTACAGGCGGTTTTAATAAATGTCTGTTCTCTTCAATCCATTTTTTAAAATTAAACGGACGCATTATTTCTTCGCTCATAAAACGGAGTTTAAAAGTTTAACCGAATATACAAATGTTTTTAAGCCCTGACAATACTGATTTTGATCAGTGCACCTACACCAGTTTTTGTGCTACCATGTATTCCGCTATTTGTACGGCATTAGTTGCCGCGCCTTTGCGTAAATTATCGGACACAATCCACATATTCAGTGTTTTAGGTTGCGATTCGTCACGGCGAATCCGGCCAACAAACACTTCATCCTTGTCGTGTGCATTCATTGGCATAGGGTATATCTGACTTTTGATGTCATCTTCCACAATAACGCCGGGAGCATTTTTAAGAAGATTAGTAATTTCTCCCAGATCAAATTCATTTTCAAACTCAATATTCACTGATTCACTGTGTCCGCCCATTACAGGAATACGAACTGTTGTGGCTGTAAGACCTATTTGAGGAGCGCCCATGATTTTCCGGGTTTCATTTACCATTTTCATCTCCTCTTTTGTATAAGCATTTTCTAAAAACACATCTATCTGAGGAATTACATTCAGATCAATAGGATATTTATACGCCATCTCTCCGGCAATACCGCCCCGTTCGTTCATCAGTTGGCTTACAGCTTTTACTCCGGTGCCTGTAACACTTTGGTAAGTTGAAACAACCACGCGTTTAATACCATAACGTTTATGAAGCGGCTGAAGCGCTACCACCATTTGTATGGTTGAGCAGTTGGGGTTTGCTATTATCTTGTCGGAAGAGGTAATAACATGTGCATTTACTTCCGGAACCACTAATTTTTTTTCCGGATCCATCCGCCAGGCAGAAGAATTATCGATTACAACTGTTCCCGCTTCTGCAAATTTTGGCGCCCACTCTAAGGAAGTAGTCCCTCCTGCTGAAAATAAAGCAATAGCAGGCTTTGCGGCAATAGCTGCCTCCATGCTGTGCACCTTATACGCTTTTCCCTTAAATCGGATTTCTTTACCTACCGACTTTTCGGATGCAACCGGTATTAATTCTGTTAAGGGGAAATTACGCTCTGCTAAAACCTGAAGCATTTTTGTACCAACAAGGCCTGTGGCGCCTACAACTGCAATTTTCATAAATGTATGTTTGTTATTATTAGTTTTCTGTTTTTGATACTTAAAAAAAAAGCTGCTTCAAAATTGAAGCAGCTTTTCGTTAAATGTTTTTTATAATTATTCGAACATGCTTACTTCAAACTGTACGCGGCGGTTCTTGGCACGACCGGCAGCAGTTTTATTCTCAGAAATTGGTTTATCCTGACCATAACCAACAGCTGTTAAACGTTTAGCATCAATTCCCTTACTGATCAGGTAATTGTCAACAGCCTCTGCACGTTTTTGTGAAAGGGCTTTGTTAGCGTCAGCTTTACCTGTATTATCGGTATGACCCTGAACTTCCACGTTCCATTTTGGATTATCCTGTAATACTTTAACTACGTTATCCAGAATAGGGTATGATGTTTTCTTAATGACATCTTTACCAGTTTCAAACTGAATACCAGTCATTGCTTTCTTGAACAATTGTTTTACTTTGTCATCAATTTTTACTTCCGGACACCCTTTGTTAGCAGCTATACCTGCAACAGTAGGACATTTATCGCTATCATCAGCAATACCATCACCGTCTGTATCAGGGCAACCATTCATAGCAGCTGTTCCTTTAACCGCAGGACAAGCATCTTTGTTATCGGCAATGCCATCACCGTCTGTATCAGGGCAACCATTCATGGCAGCTGTTCCTGCCTGATCAGGGCATGTATCGTCTTTATCTGCAACACCATCATTATCGCGATCAGGACATCCTTTGGTGCTTACCGGTCCAAATGTATCAGGACAAGCGTCTTCATCATCAAATGTACCATCTTTATCGCGGTCAGGGCGAGCTAATTTCAACTCCATATTTCCTGCCAGATAGTAATACGCTCTTTTGTTATCCATCTGCGTTTTGTCAACGATTTTTTCGATGCTGTAGCCATCTTTAAATGCTCCTATGATAACATATTTTTCGCCTCCTTTAGCAGTAAACTCACCTGAAATTTCTGTCCATCCTTCTTTGTCTTTTACAATGTTTTTAGTAACAAAAGAAGGCGTTACTTTCAATAAGCCAGTTGTTTTTTCGCTTAGCATTTTATCAGAGAAATACGCACCGAAACCAGAAATAGCACGACCCGATTTATCTGCTAATGAAATTTTGTATGTGAACTTGTATTTTACACCAGCGCTTAAAGCAGTTTCCAGTTCGGCTTGTGCATATTCTGAATAAGCAGTAACCCCGGCACTTTTAGCTTCGTCCATCATGCCTAAACTTGTACCAATGGTTGTAACCAAATCAGTTGCATCCGGATCGTAAGCAGCAAATAACCCTAAATAATTTTCGCTACCTACTGCATCTTGTTTTCCCATGTAGTTCTCTGGAATACCAACTACAGAAGCAGAAGAAGATTTATCAAATGCGTCAACGGTTCCGCCGTTGGCGTTTGTCCAACCACTGGCTAAATTAACCTGGTGGTAGTTTGTAGGCTTTGTTGAACAGGACAGAGCCGCATTTTTAACCTGGGCCTCGGCTCCTGTAGCCAAAGCGAATAAGCTTGCCGACAGAATTGCTTTAGAATACATATTCATCATAATAGTATGTTTTGTTTTGAGCCACAAAGGTACAAATAAAGTTTAACTAACAAGTTATCAACCTTTTAATTTTTTCTAAAAATATCAATAACGTGCCGTTTAAAAGTACATTTGTCACCGCTAAAATGAAGGTTAAACAAATAGATTGGCTTATTCTGTGTTCGCTTGGTCTTATATGGGGCAGTTCTTTCATATTGATGAAACGTGGGTTGGATGCGTACACAAGTGAGCAGGTAGCTGCCTTACGCATAGGGCTGGCGGCTATTGCCCTTATGCCTTTTCACCTGAAAATAAAACGCCCCGATTTTAAGAAATACTGGAAAGGCCTGGTATTAATGGGCTGCTTCGGTAACCTTATTCCCGCATTTCTGTTTACTAAAGCTGAAACGCAGATCAGCAGCAGTCTTACAGGCATGCTGAACGCACTTACTCCCCTTTTTACTATTCTATTGGCCTTTTGGTGGCTGAAACACCGTCCCAAACCAAAAGAAATAAGTGGCATTGTTATTGGGTTTGCGGGTGCCATTTTACTGCTTGCACAAAGCCCTGATGGCGCTGGAAACGGCAATCCTTTATACGGGTTGTTGGTGGTGGTTGCTACCATTTGCTACGCCATCAGCATTACAGGTATAAAAAAGTACCTGAACGATTTAGATTCACTTTCGGCAACGGTATGGGCCTTTACGCTTACTGGTCCGGCGGCTCTCCTCTATCTGTTTGGCTGTACTGATTTTACTAATGCTTTCCTCTCCCACCCCCTGGCCCTTACATCCTTTGGTTACATCTGTATTTTAGCTTTGATTGGTACAGCCTTTAGTGTGGTTATCTACAACACCTTGATACGACGCGCGGGAGCCGTTTTTGCAAGTTCATGTACGTATCTTATCCCGGTAGTTGCTATTTTTTGGGGGATTTTTGACGGAGAAACCATATCTATGCTGCAAATTGGAGCCATTTTGCTCATTATTTTGAGTGTTTACCTGATTACCCGTAAATAAAATTTGCAGAAACCATTAAAATCCGTATATTTGCATCCCTTTTTAAAAAATTATTAACAAAAAACAAAGTAGCATGTACGCAATTGTAGAAATAGCCGGGCAACAGTTTAAAGTGGAACGTGGCAATAAAGTTTACGTTCACCGCCTTGAGGCTAACGAGGGTGCTAAAGTGGAGTTTGACAAAGTGTTGTTAATTGACAACGATGGCAAAGTTCAGGTAGGTAACCCAACCGTAGATGGCGCTAAAGTAGCCGCCACTGTTATTGAGCACCTGAAGGGTGACAAAGTAATTGTTTTCAAGAAGAAACGTCGTAAAACGTATCAGAAATGGAACAACCACCGTCAAAGCTACACTCAGATTCTGATTCAGGGTGTACTTGGAAAAGGTGAAACATTAAAAGATGAATTAAAAGCCGAAAAACGCGCAAAAATTGTAACCGCTAAAAAACCGGTTGCTGTTGCTGAAGTTGTAGCTGAAAAAGTAGAAGCTCCGGCTAAAAAAGCGCCTGCCAAAAAAGCAGCTGCCAAAAAAGCTCCGGCTAAAAAAGCCGCGGCCAAGAAAAAAGCCGATTAATAAAGGCACTTAACGTTTAACATTTAATACTTATAAGAAATGGCACATAAGAAAGGCGAAGGTAAAGTTAAAAACGGTCGCGAATCACACAGTAAACGCTTAGGCATCAAGATTTTTGGTGGACAGCACTGTATTGCCGGTAACATCATCGTGCGTCAGCGCGGAACCAAGCACAATCCGGGAGAAAACGTAGGGATTGGCAAAGATCACACCCTCTATGCTCTTACCGATGGTATCGTTGTTTTCAAAAAGAAAAAAGATGACCGATCGTACGTTTCAGTTTTAGCCGAAGTTCCCGTAGCTACTGAAAAAAACTAAGCAAACAGTTTAACTGATGTCCGTTTCTTAATTAAACGGAATTTATCAGATAAATTAATTTTTAATAAAGTTTAAAATCCATTTCAGTAAAACGAAATGGATTTTTTAATTTTAATCCGTTCAAACCATTATGATTCAGATAAATTATATCCGCGAAAACAAGGAAGAGGTAATTACCCGTCTCCGTATTAAAAACGTAAAGGATCTGGAACAAACCATTGACCAGATCCTTGATCTTGATAATAAACGACGCGCCGCACAAAAAGAAGCCGACGCTGTTAAGGCCGAGGCCAACCAACTTGCCAAACAAATTGGTGATTTAATGCGCAACGGAAAAAAAGAAGAGGCCGAAACCATTAAAACTAAAAGTGCTGATCTTAAACTAAAAGAAAAACAATTAGACGATCAGCAATCGCAATTTGAACAGCAAGTTCAGCAGTTGTTGGTTACTTTGCCCAATACTCCCAGTTTGCAGGTTCCGGTTGGTAAAACAGCCGAAGACAATTTAACGGTGTTTGAATATGGCGAGAAACCAATGTTACACTCTGGCGCATTACCTCATTGGGAACTATGCAGCAAATACGATTTAATTGACTTTGAACTGGGTGTAAAAATTGCCGGGGCCGGATTTCCGGTATATAAAGGTAAAGGCGCCCGTTTACAACGCGCGTTAATAAATTACTTTCTGGATAAGGCATTAGCAGCGGGCTATCTCGAAATCCAGCCTCCTATAGTTGTTAATGAGGACAGCGGGTATGGTACCGGACAACTTCCCGATAAAGAAGGCCAAATGTATCATGTAGGAATTGACAACCTTTATCTTATTCCCACAGCCGAAGTTCCTGTAACGAACATTTACCGTGATGTAATTCTGAAGGAAAGTGACTTACCGGTAAAAAATTGCGGCTATACGCCGTGTTTTAGAAGAGAAGCTGGAAGTTATGGTAAAGATGTAAGGGGACTGAATCGTCTTCATCAATTTGATAAAGTGGAAATTGTACAGATTGCTCACCCAGACAAAAGTTACACTATACTGGAAGAAATGAGAGAATATGTGGCGGGGTTACTGAAAGAACTTAACCTGCCTTTCCGGACACTGAAACTGTGTGGTGGCGATATGGGGTTTGCCAGCGCAATGACCTACGATATGGAAGTTTGGAGCGCGGCGCAACAACGCTGGCTTGAGGTAAGCAGCGTTAGTAATTTTGAAACCTTTCAGACTAATCGCCTAAAATGCCGATTTAAAGGCAATGATGGGAAAACCCAACTGGCGCATAGCTTAAATGGCAGCGCACTTGCATTACCACGTATTGTTGCTGCATTGCTCGAAAACAATCAAACGGAAAATGGCATTCGTATTCCATCTGTACTGATTCCTTATACGGGTTTTGAAAGTATTTAAATAATAATGATGCATAAAACAAATCCCCTGCCTGTAAACGCTCGTAAGTTAAATAAACTTACCGCTTTTATGGCAGGGCTTGTTTTTGTAAGTCTTTTAACCGTTTCCTGTTCCCGTAAAGCACTTTATGAACCTTCCCTCAGACGCATAGACAGCGCAATAGTTATAGTGTCTGTGTATGAAGAGCGCATCAGCAGCATAGATACACATCAATTGCAAAAGGCACTTCAAAAATGGGAGGTACTGAGTGCGTTTATACAAAACAACGTGTCAGATACCCTTACTAAAAATGAAGCGCAGGCACTACAGCAGTTCTATCAGAGCGGGCAATACCTGCAGCTCTTCCTCGGTAAAAGAAAAGATCTGCAGAAACGCTGCGCACTTATGCAATTACAATTAAAACGATTAATGGAAACAGGTCAAACAGAAAGCCTACAGGTAAATCAGTTTAATGATAATACCAACAACGAACTCGACGTCCTTAAAAGCACAGGCCTCATTATTGATAAAACGCTCTCCGATTATCCGGCTCAGCTACAAAACTTCAGGAACAGTATTCCCGGAGTAGAAGCACTGGTAAAAGCCCGCAACAGAGGTTCTCTTCCCATGGTTATAAAAGACTCTCTACCTTTCTGATATGGCTATCTCTTTCCAATATGCATCCACGGCCTTCCGCCTGAAACCCGCTTCAACATACAAGCAATGGATAAACGCCGTTATTAAAAATGAAAAAAGAAGAACGGGGGAGATTAATTACCGCTTCGCTACTGACGAAGAAGTGTACCGGTTAAACGTTGAGTTCCTACACCATAATACCTACACCGACATCATTACATTTGATAGTTGCGAAAAAGATATTGTTAATGGCGATATCATTATCAGTTATGACAGGGTTAAAGATAACGCGCAGAAACTTAGTATCCCTGTTGAAACAGAACTAAAGCGGGTTATTATTCATGGCGTATTGCACCTCTGCGGGTATAAAGACAAAACCGATTCTGAAAAAAAAACAATGCGTCAAAAAGAAGATCTGGCGTTAAAACTATTTGCGAAAATAGACTAGTTCTCGCTTATCTAAAGGCTTCCTATCCATTAATCTGTTTGAGCTGCCGCAATGCCTAACATTTTGGGCAAAAACATTTCAGAACAAGAGCGGTTCACTTATCTCGTCTTTCCATTTACTCAATATAGTAGACCTCTTTCATAATTCATAGTTAATAATTGCAGAGATTAGCATCAATCT
>JASGCO010000024.1 GCA_030054095.1 Sediminibacterium sp.
CGCAGCTATCCCTGTTTCTCAGCGAAAAATGAAAGATTTCTCGGGACTGCTGTACAATCGTTTTTAATCTTATCTTTGCCTTACTTTTGATGAATTTTTTCTCGCATATCATCTTACGGGGCTTGCTTTTATTATCCGGGTTATTCATTTTTGTAGTGCAGTCACCTGGGCAAAATCAGGACTCACTCAAATCTATTTTTATGGACCCCAGTGAGAATACGCAAACTCGTATTCAAATCGGGTCGCAGCTAATAAAAGAAGTTACGGTTGTTACAGATAATCTTACCATTAATGAACAGGCCGAACGCCTTATTTTAGCAAACACAACTGCCGATACCTATACCACTAACCTGCAGCATTTATTCGATTTGCTTATCATGCGTTCTGTTTTGTATAAAATGGGGCAAAATAATGATAAAGCGCTGGAAATGCTTATCGCATCACAAAGTGTTGCCCAAACACTTAATGACCAAAACCTTTTATTGTTTTCAAAACAATCTGAATTGCACCAGCAACTTAGTCCAAAACAAGCCGACTCGTTACTTGAGGCTAACTTAAACCTCTATAAATTTTTCAATACACAAAAGAAAACTGTTCTTGCCGGGTTGTGCCTTCAAAACGCGGCCGATATTTGTTTCTTTCAGAAAAACTACGCCGATGCCCTTAACTATTACAAAAAGAGCCTTTCTCTTCAAAACGTAAACCACAATAAATTAATAAGTGCACTTTTAAATACGCAGATAGGTCAAACCTATCTTGCAACAGGATCTAACGAATTGGCCCTTTCTTACTTTGATGTAGCTTATCAGTTTCATCTCTTTGAAGGAAATGTTCAGGAACAAGCCATTAACCTTTATTACACTGCCAAAGCTCATTTTAACAAAGGTGATACAAAAGTGGCCGAAGAAATCATCAATAAGGTTCGTCAGGTTACCTCTCAACTGGAAGACAGTTATTTCAAAAAGCTGATTGTTGTTCAGTTGTCTGCTTTAGACAATCTTAAACAAGAAGAAAAACTAGCCAGTCTGTTTGCCGATACACTTAATTTGTTAAACACCGCATCAATACTACCGGCTTCAAACAAAAATCCGGCAGCTGACGATGTTTATCTGAACAACATTAAACTCATGCAAAAGCAATCATCGGATAAAGCAAATACCGATAAACCCAGAGGTGAAGGACTCCTTTGGTTGTACCTTTTAGGTGCCGGAGCGTTAGGGATAATCGCATTCTTTGTGCTCAGATTTCTTAAAACCAAAAACTCTTAATTACTGCGGAATGGTTATTAATGCTGCTGTCTTTGCAAGCGGGGAAGGAAGTAACGCTGAAAATCTATTTGTTCATTTCGCCAATGATCCGCGAATAAAGTTTAAAATAGTTGTTTGTAATAACGAAAAAGCAGGTGTAATTAAGCGCGCGGAACAATACCGGAAAACCGTTCAAATCATTAGTAAAGCCGCACTTGAAAATTATACTGAACAAATTATTGAGTTTTTAAAAGTAGAACAGGTCAACCTAATCATTCTGGCGGGGTTCCTTTTAAAAATACCCCCGGCTTTTATAAAAGCGTTTCCCGATCAGATTATCAATCTTCATCCTTCTCTTTTGCCCAAATTTGGAGGTAAAGGTATGTATGGCATGAACGTTCATCAGGCTGTAATTGCAGCCGGCGAAACGGAAAGTGGTATTACCGTTCATTATGTAAACGAGGAATACGATAAGGGAGCCATTATTTTGCAGGAAAAATGTACGGTTTTACGGGAAGACACTGCTGAAACGCTGGCCAAAAAAATTCACACGCTGGAATGGAAGTTTCTGCCACTTGCAGTTGAACAATTAATCGCCAATAAGATCACGTTATCCTTATAAAACCAGATTCCGGCGACTTGGCAATTCTTCAGGTATTATTTCTTTTATATCCTCTATTATTTCTGAGGTTCTGAGTTGCTTTAATAAATCGGTTTCATACTGAAAAAGCCCCTCTCCCTTCATTAGCAGAAAATAATCGGTTTGTGGTAATTCCGGAATAATATGCGCCCGTTCATCTATTTCCTGATTATCAAACAAACTATAAGAACTAATAGCATTACTTATGGCAGATGACTGTAACAAATTACTACGGTTAGGAATAACGTGGTACTCTAATCCTAAATCTTCATCCAGATGACGGTAAAGGCTAAAACGAAATACTCGCCCTTCTTTAAGATGTAATTGCAGATAGTCGTCCAGATGCAGGTCTATTTTTAACAACTGGTTCAGGTGATTAACCATTAAATACTGGTTATCAGAACAGCGCAATCCGAAAAGAGCAAAGTCGAAAATGTCTTCTTGCGCTATAAGGACATGTTTAGCCATTTACTTCTGTATCAAGTTGCTCCAGAGTCAATTGCGCCGCCTTTTGCTCGGCTACACGCTTACTGAAATGCTCAAAACTAACATAAGGCATTTTATCTATAAAGATCTGCACTTTATATACTTTCGTCTTCCCTCTGACCGCCTCTTCCAGGAGCCGGTACTCAAGGCTTTGCTTGTTTTTCTGAGTTCGTATTTGCAGTATGCTTTTGTAATCTTCATTGGTATTAACCAGAGTATCGAGATCAATATGGTATTTAATTACTTTACCAATCACAAATTTTCTGGTTTTCTGGTAACCATGGTCAAGGTAAATGGCACCAATAAAGGCTTCAAATGCATCGCCATACGCGCTGGACGCGGTTTTTTCACGTGTGCTGAGCGTAGCCTTTAAAAAAGAGTCTATGCCAAACTTTAGGGATAGTTGATGTAAACTTTGCCCATTCACAATTTTACTGCGTACCTGCGTTAAAAACCCTTCATCCTTTTTGGGGTAAAGTTTAAAAAGGTATTCCGCGATTATAGCACCCAACACCGCATCGCCTAAAAACTCAAGGCGTTCGTTACTGCTTTGCTGCCACACACTCTTTTTAGACGCTGTACTGCTATGCGAAAATGCCTGATGGTATAAGGCAACATTTTTAGGGGTAATACCTGTTAAGCGTTTAATGCTTTTTTTAAACTCACTATCGCCTTTTGCGATGGTATCGTTTAATTTCGATAACAGGCGTTTAATCAAGATGGAAGAAATTATTGGTATTTCTTAATCACCACTGCGGCGTTATGACCACCAAAACCAAACGTATTGCTGATTGCCGCACGTATCGGGCGTTTTTGCATGGCATTAAACGTCAGGTTCAGTTTAGGATCCAAATCCGGATCGGGATTTTCATTATTAATAGTTGGCGGAACAGTGTCGTTCTTAATTGCCAGAATAGTAGCAATCGCCTCAATAGCTCCGGCAGCCCCTAACAAGTGACCAGTCATACTCTTCGTAGAACTGATGTTCATTGTATAGGCATGCTCACCAAAAATATTTGTAATGGCCTTTAATTCCGCTAAGTCGCCCAAGGGAGTGCTGGTGCCATGTGTGTTTATATAATCTATCTCATTTGGACTTATTCCGGCATCTTTTAATGCTCTTTGCATTACCAGAGTGGCTCCAAGTCCTTCGGGATGAGGTGCGGTAATATGATGGGCATCCGCGCTCATACCACCTCCGATTACTTCAGCGTAAATTTTAGCCCCTCGGGCTAACGCGTGTTCCAGTTCTTCTAAAACAATGGCTCCCCCGCCCTCTCCAAGCACAAATCCATCACGGTCTTTATCATACGGACGAGATGCTTTTGCTGGTTCATCATTGCGTGTACTCATTGCCTGACAGGCGTTAAATCCACCAATACCACTTTCATTAATAGCTGCCTCACTACCGCCTGTTACTATGGCTATAGCCTTACCCATGCGGATATAATTAAAGGCATCTATCATGGCATTTGTAGAAGACGCACAGGCAGATACTGTTGTAAAGTTTGGACCTCTGAAACCGAACCGCATAGAAATATGTCCGCTACAGATATCCGCAATCATTTTAGGAATAAAAAACGGATTAAACCGGGGTGTTCCATCGCCTTTGGCGTAAGCAAACGTTTCCGTCTGAAATGTATCCAATCCGCCTATACCACTTCCCCAGATTACACCTACTTCATTTTTATCAATACCATCTCCGTCTATGCCACTATCTTTCACTGCCTGTACACTCGATGCAATTCCATACCATGTATAAGTATCCAGTTTACGGGCCTCTTTCCGGTCAAAATAATCTTCCGGATTGAATCCTTTTACTTCACAGGCAAAACGGGTCTTGAACTTAGATGCATCAAAACGTGTTATAGGTGCCGCACCGCTAACACCATTAATAAGGTTGTTCCAGTAATTTTCAACAGTATTCCCTAAGGGTGTAACGGCTCCTAATCCGGTTACTACAACACGTTTTAACTGCATAGTATATAAGATCTTTTTAGTTTACAGCGTTAGCTTGAATATATGCAATAGCATCACCTACTGTAGCTATTTTCTCAGCTTGTTCATCAGGAATGGCAATATTGAATTCTTTTTCAAACTCCATGATCAATTCCACTGTATCCAGAGAATCGGCTCCTAAATCATTAGTAAAGCTGGCTGCTTCAGTAACCTCATTTGAATCAACACCTAATTTATCAACGATGATTGATACCACTTTGCTTTTAATGTCTGACATTGTTCTTAATTTTTAAATTTTGCACAAAAATAATTATATAGTAGATAAAACAAAACAAGAATTTAAAAAGTTTACAGCATAATTAAACTCTTATTTCAAATTTACCCGCCCTAAAATTACTTATTTTAATCCAAAAACTATATGAACAGACTTTAAAACACGGGTGCCTCATAATATCAACACTGCATTTAATTTTAAACGATTAAAAATCAGACAGTTATTAGTTATGCTTTTTTAATCGGTTGTTTTGGGTGATGGTGGAGTTTATGGCGCCTGTAATTGGCTCCGGGTTTGGCCGCATGTTTAGTCAAATTAGGGTCCTCTTTTTCCTTAATTACATGATTATAAATTATATAGACCAGCAAACTGGCAACTACCAACCCCCCGGCAATGTATAGACCCTGCAGATTGGAAAATTCGCTGGCTACTGTTTTTTTAAACTTATCCAACACTCCGGCATGCGCTTCAGTTGTGCCAATAATAATCAGGGATGTTACTATCAGAGGCCATTTTGATACTTTTTCTTTTGTCTTCATGGCTTAAACTTTTGATTTATATAAAGATAACGCTTAAACCAGTTTCTTTATTTTAAAAAAAATTTTTTATTAACCATTTTTTGCTTACTTTTGTGACGCTAAATAAAAAGAATGTGAAAGGGAACCAAAAAGTTCCCTTTTTTATTCGGCTAAAATTAATGATTACTAAGACGCATATTCAGGCACTGGCTGAAGATCATCTCAAAGGTTCAGACAAGTTTGTTACAAAAATTACGGTGAGTCCTAATAACCGGATCGAAGTTCTCGTAGATGGCGATAACGGGATCGGTATTCAGGACTGCGTAGATCTTAGCCGGCATATCGAAAAAAATCTGGACAGGGAAAAGGAAGATTTTTCACTCGAAGTAAGTTCTCCCGGCGCCACTGCGCCTTTAGTGTTGCCACGGCAATACAAAAAACACCTTGGCCGTACATTTGAGGTAAAACTTAATGATGGCAGCAAAGCGGAAGGAGAATTAATCCGTATTAATGATACGGGGTTTACTCTGGAATATTCTGCCCGCGAAAACAAACCACTGGGTAAAGGGAAAGTCACCGTTACGCGTCAACACGAAATTGCATTTAACCAAATAACAGAATCGAAAATAAAACTTAAATTTTAAAAATAACAAAGTCATGGAAAACATAAATCTGATAGAATCGTTTTCGGAATTCAAAGACATGAAAAACATCGACAGAGCCATGTTGATGAGTATCATTGAAGACGTATTTCGCAGTATGTTAATTAAACGATATGGAAGTGATAAAAACTTCGATATTATTATGAACCCTGATAAAGGGGATGTGGAAATTTATAAGAACCGCCGCATTGTAGATGATGAATTTGCTGAAGATTCGTTTGATTTTGATCCTAATAAACACATCAGCTATAGCGATGCTCAAAAAATTGAACCAGACTTTGAAATTGGAGAAGATGTATCGGAAAAGGTATCGTTAGAAGAGTTTGGCCGCCGCGCAGTACTTTCTGTTCGTCAGAATCTGGTACAAAAAGTGCTTGAACTCGAAAAAAGCGAAATATTTAATAAGTACAAGGAAAAAGTTGGAGATGTTATTACCGCCGAAGTATATCAGGTATGGAAAAAAGAAATCATGTTGATTGACGACGAAGGAAACGAGCTGCTTTTACCAAAAACTGAACAAATCCCAAGTGATTTCTTTAAAAAAGGCGACACGGTTAAAGCGGTTGTATCAAAAGTGGAAATGAAAAACGGAACGCCTTCCATCATTGTTTCCCGAACCAGTCCGGTGTTCCTGGAGCGTTTATTTGAAAACGAAGTGCCTGAAATTTTTGATGGTTTAATCACCATTAAGAAAATTGTACGTGAACCAGGTGAACGCGCTAAAGTAGCTGTTGAAAGCTACGACGATCGTATTGACCCGGTAGGTGCCTGCGTAGGGATGAAAGGTTCCCGTATTCACGGTATTGTGCGCGAACTGAAAAATGAAAATATTGACGTCATCAACTACACCAATAACGCTAATTTATTGATTCAACGTGCGTTGAGCCCGGCTAAAATCACTTCAATCAAAATTGAAGAAGGTACCAACCGTGCTCAGGTATATCTGCGCCCTGATCAAATTTCGCTGGCTATCGGAAAAGGTGGTTATAATATTAAACTGGCCGGTAAACTAACGGGATACGAAATTGATGTATTCCGCGATAATGAAGCCGAAGTGGATACTGAAGACGTTGACTTAGACGAGTTTACAGACGAAATTGCAGATTCTATTATTGACGAACTGAAAGCCATTGGTTGCGATACGGCAAAATCAGTTCTTGAATTAAGTACCGACGAACTTATCCGCCGTACCAATCTCGACGAACAAACCGTTAAGGATGTACGCAAAATTCTGGCTTCCGAATTTGAATAAAAACGGAAACCGTCAACGGCGGTGCACTAAGGCTTAAACTGTGCCGGTATTAAAACAGTTATATAAAAAAAAGGAGTAAATTTAAAATATGTCAGAAGGTCCAAAACAACTTCGCTTAAGTAAAGTCGCTAAAGAATTTAACCTTTCCCTTGGGAAAATTGTTGAGTTCCTTGGCTCAAAGGGGAAACCCATCGAATCTAATCCAAATGCAAAAATTGGAGAGGACGAGTATGCCCTGCTGTTGAAGGAATTTAGCAGTGATAAGTCTGCCAAGGAAGAGGCTGAACATGTATCACTGAGCATCACCAAAGTGAAACGGGAGACTATTGTGTTGGATGATGTAAAACAAAAGAAAGCACGGGAAGAGCAGGAACAGGAAGAGATCCGCATCAAAGATCTTACCATTTCGGCGAAGAAAACAGAAGAAAAGAAAGAGGAAGAGAAAAAACCAGTGGCCGAAGTTATTACTCCCGAAATAAAAGCGGTTGAGCCGGTTATCGAAACAAAAGATACTACAGGGCCAAAAGTTCTGGGTAAGGTAGATCTGGGTAGCATGAACCTGAAAACCAAACCAGATAAAAAGGGAAAAAAGGAACCCGAAACCAAACCCAAGGCTGAACAGGAAACGCCAAAACAGGAAGCGGTGAAAAATGAAGTTCCGGAAGTACTGAAACCGGAAGTGATTGAAACTCCAGTACAGGAAAATACGGTACCCGCCACTGTTACGCCAACCGAACCCGAACATATTGAAACTGTATTCCAAAAACTGGATGGCCCAAAAATTTTAGGCCGCGTAGAACTACCAGTTGCTAAAGATCCTGCTAAAAAAGGAGAAAGCCTCCACGATAAGAAAAAACGTAAACGCATTGTTAAAGGCGGACTCAGTCAGGAAGAAATTAAAAAAGTTGGTAAAGAACAGGCTGCCATTGCAAAAGAAAGAGCCAAGGAAAAGTACGGCGATCCGCGTCACAAAAAACCCGGGCAGCAAGGCGCTAATCAAAATAAACCGCGTCACGAACTGACAGAAGAAGAAATTCAAAAGCAGATTAAAGAAACGTTGGCCCGCCTCAGTGAAAAAGGCTCTAAATCCAAAGCGTCTAAATACCGCCGCGATAAACGCGATGAAGTACGTGAACGTATGGATAAGCAACAAGAACAACTGGAAGCGGAAAAGAAAGTTTTAAAGGTTGCGGAATTCGTAAGTGCCAATCAAATGGCGCAAATGATGGATGTTCCCGTTACCAAAATCATTTCTACTTGTATGTCCCTTGGTTTATTCGTTAGTATTAACCAACGTCTGGATGCGGAAACCATTTCGATTGTTGCCGAAGAATTTGGTTATACGGTTGAATTTGCCAGTGCCGAAGATGTTGAAACTATCAAGGATGAGGATAAAGACAAACCGGAAGATTTATTGCCACGTCCGCCAATTGTAACTGTAATGGGTCACGTTGATCACGGTAAAACGTCTTTACTTGACTTTATCCGTAAAGCCAACGTTGTTGCCGGTGAGGCGGGTGGAATTACCCAGCACATTGGCGCTTACAATGTAAAACTGCACGATGGGCGTTCTGTTACATTCCTCGATACACCTGGTCACGAGGCGTTTACCGCTATGCGTGCCCGTGGTGCCAAAGTAACCGATTTAGCCATTATTGTGGTAGCCGCTGACGACAGTGTAATGCCACAAACCAAAGAAGCCATTAATCACGCGCAGGCCGCAGGTGTTCCAATGATCTTTGCGATCAACAAAATGGATAAACCAGGCGCTAATCCCGATAAAATCCGTGAAGCCCTTTCGCAAATGAACATTCTGGTTGAAGAATGGGGTGGTAAATACCAATGTCAGGAAGTAAGTGCCAAACTTGGAAAAAATATTGATTTACTGCTCGAAAAAGTATTGCTCGAAGCTGAAATCATGGAATTAAAAGCTAACCCTAACCGTAACGCTACGGGTAGCGTTATTGAGGCTTCGCTCGAAGAAGGACGTGGGTATGTAGCTACGATTCTGGTTCAAACCGGTACGTTAAAAATTGGTGACATCATGTTAGCCGGAAGCTTCAGCGGACGTGTAAGAGCCATGTTTAACGAACGTGGTCAAAAAGTAACCGAAGTTGGGCCATCCATGCCGGTGAAAGTACTTGGTTTAAGCGGTGCGCCACAGGCCGGTGATAAATTTAACGTAATGGATGACGAGCGTGAAGCACGCGAAATTGCCAACAAGCGTCTGCAATTACAACGCGAACAAGGAATCCGTACACACAAACACATTACACTTGATGAAATTGGCCGCCGTTTAGCAATTGGCGACTTTAAAGAACTGAATGTGATTGTAAAAGGGGATGTGGATGGATCTATTGAAGCGTTATCTGATTCCTTATTGAAACTAAGTACCGAAAAAATTGCGATCAGCATTATTCATAAATCGGTAGGTGCCATCAGCGAAAGTGATGTATTATTGGCCTCGGCCTCTAATGCCATCATTGTTGGTTTCCAGGTACGTCCAACCACCAATGCCCGTAAACTGGCCGAAACCGAAGAAATTGATATCCGCCTCTACTCTATCATTTACGATGCCATCAACGAAATTAAAGCCGCGATGGAAGGTATGTTGGCACCTGAATTTGAAGAGAAAATTGTTTGCAACATCGAAATCCGTGAAACTTTCAACATCTCGAAAGTGGGTACTATTGCGGGCTGTTATGTGTTAGACGGAAAAGTGAACCGTAATACCAAAGTACGCGTAATACGAGATGGTATTGTAGTCCATTCCGGCGCGCTGGGCTCGCTTAAACGTTTTAAAGACGATGTAAAAGAAGTAGCCACCGGTTACGAATGCGGTTTAAATATTGAAGGATACAACGATATAAAAGTTGGTGATATTATTGAGGGTTACGAAATGGTGGAAATAAAAGCCAAATTGTAACCGCGAAAATAAAACGGTATGCTAAAAATCCTGTTCTTCATCGGAACGGGATTTTTTATGCATTGACTATCTCAAATCACCGTTATCCAGACGCCTAACTGACTTGTCTTTCTGTTAATAGCTTTTTTAAAATCACTCTTCTTACGCTTCCCAAAAACCGCCTCTAAATCGTATCTTTGTACGTTTTGAACGCGTAAACGAAATGGAAGAAACACCTAATACCAACGATACTTCCGGAGAGCACTTATTTGCCGGAGATAACCATAACGATATTGATAATATTACCCATGTAAGCGGCATGTTTAAGAACTGGTTTATTGATTATGCCAGTTACGTTATTCTGGAGCGGGCCGTTCCCGCTATCGAAGATGGGTTAAAACCCGTACAACGCCGTATTTTACACAGTATGTGGGAACTCGAAGACGGTCGCTACAACAAGGTAGCTAACCTTATCGGGAACACCATGAAATACCACCCGCACGGCGATGCCAGTATTGGCGACGCGCTGGTAACAATGGGACAAAAAAATTTGCTGATTGATTGTCAGGGAAACTGGGGAAATATTTTAACAGGGGATAGCGCTGCTGCCCCGCGTTATATTGAAGCCCGTTTATCAAAACTGGGACTTGATATTTTATTTAACCCCAAAACCACCGACTGGGGATTAAGTTACGATGGACGGAACAAGGAACCTATCAACCTTCCGGTTAAATTTCCTCTATTACTGGCGCATGGCGTGGAAGGGATTGCAGTAGGACTTGCTTGCAAAATACTTCCCCACAATTTTAATGAATTGATTGACGCTTCCATACAAATTTTGAAAGGGAAAAAAGCGGTACTCTATCCCGATTTCCAAACCGGAGGCATTGCCGATTGCTCCGATTACAAAGATGGTTTACGCGGTGGCAAAATAAAAGTAAGAGCCCGCATTAAAGAGCTTAATCCTAAAACTCTGGCCATTACCGAAATTCCGTTTGGTACTACTACGGGCTCATTAATTGATACTATTATTGCCGCTAACGATAAAGGCAAAATAAAAATCAAAAAGGTAGAAGATAATACCGCTGAAGAAGTGGAAATTCTGATTCACCTGCAACCCGGTATCAGTACAGACAAAACCATTGACGCACTTTACGCTTTTACCAACTGTGAAATAAGCATTTCGCCCAATGCCTGTATTATCGAAAATGAAAGACCCCGGTTTATTGGCGTAAGTGAAATTCTTCGGATTTCCACGCATCAAACGCTGGAACTGTTGCGTCGTGAACTGGAAATTGAAAAAAAGGAACTGGAAGAAAAATGGCATTTCTCTTCTCTTGAAAAAATATTTATCAAGGAAGAAATGTACATTGACTTTAAGAAATACAGCAATAAGGAAACCTTATTCGCTTATCTCTACGAGTGCTTTAAACCCCACAAGCGCAAACTGCTCCGGGAGATTAATGATGATGATTTGCAACGTTTAACACAAATTCCGATGATCCGTATTACACGGTTCGACAGCATTAAAGCGGAAGAACACATGAAGGAGCTGGATGCTAAAATTGCGGAAACAAAACACCATCTGGATAACCTGACCGATTACGCCATTGATTACTTTAAAACCCTAAAGAAAAAATACGGAGAAGGTCGTGAGCGCGCTACCGAAATAAAAGCTTTGGAAACCATTGTTGCAACCGAAGTAGTAATGGCCAACGAAAAACTGTATGTGAACCGTGCGGAAGGATTTGTGGGCACTAGTCTTAAAAAAGACGAATTTGTGACCGACTGTAGTGATATTGACGACATCATTGCCTTTACCAAAGAAGGAAAGATGAAAGTCTTTAAAGTTTCGGACAAGGTGTTTGTAGGCAAAGATATTATACATCTAGCCGTTTTTAAAAAGAACGACGAACGCACCACCTATAACATGATTTACCGCGACGGCCCAAAAGGCATCACCTTTATGAAACGGTTTAATGTAACCGGTGTTACACGCGACAAAGAGTATGATTTAACCAAAGGTACCAAAGACAGTAATGTGTTTTGGTTTAGTGTAAATCCGAATGGTGAAAGTGAAAAAGTGATTATTCACCTGCGTCAGGTAAGTGGCTTACGTAAATATGAACTGGATATAGATCTCGCTGATCTGGAAATAAAAGGCCGTGGATCGGTAGGAAATATTGTTACCAAATACACCGTTAACAAAGTAACCCTCAAGGAAAAAGGCGCTTCAACTCTCGATGGGGAAGATTACTGGTTTGATGAAACGGTTCATCGCCTCAACAAGGATGAACGCGGATCTTACCTGGGTAAATTTGCCGGAGATGATCGTATCTTAACCATCACCAGCAAAGGCGTTTATAAACTTTACACCTTCGATCTTCTGAATCATTTTGATGAGGACATTATCATGATTGAGAAATATTACGCTAACCAAACCTTAAGTTGTATTTATTACGATGGAGAAAGCCGGTCGTATTTTACTAAACGCTTTACTCCCGAACTGGTTAACGTTAAAGTTCCACTCATCAGCGAACATGAGCAATCGCGTGTAGAATTAATTACAGCTCAGGTTAACCCTACGGTTGAAATACAATTTGCCAAAGAAAAAGGGAAAGATGTACCAAATGAAACCATCAATCTTGTTGAGTTTAGTCCGGTCGTAAACATGAAGGCTAAAGGGAAAAAACTGAGCGCTTACAAAATAAAAGAAGTTAATCTGCTGGAACCACAGGAAATAAAAGATGCCCGTAAATTTTTATCGAGTCAGGAAGATGAAAAAACAGGGTTATCGCCGATGGAATTGCATCGCCGCGCTATGGAAAAATTAAACAAAGAAAGCGCTAAAGGCTTTTTGGATGGCGATGGTCAGATTACTTTCGATTTCTGATCACTTTCTGTTTGGTCAAAATAGTTTCTTATAGCCTCATATTGACTTAGTTTGTGCTATACGTGTTTCCAATAAGATATTGACATGTCACACGATTGTTGCTATTCAGAAAGGAATTTATTTTAATGTTATACGGCAGCCTCTGGCCACTGGGATTTCGACATTATTAATAAACACACTCTTAGATGACATTCTGTTAATTTTTGAACGGTTAACAATGTACGAGCGGTGTACCCTCTGAAACGTATCTGTTGGTGCTGTTTTTATAAACCAATCCAGACTATTCCGTAGGGTGTAACGCTTTTCAGGTGTATAAATCTGGATGTAATTATCACTGCTTTGCACGTAAAGAATAGTACTGAACGGGATTTTTACCAGGGCATAACGGTCTTTAAAATACAAGTATTTAACCCTGCTCTCTTCTGTACTTTTTTCCATAAGATGAACCGCGGCATACACGTCCATTTGTTTAAACGGCTTAAGAATGTATCCTGTAGGCTTTGTATGCAAAGCTCTTTTTACAGTTTCCTTATCTGCCTGCGCCGTAATATAAATAAAAGGGATGTGATACCTTTGATTAATAGCCTCCGCAATCTCTATTCCATCGCGCTCCGACTCCAAATCAATATCCAGAAGCACCGCGTCCGGCGTATCTTCTTCCATCTGAGAAAAAGCAGCTTCTTTTGTATGCACAACACGAACTTTAGCATATCCTGAAGCCATTAGAAGGTTTTTTAAAAACCCGGCAACGAACTCTTCATCATCAACAATCAGAATACTAAAATCACTTTCCATAAGTGTGCCAACTTTTGTTTTCGCTTTACCTCTGTAAAACGAACTTTGTGGCAAATGTAAATTTTATATTGAAACGTTATGTGCTTTTAACCCCGGATTATGCATTATACATCTCATAAAGGCTAAACGCCTTTCAAAATCAGAGACTTCGCGGCCACTCACCAATTTTTTCATAAAACCACTGGCTTTATGCCTTCTCATTCACTATAACGGGATTATGCCTCATTCACACACGTTCTGATCTTTGAGTTTTGGCGCTCAGTACAGATCTCTAATACATAATCCAAGTAAACTAGGCCCCCCTTAGTCAGAAAAAACGACCATACAACGCTGGATACCGCGTTATACTATGTTTTTAACCGCAAATAGACATTTGGACTTTTATTACGCACCAGAAATTCCTATTACGTTACGGACATCATTCCCGCTTAGTACACCACAATTTTTCGTGTAGCGCTTTTGCCATCTTTGGTAATCTTAACCACATACACTCCGGGTGTAAAGGTTTTTGTATCTACAATCCATTGGCTCTGCTCTTTGGTTACAGTAACATTCATGTTGCGTCCCAAAATATCTTCAACTTCTACCGAAGCCTGTTCCAGAATATCGCCACTCAGGAAAAACTGATGATGCGCAGGATTAGGATAAAGGCGAATACCTTTACTTAATTCATTTTCTTCTATAGACTGTAGAGAGGCCGTACTGAAACTGTATTCAAATCCACCTCCAAAATCGGGCTGAAACGTTTTGATAATGGTTCCAATTTCATTTTTAAACCGCACAAATCCTGCTCCCTGAGAAGAATTAGCCCACCACTGTAACCCATCTTCTCCGCTATCGGTTACCACTAAACGGTAACAACCACTGCTTAACTGATAGGTATCTGCATATGTTGTATTGGCGGCAGTCATTGTACTGGCTCCCGGTAAGGTATTACCGTTTTCATCAACCAGTTTATACGAACTTTCTGAAGGAACGTTATTCGTCTTAAATTCTACCGTTATCGTATTGGTTAATACATCCGTAACGCCAAATGGCGAGTGGTATTTGTTATTGTACACATACTGATCAGTTGTAGCGTTTGCCGTTTTAAGTTCAGCATGAAAAACATTATCGCTTGGCTGAAGTCCACTTTGCCATAGGGTACCAATCGGCAATACAACGCGTGTGGTGTCCATAAAGGCCAGGTTTCCTGTCCAGTTATAGGTTTGCTTACTGGTGGCATTATTGAGCCAGTACTCAATTTGCAAAGCGGTAAGCGCCGTTGATCCGGTGTTTTGTATCATAATGACCGGGTTGGCACACATTGGATTAACTCTGGAATAAAGTACCTTATTGCTTGGCATAATTACATCTACCAGATTAGCATCCAGATTATGGTTAGCGCCACTATACGAAATCAGGTGGTGCGCTGATATATACCGGTAATCGCCATTGGCTACCGGAGGATTAGAGCAGTTGTAATCAATTGACACCGTTGTTCCGGGTGTTACATGTGGAGTAATATAGCTTTCCTTTAGTAAACTAACCTGCCCGGGGCACCAGCCTTGGCGGTCGTACACCCAGGTACCCCCCTGAGGATAGACCGGATTAAAGGCGCAAGATTGGGTAATTGGCCAGCTAAATTCATTGGCTCCACCGTTAATATTAAGTTGATGTTGTATGATGCCCCCATTTTGCCCAAACTCACCATGGCTACCATGTCCGGTAATAGTAGAACGTACTTTAAATGTTTGCGCGTTCGCCGGAAGCGCCACGTTTAACGGCGGAAATGTTGAGTTGTTATTAATTGATCCGATAGAAACCTGATCAATAGACTGCCATAAAGGATTAAAGTCAACAACAGTTCTTGGTGGTGTACCTACAATGAATAAAAAGTCAATATCCATTTGTTCTTGAAAAACACCGCCAGTCATCATAAACCGTTTTTTTCCTTTTAAAACAGGAGCATAATCACTTACGTCAAAATACCAGGTTTTCCCTTTCATACCAAAATCAAGGCCAATACCATAAGGTGTTACAAAAGAAAGCAGTTCCACATAGTGCGGACGTCGTTTTATGTAATTAAGATTTACAATGCTGTAGGTGCCCGCCGGTGTAATATTCACCGAGCCAGTTAATACGCCAGTATCGCCATTATAAGTATTTGAAATAGCTTGATTCGCCTGAAACGTACTCACTAACGTTACCACATCATCGGCAAAAGGCACCGCCGCGGCATTAGAGGTAATACTATACTGACGTATGGTATTAGGTAGTCTTTGTAAAGAGTCTTTTACTGTTACGGTAGTAGTATTTAACGCGTAGCTTCCACGCAAAAACACAACTGAAGGACGGGTAAGTGATTCTTTAAACATACGGGTCAAAGTATGGCCCCTGTCATACGTCCAGGATGTATTTACTCCTGTCGCCGTCAAGTTATGTTTCGAATCGGTAATAAGCGCCCCGGTTCCTTCATCCATTTTATAATAGGCCACAAGATTATTATAAAATGGATGCGCGCTCGTAATTCCTGTTTTATAGTAATCCTGAATTTCCTGAACACTGAATTCACGGTTCCATATTGCCAGTTCGTTTATCTTACCTTTATAGTTGTTGTTTTTCTCAAAATCTTTTCCAAGAATCATATTAACAAGAGAAATCACATACGGCTTATTGGAAGTAAAGGCCCAGTTTACGCCGTTTAATACAATTCTCATATCCCCTGTGCTTGTATTTTTTATAAATGCCCAGTGATTCCATTGCCCGCCAATATTGGCGGCGGTAGCCGCTTTGCTTAAACGGTCGTAACTACCACTGGCGTTACTGCCACAGTCAAAATAAACTGTATTACCCCACGGTATATGAATATTAAGGCTTCGGTGCAGGGTATTTGTTGGTGTGGCGTATAAAATACTATTAGATGGTATCTGTCCATTGTTACCATAGGCCCAAAAAGATACCGTAATTTCATTACTTACATTCGACATCAAGGCCGTATTAATAATCGCGTGCCCATCGTTCGACAAATCCAGCGCATAGTTATTGTTGGCATAAAGCGCCATAACCGTGGGGGTAGTAACCCCATTAAACGTTACAGAGGATCCGGCTGTACTGTTTGTAAAAGAATACTCTATAATAATGTTACTGGTTCCATCCCATATAAAAGGTGTATGAAACTGTATGCGATTATTGCTATTAGTGAAGGTGTAATTCTGATTAAATACATTTGTAAAACTTAAAGAATTTACAGATAAGTTACTCAATGCTGTTGCAGTAGTATGTTTAATCCCCAAACGGAAAAACCTCGCTGCTCCTCCGGTATTGCTTACGTTGAGAATAATCCCATCAATTGGTCCCGCAGTATAGCCTGCCGCCGATAATTCTGAGGCAGTGTACAATAACTGCGTTTTACCCGATTTCTGAGTACCGTTTAACAGATTGTTAACCGCCGTGGCGCCTGCTCCAACCGTATATTGCACTTCAGAATTAACTGAATAGGTAACGTTTGTTTGCGCAAAATTATAATAATCATAGGGAGGCGTATTTACATAGTTGAAGGCCGTTCCTGAAAAATTAGTGATGATATAATTCGGATGCGTATTTGTTTGCTGTTCAACACGCGATGAATCCACTACGAACGTATTGCAGGAGTAGTCCCATTCTCCACAGCCCAAATCACGTTGCGATTGGGTAGATACCAGCCCGTTTTTACAGCGCATATTGTAGCGCATAATAATTTTTTCGTATGTCTGCGAGCCAATAGGAAACTGAATAGCCGTATCTCTTGATGAACTACCATATTTAAAGGTTTTAACAATAACTGTATCCCCTGTTTGCTGAGCTTGTAATCCCGCAAAACCCAGAAAGAGAAACAAATAAAAATATAAAGTTTTCATAAACCGTTTTAGATAAGTTAAATATACTCATAAAAAGCTTACAAACAGGTATTTTAACAACCCCCTAAAATCAGTTCTGCCAGTGTTAAGCCATGTTTACATCACATTTAACTTTCGGGTTGGATAATACTGTGTACAAAGCCGAACATTAAGTGTTCGTTATTGAACAGCACTTCCTATTTAAAATTTACTTAATTATATGATAATCAATTTCTTATAATTATTCTGGAACTTGGCACAGGTTTAGCAAACTAAAAACAGAGAATATAATCTAATAAAAACTTAAACTATAAAATCATGAAAACACTTACTTCTTTCTTCGTTCTGTTGGCTCTTAGCCTGATTTCGTTGACATTATCAGCCGGGAATGGTGGTACTACAAACGTTCGTTCACTTGTGAGTGATCTGCAAAAAGTAAACACCTTAAAGCATGCCAAAAGCGGATCCGTCCGAAAAGTCACTTTCACATTTACAGTAAACGAAACCGGAAAAGTAAATGCTGTATCTGCGAATGTCACATCTGCTGAAGAACGTAAGGTATTAGAGAGTCAATTCTCGCGTTTAATCTTTAATCAACTGGCACAGGGCGTAACCTATACCATTGATGTTAATTTTATAAATTACTAATCCTCCCCTGCAAATAACAAAGAGCCTTTGACGTTTGTCGTAAGGCTCTTTAGTTATTACCCGTTCTCTGAACTATTGAATCCGGAAATTGATGGGCAGATTAAAATACACATTTACCGCCCGCCCGTTTTGTTTACCAGGTTTCCAGCCCGGCATACTTTTTATTACCCGTATGGCTTCCTGATCGCATTCCACACAACCCGGAACCCCTTTCAATACTTCAATTTTGGAAATACCACCCGTTTCACTCACTACAAATTTAAGGAAACACTTTCCGCTTAATCCTGTTTCGCGGGCTACAGTAGGGTATTGAAGGTTTTTTTGAATGTACTTAATCATCTCTTCGGTGCCTCCCGGAAATTCAGGCATCTCTTCTACAACAATATACGTATCCGGACCTTTTGTTTCCGTAATTCCGGTACCTCCTCCTGTATTATCATCCGGAGGCAACACATCATCTCCGCCTTTAGGATCTTTGATATCCGTATCGCCTACCTGCGTATTTTTTACCTCATCCTGTGTTTTCTGGTCCTCATCACTCGCGTTGTCCTTTATCTCAGGAGGGGTAAATTTCAACGTTTCGCTTAGTTTTCGCTCTTGCGCGGGTGGTTGAGCTAATTCGGGCTTAATCACGTCTTCAATGGGCTTCGGAGGCGTTAAATCCACAATGATATTGCATTCACTTTTTTTAATAACGGGGTCCGGCCCTTTGTAAAATGCGGCACGGGCGCTCCATACCAAAGCAAAAAAGCCTATCATCCCACCTATAACATAAGTAAGGGTTCGGTTGTAATTACTGCGTATCTCATACGCTCCATACGCGCGGTGGCGCCCTTCAAACACAATCGCATTACGACTGCTGCTTGTTTCGTTGTTCCAGGTTATCATATCTGTTTTTGTTTTATTGGTTATTTACTAATTCTGCTTCCTGTTTCGACATGTCACAAACCACATATTTGGCAGCGCCATGGCGGTTAAGTTCGTTCAACACATTTACCAATGCGCTGTAATCGGCCTGTCCATCGGCTTTTATTAAAAAAGTGGGGATCTCTTCGCTTTTGTATATCGCTTTTTGCTTTTGCCGGTAAACGGAATCGGGTTGCGGGTTTAATTGCTGACTACGTTTGAGTCGCGCCAAAGCATCAATCGCGATTTCATTCTTCGTCTCAATAAACTGAGCCAGATGCCTGCTTGTCGCAAGCTCATCAAATCCCTTGGTTAATCGTGGGTTTTCATAATTAAACTCGCCGACGTAACTATACAACTTACCAGTTTTGTTTAACAAAAATGTAATGCCATTTTTAATCACGCGACTGCTATCCGGCTTTCCGTCCGGATAATCCAGATTCATCCCTTTGGGTTTACTGAATGTAGCGCTTAATACGAAAAACGTAAGTAGTAAAAACGCCAGATCTACCATTGGAGTCATGTCGAGCCGTAAAGTGTGCCGTTTAACAACCGCTCCCGCCCTGTTACCTCTGCTATTGCCGTTAGTGCTTATTTCTGCCATACCTTCTATTTTTAATATGTTACTATTCGCCGGATAACCAGCAACTATTCTTTACAGCAGTGTTACTGCTATTTGTTTTGGGAGAGGGGGAGAGAAAATAGAAGCAATGAATAGGTTAAATGGTTTGAAATAATAAAAAGGTTTGCTGTGAGCTACACCTATTATCATCTCTTTCTACATTCTAACGGCTTTCTGCTGCTTCATTTATAATTAAGATGCAGAAAAAAAAATATTCCATAAAGACCCGGAAAAAATAAAAAGAGTGATGCTTCCTGAAGAGTGGTGCTGGTTTGATGGTAAGTGAATCTAATGCTGTACTAGTACCCTGTAATAGCTTATGCGTTTATTTGTTACAATCTGTGCTACATAAAGACCATTCTGAATATCTTCTGTATTAATCGTTGTTTTATCAGATAATAGAACAGATAACACCTGTTTCCCCATCGCATCGTACATGGTAAATTTAGCATAGAGTGCCTGATCAGGAATTTTTATAGTAATATAATCCGTTGCCGGGTTTTGTGAAATTACTTCTGCAACTTCTGTCTGTGTTTCTTCCAGCCCTGTAACTTCTGACAGGGAATCGGTGGAAACTACTACATCGTCAATATAATAATAGGCCTGTTTTGCAGGAGATCCTATGCTTAGTGTGCTTGTTATTTATATCATTAAAAATTACCACATAAAATCCGGTTATACGCTGAATCTGCAATAAAAGAGCCCTGTACTTTAACCCAGTTCGACGTGTCTGAAATAATGGTGTTGGTGAATACATGTGCGGCATTAGGGACAGCAGGCAAAGAAAGGTAAGGTAAATTATAGGTAATAAATCGTACCCCCAACTTATTACAGGCAATGTTAAAATCAAAGCAGGAGCCCTCTGCTAAAGAAACTTTAAAAGACACATAGTATTTTTTACCAATCACCAAAGGTGAGATCAATTGTGTGCCGATGTATTCCCTCACATTACCAGTACCTAATACACTTGGATTCATGTAAGCGATAAACCCACAATACGCGTTTCCGGAAGCTGCGTTCTGAATGCCTCCCATGTTAAAAGGAACAGAAACACCGCAAAAGTTAGCGTTGGCGCAGGAATTATAATAATCGGATGTGCCACCGTAACTCGACCAGCTGGTTGTTGTAATTGACTGATTGATACTGACCGGACACTGAATATAGTTCTCAAATCCCGGGTTAGGAACCAGATTTATCTGGCCTTAACATACTGCCACTAAAAACATTACAACCGACAGAGCATATTTTGTTTTCATTGGAACTGTTTTGAACTCTAATTTACCATATTTTTTAGTCCATTAAAATTCAATAGAGATTTTTAACCTCCCTACCTGATAAGTTCCTTTACAAAGGTCTTCCTAATAGCAGAGGGTACTTCAACGCTATCAGTCGGCACATACTAAAAATCCCCGGTAGAATGAACTGCCGGGGATTTACAAAAATCAGATTTATGGTATTACTGTATTTTAAAGTTAATTGGTAAGTTAAAGAATACGTTTACCGGACGTCCGTTTTGCTTACCGGGTTTCCAACCTGGCATAGCTTTTACCACACGAATGGCTTCTTTATCGCAATCTGGACAGCCTGGTACGCCTTTTAGTACCTCAACATTACTGATAGTCCCCGTTCCGTTTACAACAAATTTAAGGAAACACTTTCCGCTTAAACCGGCTTCACGTGCCATGGTTGGGTATTGAAGGTTCTTCTGTATAAACTTAACCATTTCCGCTGTTCCTCCCGGAAATTCAGGCATTTCTTCTACCACTGTAAAAATTTCAGGTGCAGCAGGCTCAGCCGGGCCGTTACCAGCCTCTTCAGTTGGCGGCGCTACAATATCTTTTTCCCCTTCCTGATCTTTTGTTCCTACGTTAGAATCTTTCACCTCTTCCTGTAACTTCTGAGGTTCTTCTTCAACCGCGTCATCTTTAATCACCGGCGGCACGAACTTCACCATTTCCACCATTGGAGGAGGCGGTGGTGGTGGCGGTGGTGGTGGTGTTTCCTCTGCCGGTGGCGGAGGCGTTAAATCCACCTGAATATTACTATAATCCACAGGCGCTGCTGTTTCTTCCGGACGGTTATCAATAAACGATTTAACCCCCCATAGCAACACACTAAACCCAATTACACCCGCAACTACGAAAGTAACCGTACGGTTATAATTACGGCGAATCTGATAAGCGCCATACTGCTGATTTCGTCCTTGAAAAACAATATCGTTCCGGTTATCGAACGTTGCATTATTCCAACTTATCATCATGGTGTACCTCCCGTTTTTTCGTTAATTAAATCCAGTTCCGATTTCATCATATCCACCACTACGTATTTACCAATCAGATTGATGTTTAATTCATCAATAAGATCAATTACATTTTTGTAAGTCGCCTTATCATCCGTTTTAATAAGAATGGTAGGTGCCTGCGGATCCGCTTTTATATCACGTACTTTTTTCTTATAAGTGGTATCGGCCAGTTGTTTTGCTTTAAACTGATCGTCCAAAGTCTTAATCTGATCCGTTGCCCATTTATTCTTATCGGCCAGATATTTGTGCAGGCTCGATTGGTCAAAGGTTAGTTCCTGCAATTTTGTTGCTTCAGGATCTTCCTTCGCTTTGAACTCCTTTTCGTAGTAGAAAATACGATCGTCTTTTGTCAGCAAAAAGGTAATACCATTCTTTACCTCATTCTTTACATTAGGATCTTTATCATCTACCGGAAACGTCAATTCCATAGATTTTGGCTTGCTGAACGTTGAGGTTAACACGAAAAAGGTTAACAACAAAAACGCTAAGTCAACCATTGGCGTCATATCAATGCGGGTGGATTGCTTCTTGGCACGTTTTTTACCGCCCTTATGGCCACCGCCGCCGCCGCCTTCTGCTATTTCTGCCATTTCTTAGTTTCTTTTTAATTAAATTAATACTTGAATTATTCCGTTGGCTTTGCTTCCAGACCGGTAATCAGATTAAACTGAAATATTTTTAAATCGGTAAACGTTTTTACCACATCTTTAACAAAGATGTACTTCGTTTTACTATCGCATTTGATAGCGTAACGTGGTTTTTCCGCTTTAAATTCCTGATTGGACGCCTTTGCCTGATCTTTGGCGCGTTCGTAAATACGAACAGCCTCTACACCCGCGTTGGAAATCCAGTCTTTTAACTGATTATTTACCGAATCGAGTGGCACACCCTTTTGAGGTTGAAATTTCATACGATCGTTTTCGCTGGCATCGATGTAACGCGGCAAATCTTTAATGTCCACACCAAAACTGGGTAACCCACTAAATTTTTTGATTTGCTGGTCGGTAAACTTAACGCCATACTTCTCACTCATTTTAGCCAGAGCGTTTACTTTGGCTTCAGCATTGCTGATTCCAAAAAATGCGCGCCCTGTGTTATCAATGGTTACCATGATGTGATTATCCGGCAGGGTAATCTCACCAATAGAAGAAGGAGGATCAACCGTTACCGGTTCCGCCATACGAAAACTAGCCGTCAACATGAAAAAGGTTACCAATAGGAAGGCAAGATCCACCATGGGTGTCATGTCCAGTGAGGGAGCCCCGCCTTTTGATGGTTTTTTTGACATAGCTTTTTTCTATTTAGATGAATACTTTTTTAATTTTCCATAAAGAGATCTCAGTATTTCCGGAAATTATTTTCCTGAAGCCTGAAATTCCTGAATGATAGAGAAACCTGCCTCGTCCATTGCGTATGTAATCTGATCTACGCGGTTAGAGAAAAGGTTATAGAAAATGATCGCGCAAGCTGAAGTTAAGATCCCTACTAACGTATTTACAAGTGCCTCAGAGATACCGGTAGCAAGAGCTGACGTATCAGGCGCACCAGCATTTGCTAAAGCCGCAAACGCACGAATCATCCCCACAACCGTACCAATCAGACCGGCTAATGTACCAATTGACGCCATAGTTGAAATTACCACCATGTTTTTAGATAACATTGGTAATTCTAAAGCAGTAGCTTCTTCAATTGATTTCTGAATAGCGGCTACCTTAGATTCTTTATCCATAGACGCATCGTTTTGAACAAATTTATATTTTTCAAGACCTTCACGCACTACGTTGGCTAAAGAACCTTTTTGTTTATCGCATTCAGCAATAGCGCCATCCAGATCGTGGCTTGCTACCAATGATTTAATGCGGGCAACAAATTTATCAGCGGCACCACGGCCATTCGCTTTCTGAATAGTGATAAAACGCTCAATCGCAAATGTAATTACAGTAAGAAAGAATCCGATAAGGATAGGCACGATAAAACCACCTTTGTACATTGTTCCCAATAAATTGTGCGGATGTCCTTTATCAGGATCACCACCTTCAAAATTAGCGGGCGCACCCAGTACAGCCTTGTAGATAAAAATACCAATGCCAATACAAATTACGATGGCCAATGCGGAAACGATTAACGGAAACCCTCCTGATGTTTTGTTCTTGCTCATAGCTTTATTTTGTTTTTAGTTAATTTTTAAATTTTATTGAACGCCAAACTTAGTAAATAAGTTTTAAACATAAAAACAGGTTTACACCAAACCTGCCCTTTTTAATACCTTAAACAACGTTTTTTGATCCAGGTTATTTTATTTTTAATGCGTTTTAGTGTAAAATTCTAATAAGTGGTTGGTTTTATTTGATAAGTGGTAAAATCACTCGCTTATCCAGCCAATAAAGGAAAGCACATCTTCCGCGTCAACGTTTTCCCAACCCTTTTTCGTAAAGTTCCATACTGCTATGCCCTGCTGATAACTCTCTGTGCCAATTAACAATTCCTTAACAATTCCAAGCATATTACCCCCACTTTTAAAGTTCTTTAGCTGGAAATGGTACTTGCCAATATCCTTACCGTTCAGGCGGATTATACGCCCATTGCTAGTGCCTTTGCATTCTGCGCTAAAACCGTTAACCGGCGAGGTAAACAATAAATCCGTCACAGTACCGCTTTCCGCATCAAGCAAAACGTGTTTAGTGCCAATCTGGTATATACCCTGGGTCTTCCCTATCTTGGTAAATGTTGCCGCTGAGGCAGACGGGACAATACTAAGGGTTCCTAAAACAGAAGTGCTTTTTGAATCAATAACCATTTTAATAAATTTTACTTCTGTGTTTTCCTTATTAAACTGGGCATATACGAACACGTTTTCATTTATCCACCAAACAAGCGGATCGGGTACACGCGTTTCGCCTTGTATCTTCTGTCCATATCCCGCATCTTTAGTTAATTCAATTTTGGGTTTATTTACCGGATATAACGTTAATTGAAATGGTTGTTTGGTCTTGTCAAATTCTACATCCTGGCCTGTTTTACCTTTAAAGGTCAGTTGTTTGACTTCCCCGTACATTCTGGTTTTCAAATTATAAACGGAATAATATTTTCCTTTAAATGCGTCATTGGTATAATAGATTATGCTATCATTCCGAACATCTACCACATTAGCCCGGCCATCCCATAAAATTTTCTTTTCTTTCAGGTCAATAACATTGCCTATTCCTGTAATCAGATAACGGTCGGCATACAATATGTTTTCTCCTATATCTGTTCTCACGTAATCTTTCCCGCTCTGCTTACCTGAAACCGTCATTAACTCTTCTCGTCCCGTAAAATGTCCGTTAAGAAAGTGATAATTGTAAATTTTTTGTTTAAAATCCGTTTTAGAAGCGCCATCAACGTGCACTACAATAAGTCCCTGTTTTACGTTTTCCTGGGCTTGCAGATATCCCCAAATAAAGGCAAGTATGATAACTAACCGCTTCACAACGATTTTATAAATTAGCAAAAAAATCAAATAATAACCTAACGCCAACACCGGTCCCGCCTTTGCCTCTGTAACTGTCCTTTGCATTGGTAAATGCGGGGCCTGCTATGTCAAGATGAAAATATGGGTAATTAGTAAACTTAGCCAGAAATTTTCCGGCAGTAATGGCGCCGCCGTATGGGCCACCAAGGTTTTTCTGGTCTGCAATATCACTTTTCATTAATTCATCATACTCATCCCAAAACGGAAATTCCGCAATGCGCTCATACACGTTTTGTCCACTAATCTTTAAAGCTTGTTTTTGGGCTTCAGTAGCCGTTCCCATACCCACAATACCGTATTGTCCTATAGCAGCCATGGCTGCGCCGGTTAATGTGGCAACATCTATCGTCAATTCTGGTTTGTACTGTTTTGCCACATGCAGGGCATCTGCCAAAATCATTCGCCCTTCTGCGTCACTGTTCAACATTTCTACCGTACTCCCATCCATCATGGTAATAATATCACCCGGCGCAAACGCGTTAAAGCCCGGACGATTATCGGTAGCAGGTACCAAGGCCATAACATGAACTGGTAGTTTTGCTTTTGCAATAGCATATAACGCGCAGCCTACTGCCGCAGCACCAGCCATATCGCATTTCATACTATCCATGCTGTTAGGCGTTGGTTTCAGACTTAAACCACCTGTATCATACACCACGCCTTTCCCTACCAGTACATACGGTTTTTTATTTTTAGCATTACGGGGCTTATAATTCATAATGGTAAACGTTGGCTCATCTACACTGCCAGCATTTACGGCCAGTAAGCCGCCCATTTTCTTTTGTTTAATTTTTGCCTTATTCCATACTTCCACACTAAATCCGGCATCCTTTCCCATTTTCTGAAATGCTGCCGCCAAACCGCCGGCATTAAGGTGATTAACCGGTTCATTCACCAGATCGCGCGCCAGACAGGTTGCCTGCGTCAATATGTTTACCCGTTCTGTCTCCGCTTTGGTTACCTGTGAGTGAACAATACTGATCGTTTTAAGCGTATTCAATTGTTTTTCCGCCGATGGCTTATGGCGTAAAAACTGGTAAGAGGCTAATGCCGCGCCTTCTGCCGCTGACAAGGCCAGTGATGCAACTGAAGAAACATTCGTAATTTCTAGCAGCTCACCTTTTAATTGATTCACTGCCTCCGCCACAGTTCCGGCATGTTTACGTACCTGTTCTTTCAAAACATACGTTTCTTTTTTACTATCAATCAAACATATTGACACATAGCGCCCTAAATAATTTATTGATACTGTTTTAGTGTCCGGCTTAGAGAACTCTTTTCTTAAATAAATTGTTATTTCTGAAGGTAGGGCATTAGCCGCCAAAGCGGCCTCGGTGTTGTCTGCAAATACGAGATAATGCGCCCCGGTATTATACTTTGTTACATGCTGAATTTTAACCATATTTCTGTAATAGCAGGACTAATATACGGGAATTTGTTAAATACACCTTTTCCTCAAATTTTAAATCTTTCTCTCCACTCATTTGGCTATCAGAACACATCTTATTAATAAATGGACATAGGCTAATCCCGTTTTGGTTTGAAGCGGGCTCTTTGGTACTACTTTGTCTATCAGGCATTTATTAATAAAAAACCCCGGTAACAACCAGGGCTATAAATTTTCCAGATACTAGCATCAACTCTAAAACGGCGGTTCGTTAAAATCCTCTATATCATTCCGTTTAATAATATCGCTACCGCCTTCATCTACCTTATCCCAGTTTTTACTCGATACGGTTTTGGTTACAGGTCCGGCACCCAGAAAGTCGTTGTTCTGCGCCAAAGGTTGCGGCGCGCCACTATAACCCGAATCCTGTCCTTCAATGTAATCCAGATCGGCAAATTTAGCGTACTGACCAATAAAACGAAGTTTAACGGTTTCCAAAGCACCATGACGGTTTTTCGCGATAATAATCTCTCCACGGCCTTTTGTTGGCTCGTTGTTTTCATCCACTTCCAAACCATAGTATTCCGGACGGTAAATAAACATTACCATATCCGCATCCTGTTCAATAGCTCCTGATTCACGGAGATCACTCAACTGTGGGCGCTTACTGCCACCCGGGCGATTCTCCACCTGACGACTTAACTGTGATAAGGCAATAATCGGTATTTCCAGTTCCTTCGCCAGGCTTTTTAATCCACGCGATATATTACTGATCTCCTGTTCACGGTTACCTTTACTGTCCGGTCCACCACTCATTAGCTGTAGGTAGTCAATAATAATCAGTTCTATTTTCTGATTTTCCTTTAAACGACGGGCCTTAGCGCGTAATTCAAAAATAGAGAGTGCCGGAGTATCATCAATAAACAAAGGCGCCACCGCTAATTTTTTGATGCGCTCGTTTAATTGCACAAACTCGTGATTCTCCAGATTTCCTTTCAGGATTTTATCCTGCGCAATTTCCGTTTCACTACTAATTAAACGTTTCACCAGCTGCAACGAACTCATCTCTAAACTGAAAATAGCAACCGGCTTATTAAATTCAACCGCCGCGTTTTTAGCCATGGTAACTACAAATGCCGTTTTACCCATACCCGGACGAGCCGCCAGAATCAGTAAATCGGATTTTTGCCATCCTCCGGTAATACGATCCAAAGCCGTAAATCCACTTGGCACGCCCAATAAGCCATCCGTTTTATTAGCCGCGCTTTCGATCTCTTCAATAGCTTTGGTAATAAGTGTACTCATTTTATCGTGCTGCTTACGCACGTTACTATCCAGGATTTCGAAAATGTTTTTAGTCGTTTCATCAAGTAATTCAAACACATCGGTACTATCTTCATACGCGGTACGTATGGTTTCGTTACTGATACGAATTAACTCGCGCTGTAAAAATTTCTGCGCTACAATCCGCGCATGAAATTCGATATTAACCGACGAGGCGATACGATTTGTAAGTGACGATACATAATATGCCCCTCCTACAATCTCCAGCTCTCCTGTTCGTTTTAATTCCTGTGTTACGGTAAGAATATCTACCGGTTCGCTGCGGTTAAACAGATTCACAATGGCACCAAACACTTTCCCGTTCTGTTCTTTGTAAAACGCGCTGGCACTCAGGATATCAATAACCGTACTCAGCGCTTCCTTTTCTAAAAGCATGGCGCCCAATACCGCTTCTTCCAGATCTACAGCCTGCGGAGGTACTTTGCCTATCTCCGAAAGGGGTAATCCAACGCTGCTCAGTACCCGTTTGCGTGTTTTATTTTGATTTTCAGAACTCATGTAATGTATCGTAAAGTAGATTCTCTAATTCGTAAATTTTAAATGTTTTGCGGGAGGGCAAAAGTGCAATATTTTTAGGGTTCGCGTATGTACTAACTGTGCCTTTCGTGTTTGCTAAATGTGTAAAACTAATTTACGAAAAGTTAATGATTCATGTATCAGACACTTACACTTTCCGTAGGTGTTCATAACTGAAAAAGGCACTTTTTAACAGACATTGTGTTAGCCGTTTGTTAATTGTTTAATACACTTCATTTTCAGGCGCTTATTTAAAATATGCGGAACGGCATTTGAAAATTAAATAATATTTTTAGGGTGTGAATCCACGTATCTTATTAGCCGACACTAATCATCCCATTCTTCAGGAATTACTTGAACAGGCAGGGTTTACCTGCGAGCAGGGATGGCATCAATCTTCCGAAGCATTAATAGCTCAACTGGAGAAGTATCAGGGGCTGGTCATCCGTAGTAAATTCAAACTTACGTCTGATGTATTAAAATCATGCCGACAGCTTAAATGCATTGGACGCGTGGGTGCGGGAATGGAAAACATAGATCTTGCATTTGCCTCCCAAATGGGCATTGCATGTGTAAATGCGCCCGAAGGAAACCGCGACGCAGTGGGCGAACACGCCGTTGGCATGCTGTTAATGCTGCTGAACCGCCTGAAAATAGCGGATGCTGAAGTGCGTCAGGGTATATGGAAACGGGCCGAAAACAGAGGTACAGAACTTAATGCCCTAACCGTTGGTATTATTGGTTTTGGGCACATGGGTTCATCCTTTGCTCAAAAATTAAGTGGCTTTGGCTGCCGCATTCTGGCTTACGATAAATACAAATCGGGGTTCGGGAACCCTTCTGTTACTGAAAGTAGCTTAAACACCATATTGGAACAGGCGGATGTCATCAGTCTGCATGTCCCGCTTACTGAAGAAACACGGTACATGATAAACGATGCGTTTCTGGCGCGTTTAAAAAAACCCATTTATATCATTAATACAGCCCGTGGTAAATGCTTAGATACTGCCGCGCTCACCAAAGCCCTCGAAAATGGAACCGTAAAAGGAGCCTGTCTGGATGTGCTGGAATATGAAAGTGTATCGTTCGAAAATATAGCCGCCGATACTTTACCTGCTCCGTTTCAATACCTTATCAAAAGTGATAAAGTTATTCTTAGTCCGCACATTGCCGGCTGGACACACGACAGTAACTACAAAATGAGTAAACTGGTGGCAGAACGGATGATAGAAGTGTTGAAAGCAACAACATGAAAGCTGTCCGGTCACATTGTTAAACACACTCTCTCATTCTGTTTTTACATTACAGAATTCTTCTAAAACGCCAGCACATCTTCCGGATTAACCGGCACGCCGTTATACCAGATCTCAAAATGCAAATGCGGGCCCTTGCTGCTTTCGCCACTATTCCCAATCACCGCTATACTCTCTCCGCTCTTTACACGATCACCCACGCGTTTTAATAAGGTTGAATTGTGTTTATACACACTAATAATATTTCCTGTATGCTGTATGTGCAGCTCATACCCATCGCTATTGGTAAACCCGGCAAAAATAACCGTACCATCCAGCGTACTCTTAATCAATTCATCCTTCTTTGAAACAATATCGCAGCCAAAGTGATTCTCACCGGCATTAAAGGAGGTAACTACCAATCCTTTCACTGGCATAAAGAACAGCGTATTACTCAATGCCCCAGCTTTTAAAGAAGAGGTCGCGCTCAGTAACTCCGCGTTCTTCGTGTTCTCAATTTCCTTCCGGAATATGCGGTCGGCTTCGCTCGCTTGGGTGTTTACATTTTTATACTTTCCACTGGTATCCTTTTTAGGGCGCTCAGGTTTTCCTTCTACTTTATCTGTAAGTACATTTACCAGATTACTGATGTATAAATCGCGTGCCGAAAGGGTTTGCTCCAGACTATCGGCCATAATACTAAGCTGCAAAATTTGTTTGCGTTCCGCCACGTTGCCATATCCCGGTATATACTCTCTGAGTGGCGTAAACGCTACCAAACTTATCACCAGCGTTGTCATCACAATAGTAAGCGCAGCCGCTCCAATTAATAAACCAAGCGGTGATAACTTAAGCGAAAAGCGTTCAGCAAATGTTCTGTCATTTAAAATAACCAACCTGTACTGGTTTCTGAGCTGTTTGGTAAACCGCTCCCATCTGCTTTTTTTGATCTCTGCCACCGCCCTAAAGATGCAAAAAAATATCTATTGCGCTTTTTAAAAAAGTTCAATTAATTAAAAATCAAGTAATTGCAGTTTTTTAAAGATTTTTTTGAACACGGAAACTTGTGGGACGAAAAATGTTTCCGTAGTTTTGCGCTCAAATTTAGAATGGAAACAAAAGATAAAATACTCAAAGGGGCCGAAGAACTTTTCTTTAAGTATGGTATCAAAAATATCACAATGGATGAAATTGCCCGTCATCTTAGTATCAGCAAAAAAACCATTTATCAGTTTTTTAAAGACAAAGACGATGTACTCCGGTCACTCATGGAACACTCGCTTAGCGAAGATAAATGCCGGTTGGAAGAAGTCAGCCGAACCTCAAAAAACACTATTGAAGAGGTGTTTAAACTAATGGATGAAATGCGCGAAATGTTTAGTCGCATTAACCCCATATTTTTCTACGAAATCAACAGATACTACCCGGAAATCTGGAAAATATTTGACTCCTTTAAAAAGGAATTCATCTATAATTCGGTTGTTAACTCCCTACGTCGCGGACAGGAGGAAGGGCTGATCCGCAAAGACATAGATATAAAAATACTAAGCACACTTCGCGTTGAATTAGTAGAAATTGGCATGCGTGGTGAAATATTTCCAACCGATAAATTCAAAATTGTTGATGTCCAGCTGGCACTTTCTGAACACTTTCTCTATGGTGTCTGCACACTGAAAGGCCATAAACTCATCAATAAACATAAAAATATAGAAGAAGAATAATTACTATTTAATCTAAACCATATATGTTATCGCATCAATTATCAAAACTAAAACTGGTCCTTCTCGGATTGGTTTTGTTTAAACTGGCTGGCGCTCAAACCGGAAACGGAAATGCCTTCAGTTTACAACAATCCATAGATTATGCGTTGAAGAACTCCCCCAGCGCATTAAATGCCGAGCAGGATAAAATTGCCGCTAAATACAAAAAGCGTGAATTTCAGGGGATAGGCTTGCCCCAAATTAATGCCAGTTTCGACCTTAAGGACTTCATCAAAATTCCGGTGAGTATTTTGCCGAATTTTGTATCGCCTGCTGTATATGGGGGGCTTGTAGCCGCTGGAGCCGCGCCTCCCGATCCATCCAAACTTAATCCGGAAAATTACGATCCTATACAGGCACAATTTGGTACAAAATATCAGGCCTCCGCAAGCGGTAGCGTGTCTCAACTTCTGTTCAGCAGCGACTATCTGATTGGCTTAAAAGCGCAAAAGGAATTGGAAATACTAAGTACCATATCGGCCTCCCGTACCAAACAGGATCTCATTGCCAATGTCTCTAAAGCCTACTACAATCTTTTGGTACTAAGCAAACGCCTCGAATTACTTGATGCCAACATCGCACGGTTTAAAAAAACGTTCGATGAAGTAAAAGCCTATAACCAGCAAGGTCTGGTAGAGTTAATTGATGTAGAGCGCCTGGAGGTTACCTACAATAACCTGATAAGTGAACGCGAAAAACTAGATCGTTTTCTCGTTTTGGGCGATCAGGTTCTTCGTTTCCAGATGGGTTATACCGGCAGCGATAAACTGCAGTTAACCGACGTTCTGCCCGCCGATTTTAACCAGGAGCAGCTAACGCTTGGTAAATCTGATCCTTCAGCCCGTCCTGAATATCAGTTATTACAATCTTCTCAGCGTTTAAATGAATTGAATCTTAAACGCCAGCGCCTGGGGTATCTGCCAACGCTGGTAGCATATGGCTCACTAGGTTACTCTGCCCTCCGTTCCGAATTCGATATTTTTGTACCCAAAAAAGAATGGTTCCCAACCGCTTTAATTGGTGGCACCTTCAGTCTTAATATCTTTGACGGATTACAGCGTCATAACCGCATTCAACAGGCCAGAATAGACGTTATAAAAAATCAGAATAATCTGAAACAATTAACTCAAGCCGTTGAAATGGAAAGCGCTAATGCGGCCATCATGTATAATAATGCCATAACCGCTTTAAAAGCGCAAACACGTAACCGCGAACTGGCTCAGCACATTCAGGAAGTGGCCTCGAAAAAATACCAACAGGGCGTTGGTACTAATCTGGAGCTGGTAACCGCTGAAACGGGTCTAAAAGAAGCCGAAACAAATTTTTTCAGCGCTATTTACGACGCGCTTATTGCAAAAATTGATTATCAAAAAGCACTGGGTCTCTTAAAATAATTTATACTAAAAAACTATCATCTCTATGAAAAACGTATTATATATCTCATCTGCTCTTATCTTACTTAGCGCCTGTGGCGGCAAAACAAATGGCTCTCTCGAAGAATTAACCAAACGCGAAGGCGAATTAAAAACAGAACTGGTAAAAATTCAGGAAGAAATTAAAAAACTTCAGGGCGATTCCGCTAAAAAAGTAACTCTGGTTGAACTAATGACCGTTACACCTCAGGTGTTCAAATCTTACATTAAAGTTCAAGGGCATGTAGAAGCCGAAGAAAACGTGAGTGTGTCAAGCGAAATGCCGGGGACTATTACCAGGATTCATGTTAAAGCAGGCCAGGAAGTGTCTAAAGGAACCGTTTTAGCCGAAACAGATGCGCGTGTTATCCAGCAAAGCATCTCCGATCTGCAAACCAATGCTGAACTTATTAATCAATTGTACGAAAAACAAAAAGCGTTATGGGATCAGAAAATTGGCACCGAAGTTCAATTCCTTTCCGCCAAAGCGCAAAAAGAAAGTATGGATAAAAAACTGGCCACTTTACAGGAACAATTACGCATGACAAAAATTATTTCGCCTATTGACGGAACCATTGACGCGGTAGATATTAAACTAGGCCAACTCACTGCGCCAGGCATGCCGGCTATCCGTATTATCAATTTCAGCAATATGAAAATAAAAGCGGATCTGGCGGAAGCCTATGCCGCTCGTGTGCATAAAAACGATATGGTTAACGTAATTTTTCCCGACACAAAAGATTCCCTGACAGCCATGGTATCGTATGCCGCCAGAGCCATTAATCCAATGACGCGGACATTTGGTGTCGAAATACGTCTGGATAATAAAAGAGAATACCACCCGAACCAGATCGCCGAAATTAACATTAACGATTATACTTCTGCCAAACCAGTGGTGGTGGTTTCTTCCTCTGTTGTTCAAACCGATGGAAGCGGTGGCCATTTTATAATGGTGGCCGAAGGAAAAAAAGCGGTAAAAAAATTCGTAAAACTTGGCAGAGCCTATAACGGGCAGGTAGAAATACAGGAAGGTCTGGCAACAGACGCACAGATAATCAGCAAAGGTTACGATGGCTTAAACGATGGCGATTTAATTAAAACGCTATAGTACACATACAGTTCCGTTAAAATCACTGGGTAGTTATCACTAAACCATTACATCGCATGAAACTCAATTTTAAAGAATTTAAAGCCAGTAGCTGGGCCATAGACAATAAAACAGCTATTTATATCCTTACCATCATCATAACGTTATGGGGTGTTAAAACCTATAACGATTTGCCAAAGGAAAGTTTTCCGGATATTGTTGTTCCTAAATTTTTCATCAGCACTGTGTATGCAGGGAACTCTCCTACCAACATCGAGAATACGGTAACCAAACCACTAGAGAAAAAAATCAAATCCATTGCCGGTGTAAAGAAAATGACCAGTACCAGTATGCAGGATGTGAGTCTGGTGGTGGTGGAATTTAAAACAGACGTAAGTCCGGATAAGGCCCGCCAATTATTAAAAGATAAAGTGGACGAAGCCAAACCCGATTTACCTGCCGGCTTAACGCGTCAACCTTTTATAAAAGAACTGGCCTTTAGCGAACTCCCTATTCTGTACATCAACATGGCCGGCGATATGGAATTAACACGCCTTAAAGAATACGCCGATGATTTAAAAGACCGTATAGAGGGGATGAAAGAAATCACAGAGGTAAAACTTGTTGGTGCGCCGGAACGTGAAATTCAGATCAATCTGGATATGTACAAAATGCAGGCGGCTAATCTAAGCATGGGAGATCTGGAACGCACCATTGGTTCAGAAAATCTTACCATCAGCGGTGGCTTACTGCCAATGGAAGGTACCAAACGCAGCATTAGCATCAAAAACGAATTTAAAACCGTTGACGAAATCAGCAATCTGGTGATCACTTCTCAAAGCGGTGCAAAAATGTACCTGAAAGATTTCGCGAGTGTTAAAGACACTGTTAAAGAAGAAGAAAGTTACGCGCGTTTAGGAGGCAAAAATGTGATCACTCTTAACGTTATTAAACGTGCCGGTGAAAACCTGATTGACGCGTCGGACAAAATTCGCGAACTGGTGGCAGAAATGAAAAAATCAGAATTGCCACAAGGTGTTGACATCAAAATTACAGCCGACCAATCTGAAAAAACAAAAATTACCCTTCACGATCTTATCAACACCATCATCATCGGATTTATTCTGGTAACGTTTATCCTCATGTTCTTTATGGGGGTTACCAACGCGTTGTTTGTGGCGCTGTCGGTTCCATTAAGTATGTTTATCGCCTTCCTGTTTATGCCAATGTTCGGCTTTACACTTAATATGATTGTGTTGTTCGCCTTCCTGCTGGCATTGGGTATTGTGGTAGACGATGCCATTGTGGTTATCGAAAATACCCACCGCCTTTTCGAAAACGGGAAGCGGGATATTAAAACCGCCGCTAAAATGGCCGCCGGAGAAGTATTTCTGCCGGTATTAAGCGGGACACTTACTACCCTCGCGCCTTTTATTCCTTTAGCATTCTGGACCGGTGTAATTGGTAAATTCATGTTTTTTCTGCCCATTACCTTAATCATTACCTTATTGGCATCCCTATTTGTGGCCTACATTATCAATCCGGTATTTGCCGTTGATTTTATGAAACCGCATCACGAGGAAGCCAAAGAATATGGCCGCATTACCCGTAAAGGCTGGATGCGCCTGATCATTTACGCCTTTGTGATTCTCATCAGTTATATCACCGGCCATGCCGGCTTTGGTAACTTTGTGGTGTTTCTGGCACTGTTCATGATTATTCATCGCCTGTGGCTGTATAAAGTGATCGAAAACTTTCAAACCAAAGCATGGCCTAAATTCCAGAACGGATATGCTAATTTCTTAACCTGGGCACTGAAACGCCCCGGACGTATGCTGTTTTACACCTTAATACTATTTGTGTTTTCCATTGTACTGTTTGGTATTCGTAAACCCAATGTGGTATTCTTCCCTCAGGGCGATCCGAACAACATTTTCGTGTACATGAAATTACCCGAAGGTACCGATCCCCGTAAAACCAACGAGGTAATGAAAGAAGTAGAGAAAAAAGTAAACAAGGTGATTGGTGAAAACAATCCGCTGGTGTCTTCGATCATTACCAACATTACCGTTGGGGTAACCGACCCTCAGGATGAAGATCAGAGTTCCTATCCTAACCGTGGTAAAATAGCCATCAATTTTGTTGAGTTTGCAGAACGTAAGGGACAAAGCACTATGCCTTACCTCAAAGAACTTCAAAACATGAAATGGGATATGCCTGGTGTAGAAATCAACGCCAATAAAGAGCAAGCTGGTCCTCCTGTGGCTAAACCCATCAATATCGAAATTCAGGGCGATAAATTTGAAGACCTCATTAAAAACGCCAAAACCCTTAAACGCTACATCGAAGACAAAGCCGTTCCGGGCGTGGTAGAATTAAAATCCGATTTTGTGGACAACAAACCCGAAATTGTATTTGATATTGACCGCGAGCGGGCTAACCGCGAAGGCATTTCCACCGCGCAATTAGCATTGGAAATCCGCAAGGCGGTGTTTGGTCTCGATAACCCCAGCAAGTTCCGAGATGCTAACGACGAATACCCTATTCAATTACGATACGAATACAGCCAACGCACAAACGTTGAAGACATCCGTAACCTTAAAATCGTATTCCGTGATATGAACATGGGCGGCGTGCTGCGCTCTGTGCCTATCTCCGCGTTTTGTGATGTACGTTACGAAAACACGTATGGTGGTATTAAACGCAAAAATAACAAACGCGTTATTACCTTATCCAGCGATGTGAAAGAAGGCTTTAACCCCAATAACGTTACGGCAGCCGTTAAAGAAGCCGCTTCCGGCTTTGTGCCCGATGAAAGCGTAACCGTAAAATTTACCGGACAGGAAGAAGAACAGGCCGAAACGGGTGCCTTTTTAGGAAACGCCATGATGGTGTCTATTCTATTAATCCTCCTCATTCTGGTAATACAGTTTAACTCTATTGGTAAACCCATTATCATCCTTAGCGAAATTGTATTAAGTGTGATAGGTGTATTGCTGGGTGTGGCCATTTTCAAAATGGACATGAGTATAGTAATGACCGGTATTGGTATTGTAGCCCTCGCCGGTATTGTGGTACGTAACGGTATCCTTCTGGTCGAGTTTGCCGAAGAACTGCGCCACAAACGCGGTATGCGCCTGTGGGAAGCAACCATAGAAGCCGGACGCACACGTATGACACCGGTATTGTTAACCGCTACCGCTGCCATTTTAGGGCTTATTCCTTTGGCTGTAGGTTTAAACATTGACTTTGCCGAACTATTTGCCTCGTTCAATCCACACATCCATTTCGGCGGTGACAACGTGGTGTTTTGGGGGCCTTTAAGCTGGACCATGATTTTTGGTTTGTTCTTTGCCACCTTCTTAACCCTCATTCTGGTGCCTGCTATGTACTTAATGGCCGAACGCCTCAAACGTAAAGGCGAAGTACTGCTGGCCCACTACGATTTACCAAAAGCCGCCATGTACATTCCGTTTTTTGTAGGCATTATGCGCCTTATTACCTGGTTAAGAGGTAAAAAACTGGATTACGGCGATGTAGATGCTTAATAATCAATTGTTTAACAAATGGCAAAGATAGTTTCAGAAATACAGACGATTTTCCACATAAAATTTGTTGAAAACGTATATTTCACTATCTTTGCCCTCCTTAAAAAAACGTAAAATGCCTAAAATGAAGACAAATTCCAGTGCTAAAAAGCGTTTTAGCCTCACTGGAAGCGGTAAGATTAAAAGAAAAAAGGCCTATCTGCGTCACATTCTCACTAAAAAAGAGAAAGACAGAAAACGCGGATTAGGTAAAATGGCTTTAGTTAGTAAAGAAGACACAGGAAATGTGAAATTCTTACTGGCTATCGGCAAATAATTCTGATAAGCTTATCGAGATCGGTTAATTAAACACATGTTTAACCCGGATTTTAGTAAAAAAGACACCAAAGCGGTGCGCTAACATCCAAAATCAAAAAATTAAAAAATGCCACGTTCAGTCAATCATGTTGCCAGCAGGGCACGCCGGAAAAAAATCCTGAACCTTACCAAAGGTTACTGGGGAGCAAGAGCCAACGTTTGGACCATTGCTAAAAACACCTTAGAAAAAGGTTTAACTTACGCTTACCGCGATCGTAAAAATAAAAAACGTACCATGCGTGCGTTATGGATTCAGCGTATTAACGCTGGTGTTCGCGCCGAAGGATTAAGCTATAGCGAGTTTATGGGTAAATTAAACGCTAAAGGTTTAAAATTAAACCGTAAAGTGTTAGCCGATTTAGCCATGAATCATCCTGAAGCGTTTAAAGCCGTTATAAATCAGGTAAAATAAATCAGTTTTTAAATTGTATAGAAAAAGCCCGGAGTGTTACTTCGGGCTTTTTTATGCCCCTTTTTCGGGCGCCCTCCACGTGCACACCCACAGCTTTTCCAAAGTTTCAGAACTTTGGAAAAGCTTGCCCTCCGCCAGCGTGGCCGGGCTGTACGCTTTAGCCTGCTACCCTTTTGCAGCATCGCATCGGCCTGCGGTGGCTCCCTTCGTCGCCTCCTTAACCGTGCGCTGGCTCGCAAAAGTCAGCGCAGGGCTGCCGCTGCCATCCCTGGGCGATGGGTGAATAGTGATATAAGGTTTAATCTTGATAATAAGTGGGAGATAACCTACCATAAATAAAAAAAGCGTGCCTTTTCCGGCGCGCTTTCCTGTTATAAAATAATCCAATCCGCTTAACGCTTTTTCGCTTGCTGCTGACGTTGTTTGGCCATGTCCTCTAAGCGTTTCTGAAACGAAGACGTTTTAACCGGCTTCTTCATATTCGCGTCAATCTCAGCCCTTACCTTCTCGTCACTTACAAACTTTTTAATTACCCAGTTCTGCGAAAACGTAAACATGTTGGCCAGAAAATAATACCAGCTTAAACCAGCCGCGTACTTATTCATCACCGCCAAAAAGATTACCGGCATAAAATACATCATAAACTTCATGCCCGGCATCTGATTATTTTGCTGCGGCATCATGTTACTGTTCATGTAGGTATAAATAATCGTACTCACAAACATTAACAACGCAAACAAACTCACGTGATCACCGTACGCCCAGCTAATAATAGGAATCTCTCCAAAAGTTACCACACTGTCATAAGTACTTAAATCATCGCTCCACAAAAAACTGTGCTGGCGTAACTCAATGGCCGCCGGAATAAACGCAAACAACGCGATTAAAATAGGGAACTGTAACAATAACGGCACGCATCCGCTTAACGGATTAACACCCGCCTTACGGTACAACGCCATTTGCTCCTGCTGCTTTTTCATAGGATCAGCGTTATTGCCCATCTTGGCATTCAACGCGTCTGTTTCCGGTTTCAACACCCGCATACGCGCGCCGCTCATATAGGTTTTATACGCGATAGGGAACAACAGAATTTTTACAATAATGGTCAGTATCAAAATAACAATTCCCATGTTCATATTACTTAACCAGTTAAACAGCGGAATCACCAGCCATTTATTAAGGTAAGAAAATATGCTCCATCCGGTTGGAATGATCTTTTCCAGATTCAGTCCCTCATACGTTTTTAACGTATTGTAATGGTTCGGGCCAAAGTAATAACTCATCCCAAACGTTTCTGACGCTCCGTGATTATAAGGAATACTTAAATCACAGGCAGGCACTTTTACCACCGTTGGCGAATTAGGGCGCAATCCCAGTTTAGCCGAACTACCGAATTTCGAAAACTGATTATCCGCAATCAGGGTGGCGTTAAAATACTGCTGCTTAAAACTGATCCATTTAATGTCCGACTCTGTTAAATCCAGTTTCTCATCTTTCATCGGATTAATGTAATCCACATCTTCTGTTACCTGTTTGTAATAAATAGTAGCCGCTTCCTTCTCCTTTACGATGTGTTTTTCCTGTCCTGGCATCTGCATCGTCCAGTTTACCTGAATCTGATCTTCGTTCGAGGAAAGAATGTCCTGTAACTTTACAAACTTAATATCACATTTCACCATGTAATCGTCTGGCTTAAGTGTGTACACATACTCCAGATAACTGCCAGATTTTGCCGTGTTCAGTTTCATGCTTAAACTGTTCCCTGTGGCGGATGGCTCGGCGGAAAAGTAAAAACTATCGGTACTGAACATGCGGCTCTTATCGTAAGCACTCAATTTAAGCGCGAAGATGGTTGAGTCTGTATCAAATAAAACCAAAGGTTCTTTTTTCCCATATCGGTTATATTTTTTCAGTTCTACCTTGGCCACGTGCCCGCCTTTTGTGTTTACATACACTTTTACCAGATTGTTTTCAATAGCTACCAGTTTGGCTTCGCCTTTTGTAGCCGGTGCAAAATCTCTGTATTGATCAAAAGCCCGCGCAGTCAACACGCTGTCGCTAACCGGTGCCATCTCTCCTTTTACGGAGTCCACCGCTACTTTTTGAGCGGCTAGTTTAGCCTTCTCCAGTTCTTCGGCCTGCTTTTGAGCTAACTGAATGGAGTCTTTAATCCGTTTGTTCTTTGCAATCTGTTCCTTTGTTGGACCGCTCATATAGATCCATACACCTAAAATAACGGCAATGAGACCCAGCCCAATTAATGATTTCTTATCCACGCTGATATAAAATTTAGGCTGCAAATGTACTATTATTTATGGCTCCAAAAAAGGAATTATAAGGGCTTTTAACCTTGAGTATCAATCGCGTAACAGGCAACTCTTACCGCTCTGCCTATCAGTAGTTAACAAATACCGGCCCTCCTTTAAAAAAGGCTACCAGCCATCACCTCTCGGGTTGCCCTATCCTGTGAATTAAATCATGGCCTTTTATTTCCTATTCCCTGTGTTTTTTAGTAATTTGTACCTCCGTTTTTAACCATTTATACCATCGTTATGGCAAAAGATAAATCCATTCTTACCCCACAATCTAAAACTTTTTTAAAAGCCTATTTGAATAATCCTTCACCAACAGGTTTTGAGAGCAGCGGTCAAAAAATATGGCTCGATTACATTAAACCCTATATTGATGAGTACTTTGTAGATACGTATGGCACTGCTGTTGGCGTTATAAATCCTAAGGCCGAATACAAAGTAGTGATTGAAGCGCACGCCGATGAAATTTCGTGGTTTGTACATTATATTACCAAAGACGGTTTTATTTACCTGCGTCGCAACGGTGGCAGCGACCACCAAATCGCTCCGTCCAAACGCGTAAACATTCATACGGATAAAGGCATTGTAAAAGCCGTTTTCGGCTGGCCGGCCATTCACGTGCGCGATGCCGCCAAAGAAGAAACACCCACTCTTAAAAATATTTTTCTCGATCTGGGTTGCAAATCAGATAAAGAAGTAGAAGAATTGGGCGTTCATGTGGGCTGCGTGGTTACTTACGAAGATGAGTTGATGGAGCTGAACGACCGGTATTATGTTGGCCGCGCCCTCGATAACCGCATTGGCGGATTTATGATTGCCGAAGTGGCCCGTCTTTTAAAACAAAATAAAGATAAACTGCCTTTCGGTCTCTATATTGTTAATGCCGTTCAGGAAGAAGTAGGCCTACGCGGTGCCGAAATGATTGCCCGTCGTATTAATCCTGATGTCGCCATCATTACCGATGTGTGTCACGACACACAAACCCCTATGATGAACAAAATTACCAGTGGCGATTTAAGCTGTGGAAAAGGCCCTGTTTTAAGTTATGCGCCCGCTGTTCAGAACAACTTGCTGAAACTGGTAATTGAGGCCGCTAAAAAGAATAAAATTGAATTCCAGCGCCAGGCCGCTTCACGTGCTACCGGAACCGATACCGACGCGTTTGCCTACTCTACCGATGGTATTGCCAGTGTTCTAATTTCGCTGCCGCTGCGCTACATGCACACCACCGTTGAAACAGTGCATAAACAAGATGTGGAAGAAGTTATTAAACTGATTTACCACAGCTTAAAGTCTATTAAAAACAATCACGATTTCAGATATATAAAATAACGCCCATGCCTATTTTAGGTTCTATTATAAAACAGGTGATTAATGTCCGGGGCCGCATTCCCGCCCGGCAAAACACCCACAAACAGCAAATACGCCAATTACGTAAACTCATGCTTAAAGCCCAGTTTACAGAATTTGGAATGGCGCATCAGTTTAATGAACTGGTGCTGATTGACGATCCCATTAAAGCCTTTCAGAATACCGTTCCCATTTTTGATTACCAGAGTATTTTTGATGCCTGGTGGCATCGCACCCTCAAAGGTGAAAAAAATATCTGCTGGCCAGGTAAAATAAAGTACTTTGCCCTCAGTAGCGGCACCTCCGAATCATCGAGCAAACACATTCCGGTTACAAAAGATCTGATTAAAACCATTCATAAAGGCACTGTTAAACAAATTCTTTCTACCCGCCATTTTAATTTTACAAAAGAACAATACGAAACAGAAATTTTATTTGTGGGCGGGAGTACCAACCTCAATTATAACGGCACGTATTTTAGCGGCGATTTAAGTGGCATTACTACCGGTACCCAACCCCGCTGGTTTCAGAATTTTACCCTTCCGGGACCTGACATACGATCACTGGCCGACTGGGAGAGTAAATTGACCGACATCGTTAACAACGCCAAACAATGGAACGTGGGGTTCATTTGTGGTGTACCCGCCTGGATACAGATTTTATTTGAACGCATTATTAAACATTATAATGTAAACACCATACACGATGTATGGCCCAATCTGGCTATTTATGTACATGGCGGTGTGGCCATTGCTCCTTATAAATCCAGCATCAACGCCCTTTGCAGCAAAGAACTGATTTATCTGGATACCTATATGGCATCTGAGGGATTTATTGCCTATCAGGAACGGCCTAATCCACAACAAGCCATGAAACTGATTACCGATAACAAACTGTTTTTTGAATTTGTCCCTTTTACGGATGAACATTTTGATGCGGATGGTAACATTAAACCCAACGCCAAAGCGCTTTGTTTAACCGAAGTAGAAGCCGACAAAGAATACGCCTTATTATTAAGTACCCCGGCCGGTGCATGGCGCTACCTTATTGGCGATACGGTAAAATTTACAGATGTAGCGCGTAACGAAATTATCATTACCGGGCGTACCAAACATTTTTTAAGTTTATGTGGCGAGCACCTCAGTGTAGATAACATGAACAAAGCGGTACAATTAACCGCTGATGAATTAGGCATTACCATAAACGAATTTTGTGTGGCTGGTATGCCTTATCAGGGCCTGTTTGCGCACCACTGGTACCTGGGAACCGATAAAAATGCAGATCCCGCAATACTTCGCGAAAAAATAGATCATCATCTGAAAGTGCTGAACGACGATTACAAAACCGAACGCTTGCACGCGCTTAAAGATGTGATTATTACTGTTCTGCCACATCAGGTATTTATTAATTTTCTCGCCAGTAAAAATAAACTTGGCGGACAAAGTAAATTTCCAAGGGTTATGAAAAGTAAGCACCTGAACGACTGGCTAGCCTTTTTAGAAACTAACACTTTGCGCTATTGATTGCCAGTTTAATATATCAGACCCTCATTATCATTTTGTTGCTGACCTTTTCATTTGGTCCCGCGTTTTTTGCCCTTATCAATACCGGCATTAAATACGGTTATAAATCAGGTTCAGCATTGGCCATCGGCATTGTAGCCAGTGATTTTTTACTATGCCTCCTCATTATTTTTTTGGTGAGTATCGGTGCGACCAATCTGATACACGATGAAAAAAACCAACGGTTTATGGGTATTATGGCCGGGTTGGTACTCGTTATTTTTGGGGCGCTTTATTTTCGTAAACCTGTAAAAAAATCGGAAGAAGTAATTGAGATTAAACTCCCTTCCACAACCGCCATGCTGCTTAAAGGATTTTTCCTGAATATACTGAATCCAACTGTTTGGTTATTGTGGCTGGGCAATGTAACGGCAGTAAGTAAAAGTCTGGATTATTCAGTTATAAAAATGATCATTTATTTTGGTATAACCCTTGGTTTGGTATTATCAGTTGAAGTAGCTAAAGTAGCACTTGCCGGTCGTATAAAAGTATTTTTAACCGAAAGAATCATGCACATGGTAAATACTATAACCGGTGTATTGCTTATCATTTTTGGTTTGGTTTTAATTTACAATCACTATTTTGATTAATACATGACGGAAAGCGAATTAGAGAACTTTAAGAACAAACTACTGGAAGCGATGACTTTTCCGAGTGTGTACATGTTCAAATTTATTGTAGATGCAGATAATCGTAAAATAGCTCTGCTGGAAAGTCTTTTTGGGGAAGATGCCGAAATCCATACTAAAGAAAGCGGCAATGGCAAATACATTAGTATCACGGCAAAAGAAGTAGTTATGAACGTGGAGGAGATAATCGACGTTTATAAAAAAGCGGCAGAGGTAAAAGGTGTCATGTTTTTGTAATTAGAACAACCCCAGTCTTTGCCGTGATTCATCTGCAAAACAATATCATTAAGTTAAGTATTGACTCGCTGGGTGCTGAATTACGTCATCTGATCTGGCAACCAACTTCATGTGAGTTACTCTGGCAGGCTAGGCCTGATGTATGGCCTCGGTGCGCACCAGTGCTGTTCCCCATTGTGGGACGTCTCCGCCAAAACGCTTACCGTTACAAGGGTATTCAGTATCCGCTTAGTCAGCACGGTTTTGCCCGCGATCTCCATTTTGATTGTTTAAGCGCGACAAGTACTCAGGCACATTTTGTTTTAAACGCCAATGAAAATACACTGTCTGTTTTCCCGTTCCGGTTCGAATTACACATTGTTTATACTTTGCATGAGCAGGAACTACAGGTAGTTTATATTGTAAAAAATACCGACTCCGTTACCATGCCGTTCAGCATTGGCGCGCATCCCGGATTTAAACTTCCTTTCTATACCAACGAAACCGCTGAAGATTATTTTTTACGTTTCGAAAGCGATAATTATCAAATCACATCCCTTGAGAACGGCTTGCGCCAAAGAGAGGAACGCCCCTTTCCTATTCCAGGCAAAACACTTCCACTTTCCGCTACACTATTCGATAATGACGCGTTGATTTTTGAAACCGCTCAGATACGGGAAGTGAGTCTTTGTTCCAAAAATCATCCTCTGGCCATTACGTTAAAATGTGAAGATTGGCCTTACTTTGGCATCTGGTCTAAAAAAGGTCCCCTGCAGTTTGTTTGTCTGGAACCCTGGATGGGTATAACCGATGCCACAGACGCGGGAGACGATTTGTTCAGCAAAGATGGCATGCTGTTATTAGAACCCCAACAAGAAAAAGAGTTCCGTTACAGTATCGTAATTAATACGTAATTTCGGGGCATGAATACTATACAGGTTGGAATTATAATGGGCAGCGCCAGCGACCTTCCGGTTATGCAGGCTGCCGCGGATGTATTAAAAACCCTTGGTGTTTCTTACGAAATAGACATTGTATCGGCACACCGCACACCCGAAAAAATGGTGGAGTACGCCAAAACCGCGCATACCCGTGGATTAAAAGTGATTGTTGCCGGAGCAGGCGGTGCCGCGCATTTACCGGGAATGGTTGCCAGCTTAACCCCTCTGCCTGTTGTAGGCGTACCTGTAAAAAGCAGCAACAGTATTGATGGCTGGGACAGCTTGCTAAGCATTGTGCAAATGCCAAATGGCGTGCCCGTAGCTACGGTAGCCGTAAACGCTGCTCAAAACGCCGGTATTTTGGCCGCGCAAATCCTTGGCACATCTGATAGTTCGCTCCTGCAACGCATGATCGCGTTTAAAGAAGAACTAAAAACGAAAGTGCTGAAAGCCGCTGAAGAAGTGAAATTAAAATCCGTTTAAATAGAACCCTTACTTGCCTTACGGGTACGTTTGGGTTTAGAAATCCCCGGGCAGGAAGCACATCTGTTTTTGCTTCTGAACAGGAAACAACTTTCTAATCCACCTAAAAGAAATGAAAACAGGATTAGCGCTGCCAATGATTTTTTCAGTGTCATATTACCGTAAAGATACGTGAAATATTAGTATTTTTAATGAATGAATCAGCCTCCTTCTAAAAGGAAAAGAGGCCGGGTAAACATAGTATGAAACCTTTTTTCCACTTAGGGCGTTATTTTATGCTGATGGGGCGTGTATTTAGTAAACCCCAGAAGGCAGCCGTGTATTGGCGTCAGATCATTCATGAAATCAATAATATCGGTATTACCTCTCTGCCCATTGTGGCCATTATTTCCGTATTTATGGGTGGTATTATCACCATTCAGGCCGCGTTTGGTTTCACCAGCCCGCTGGTGCCACTTTATGCTGTGGGGTTTACCACCCGCGAATCCATTTTGCTGGAATTTAGTCCTACCATTGTCTGTTTGATTCTGGCTGGTAAGGTGGGCAGTAACATTGCTTCTGAAATTGGCTCTATGCGCATTACCGAACAGATTGACGCGCTCGAAATAATGGGTGTTAACTCGGCCGGGTACCTTATTTTTCCGAAAATAGCGGCTGCTGTTATTATTTTTCCGTTTCTTATTGCCATCAGTATGTTCTTAGGAATATGGGGTGGTTATTTTATGGGGGTGGCTGCCGGAGCGTGCTCCTCTTACGAATACATTTTTGGCATTCAGGCATTTTTTGAGCCCTGGAAATTGTATTACTCCTTTACCAAAGTGCTGGTGTTCGCGTATCTGATTACTTCGGTATCGTCGTATTTTGGGTATTATACCAATGGCGGCGCACTGGAGGTGGGAAAAAGCAGTACTAACGCGGTAGTGTACAGCAGTATCTTAATTTTGTTGTTTGGTTTAATTTTAACTAACCTCTTCCTGAACCAATGATAGAGATTAAACACCTTAACAAAACGTTTGGCGACCGGCACGTAGTAAAAGATGTGTCGTTTACGTTTTATCCGGGAAAAACCAATCTTATTATTGGTGAGAGCGGTTGCGGGAAAACCACCATTTTAAAGCTAATGGTTGGACTGCATCAACTCGATAGCGGGAATATTATTTACGACGGACGCGATTTTCCAATACTTGATGCCGTGGGAAAACAAGACATACGGCAGCAAATAGGGATGTTGTTTCAGGCAGGAGCCTTATTCGACTCGCAAACGGTTGAGGAAAATGTGCGCTTTCCGCTGGACATGTTTACCAACCTGTCGCGCGAGGAAAAAGATGAGCGGGTAAATTTCTGCTTGTCGAAAGTAAAACTGGAAGGGCGTAACCATCTTTACCCCGCAGAGTTAAGTGGTGGGATGAAAAAACGGGCCGCTTTAGCGCGCGCCATTGCCAATAATCCTAAATATTTATTTTGCGATGAACCCAACTCCGGACTAGATCCTAAAACATCTATCATTATTGATACGTTGATTAAAGATTTAACGGAAGAGTTTAACATGACCACCATAATTATTACCCATGATATGAATAGTGTGGTGGAAATTGGCGAAAATATCATGTTCATCTATAAAGGTGAAAACTGGTGGACCGGCAATAAAACCAATATTTTACAACGCACTAACGAAGAATTGTTCAATTTTGTGTTTGCCAGTGACTTTATGAAATCCATCTTTACAGCGGCGAATCAATCTATAAACCTGCATCATAAATGATGAATGTTGAAGAATTAAGAGCGTACTGTCTGTCCAAAAAAGAAGTAACAGAGGCGTTTCCGTTTGATAATGACACCTTGGTTTTTAAAGTAGGTGGAAAATTATTTTTACTTTGTTCTCTGGAAACGAGTCCGCTGCGGTTTAATGTAAAATGTGATCCGGAAAAAGCGATAGAACTACGTGGTAATTACGCTTGTGTAAAACCCGGTTACCACATGAATAAAACGCATTGGAATACCGTTGAGGTGGACGGCAGTGTTTCTAAAAAACTCCTGCAAAGCTGGATTGATGATTCGTATAATTTAATTGTAAACAGCCTCCCGAAAAAAGACCGGGAGCGATTCTTAACTACTTAATTATGGCATGTATTTTACCGGTTAACGGAATGGCTCCGCAAATGGGCGATAATTGCTTTGTAGCCCCCAACGCCACTATTGTTGGCGATGTAGTAATGGGCAACGATTGCAGCGTGTGGTTTAACGCGGTAGTGCGGGGTGATGTAAACAGTATCCGCATTGGCAACAAGGTTAATATTCAGGATGGCGCGGTGTTGCATTGCACCTATCAGAAAACAAAGGTGAATCTGGGTAATAATGTGAGCATTGGCCACAATGCCATTGTGCATGGGTGCACGGTTCACGATAATGTGTTGATTGGCATGGGCGCTATTGTAATGGATAACGTGGAAATTGGAAGCAATACTATTATTGCGGCGGGCGCGGTGGTAACAGAAGGCACCATCGTTCCTCCGGGTTGTATTTTTGCCGGAGTACCTGCCAAAAAAGTAAAGGACATTAATGAGGAATTGATTAACGGCGAAATTAACCGCATTGCCAATAATTATCTGATGTACAGTTCCTGGTTTAAATAGATTCGCCTAATACGCCCATTTCAGATACAGGCCGCCCCAGGTGAAACCAGCGCCAAATGTGGTAAGTACCAGATTATCCCCTTTCTTTAACTTACTTTCCCAATCACATAAGCATAGAGGCAAGGTAGCCGATGTGGTATTAGCGTATTTTTCAATGTTCAGCATTACTTTATCCATGCCAATGCCCATACGGTTGGCGGTAGCTTCAATAATGCGTTTGTTGGCCTGATGCGGTACCAGATAGGCAACGTCTTCTGCGGTCAGATGATTACGCTGCATCATCTCTGCCGCTACATCGGCCATTTTTATAACGGCTACTTTAAACACGGGTTGCCCATCCATGGTAATAAAATGTTCGCGGTTAGTCACAGTTTCTATAGAGGCCGGATTTAAACTCCCTCCCGATTTCTGGTATAAGTATTTTTTTCCGGAGCCATCCACATACATACGGCTGTCAATAATACCATGGCCGCTTGTATCGGGTTCCAGTAAAACTGCTCCTGCTGCATCGCCAAATAAGATACAGGTGGCACGGGCAGTATAATCCACGATGCTGCTCATTTTATCGGAGCCAATCACCACCACTTTTTTATACTGTCCGCTTTCAATAAAACGCCGTCCGGTTTCAAGGGCGTAAATAAAACTGGAACAGGCCGCCTGCAAATCGAACCCCCAGGCATTTACGGCACCTATGCTATCGGCCACTATGTTGGCTGAAGCCGGGAACTGATGGTCGGGCGTAACGGTAGCCATGATGATCAGATCAATTTCTTCTGCGCCAATACCCCGTTTTGTCAGCAAATTACGAACACATTCCGAGCCCATAAACGCGGTGGCTTTATCTGGATCCTTCATAATACGGCGCTCGCGGATACCACTCCGGCTAACGATCCACTCATCGCTTGTTTCTACCATTGTTTCCAGTTCCTTGTTGGTTAATACATAGTCCGGTAAATAGGAACTAACAGCAGTTATAGCAGCTCTGACCATTTTTTTGCGGACAAAATTAGAGCTAATTCAACGTGAAGGGTATTGATTTAAAAAATTACTACAATATCCAAAATATGTATTTAATTAAAAATTGTCCATTTTATGAGTAATAATAGGAATTTTAGTAATTTTAAATACGATGTCCAAAGTTAATCAGGATAGTTTGTTCCGGTTGATTCACGCGCTTTCTAAAAGTGAAAAATGGCAGTTTAAGGTATATGCCCGTCGTTTTAATCCCGAAGCTGGAAAGCAATTTTTAACCGTTTTTGATTTACTTGAAGGCGCAAACGTTTACGATACCTCTGTGGCCGAAGCTGTAAAAGCCATTAATCCGTTACAGATTCATAATATTAAATTGAATCTTTACCGGCAGGTATTACAATCGCTCATTCATCAACATGCCCTGAGCCGGCAAAACAGAGGGTTGCGCTTTCTGGAATACGCGCAATTTTTATATAACAAATGTCTTTATTCCGATTGCCTGACGTTTATTGAAAAAGGCAAAAAATACGCGCGCGAAAACTTTCAGTTAACCAGTCTGCTCGAATTATTGGAACTTGAAAAAATGGCGATATGGCAAACATCGGATGCACAGATTGCCGGGCGTATTGATAAATTACTGGAAGAAACCAGTGTGCTCAGTTCACAGATACAGAACATCACCCGTCTGTCGAATGTGGCCGACCGCTTAAACGCGTATTATCAGCAAACCGGCTTTATTCGTAACCATAAAGAGCTATTACAGGTAAGTCGCTACTATAAGCAAAATTTACCCAAAGTGGAATTGCGGCAACTGAGTGTTCCCGAAAAAATGTACTGGTTTGCTACGGTAACCGGTTACTATTTTTTTATTCAGGACTTTAAAAAGGGATATGAAAACGCCGGGCGGTTGATGGCTTTGTTTGACGAAAATCCGTCTTTGCGTATTGCCAAAACCGAATTTTACATTAAAGCGCTGAACAATTTACTGGTAGCACAAAACAAGTTAAACCATTACACGGATTTTAACGACACACATAAAAAACTCGTATCCATTAAGCGCGATAAGCAAATTGCTATTACCGAAAACATAGCCCTGAACCTGTTTAAAGCCATTTACATTCATGAAATTAACCGGCATTTTATGATGGGGGCCTTTAAATCGGGCACACGCATTGTGGGCGCACTTCAGAAAGAACTGGATGGGTTTATTCCTATGCTGAATAAACATACCGTTATGGTTTTTTATTATAAAATTGCCTGTTTGTACTTTGGCGCGGGGCAGTTTAAAGTGGCTATTAAATGGCTGAATAAAATTATAAATGAAAAGGCCAGTAATTTACGGCAAGATTTACAAGCCTTTGCCCGTATTATCCGCCTGATTTGTTATTTTGAAATGGATGACGGGGATATGCTGGATTATAATATCCGAAGCACGTACCGCTTTTTGTTATCGAAACAAAGTTTTATTGCCTACCACCAATTGATTGTAAAATTTTTACGAACCATGCACCCCGGCATTACCCGGCGCCAGTTAGTGGTTGAGTTTAACCGGTTACGCACCGGTATGCTGGAACTGGAAAAAAACCGTTTTGAAAAACGGGCCTTTCTTTATTTTGATATGATTTCGTGGCTGGATAGTAAAATAGAGGGCGTACCGGTAGATGTGGTGGTGCGCCGGAAATTTGAACAGTATAAAAAAGAACGGGAGTAATCCCCATTATTCATTCTATTACCTCTACTTTTTCTGTTTACCCCCGCGACAGGGATTGTAGTGGAAAGCCCACAGGCCGCGGTTCTTTTTGCGGCCGAGGACTTGGAGCGTAAAGCCCGGCCCGCTGGGCAGAATGGGATAACCTTTTCCAAAGTTTGAAACTTTGGAAAAGGTGGCGCAGGGCAGCGGGGGCGCCCTGAAAATTAAATAGCATCAAAATCAACTACTACCTTTTCGGTAAGCGGGTGCGACTGACAGGTAAGAATATAACCTTGTTCTACTTCACTGTCCGTTAAAGCGAAATTAGCATCCATTTTTACTTTTCCTTCGAGTACTTTAGCTCTGCAGGTACAACACACGGCGCCTTTACAGCTAAACGGCGCATCTACGCCTGCTTCAATAGCGGCATCGAGAATACTTTCACCAATGGTGTTAAGTGTTAATTCGGTTTCGATGCCATACTGTATAACGGTTATTTTGCTATTAACGGCTGCGCCGGTACTCTCCGCTTTGTTAACCGCGTCTATTACGGCGCTGAAATATTCGATATGGATTTTTTCTTTGGCAATACTTAGTTTTTCGAGTGTGGTTTTCACGTTCTCCATCATAGGGCCGGGACCGCAGATAAAATACTCGTCGGCATTTACACCGCCAAAATTCTCGATAAGCGCGAGGGCTTTTTCAGGTGTAACAATTCCGGTTTGTAAATCGCTTAGTTTTTGTGCCGGCTCATCGAATACGTAGGCCACTTTTAAATTAGGCTGACGGGTGCTTAACTCATCCAATTCCTTTTTAAAAATGGTGCTTTCTTCATTTTTATTGGCGTAAATAAGGGTGATATGGCTTTGCTTTTCTACGTAAAGAATACTTTTTAAAATACTCATCATGGGCGTAATACCGCTACCACCGGCAAAAAGCACATAATTTTTTTTGGCGCTGCCGTTCAGGACGGAATAAAAACTTCCCATAGGAGTCATTACCTCCATGGCGTCTCCAATTTTTAACTGACGATTAATGTGGGTAGAAACCCTTCCACCGTTTACTTCCTTAATGGCCACGCGCAGTTCATTTTCGCTGTGTGGCGATGTGCAGATGCTGTAGCTACGGCGTAGTTCTTCCCCGTTCAGGTTTAGTTTAAGGGTAATGTATTGCCCTTGTTTGTATTGAAAAGGGATTTGAAGCGTAGCGGGTACTTCAAACGCAACCGATACCGCTTCGGCGGTTTCGCGGCGTATATCTTTTACTTTTAAGGTATGAAATTTTGACATGAGATAATTTGAGTGTGCAAAAATAGTAATTTTTGGGGAGGATGAGTTTTAACGTTTCAGAAGAAAAATTAAACCAGATCGTTTAATAGAATACTCTGGTGAATACGTTACTTTAGCGTATGGTTCATCGGCCCGATCGTCTAAAACCATAACGGGTGCAAAAAGGGACTTTTCGACCGAACGCCCAAGGCTAACTTTCAAAAGCATCCCCTTTTTCAGTTTTAGCCATCGGTTTTAATTCCTGAATCCTGTCTAAAATCACCAGTTGGGTTTTTGGACAGACAACCTTTTAACCCTATATTTGTTTCACTTAAAAAAGCACTTTCTGCTATGGAAACTATCAATTTTGAAGATATTTTTGAGGGTAAACTTTCACGCAACGAAATGATTGAGCCCAAGGACTGGATGCCGGATAATTACCGTAAGCACCTGATCCGTCAAATCTCACAACACGCGCACAGCGAAGTGGTAGGAATGTTGCCTGAGGGTAACTGGATTTCGAGAGCGCCAAGTTTACGGGCTAAACTGGTATTAATGGCTAAGGTTCAGGATGAAGGTGGACATGGTTTGTATTTATACACTGCCGCCGAAAGTTTAGGCACAAGTCGCGACGAAATGCTCGATGCCCTGCATACCGGAAAAGCCAAGTACTCTTCTATCTTTAACTATCCTACTTTAACATGGGCCGATATTGGCGCCATTGGCTGGCTGGTAGATGGTGCCGCCATTATGAATCAGGTAATGCTGCAACGTACCAGTTACGGGCCTTATAGCCGTGCCATGATTCGTATTTGTAAAGAAGAAAGTTTTCATCAGCGTCAGGGGTACGAAATTATGACCCGTATGGCCTTTGGAACACCGGAACAAAAGGCTATGGCTCAGGATGCCATAAACCGCTGGTGGTTTCCAACCTTAATGATGTTTGGTCCGCCGGACAGTGAAAGTCCGAATAGCGATAACGCGATTAAATGGCGTATTAAACGCGAAACCAATGATCAGTTACGTCAGCGTTTTGTAAACCAGACCGTGGAACAAGCCGAGTATTTAGGATTAACGATTCCTGATAAAAATCTGAAATGGAACGAAGCCAAACAGGGTTATGATTTTTCTCAGCCGGATTGGGCTGAATTTAAAAATGTAATCAGTGGTAATGGCCCTTGTAATAAAGAACGTTTGGATAAACGCCGTAAAGCGCATAAAGACGGGGAATGGGTAAGAGCGGCGGCAGCGGCGTATGCCAGTAAACAACAAGACGCAGCGGTGCAGGCCGCCTGATTTTAATTTTAATTAAATTTTAAGTTTTATGAGCGATTCACAAGGCCCTTTATGGGAAGTATTTGTACAGAAAAAAGCCGGACAACCTTTTGTTCATTGTGGAAATTTACATGCGTTTGATAAGGAGATGGCACTTCAGAATGCCCGCGATCTTTATACCCGCCGCGGCGAAGGGATGGCATTATGGGTGGTTCCATCTAACGCTATTGTTGCCAGTAGCCCCGAAGATCAGGGTTCGTTTTTTGAACCCAGCAATGATAAAGTGTTCCGTCATCCTACGTTTTATCCTATACCGGACGCTATTAAAAACATGTAACCGGGCTTACGCTTAATTTATTTTTATGACTACTGCATTATTTAACTATACCTTACGTTTAGCCGATTCGAGTGTAGTGCTGGCACAGCGCTTATGCGAATGGACGGGTGTTGGCCCTTTTCTGGAAGAGGATCTGGCCTTAACCAATATTTCGCTTGATATTTTCGGGCGGGCCCGCCACTTGTTTGAATACGCCGCGCGTATCGAAAATAAAGGCCGTACGGAAGATACCCTCGCGTTTTTTCGTAACGATCGTGAGTATTTCAATTATCTGATTTGCGAACAACCTAATGGTGATTACGCGCAAACCATGGTTCGTCAGGCATTAGTGGATGCTTTTGATTTTTTGTATTACACCGAACTTACTAAAAGCAAAGACGAAACACTGGCCGGGATTGCCGCCAAATCGGTAAAAGAAATCAGTTACCATAAACGCCACAGTTTTAGTTGGATTAAACGTTTTGGTAATGGCACCGAAGAAAGCCATACCCGCGCCCAAAATGCGTTGAATGAGTTATGGCGTTTTACCGGTGAACTATTTGAACACTCGGCAGAAGAAGACCAATTGGTAAAAGAGGGGATTGCTGTAAATACAGATACCCTTCGTTCCAAATGGGAAGAAGAGATCCGTGAATTGTTTGCCGAAGCTAATCTTCAGATTCCAGAACAGGCGTTTATGCAAACCGGAGGCCGCAAAGGTATTCATACCGAACACTTGGCTTATTTATTGCTGGAAATGCAGGCTTTACCCCGGATGCACCCCGAAGCAAAATGGTAAGCGGTTCGTAGCATGAGTTTTAAAGACACCTGGAAAAAGCTCCATCCTTATTTTATTGATATCTGGCAATACCTTATCATTATTGTGGTAATGATTATTGCCGCTATATTTATTTTGTAGTTACTGACTGTTTATCCGAACGGGAAATAAAACGTATGTTTTTATTTTCTTTCCGTTTTGCTTTCCCGGCTTCCAGGGTGGCATCTTGCTCAGTATTCTTTTTATTTCCGCATCACATTCCAGACAACCCGGATATTCTGCCAGTTCTTCTGTTAATATAGCGGATGTATCAGATGCTCTATGTTTTTACTGTCATTTTGTGCGCCCAATTCAGGGATGGCCATCCCTGTTAAAAGAATTATACCAAACAATATTTTTATCATATTCTTCTTAACTGTGTGTTTCATATTAAACGAGTACACCGTTAAAAAAGTATGCCTCTTTAGTTTAATTCCCGGTAAAAATTATTCAGATATGGAAATCAGTAGCGGTGCAGTGTACACCTTTCCCTGATGGTTTACTAAAATAACATACTGCCCGGGCCGGAGAACAGGATTATTATTTTCAAATCGTAACTGACGGGTGGAATTGTTCAGTTTTACGCTTTTCAGAGTCGTTCCTTTCGCATCCGTAATCGTAACCATATCATTTGTGTCAAAAGTTGTTCCCTTCAATTCTAAGTTGATGTGTTTTGCTGCGGGATTGGGATACACCCGTAAGTCGCCTCTGCCAAGTCCATCTGTTTCTGCTATCCGGGAAGTGCCCGTTTCAACATACTGCACAAACTGATTGGCGCTTACCTGTGTGTAATACGCCACTATTCCCGATGGCCATTCTATTTTTATAGAGTCGGCCTGTGTGGCATTGCCCAAACCAAAATGCGCCCGCATATCGCTTTGTCCGCAGTACGCGCTTTGGGCGGTAATTTCGCGCATCTGCCATACGGGCGAACCGTTTATGATTGCCTTTACTCTTACTTTGGCACCAATGGCCATACGGTTGCTGATAGTGCCCTGCAATGTGATGGTAAGCCACTTGTTGGTGTTTCCGTTATTGTGGTATAAGCGGTCGGGCTGATCTATTCCTGCAAAGCGGCAGGTGGCCACCGCCAGATCTTCAAATCCATCGTTGTCGTAATCGGCAAAAGCGCATCCGTAATACCAGGCAGAATCCTGTGTAATAATATCCGTTGCGTTACGCGTGAACGTGCCATTGCCATTATTGGTATAAAAGAAATTGACTTGCTTTGTTCCCGGCAAAAAAGCATTGGTGACAAACACATCCAGATCTCCGTCGTTATCCACATCGCTCCATGCCGAACTAAAAGAATGGGCCGGTGTTTTTACAAGCGTGTCGTTCAGAACTTTAGTGAAGTTGAAATTGCCATTGTTGCGGAAAAGGGCATTAAATCCCTGATCGTTGGCCAGAAATACATCCATATCGCCATCGTTGTCGTAATCGCCCCAACTACCGCTCATGGTGTTGCCGCCATTTGTAAGCAGTGGGCCGGAAGTAAGCGCGGTAAAATTTCCGCCGCCATCGTTACGGTAAATATTTTCGTTTTGCAGACTTTCGTTTGTTACAAAAAGATCCGGATCGCCATCGTTGTCTATATCCGTCCAGTTTACACAACGGGAATAGTAAGTGTCGTTAACCGCAGGCCCTGTTATTATTTTAGTAAACGTTGTGTTGCCAGTATTATGATAAAGGAAATTTTTACGGTTACCCGCGCTATTGGTCACGTATAAATCCAGTAAACCATCGTTGTCGTAATCGCCCCAAGAGGCGGTTTCAGAATAACCCGCATCATTTGCCACAATGGGTCCTGTCTGGCGGGAGAAGCTACCTCCCGCGATTCCTGTGTAAAGAAGATTGTTCACGTTGTACCAGTTTACCACACAGGCATCCGGGTTTCCATCGTTGTTAATGTCCCCAAAAGTAGCGCCATCAGATGGCGTAAGATCTTTGGTAATGGTATCGGTGGTAATACGGGTAAACGATCCTCCGCCATTATTGATGAACAGGAAATTATTTTGTCCGCCTGATGGGCCGTTGGATAAAAAACAATCCACAAATCCATCCTGATTTACATCTATCCAGTTTACACTACGGGTGTCGCCGGGCGTATTTACCAGAGGTCCGGTGGTTACTTTCGAAAAAAACTGCGCGCAGACTATCCCCGGCAACAGTAGTGATATAAAAACAACTTTCATTTTTTTGTATAAAATTAGGCTGCGATAAAGCGCGTTTTTAAAAAAACAGCCCAACATCGTTTTGCGCTATACACACTACCGGTTTACGTCTGTGTTTCTGTTTTGATGCTGTTGGTTGGTAATAAACGGTTGTTGGTTCTATTTCCGGAAAAGAAAACGGGTAATTTAGCATTTTTACGTTATGCAAGTATGGCTAAGGCACCTGCTGTTCTGGATAGGGTATTATCTGGTGTATTTGTTTAACGGCTTATACCTGAGTGAATCGTTTTCCAAACATCCCGGCGTTGATCTGTTTTTACAAGCCGCCTTATCTGAACTGTTGTTGCTGCTGGTTAAAATAGGCTGCGTTTACTTTATCCTGTACCACATTTTACCAAAATGGAAAAATACTTCTGGTAAAAGCAGATTAATTTTTCAGTTGTTTGTGTTGCTGGCAGGAGGAGCGCTGATAAACCGCCTCATCATTCAGCAAGTTATCTGGCCTTACATTTATCAGGAAACACCTCTTGTTTCAGGCATGCAGCAGATAGCCCGTTACCTTTTTACATTGTTTGATTTATTGCAAATTGCGGGAATTACCAGCGCTATTAAACTCTACCGCTTGCAACAACAGCATCTGCAACACGAAAAAAATCTGCTGAACGAAAAACTAAAAACTGAATTGCATTTATTACGCGCGCAAATCAATCCGCATTTTTTATTTAATTCGTTAAATACACTCTACGCGTTGGCGCTCTCCAACTCTCAACAAACAGCGGATATGCTAATGAAACTATCCGGTATTCTTAGGTATTTATTATACGAAGCCAGCGAAAAAACAAGTGCGATACGGCATGAACTGGATATTCTGGATGACTACATTGCCTTACAAAGTTTGCGCTTTGGAAAACGCATACAATGTCTTGTAGAAAAAAAAATAGATATAGACGATGAACCCATTTCCCCGCTTCTTTTACTTCCTGTTATTGAGAATGCCTACAAACACGGCAATACCATTAATAGCACCATTTACGTTAAGATCGTTTTAAAACAGCACCAGCTTTATGTGCTATGTCAAAATCCGCTGGGGGAAGAGTCAGTGAAAGCGGACAATTCCGCGGGAATAGGACTTAAAAATCTGAAGCGGCAGTTGGAATTAGTGTACACAAAACATGAATTGGTTACGGAAACGCGTGATGGGCAATTTATTTTAAATTTATATATTGATTTGAGTAGCAGTGGACGATCTGACGTGTATTATAGTTGAAGATGAGCCCTTAGCGGCCGGCATTATTGAAGGGTACATTGGTCATGTTCCGGGTTTGCGGTTTGGTGGCACTTATCCCGACGTGTTTAGTGCCAGTGAAGCACTCCGGTTACAAAAAGTGGACTTATTGTTTGTAGATATCAACCTTCCTAAAGTAAACGGGCTCGATTTTATAAAAGGGCTTAACGGGCGTTATCCCATTATTGTAACTACTGCTTACCATCAATACGCTTTAAACGGCTTTGATTTAAATGTAGTGGACTATTTATTAAAACCCATTTCGCTCAGTCGTTTTCTTCAGGCGGTAAACAAGGTGTTCGAAAAGCCTGGGCGCGCCTCCACTCCACACGCTGTTGCCGTTGAGGAACGTCCGTTTTTCTTTTTCAATGTGGACAAAAAGCAGGTAAAAATAGTTAGTGATGAGATTCTGTATGTGGAAAGCATAAAGGACTATGTAAAAATTCACACTCGGGAGAAAAAAATTATAACGCACGTGGGCATCGGTGAAATGGAGAAACGCCTTACCAACTCATCGTTCCGGCGCATACACAAATCATTTTTGGTTAATGTAGATAAAGTAACCGCGTTTAATGCAACAGAAGTGGAAATCGGCACTATTGTACTGCCTGTGGGCCGAACGTACAAAGATAGCTGGCGATTGCAACAAACTAAAAATTCCGGGGATAAACCCGGAATTCTATATTAAATGAAGTGGGCAATACCGGGCTCGAACCAGTGACCCCTGCCTTGTCGAGGCAGTGCTCTGAACCAACTGAGCTAATTGCCCTAAATGCGGCGATAAAGATATATAAAATTTTCCCGGCTACCAT
>JASGCO010000056.1 GCA_030054095.1 Sediminibacterium sp.
GGGCTTGCTGTTTGTCTTAAGGTAGCTTTATAGGCCGATCTGTGTCATTTTAGTGCCATTTTCAAAACGATTTATTGAATTTTTGATATTATTAGATGCTTAGCGGTTATTTTACAACACCCAGCGTTTATTTTACAAATTTTATCGAATACTATTGTTAAAACACTTAATTTTAACACATATTTTCAAAAAAAAATACCATGAAGAAAAATTTACTATTAACAGGTTTGGGCTTGACCGCATTTTTTGCGGGTCTCAATGCCCAAACCGTAACAACGTTCAGTTATACGGGGGCGCAGCAAACGTTTACCGTTCCTAACTGCGTAAACACGCTTACCATTCAGATGATGGGCGCTCAGGGAGCCAACGGCTCTACAGGTGGAAACAGTTCAAACGGCGGAATCGGTGGCTTAGGAGCTATGGTACAAGGGGTTATTTCTGTAACACCAGGTACAGTTATGTATCTGAATGTAGGCGGACAAGGTGGAACCGGAACCGGTGGCTTTAATGGCGGTGGGACCGGCGGGAATCAAAATGCCGGGGGTGGTGGCGGTGCTACCGACATTCGGGTTGGTGGAACAGCCCTAAATGATCGTATTATTGTAGCTGGCGGCGGCGGCGGCGGCGGCCGTGGCGGTTGTGAACCTGCAATTGCAGCAGCTGGAAATGGTGGTGCCGGTGGCGGTGGAAACGGAGCCAACGGATTTAATGTACCTACTCCCTTCTCAGCACCTACAGGATCTGCAGGTGGTGGAGCAGGCGCAATAGGTATTAATGGAGGCGCGGCAGGTGTTGGATGTAGTGGTTTTTTAGGAACAGTTGGTGCATCCGGAACTTTAGGTATTGGTGGTAATGGTGGTGCCGGACAATCATGTTGTTGTTTTGGTGCTCCAAGTATTCCCGGCGGCGGCGGCGGTGGCGGTGGCTACAACGGCGGCGGCGGCGGCGGTGGTGGTTCGGCCGGAACCCCTGGTTGTTCAGGTAACGATAAAGGCGCAGGTGGTGGTGGTGCCGGTGGTACCAACTTCTTTTCTGCCGCGTTCACGAATACAGCAGCTATCAATGGTACTAATACGGCCAATGGTTCAATCACCATCAGCTATAACACTTTCCCTGTTGTATCGGTTACAGCGGTTAGTAATACAGTTTGTGCCAATTCACCAGCTGTGTTAAATGCTTCAGGAGCTACTACTTACAGTTGGTCAAGTGGTGCAACAGGAGCTACTGCTACCGTTACACCTGCAGCTAACACGGTTTATACTGTAACAGGAACAACCAGTGGATGTACTGATTCTAAAACCATTGCCATTGTTACTTTACCTTCTCCTACCGTTACACTTACACCTGGTGTGCCAAGTGCCTGTATCGGAAGTACTGTAAGTATTGCAGCCAGTGGCGCTACAACTTATACATGGAGTACAGGGTCTAATGCTACCAGCATTACACCAAGCATTACAGCTGCGGCTAACGTATTTACCATCAGTGGTACTGGTGCTAATGGCTGTAAAGGTACTGCTGCAACAACCATTACCGCTTTAGCTAATCCAACGGTAAATGTAAGCAGCAGCAACTCTACTATTTGTATTGGTAGTCAGGCTACGCTTACCGCTAACGGTGCGCAAACTTATTCGTGGAATACCGGCGCCAACGCTGCTTCAGTAGTTGTATCGCCTTCTGTAAATACAACTTATACTGTAACAGGTACCGCTAATAATGGTTGTAAATCAAATACAACATTTGTACAAAATGTATCAAGTTGTGTTGGGTTAAACGAACTCACACAATCAAACGGTGATATTATCGTATCACCTAATCCGGCAACAAAATGGTTGACGGTAAAAACAAATTTACAAGCCAGCGAAATAGTTATTATTAATGTTACCGGTAAAGAGGTAATGCGTAAATCTATTACAGGCGAAGAAACTGAATTAAACGTTTCTGGCCTGGCCAATGGTATTTACTTTGTTAAGATCAATAACAGTTTATTGAAATTTATCAAAGAATAATTTTCATAAGTCAAAACAAAACAAGCAAAAGCGGCCCGGTAGTTTCCGGGTCGCTTTTTTTATGACTGATTTGTTATACACAAGAGATAATACCAATATCACTTCTAAAAGCAGCCATTAAACCGGTTCATTTCAGCCTTACTGAAATGCTCCTTCAAAAATCTCCGTAGTTTAAGGCCAGGTCCATGATTTTTTCGTCGGTTAAACGAAAAATACCGCTATTTGTTTTTACATATTTCAGAACCAAAATGGGCATGAGCAGAGAAAAGTGATGGTGCAATAAGGTACGGTTTAAAAGTGTATATTTGCTAAGGATTATATTTCTATATGGGTACAGACCTGTTTATTACGTTTCTTTTGGTTTTATTAAATGGATTTTTTGTTGCAGCCGAATTTGCCCTTGTAAAAGTAAGAGCCTCTCAATTGGATATTAAAATTCAGAAAGGGAGTAGCAGAGCCAAATTGGCCAAAACACTTTTGGAAAAACTGGATGCGTATTTATCAGCTACACAATTGGGTATAACCTTAGCCAGTTTAGCATTGGGTGCGGTTGGAGAGGAAGTTATTTCAGAATTGGTCACCAAAATTTTTATCGGTACCGGTGCCATTGCTAATCCGGTAACGGTACACAGTATTTCTTTGCCAGTGGCATTAACACTTCTGACGTTTTTTCATGTGACAATAGGCGAACAAATTCCTAAAATGATTGGGATAAAGTACAGTATGGCCACTACGCTTTTTATCAGTTGGCCTATGCGTATTTTTTACTTTATCTGCGCACCTTTTATCTGGTTGTTGAATCAGTCTTCTAATTTATTTTTACGCGTTATAGGAATAAAGAGTGTGGACGAAGATGTGCATTCTGAAGAAGAACTACGCCTTATTTTAACAGAAAGTGAAGAAGGTGGAGCCATTAAACCCAGTGAAAATGAATTGATTCAGAATGTTTTTGATTTTGATGACCGTGTGGTGAAGCAAATTATGGTGCCTCAGAACCGGGTGGTTGCCATTGATGTAGAGTTGGGACGAAATGAAATGACCAAACAGATTATTGATGAGGGATTTTCGCGTTTACCGGTTTATCTGGGAGATATTGATAATGTAATTGGGGTGGTACACAGTAAGGATTTACTGAAAGCCGTTATCGAAAATCGCTTTAAAACCATCAGAGACATTATGCGTCCGGCGCACTTTATTCCGGAAAGTATGAAGGTAAACGAATTGCTGCGCGATTTTCAGAAGCACCACATTCAAATGGCTATTGTAACCAATGAGTTTGGTGCAACGGCCGGTATTGTGACCATGGAGGACATTATTGAAGAGTTGGTTGGAGAGATTCAGGATGAGCACGATGAGGAAAAGCCGAATGTGGACAAGAAAAGCGATACCGAATTTGTGGTGAACGCGCAGGCGGCCATAACCGATGTGAATGAAGTCATTCCGATAGCCCTGCCCGAGAGTCCGCATTACGAAACAGTAAGTGGGTATATCAACTATATTTTTGGCCGTATTCCGGCTGTTAACGATACCAGAATCCGTGATGGGTACGAAATAGTCATAGTAAAACGAAACCGGCAGAGTGTCGAAAGCGTAAAACTGACTGTATCAGATCATTAACCCCATGACTACATTCGACGCTTCTTACTGGAACAACCGTTATAAAATGAAAGATGACGGGTGGGATACCGGTGCCATTACCCCACCACTAAAGGCATACATAGATCAGCTTACCAACAAGGCGATAAGCATACTCATTCCCGGTGCGGGAAATGCCTACGAAGCCGAATACTTGTTGAACAAAGGGTTTACCAATGTGTATGTATGTGATTTTGCGCCTGAACCCATTAAACGGTTTACGGAACGGGTGCCTGGTTTTCCGGGAAAGAACATATTAATGGCTGATTTTTTTGAAATAGCGGATGTTACGTATGATTTGATACTGGAACAAACGTTTTTTTGCGCTATTGATCCGCAAATGCGAAATCGGTACTTTGCACAGATGCACCGGTTATTAAAACCAAAGGGGCATCTGGCCGGTGTTTTATTTAATTGTGTGTTTGATAAAGAAGGCCCGCCTTTTGGCGGAGACCGCGAGGAATATGTTAAATATATAAGCGGTAAGTTTATTATTAAAATACTGGAACCATGCTATAATTCTATTACGCCAAGGGCCGGGCGTGAACTATTTATGAATCTTCAGAAAACCGGATGAGTCACCTTAATCAGAGAGTACTATTTTTAAAACACGTTGCGCAAACCTCGGATACACCTTTTTCGGGGGTGGACATGGTAGTAGAAAAAGCGGAGGGTGTATGGCTGCATACCAGCGAAGGCAAAAAGTACCTGGATTGGATCAGTGGTATTTCAGTTAGTAATGTAGGGCATTGTCATCCGGAAGTGGTGAAGGCTATTGAACAGCAGAGCCGCCGTTATATGCATTTGATTGTTTATGGGGAGTTCAACCAAACACCACAGGTTCTTTATGCGCAGGCTTTAAGTAAACTGTTGCCGGCATCACTTCACAGCGTTTATTTTACAACGGGTGGCAGCGAAGCTACTGAAGGCGCTATGAAACTGGCCAAAAGAGCCACGGGACGTACCCGCATACTGAGTTTTAAAAACGCGTATCACGGTAGCACTCAGGGTGCATTAAGCCTGATGGGGGATGAGTACTTTAAACAAGCCTTTCGTCCCTTATTACCGGGAACAGAGCAATTACCATTTGGCGATACCGCGGCACTGGAGAGAATAACGGATGATGTGGCAGCGGTAATCATAGAACCCATTCAGGGAGAAGCGGGTGTACGATGGGCGGATAAGACGTATTATGAAACACTTAGAAAGATATGCGATGAAAAAGGTGTTTTGCTCATTTTTGATGAAATTCAGAGTGGGTTTGGCCGCACCGGAACCATGTTTTACTTTGAACAGATTGGTGTGGTGCCCGATATACTGCTGGTAGCAAAAGGTATGGGTGGAGGGTTGCCCATAGGCGCGTTTATTGCCTCATCGGCACTGATGAACCATTTAACGGTGAATCCTGTACTCGGACACATTAATACATTCGGCGGCAATGCGGTATGTGTGGCGGCGGCTATGGCTGTATTAAATATTATAAGCAGGGAAGCACTTGCTCAAAGGGCAAAAGGCATAGAGGCAATTATTAAAGCGGAGTTAAAGCATCCACTGATAAAGGAAATCCGGATAAAAGGGTGCTTAGGGGCGCTTGATTTTGGAGACGAAGCCCTTAATTTTAAAATTATACGCGCTTGTATTGATCAGGGATTAATTACAGACTGGTTTTTATTTTGTACTACCGCTATGCGTATTTCGCCACCTTTAACGATTAGTGATGCTGAACTGAGGGAAGGAATAGCGATGATAAGGAAAACGTTGGATAGGTTTGTTCATTACCCCCCCCCTAAAAGATAGGGCATATTAGCCACTTAGTGTAGTTGCAACAAGTATGGAAGCATGGGGATTTTACTTGGTGTCTTCTGCACTTCTTATATTTAGGGTATTTCTGGCAAATCTAGGTAATGCACTGAAAGCCACCGCTGGTTCCGGGTGTTGTAATGTTGATGTCTATTTCCAATATTTTTTCATTAAGTCGGCTACCCAGGCAGGTTGTTTTATTGCTGTTTTTGGTTGAAATTCCCTGAAAACAGGTTTAATATCCAGAATTGGAGTACCATCAATAGCGTCAAGGTATTTTACTTTTAATGTTCTGCCGGTATGTTCTAATAGTTCTACAGTTGTAAGCCCGATTTGGTTAGGTCTGTCTTTTTTGCGCTGACCGAAAATACCAACTAAAGGGTAGTTGGGGTTGCCCCTTGGCCTCCCGGAGAAAACAATATCGCTACTTTTTACTTTATCAAAGTAGTAAATGACTTCAAGATGTGAGAAATCAGCAATAGCTTCAAACGCTTCTGTCGGGATGTGCTCAGCAAGTTCAATATCCGCAATAATTGTTTCCCAGTTATCGTCTATTGGCTCATGTCTTGTATTTTTTACTGTTGCTATTGGTTTTAAAACTATTTCCATATTGTTAATTTGACTTTTTGCCATTTACTGAAACTGCTGTTATGAAAATTCCCATGTAAAATGTTACAAACCGAGATCAAACGTATTTACAATATCACAGGTATATGAAGTGTATTTTGAGATTTTTCAAGACAGAATCAGCTAATTTATGGAAAATAGTTATCCGGTAGTGAAGTGGTACTAATATGTTAAATACATATTGCGAATAATATATGTCATTTAAGTCTGCAAACAACGATACACAATGCGCACTGTGGAATTTAAAAGGACATTATTTTTCCGGGAAACCTTAATCTTGCTGCACAGTTCCAATATTTGTATTTAATTTTGCACCGCAATTTTTAAGAGTTTAACCTAGATTTTAAAAACAGACGACTATGTTGCTGTGCAGAAGAAAACGTAATGGAAATGAACCCACATATTGAAAAAATAAGGACAACGATTGAACCTTTACGTCAGGAAATCATTAATCATAACGTATATGGGGCCATTAAAGACCTGAACGATTTAAAAGTGTTTATGGAGTACCACGTGTATGCGGTATGGGATTTTATGTCGTTGTTAAAGACCCTTCAAAATAACTTAACCTGCACCACTGTACCCTGGTTTCCGAAAGGGGTTGCGGATACACGTTATTTAATTAACGAAATTGTTGTTGGCGAAGAGTCGGATTTGGATATGAACGGGCAACGAAAAAGCCATTTCGAATTGTATCTGGAAGCCATGCAGCAATGTGGTGCCAATACGTCTAAAATAAACCGGTTTATTGCGGAATTGCAGGCAAGTGGAAATTTTGACGCGGCTTATGCTCATTCGCAAACACCAAAGGCGGCAAGTGATTTTGTAAATTTTACGTTTAAAATTATTAATAGCGATAAAACCTATTTACAGTCTGCCATTTTTACGTTTGGCCGCGAAGATTTAATCCCGGGCATGTTTTTGTCAATTGTGAACGAGATTCACAAGCACGATCCGGATACAATAGCGCTGTTTAAGTACTATATTGAACGGCACATAGAAGTGGATGGTGATCACCACAGCCAGTTGGCTTTGCAAATGACCGCGAATCTTTGTGGTGATAACGCGCAGTACTGGCAGGAAGCGGAAACGGCTATAATACAGGCTTTAAAGTTCAGAAAGGGCTTGTGGGATGGTGTGTACGAGCGATTGTGTTCGGCCTGATGAGGTAGTGGGGGTTAAATCATAACCCACCGATAAGAATCATACTTTTTTCAAGAGGAACTTTTGCGGGTACCGGACAAGCAATTGCAGCGGCGGCCTTGTGCAGACCGTTGCGTATTGGCGCGCTAACGAGGCGGCGACCCGCGGGAGCCCCCGCAGTAGCTGCGACAAAGCAAAGGGCCAGCAAGCCAAAGCGTAAAGTGCGGTTTTTCGGAAGAGCAGGCAGCAGGGGCGGCGAAAAATGGCCCCTGTTACCTGTTTGCCTTACTTCTGGAGTTATGGTTATCTGGTTACCCGTCATTTAGTGAAGGGGGAATCTGTTTATCGTAATAGTGTTACTAGTTGACATTTAAGCAGCGAACTTCCCCTGTGCCGTGTCAAACGAAAATGGGTTAAAACTCAATTTTGTAGCTTAGGTTAGGAAGAATCACTCTGGTCAGATCTTTATCAATGGTATTGTTTTGCTGGTTATACTTATAGCCGTAAAAATCAGATTGCCCTGTCAGGTTTATAATTTTAAAAGCAATTTCGCGTGAACTGTGTAGTTTGTTTTTCTTGTAGCTAACGGTGAAATGCACATTTACAACCGGATCAGATTGTTTGCTAAAGGCCATGGTTTCATCGTAAATAACGGTTTTAGCCGCATACGTGGCGCTTTCGTTTACGGGCGAGTAGCGGTTGCCTCCCTGATAACTGAGACGTGTATTAACACTGATTGTATTTTGTTTGGTTTTTCCAACCTGCCATTCTTTTCCGATCAGGAAATTGGCCACTACGTTACGGTTAAAGCGTGAGTTGTACCAGATTCCATCACCACCTTTGTATTTAGAGTCGAAAATGGAAGCGGTAATCAGGTAGTAATACCCTTTGGAGATGTATTTTTCAAGGGTCAGATCTATACCATAGTTTTGTCCTTCGCCTTTATTTACCAGTTTTTCGGCAAAGAACCAATCGGTTTGCAGGTTAATGAGCGAGAAGGATGAATTGGGCATAACCGGTACTGCAAATAATTGCTGGTAATACGGCTCTACTTTTAAGAGTAACAGATCGGTGATTTTATAACTATAGTTTAATACGAAATGATGGGCTTTGGTGAAATCAAGATTCTTGTTTACTGCCTTTTCGCCGGTACTAAGGGAGTTGTTATAATAAAAATTAACGTTTTCAATACGGCTATGTAAGCCATAAGCCAGACCAATGGATTGTTTTGATCCTAATGTTTGACGTAAACCTACACGCGGCTCAATGGTGTTATGGTTATTAAGGGTGAACCATTGATTGTTGATGCCAAGATTCAGCACCAAGCGGGGGCCCAATTGAAACGACGATTGACTGTACCCGGAAATCAGAAAGCTATTACCTTGTGTATTGACAATTTCAGTGGGAACATCGCCTTCGGTAAGCGCACGGTTAAGCAGTACATTGTAATTCATGTTGGTAATCAGTATGCCGGTGCGGCTGCTATAACGTGCATTGATTTTTTTATTAAGGAAGGAAGACAGAACGTAATTCCAGTTGGTATAATTAATGTTGCTGTAGGGTTTTAATTCCAATTGGCGGTTAAGTATTTCTGTTTTCCAGTCGGCGGAACTGGCAGTGGCCGCCAGAGTGGTTTTTATATAGGTTGTACTATTAAAAAAGTACTTATGACTGAGTCCGGCAGATCCGGTGTATTGAGTTATGTTATCGCGTTGTTTATCGTCCTGATAAAACCATTTTAAACTGTCGGTTTTGGGTTTGGCGCTGGCACCGTCTATTAAACCAATACCCCACAACGAAAAGATACCGGCTTTACTGGTAGGGAAATTGAGTTTAAAGGATAAATCCTGATATTTAATGCGGTCGGCATTTTCGGGGAGCAGCGGCCCCAAAAGCGCTAATGTGGAATTGCGGTAATTAAACAGGTAAGAGGCTTTTCCTCCTTTGCGAAATGGCCCTTCCTGTGCAAAATCAATGCCGATAATGCCTGCCTGAAAAGTACTTTCGCGTTTTTCGGAGTTGCCTTTTCGCATGCTGATATCGAACACGCCAGATACGGCATTGTTGTACTCGGCCGGAAACGCGCCGGTAAAAAAATCGGAATTGGCCAGCATCTGACTGCTTAAACCCGTTAAAATACCGCCGCCAAATGCTCTTAAATCGCCAAAGTGATTGGGATTAGGGATTTCAATCCCTTCCATTTTCCATTGCAGGTATTTGGGGGCGTTTCCGCGCACAATAATGCCGTTAACTCCTGAGTTGGAGGCTACGCCGGCAAATGCCGAGGCCAGACGGGCCGGGTCATCGAATCCGCCGGCATACCGTTTGGCTTCTTCCACACTTAACATGCGGGCACTTACCGTTGCCATGGCGTTAAGTGGTTCTTCTTTGTTAACATTGGGTTTAATGATTACTTCGTCGAGTGTTTTGGTGTTTTCTTTTACTGAAAGGTTTAAAACGGTTTGTTTGGCAGATATAACGTTTATCTCGCGGACAAAAGCGTCTTCGTAGCCCATACAGGTAATTTTCAGATCGTAGCGCCCTACAGGAACATTGGGAATGGAAAAATTACCCAGAGTATCGGTTACGCCACCTATGGGAGGCTGAGTGTTAAGCAGTAGTACATTAACAAAGGGAACGGGCGCGTTGGATGCATTGTCGGTAATGGTTCCACGCAGTACCTGGGTGGGTTGCCCGAATGTACGAGCGAAAAGGAAAATTAAACAAAAAGTGAAACAAATTCTTAGCATAGTTATCAGTTTTAGACGGAACAAAGTTCACGCTAAAGCTGAGGGTGTACAATACTGATTTATCAGTATCCCTATTCCAGTAACCCGAAACGGGAGGCGAATGTAACGGCTTCGAGGGAGTTATTGGCACCCAGTTTTTCGAGGAACCGCTGGCGATGCGTATTAACTGTGTGAATGCTGATAGCTAGTTTATCCGAAATTTCTTTACTGAGGAAACCTTGTTTTACCAGTTTTAAAATTTCAAGTTCGCGTTTGGTTAATTCCAGCTCAGCTTTTGGTTCGTTATCGAGGGGAATAAAGTTTCCTGTACGGAAATTCAGGATCTGTGATTTAACGGGGCTTTCGGTTTCCTGATTCGGAGAAATATCGACAATACTCATCATGAGCCAGATTTGCCCCGATTTATCGAGTTCAAGAATCTGGTATTGTTCCACCAGCCGTACGTATTTATTATCGGCGGTAAGCATACGGTATTCGTGAATAACCTTATGGTTTAGTTTTTCATCGCGCGAAAAGGCGTTAAACATTTTAAGAGACGACAAGCCATTCAGGGCTAACTGGTATTTTTCTTCCGGATGAATTTTACTTTCGAAAAACCAGCAGTTCAGGTCTTTATAATCGTCGGAAGTATAACCCAGTAGTTTACCATAATTGGCTGAAAAAAATACGATTTCTTTTTTGCTGATATCAAAAATACTAACGCCGGAATTACTTATGTTGGCCAGCGTTTGCAGGGAATGGATATGTTCAGGCAGGATAGAATAGTCCAGATCGGTTTCCTCGAAGTGATATTGTGAGAAAAATTTGAATACGATTTCCTGGATACTGTTTTGTTCTGACATAAGGTACTTCTTAATTAATACGTCTGTTAACGGTAACTTAGACTGAAGTACAGTTTTACCTATGTTGAGTTCAGCTAAGTTTTAATGTAAAAGTAAGAAATTTATCTGGTGAAAGGGCAGGGAATGACGCATCTTCCGTTCTGGGTTCTCCATTCTAAAACAGGAAGCGGCAATCTGTTTTATTGATAAGGTTTAACTTCTTGTCAGAGTGGTAATTATGGCCTCGTGTTGAGGATACAACCGCGTCAGTTCATCACGTTTGGCCAGTTCGAAATCTCTGAAATCGAAACCAGGCGCAACGGTACAGCCCACCAGACTAAACCCCCCGCCATCTTTTACGCGGCTTCCGAACCAATGATTGGCTTTAACGGTATATTGAAATACCTCTCCTTCTTTTATGTTTTTTCCAACCTTAGTAATGATAAGTTGTCCTGAAAGATCTATTTCGATAACTTCCAGTGTGTCACCTTCATAGAAATGCCAGGTTTCATCGCTTTTGATTTTATGAAACGCGGAAAAATTTGTGTTTTCGATTAGGAAGTAAATGGCGGTAGCTAATTGTCGTTTATCGCCGGACTCAGGAACGGTAATACTTGTTCCGGACCGATACGTTTCGCGGTAATAGCCTCCTTCGGGGTGTGGCAGTAATTCTAAACTTTCGGCCAGTTCTTTACTATTCATGGCCGAAAGTTAAGAAAAGTGATGGTATAAACCCGCTTAGAAAGCAGGTCATTTAGTGTATAAACCGTTTTGGTGTTACTGAACGGGTTGCTGATTGGTTTTCGATGGCAATTTCAAGTGGAGCCCAAAGGAGGCATTCAAAAAGAAGGAGTTGACCGGATTTTTAAAGTTGCTTTTACCAAGTGTTACTTCATTTTGCCAGTTAGTGTTGGCAAAAAAACCATAATTGTAACCCGATCTTATCCCGATAAAAATGCCGGAAGGCCAGGAATACTCATATTTTAAGGCAAGTACAGCCGCCAATTGGTTTTTGGAAAGCACTTCTGTAAATGTCTGATCTTTACGACTGATGGTGTTTTTATTTAAGGACATACCTACCCCGGCATAAGGTGCCAGTGAGTACCGGGAATCTGCCAGCAGGTTAACGCCAACATAGGCCATGGAGCTGAACCCGGTATAATCGAGTTTGTAAAGGGTATTGGTTGTTCCGCCATAGGCACCAAAAAACTCTGTCCCCGCTAAAAAACGTTTTTCATGATACTCTATGCCCATGCCTGTAGTAAAACCATAAACATGGGCGGTAAGCCCGGTATTAAATGTTTGTTGCTGATCGTTGAGTTGAGCCCCCATTAAACCAAAGCACTTTAATCCGTTTTTATGTTGCGCTACTGTTACTGATTCTATGCAGCTTATCAGCCCAAGGCATAGTATCCATTTTTTTGTTTTCATACTGTTTGATATTTTATTTTCTGAAGTATTCGGCCAACAATAGTCAGAAATCACAGATTTTTCATTTTTTACACAAATGCTTAAGTTTCTTATACGAATGGGTCAGAA
>JASGCO010000057.1 GCA_030054095.1 Sediminibacterium sp.
TCCTCTTCAGAATCTCTAAATTGTTTGCTTAGTCCACAACTTTTGGACTTGATCCCTTTCTTAACCATATCGGTTTTATAATTCTATTCTTTTTGTGACTCAGAACCATAAACACAACTGCCACTACCAAGCATAACAATGTAGCCTGCAGGGATCCCTCGGGGCCGAAATCACCTCCTGTGATCCATTTGTTTCCGGTAAACTCTGCCGTTATAAGTGATTTAGACAGTTCATTACCAGAAACCCTCGCTCCAAAAATGCCAGACTGCGTAAAATTCCAGGCAAAATGTATTGCTATGGGTAACCACAACCGCCTTGTATAAATGAACGCCGCACCCAACAATAATCCAGCCTGAATGGCCAGTCCGACAGAATTTACAAGAGAACTATTCGGATTTCCTAAATGCATCGCTCCAAACAAAAGAGCGGATAATGCTAAAGCGCCATAGCTCCCCAATTTTTCTTCTGATACTCTGTATATAATTCCTCTTATTAATGTTTCTTCTACTATTGCAGAAGTAAAGCCCATCATCATGCCTTGTAATATGTAATCAACAGGGTTTACCGAAACAATTTCATACCCGTCGTTCAGATAAATAATCAAAATGGTAAGCGCCTGCAATCCGGCACCAATCAGAATTCCATAAAATAACTGCTTCCATACACCTTCAAATTTAAACTCTACAATGGATCGCCGTTCAATTATCCTGAAGAAAACGATATAAACAGATACTACGCCCGCAACTGTGAAGATACCTTTTATAAAACCCACAGCATCCTGACTAAGATTTATGCATCGGTACTGTATGTTTGCAAAAAGGATCTGAATAAGCATTGCTACTCCCGCACACAACATAAGCCCTAACATAATTTTAATAATCGCTGAATGCTTCCATCTCCCTGCTGTTTTTATCTTTTCCATTCTTATATTAGATTCTTCTGTGTTAAATATTCCTTTTCACCTACTCTATTACTTCTTTCGCTCAAATTCAAATCCCATAAAATACAAATGGCCATTTGGCAGAATACGGAATGTCTCCCCGGTTCCGCGACCTATTCCAGTTGTTACTGCCTTCTGGTCATCAATTGGCAACAAGTACATTTTATCATTAAACATTTCCTTGCCCTTTGTTTTGACGCACAGCACGCCTTTTTCTTCTGATAAGGTCAATTGCATGCCTTCCGGGTTACCCAACGGGCATTTTTCGCAGCGATAGTAGTTTCCGGTTACTGTATAGGCACCATACTTTTGTTTCCATGTTTCTGAGATAAAAGGAAAACTGGTTTTAACTCCTGCGTAAACGCCCCGTTTACTTTTCACATCTATTTGCTTAAGGTAAACCTGATCGTTTACCTTTACAAAACGAAAACCGATATCCTTCATATTAACAGGTATGATACCAAATACAAGTGCTTTAGCGGAATAATACTCCTGTGAAGAGGATTTACGAAATAATTTAATTTTAACCGGGCCTTGCTTAAATCGGATAACTTCAGGGTTACTTACATTCACTAAAATATTGGCTACAGGATATACGCCTTTGATTTCCTCACTAGGACAAGGTCTTTCCTGTACTTTAACAGTATCCTTTACCCGGTAATTCAATTTAACGGTTTTTCCTTTCTCCTTTTCCAGATACCATTTTAACAAGCGACTGGCGTCTGCAACAACCGGCCCTCTGTCTGTATTTGTCAGAATTACTACACCTGTATTTAATTCGGGGATAAATCCAAAATCCGCGTGGTACGCGTAGGTATCGCCTCCGTGACCAACAATATTCACCAAAGCACTATCTGTTGCATTGCTTTTGCTTTTTACCAAAACCTGTTCGGTATAAAGTCCATATCCCCAGTTTTTATCTTTGCTTAAAAGCGTATTTTCCAGTTGATTGGCCTTCATTTCAGCTAATGAAGCGGAGGAAATAAGAGTGTTTCCATTTACTTTTCCGTCATTTAATAAACACTTTATAAAGTGCCCCATATCTATAACAGAGCTATGAATAAGGCCTGCCGCCTGATCACGGATCAGTGGCTCTTTTATTTCCTTCCCGTTCATGTATCCTTTTGAAAACCGGCCTTTTAATTGCGGATCTACATCAATGTAACTATTGATCATGCCCAGAGGCTTAAAAATAGATTCACGTATGTAGTCATTGTAACTCATACCCGAAGTACTGGCCACCACTTCGCCCAATAATCCGTAACCAACATTTGAATACGCATGCATATATAACCGTGGGGCCGCCGTGGTATATTTATTCAGTTCTCCGATCAACCATTTCATATCGGGCGGCGAATCACAAAAAAAACCATTAATAATATCACCGGGTAAACCAGATGTATGCGCCATTACATCTCTGATAATGATTTCATTTCCATCATTAAACCGGGAGGATATGGTTAAATCAGGGAGGTATTTTTTAATAGAATGCGTGATATCAAGCCGGGCCTTTTCCTGTAACTGCATTACCGAAAGCGCGGTGAACGCTTTTGTACAGGAGCCAATTCTGTAAATCGTTCCATCAGTAGCCGCTACTCCGGCTGCTTTGTCCGAAAAACCGTAGCCTGTCGAATAAACAATGTTACCATTATCTACAATAGCGATACTGGCGCCTTCTACTTTATACTTCTTTAACATCGCGTTGAATGCGCTGTCTACATAGTGCCTGGTTGGTTCAGATATACTGCTATAGGTTTGCGACCAGATATATTCCGGTAGTATAATCAGCATTAAAACCATGCTCATTGGCAAGGATACTTTTTTTGATAAATAATACTTCATAGTAAATTGTTTTATAGTGCAAAGAAGCGTAAAAACATGTCTTTGAACGTTACAACTATACATTACAGGCAGAATTTTAGACTTTATGGCCGTTTTTTTAGACTTTGTTCCAAAGGCTTGCCAGTTTTAATGTATAATATTGTACTTATTTAAAAAGGTGATGTACCATTTTGCTAAAACTATTTTCCGGATTTTATTCGGTCGGGTGGCACGTAACGTTTATTTCTGGGCGTTTATTGTCATTAACTTTCTGTTAAATGGCACTTATGCCGCTTTTGCCGGCAATAAAACGTCATTTATTATCAATGTTTGCATAACCATACTCCTCTTTGCCTCACTTCAATATCTTAATACCCTTTGGTTATTACCCCGTTTTGTAAAGCAGAAAAAATTTAAGATCTATTTTATTCTTCTATTTGGCTCAATAGTCCTTTTTTCCTGTTTATTCGCCGCCTATAATTACTACTTTGACAAATATGTTACTGAAACTAATTTCAGCAGTTTTACATTTCTGGCTCTGGGGTCAGAGAATTTATACTCTGATATACAACGCCAATTAGTTTATTTTTGGGAAACAGTTTTAATAGCCACCGTTCCGGTGATAATAATGACATTTCTATTTTCCATGGGGTGGTTTATGAATGACTATTTTGAACAGCAAAAACGACTGGACAACGCCCTTAAAGAAAAAGTAGAGTCAGAATTAGCGCTTATCAAACATCAGATAAGTCCTCACTTTTTATTCAATACACTTAACAATCTGTATGGTTTATCTCTTACCAAACCCAATCAATTGCCTGATTCTCTGTTGCGGTTATCTGAAATTTTAAGGTACATGATTTACGATTCTAAAAATAATCTCCTCCCCTTTGAAAAGGAAAAAGAGGTTATGGAAGCGTATATACAAATTGAAAAACTCCGCTTAAATACTACAGGAAATATGCAATTCAGGATAATAGCAGATAAAGACTATACTATTCCTCCTTTATTATGGTTACCGGTACTAGAAAATGTGTTTAAACATGGTACAAGAAACATACACCAAAAACCAGATGTTGAATTTGAGTTCAGCATCGTGAAAAATCAGCTAACCTTATATGCCCGCAACACATGTAATGAGCAAGTGGCCGCTGCAAGACATACAATAGAAGAAAAAGATAGCGGGTTTGGACTGAACAGCCTGCGTAAACGATTAAGCATTATCTATCCGGGTAAACATCAGATTAGCGAAAATACAGAAAAAGGTTTGTACGAAATTCGTATTTCAATTATCCTAAATCATTTGTTTTAATAGTATGAGCAAACTATCCGTTATAATTGTTGATGATGAACCCATTGCCAGAGATATACTGGAACTTTACTGCGGCAAAATTCCCGGAATTCTGTTAGTTGCCAAATGTGCCAATGCCTTTGAAGCGACGGAAATATTACAACGCGAACGTATTGATTTGATGTTTCTGGATATTAATATGCCTGAACTATCGGGAATGCAATTCCTTAAATCACTTAACCAGCCCCCCGAAGTGATTTTTACAACCGCGTATTCAGAATATGCGGTTGAAAGCTATGAACTGAATGCGCTCGATTATTTAGTTAAACCTATCCATTTTGACCGTTTTTTTACAGCCATTCATAAGTCGTCGAAGTTAAAGCGACCAGATCTGCCAGATACGGCAAAGTCAGGCGACACGTCTATCTTTGTAAAATCAGAAGGGAAACTGGTTCGTTTTCATCCTAATGACCTTTTATACGTTGAAGGATTAAAAGATTACGTTAAATTTTGCCTTGAAGACCGGAAAATAATTGTACACGGGACTTTAAAAAAATCGGAAGAATACCTTATGAATACAACTGATATTTTTATACGGGTGCATAAATCTTACATTATCAACACTTCACGTATTAAAGAAATTGCATCTAGTGAGATTGTATTAACCAGCAGAAATGGCGATATTTCTATCCCTTTTGGTCAAACCTATGCAGAAGAACTTGAAAAACGTATAGCTGGGAAACGGTATTAAACCCCATTTATTACTTCAGGTCGTTAACACCAGATCACGTATCAGAAATTTATAGTGAATACAAAGTCCAACACCAACAGAGTGTTTTCGATTAAGGTATCATCACAACGAATACATCCTTTGGGCAGCACACACTAAATCCGGATTGACTACCGTTTATCTCTTCTTGACTGCTTTACGCATGCGCTTACTATCATTTATTTTTTTACTTTTAGACATGAAATTCCTCACTATACTATTCATCTTGTTAAGCCTTTCGGTAAACGCGCAATCCGAAAAAACAACGTATAATCAACGTCTTGCAGATTCACTCGGTGCTGATGATTACGGCATGAAAGCCTATATTCTGGTGATTCTTAAAACCGGCCCTAAAGTCATTGCCAACAAAGCAGTTTCCGACAGTTTATTCAGAGGCCACCTGGATAATATCGGACGATTAGCCCGGGAAGGTAAGCTGACCGTAGCTGGTCCGCTAAAAAAGAATGAAAAAACGTACCGGGGTATTTTCATACTTAATGTTAGTACAGTAGAAGAAGCCAAAAAATTACTGGAAACAGATCCTGTCATAAAAGAACAGGTACTTGAAGCGGAGATTTTCCAGTGGTATGGATCAGCAGCCTTACCCATGTATCTTAAAACCCATGATTCTATCCAAAAGAAAAAAATCTGATCTCCGGTTATTCCAGAATACTAAAACCCAAACCAACATTACGACTGATTCTTTAAAAGGTAATTGTTCACAGATGTGATTACCTTCTTAATATCATGCTTATAAAAACCAGAATCGTTAAAACAGTTACATTCTATAATAAAGTAACCGGCCTCACTTAACGCCACATCCATCACAAACACCTCTGAAGGTGTAAATACCGAACAACTTTCTTTAGCGAATTCCAGCATGGCTTGCGGCACATCCTGTTCACTGACACTAATACTACCATGCTCTGCATAGCGGCAGGCAGAAATCACATCCTTACCCTGAATGAATAAACGCCATTCTTTTTCAATGGGCTTAAGAGTACTAAATAAACACAAGGTCTTTAACGTGAGGTAAGGGTTATTGGAATGTTCAAGTTCAGCAGCAAAGTCCGAGATTTCTGCCGTAGTCATAACCCGTCCTGAAAAAGCCTTATCATCACTATCTGGCCTCACAAACCACTTTCTATCTGCCTCGGTGGTTTTATAGCGCAGCGCAAAATCTGGAAAATTTGAAATAATAGCATCCGCATTCAGCATCCGCTTTCCCCAATTATTGAGATACGTTCGCATTGTAAAAGTTTCCGCATCATAGAAAATACCATTTCCCCCTCCATATTTTTTATAAGCATTAAGAATAAGTGTGGTAGAACCATAAAAAACAGTGCTGGTTCCCAACCCTCTAAAAACTGGTAATTCATCTGAAAAAGGAATTACGTTTACCTCTTCAAATGATATATGGTGTTCAGTAAGTGTAGCCTTTACAATATCTAAAACACCCTGTTTAATTAAATTACTTTGTAATATCCAATGTATGTTTTGCTGCATCAAAACGCATCCTCCTCTATAGATCCAAACTCAACTGCGAAGGTAATAGTTGAAACGTCATGCGGTGAAGCGGGGTTACACCAAATTCCCTGATCGCTTCACGGTGCTTAATAGTCGGATATCCGGCATTACTATCCCATCCATATTGTGGATAGTGCGTGTGCGCGTTTTTCATAAAATCATCGCGGTAGGTTTTAGCCAGAATACTTGCAGCTGCAATGCTCATGTACTTCCCATCGCCCTTTATGACACAAGTATGTGGTATTTTGCCGTACGGTTTAAAACGGTTACCATCAATCAGCAAATATTCAGGTTGCTTTTTTAACTGATCTACTGCGCGGTGCATGGCTAAAAAAGAAGCATTAAGAATGTTTATTTCGTCTATTTCAGTATTACTTACAATTCCGATCGCGAAAGTCAGAGCCTCCTGTTCAATTACCGGTCTCAACGCATAACGATCAGACTCTTTAAGCTGCTTGCTATCGTTCAATAATTCATTTTTGAAATCAGGAGGTAAAATCACAGCGGCGGCAAATACAGGTCCTGCCAAACAGCCACGCCCTGCTTCATCGCAGCCCGCTTCTAAAATACCTTTATTTAAACAGGCCTTAAGCACTGTTTAGCCTAAATTAGCCAACACTTCCTTTATTTTATCGAAATTAGGCTGTTCCCCTGCATTTTCTAACACTTCTTCATAGCGCACAATACCATTTGCATCAATTACAAAGGCACTGCGTTTACTTACCCCTTTCATCCCTAATACAAAATCCTGATAAATGCTACCATAAGCCGTTGAAACTTCTTTATTAAAATCACTTAAAAGTTCGAAATTGAGTCCTTGGTCGGCTTTAAACTGGCCTAAAGTAAAGGGAGAATCTACTGAAATACCAAACACCACCGCATTAGCATTATTGTATAAAGCTATATTATCTCTGACACCACATAACTCTGCGGTACAAACACTTGTAAAAGCCAATGGAAAAAACAAAAGAATTACGTTTTTTCCAGTATAATCGGTAAGACTAACTTCTTTTTTATCTGTATTTACCAGTTTAAAGGCCGGGGCCGTTTTATTTAATAAGCTCATGAACTATATTGTTTAAGATTTGTTAATGATTCGTGTGATTTATATCCTTTCGGGACTCTAAATTAATTAATAATTTTGTAAACACTTTAAAAAAACAGTATGGCAACATTAGTAGGTAAAAAAGCACCCCTTTTCAGAGCAGGTGCAGTTATAAATGGAGGAGAAATTGTGGAGGATTTTTCTCTGGATCAATATCTTGGTAAAAAATACGTGGTATTTTTCTTTTACCCAAAAGATTTCACGTTTGTTTGTCCCACTGAATTACACGCGTTTCAGGAGCGCTTAAACGATTTCGAAAGCCGCGGTTGTGCTGTAGTTGGTTGCAGTACCGACACAGAAGAAAGTCACTGGGGTTGGTTACAAATGGATAAAAAAGCCGGAGGTATTAAAGGCGTTACGTATCCGATTGTAGCTGATACAACAAAATTGATTTCGTTGAATTACGGTACTTTATCAGGTGATTATGATGTAGATGATGACGGGAACCTTATTGCAACCGGGCCTATGATTGCATTCCGTGGATTATACCTGATTGATAAAGAAGGCGTGGTTCGTCACCAACTGGTAAATGACCTGCCTTTAGGCCGTAACGTAGATGAAGCCATCCGTATGGTAGATGCACTTCAGTTTTTTGAAGAAAACGGTGAAGTTTGCCCTGCTAACTGGTCAAAAGGTTCAGAAGGTATGGTTGCCGATCATAAAGGTGTTGCCAGCTACCTGAGCAAACATTAATAGCAGCAATAATTCCATTTAGATGACCCGTTTTGTGTACTTAATGCAAAACGGGTTTTTTATGCTCCTCTAACGCCAGATGAAGCAATCTGGCATGGATCTGCTCATCATACACGTGTGTCATCCGGCGCAAACAAGCATCGAGTGTGTAGTATTTGTTTACTAATTGAAACCCACTTTCACCGGCTTTCTTTCTAGCTTCAGGATGCTGAAAAAAATGCCGCATAGCCCCTACTATCTCATCTTCATTTCTGGTATTTACCACCAAATTTCCCGGTGCCTGTTCCGCCAAATGACGTAATCCTTCTGCTTCGCTCACTATTACAGGCACTCCGCAAGCCATGGCTTCAATGATATTTACACCAAAACTCTCATATTCCGAAAGATTCATTACCAAATCAGAATCTGCAATTCGACTGGCCACCTCCTCCGCCGGTACTTTACCTGTAAAAACCACCTCCTTTAAAAGATTAAGAGTCGCTGTCAGGTTTAAAAGCCGTTCCTTTTCGCTTCCATCTCCCATTACTACGAGTTTAAACGTCTGATGAGGGAACTGCTGTTTCAACTGATAAAACGCCCTGAGCAGTACATGGATATTATACATTGGTTCCAACGCCTTTGCGCAGGAAATAGTAAATACCTCCTTTTTTCGTTCAGGATGCGCTAATGGTTTAAAAACAGTTGTATCCACTCCAAACGGAACCAACATGACTGGTTTGGATGAAAAAAATTTAATATAGCGGGCTATAGTTGGTGATGTAGCACAGATGGCATCAGCCTTCCTCAGGTTAAAAGACAATATGGCCCGGTGCAAAAAACTTTTCTGCGGAAAACGCATCACATCTGTACCCCATGCTGAAATAATAAAAGGCGCGAAACCGGATAAAGCTCCCAGAAGGCCGTAACTACTGGCATAATGCGCATGCAACACATCCGGATTAAATACTGCCAATTGTCGCCGTAACTCACCCAAGAACCCGAGATACTGTAATTTGCTTCTTACCCCCGATTTACCTGGCTGCATTGCACCGGAATTTAATAACACTACACCCTCATTACTGTACCAGTCATTTAAGGGCAAGGTAAAACTAAAAAGACCCACTTTGAACCCTTTCCGGCTTAAACCCAAAGCCCATTTTTTTGTATGAGCTGAATTACAATCTGCTAATAATAAAATCCGCGTTCCCATTGTACTTCTCTAATTGTATTTTAAAAATTAGACGATGAAAACAAAACAGGGTTTAATGCGTAAAATAAAAAAAGCGGGCCACCTTTTGTATGGCCCGCTTTTCACTGTTTCAGAGTAATGCTAAAACTATTTAACTAACTGATTAGCTAGCTTTTATTCAGAAAAACGAATTGCTTATCAAAAACATCCAGCACAATTTCCTGAGATTTATCAACTTTTCCTGCTAAAAGCTGCTTACTTAATTCGTTAAGTACCTGCTTTTGAATAACGCGTTTTACTGGACGCGCGCCAAACACAGGATCAAACCCCAATTGAGCCAACCAATCCAGCGCCTCTTCACTGGCCGACAGTTTTACCTGTTGCTCAGCCAAACGCTTCGACACTTCATTAAATTGTATTTCCACAATGGCCCGCACATCCTCTCTGTTTAACGGTTCAAACAAAAGAATATCATCTATCCGGTTTAAAAACTCCGGGCGTATCGTCTTTTTTAACAACTCAAAAACCTCTGTTTTGGTTTTAGCCAACACTTCCTCCCGGTTTATTTCCGTTAACTTTTCAAAATGCTCCTGTATAATATGAGAACCGATATTACTGGTCATAATAATAATCGTATTCTTGAAGTTGACCGTACGTCCTTTATTATCCGTTAAACGCCCATCATCGAGCACCTGTAACAGGATATTAAATACATCCGGATGCGCCTTTTCGATCTCATCCAGCAACACTACACTATAAGGCTTCCGGCGTACCGCTTCGGTTAACTGTCCGCCTTCTTCATAACCCACATAGCCCGGAGGCGCGCCTATTAACCGACTCACCGCGTGCCGCTCCTGATATTCACTCATGTCAATACGCGTCATTGCCTGTTCATTATTGAACAGAAATTCGGCCAGCGCTTTCGCTAACTCTGTTTTACCAACACCAGTTGTTCCCAGAAATATAAAAGAACCTATCGGGCGTTTTGTATCCTGCAATCCCGCCTTACTCCGGCGAACCGCATCCGATAAACTTTCGATAGCTTCCTGTTGCCCAACCACGCGCTTGTGCAGTTCCGCTTCGAGGTTCAACAGTTTTTCCTTTTCACTCTGTAACATCCGCGTTACCGGAATACCAGTCCACACACTGATAACAGCCGCTATATCTTCACTATCCACTTCCTCTTTTACAAGCTGAGATCCGCTTTCCTTCGCTTCTGATAGTTTCTTTTCAAACACTTCCAACTGAGCTTCCGCTTCTTTTACCTTACCGTACCTTATCTCCGCCACTTTTCCATAATCGCCCTGCTTCTCAAATGTAGAAGCTTGCAACTTTAAGTTCTCTATCTCCGTTTTAATCCGCTGCACACTTTCTATCATTTCCTTTTCTCCCTGCCATTTGGCCCGGAGGGCACTTCGTTTATCCTGATACTCGGCAATTTCTTTATTCAACTCTTCCACCTTTCGCTCTTCCCCTTCCCGTTTCATAGCTTCGCGTTCAATTTCAAGCTGCATAATTTTACGTTCTACCTCATCAAGTTCAATGGGCATGGAATTGATCTGCATTCTTAACTTGGAAGCCGCTTCGTCCATAAGATCTATGGCTTTATCAGGTAAAAACCGGTCGCTGATATAGCGCTGACTGAGTTCAACCGCTGCAATAATGGCTTCATCTTTAATTCTGACTTTGTGATGTGTTTCATATTTTTCTTTAATACCGCGTAAAATAGAAATGGCATCTTCCGCATCCGGCTCGTCCACCAGTACCTTCTGAAAACGACGCTCCAGAGCCTTATCTTTTTCAAAATACTTCTGAAATTCATTTAGCGTTGTCGCCCCGATTGCCCTCAGTTCACCTCTTGCCAAAGCAGGTTTCAGAATATTTGCCGCATCCATAGCACCTTCCCCGCTACCACCTGCGCCAACTAATGTATGGATCTCATCAATAAACAGAATAATATCTCCATTGCTGTTCACCACTTCCTTCACCACTGACTTTAATCGTTCTTCGAATTCACCTTTAAATTTAGCCCCTGCAATTAATGCGCCCATATCCAGGGCATACAACTGCTTGGTTTTCAAATTTTCAGGTACATCTCCATTAATGATACGGTGTGCCAATCCTTCGGCAATAGCGGTTTTACCCACGCCAGGTTCACCTACCAGAATAGGGTTATTTTTAGTTCTGCGCGACAAAATCTGCAACACACGGCGTATTTCTTCATCGCGGCCTATTACCGGATCCAGCTTGCCACTTTGTGCCTGCTTATTAAGATTAACCGCGTATTTATTGAGCGCGTTATACGTTTCTTCCTGGGTTTGAGAGGTAACTCTATCTCCCTTACGGAGTTCCTTTATAGCTGTTTTAAGTGATTTTTCATTTATTCCCTGATCTTTCATAAGATTAGCCATACTATCACTGCCCGCCAATACCCCTAAAAGGATATGCTCAATGGCGACAAACTCATCGTTGAACTCTTTAAGATAAGACGTTGCTTTTGCCAGGGCCTGATTAGATGCTGTGGAAAGATAAGGCTGCCCACCCGATACTTTGGGGTAACTGTTTACAATACTTTCAACCGTTTTGGTAAACGTTGCCAGATTAATGTTGAATTTTTTAAATAAATAAGGCGTTACATTCTCATCCGTATCTATAATAGCCTTAACGATATGAGCAGGTTCAATAGCCTGTTGTCCGTTCATTAATGCAATTTGAAGTGCCTGTTGAATGGCCTCCTGCGATTTGATGGTATAATTATTAAAGTTCATGGTTTAATTACTAATTGTACAGATATAAAAACACATATTATTCCAATTCGTAAAACCAGTAATTTTGTCTTACCTACGGCGTGTTAACGGACTAAATGTCCGGTATTTATAATGGAATAA
>JASGCO010000025.1 GCA_030054095.1 Sediminibacterium sp.
TGTTCCTTCCTTGCTTTTTTGTAAACATCCAAAAAAGCTGAAAACAGATATGAAACATACAACATTCCTAACAACATAAAAAAAGGGGCTGAAGCCCCTCTTTTTATTCTCCTGTAACAATTGTTTCATAGTACTGAAAAATACCTAAAGCATTAAAATGCTTGATATCTACAGTTGCAACTTTTGTAATCCCACCATTCTTAGCGGCACTTTTAATACTTGCATCTGCATTAAATGCCATACCCAAAATAACATTTGCTTTGGCTGTTCCTACTTTTTTACCTATAGGTTCTCCACTAGCATTTACTGGAAGCGTAATGGAACAAGAGGACAATACTACTGCAATCCCCCCAACGATTAATAATTTTGCTTTTTTCATATTTGTTTTTTTAAAGCGTTGTACGCCTTGGTTATTATTATTTACTTTTAAAACAATTTTACTTTTTCTTCACCTTGATCTTAGTTACTTTTAGAACACCATTAACATAAACAGAATCATAAATATAATCTGATCCTCCACCTTTATTCACTGTATTAGTTGAAGGCTTAGAATTTGTCTCTTGTTTTGCAGGTTCAGATTTTGTTGCAACGCCTTGTTTAGGTTTAGATTCTTTTACCTCTTTGGTTTCAGAATCTTTTTTACCTGTTGATTCAGTTGAGGCACTTTGCCCACCTGATTCCATGGAATTAGAATATACAATATCCACCATGTTTCTTTGCGATTTCTTGCCCTTAACTACTTTTGAATCCTTTACATTTACATAGTCTCTGGCTTTACGTATAACCACCATATAAACTTCATCAAGACGCTCCTGAGAGAATTTTTTAAAATCAGAAGTTTCGTAATATGCATAAATCTCAACATCAGATTTTTTCCCATTTATCTTTTTGCTCCACTCTCCAATTTTAGCTTCGCTTGTATCTGCCAACTTTACTGATGACATTTTATAATGTATATGTAATGTGTCTTTTTGTGCAAAAGATACATTGCAGCAAATTAACGTCATTACAAAAAATGTATTTATAATCCTGTTCATTATTTTTTCATCGCTAAATTTAGGTACTTTATTTGTTTTTCCAAAAATATTTTATGCTGTATAACGGTATAGCCTATATGAATTTTGTTACATTTATTCGTTCAGTACATCGTTCTTTATATTCGAAGTTCTGCATTTTTTTTAAAATGAATAACCTAAACAAAAACCCATTCCCCTTGGGGTAACATAAGGTATTTTGGGCATACTTATGCTAAAAGAATTGTTCGTTACCGTAATGACCGGATCTTTAAATCCAAACAAACGGAAACCGGTAAGAGCCTGTTCGATCTCGTCTTTTAACTCCTGCTGCTGGGCGGGCGACATGTTAACATCGCTGGCGTAGGCTTCCATATAGGGAGTCATTCGCCCGAATCCCAAACCTATAATCCACCAGTCGAAAGCTATGTTTTTCTTTTTCCCGAATAACCATTGGGCACCAACCATGCCACCACCCGACACACATTTTAAACTGGCGTTAAACCCAAATACCGATGTAACACCATTATACGTATCCGTAAAGCTAGACTCCAGGGCGTAACGGGCTACCCTGAAGTACGGTGCCAGATAAAAACCGTTGGGGGCTTTAATTTTTTCCTTTTTGCCCGGATACCAGCGTAACTCCGGAGTAATGGCCCAGGCTTTTAGCGTAGGCGCCACAAACCCAAATTGCATGCCGTTAATGTCTTTGGTGGAAAAGGTATTTAAAAATCCACCGATCTGCCGGGGCGTAAGGTAACTACCACCCAGTGCCAGACTCAGGTTTTTATGAAACGTAAATTCATATTGTGCCGATAGATTGGCATTGAGTAGCTGTGTAAAATTCAATTTAAACACATGGCGGTATTTATACTGATAGGCAGGATCGTAAATCCAGTTTTTCATTTCATTTACACTACTATCGCTGAACAGTTTACTTTTTTTGGGAGGTGTATTTTGCTGTTGCCGCGTGCTATCGGGTGTTTGTCCGTATAATGACGAAAGCACTGTACCTGCACTCATTAATCCATAAACCAGTATGTAAAAGAAATAACGCATTATTTTGTGTTTTAATATTCAATAATAACCATTAGCCAAAACTCTGCATATCGCATAGTTTTTTGTACACACCGTTTTGTTGTATTAACTGCGTGTGGTTACCGCGCTCAATGATCTCGCCCTGCTGAAGCACAATAATTTCATCAGCATGCATAATGGTGGATAAGCGGTGGGCAATAATTAAACTGGTACGGTTTTCCATCAGTTTATTCAGTGCGTCCTGCACCAGTCGTTCACTCTCGGTATCCAGCGCCGAAGTGGCTTCATCCAGAATTAACAGATCGGGATTACGCAATACCGCCCGGGCAATACTTAAACGCTGACGTTGTCCGCCACTGAGTTTGCCCCCACGGTCGCCTATCAGGGTTTGATAGCCCTCGGGAAGCTTCGTAATAAACTCGTGCGCGTTAGCAATCCGAGCGGCATTTTCAACCTGATCGGGACTAACGCCTTTAAGTCCAAAGGCAATGTTATTGAACACCGTATCGTTAAACAATATGCTTTCCTGAGTTACCACACCAATACGCCCGCGTAACTCATCCAACTTTAACTGGCGGATGTCCGTTTCATCATACAATACCGCGCCTTTATCCGCATCGTAAAACCGTAAAATCATATCTGCCAGCGTGGTTTTCCCGCTACCACTCTGCCCTACCAGCGCTACGCGTTTTCCTTTTTCAATAAACAGGTTGATATCTTTCAGCACGTATCCTTCCCCATCCTTTTTATAGGTAAAACTGACATTGTTAAACTGTATGCCCTTACGCAAGGGCAATAGTGCCTGCGGCTGTGCTACCTCATGGATGCCTATTTCCGCGTCCAGTATTTTATTAATCCGTTCCTCGCTGGCCAGCCCTTTCTGAATATTATTATACGATTGGGTAATTTGCTTAATGGGAGGAATCAGTTGTGATGCCAGCCCGAAATAGGTAATAAACAGGGCCGCAAACGCGCCGTTACTTTCAAACACCATTTGTCCGCCCAGGTAAAGGATAAACATCAAAATCACCATTACAATGGTTTCATTTAATGGTGACCCCAGATCTACTTTACGGTACACACTTACCGATTGCTTGTAAAACGTCTGGTTAAGGGTTTCAAACTTATCTTCCATGTGGCGCTCGGCCCGGAAAGCTTTAATCACTTTTAAACTGCCCAACGTTTCTTCCATCACACTAATCAACTGCCCCAACGTTTCTTTGGTGCGGCGCGACGCGTTTTTTAACTGCCGGCCAATGAGGGCCACGCATAAAGCCGCGATGGGTAATAAAAGGACAATATAAAGCGTGAGTTTTAAACTGATGCCCAGCATGATGGCAAACAGAATAATGATGGTTAAAGGCTCCCTGAAAATCATTTCCAGTGTTTGCATAATGCTCCACTCTATTTCCTGCACATCGGTTGTCATGCGGCTCATGATGTCGCCCTTTTTTTCTTCGCTGTAATAACTTAAAGGCAATTGCATGGCCTTTTTGTACATTTTATTCCGCAAATCGCGCACCACTCCGTTACGGATAGGCGCAATAAAATACATGGCCAGATAGCGGCTGAGGTTTTTCAGAAAAGTAACCACCACCACGGCCACACAAATCAGGATTAAAGCGCCTTGTTTCCCTTTTACAAGGATAAGCGTGGCAAAAACATAATTAAATCCTTTGGTAAAATAATCGCTGCTGAAGTGAAAAGGTTCAAGCCCGCCATTGGCAATAGCGGTAATTTCATTTAGATCCGTTTTAAAAATAAGCTGAATAAACGGTGCTACCAGCGCCAGGGTAAGAGCCGAAAAAATGGCATAAAGGATGTTGAAGAAGATATTTAAAACAACATACTTTTTGTAGTTCTTCGTATATTTTAGTACCGAGAAGAGTTGCTTCATTCAAAAACACGAATATACTACATAAAATTTAATTACCTTTAAGGCATGGAAAGTGTGCGACAGCAAAAGGTAGCCAAATTATTACAAAAAGAACTGGCGGAATTGTTCCGTGCTGAAGCACGGAGTATGTTTAACGGCGCCTTTATTACTGTAACCGTTGTAAGGGTTAGTCCCGATCTGGGGGTGGCTAAAGTGTACGTCAGCATTATGGCGACTCAAAATGTAAAAGCGGTGTTCGAGAGCATTGAAGCCCAGCAATTCATTATCCGTAAAAAACTGGGCATGATTATTGGCAAACAATTACGCATTGTACCCGAACTTCAATTCTTTATAGACGATTCGCTCGATTACGCTCAGAAAATAGAAGACCTTCTGAAAAAATAAACGGTGAATCTGTCGTTTTTTATAGCCCGCCGGTACTTGTTTTCTAAAAAGTCCAACAATGCCATTAACATTATCAGTTGGATCAGTATCAGCGCTATTGCCGTTACCACCGCCGCGCTCATCATTATTTTATCGGCCATGAACGGCCTCACCTCGGTAGTATCGGATCTTTACAATTCGTTTGAACCGGACCTGAATATCCGCTACGCCAAAGGCAAGCACTTTGTTTTATCAGAAACGCAATTGAAACAACTACGATCGGTTCGAGGCGTTAAAACTCTGGCTTTTTGCCTGCAGGACAAAGCGCTTTTGAAAAATGGCGATTTACAGGGGTTGGTCAGTATAAAAGGAGTTCCCGATCATTACACCGATGTGGTACGTATTGATACCGCCGTTATTGATGGTGCTTTTTTATTACGTAATGCTAATACGCATTTTGCCTTTATCGGACGTGGAGTGGCGGGACAGTTACAAATAAATCCCTCTAACTTTATTGACCAGCTGGCCTTATTTAGTCCTAAAAAGGGCAAGAGTAGCAGTTCCCTTAATCCGGATGATAATTTTTCGCAGGTGTACGTTACCCCATCGGGCATTTTCTCCTTAAACGATGATTTCGATTTTAAATACGTTTTTGTGGATCTGGCCACTGCACGTCAGTTATTTGAAGAACCGGAACGTTACAGTCAGTTGGAAATCGCCTGTACCCCCGGAACAGATATAACCTTAGCGCAAAAAGAGGTGGAGCGGGTACTGGGTGGTGATTACACTGTAAAAACAAAATACCAGGCCAACGATGTGCTATTCAAATCGCTGGAAACCGAAAAGCTGGTTACGTTTATTATCTTGGGATTTGTGTTACTGATTGCCACCTTTAACATCATTGGCGCCTTAACGATGCTTATTATCGAAAAACAAAAAGACATTAAAACCCTTTACTGCCTTGGAGCCGATCGTTCGTTTATCCGTCTCATCTTTATGCGCGAAGGGCTACTCATTACTATTTCCGGAGCATTGATTGGCTTACTGATCGGCTTGCTGGTTTGCTTTATCCAGATAAAATTTCACATTGTAAAATTTGGGTCTAACTTTATTATGGACTATTATCCCATTGAAATCCGGTGGAGCGACTTGCTTTGGATCAGCCTTATGATTCTTGCCATTGGCTTTTTTGCCGCCCTGTATCCGGTAAGGGTTTTTACGCGGAATGATCTGCTGCAAAGTGGTCACTAAACTCTATTTCAAAAGGCAACAAACTTCTTAATCCATTTTAAACTCTATTTCCGCGGTTTGTATGGTTTCCTTGCTGCCAAAATCAAGGACAGATAAAGCGGAATAATTTCCTTTTTGCAATTCAGCGGGGAGTTCAAAACTGATTTCTTTTTCATAGCCGGGCAAAACACCAAACTGCTTTACTTTTAATTTTGTTTGCCTGCCGGTGGTTAAATGGGTCAACTCAATGTAGTACAAGCAATAGCCTATGCCGCTGCCGGTATTTTTAACTTTCATTTTCAGCAAATTACCGTGTTTCTTTTCCGCATTCCCCGCATGGTATTTCAATTTAATGATCTCTACATTATTTGTAGTAACATTGGGTGGATTCTGAAATATTTTAACAGCGAACCCCATCCCCGCTTTAATCCCCAAACCCACTGCTTTCTGATTTCCCGAAGGCACTTCCAGTTTACCCCGCTCATCCATCTGATCAATAATTAACTGCGACCATAATGCAATGGCATTGGTATCGTTGGATGGGATGTTGGCAGTAATGGTTACCACTTTCGACTCACGCGGTTTTAATTCCACTACGTTGGGAGTTACCAGTAAATAAGGCGACAAAGCATACCGAAACCCTTTGGAGGCAGGAACTTCGGCACCGGTAGCATTATCGAGCATAATATCCTGAAGGCTTATTTTAAATGCGTAAGTGCGTTTCGTATCGTTGGTAATTTTCAGGGTCTTTACCTGTGTGGTTCCAGGTTTAGCATTAAACCGTAAAGTAGATGGCGATATGGCCACCCCATGTTCTTCTTTTTCCTCATCGCTGTTTTGCGCCATACTTATTGTGGCCATAAAAATAACAGTAGCCATTAAAATCAGGTGTTTCATTTTTTGTATCATACTCATTCTCTGTTAGGGTCATTACAAATTTTTACCAGTTCAATATCAAAATATAAATCTGTTGAGGGTGGAATTCCTGCGGCGGGAACACCTTCCGCACCATAAGCCAGTGCAAAGGGGATAATAAACGTTCGCGCTTCCTGCTCTTTCATCCCTACCACGCCCTGACTGAATCCTTTTATTAAACGATTTGTGCCTGGTTTAAACGCCGGTAACTGCCCGGTTTCACGGGAGCTATCAAAAATATAGCGCCTTCCGTTTTTGTAATAATATCCCGTATAGGCCACCAACACGCTGTCATTAAGGGTAATCGCTCGCCCCTGATCGTTTTTACGCACTTCCAAATACCTGATACCACAGGTATGCAGGAGTGTATCCGCTTTATTAAGTGGTTGAAAAAACGGGAAGGGTTTAATGTCTGTTACTTCTAACTCACAGTATAATTTGGCATCCGGTGGAATAGAGCCCTTGCCGGATTGGCCAAAACCCAGATGCGGCGGGATTAGGATCAATCCTTTTTCACCTTTTCGGAAATAAGACAAGCCTTCTGAAAGCCCCTTCAACGTTGTTTTTGCATCCACTCTTACCGAAACGGGAGTTCCGGTTTCATACGTATTGTGATAAATGTGAGGGTGGCCCTGAGCATCTTTATAATACTGCAGGGCGAAAAAGCTTATTACGTTTTCGCTGGTTACGGTATCGCCCAATGTTTTGTTTTGCTTAAGAATTTTAATTCCCGAAGCTGTTTTTAACGTATCGTTGGTAGTAAACTTAAGAAAAGGATCGTACTCCCGGATCACTTCAATATCGTAATACAAGGTTGAATTTGCGGGAATCATTCCCGATTTGGTGTTGCCGTAACCTGCCTCCGGCGGAATAATAAACGTGGCCTTTTCACCTATACGCATGGTTTCTACGCCTATGTCCAGTCCTTTAATAAGCTTTCCTGTTCCCTGTTGTACAAACGCGTTTTTACTATTGGTGAATGAGGATTGAAATAGTCGCCTGTAACCCTCGGGCGTTTTTATGTATCCGGTAAAAGCCAACTCTACATACAGATAGGGTGTTAGTTTTTGTTTCCCCTCTGCCCGTTTCACCTTCTTTACATTTAAGGGCAATTGTATTGTATCCGCTTTATCTGAATGGTAATACGCTTCTTCCTGCTTTAACACCTTTACATATAAATAAAGGGATGAATTTGGCTTTACAGGTCCTACTTTTCGTTGCCCGTATGCTAAGTGTGGTGGTATAATAAAAAGCGCGCTGTCACCTACCCGCAAGTGAATCAGCGCCAGATCCCATCCCTTAAGCCCTTCGCGCTCACCAACAATAAAAGAAAAAGGCTGTCCTTCATTACTTGCGAAAATAGTATCCGGACTTATTCCCTGCGCATAATTAAGGTATAAACGCATGGCATTCTTTACATTTGGCCCATTTCCCTTTTTTAAAATTTTATAACGTATCCCTTCAGGTGTCATTCGAAACGGGTCAGACGCTTTTTGAGCCTTTAGAAAAGACGCGCAATACACTCCCAGCATCAGGTACATTATCCATATTATCCTTTTTAAATCACAACCACTTTTCATACACTTACTTATCTTCGATAACATTCCCATCCGCATCGAACCGTTTCTTTTTAATTTTCTTTGATTTTTCCACAATAATAAAACTGTGATAATACGCTGGTAAGCCTGCATTTAATTCGATATCTACATAATTATCTTCGAGCATAAAATCGTTACCCAGCATTTTTTCATTAAACTGTAAAGTGTAGCTTCCATAAGGCACATAGAATTTAAAATTCCCTTGTTTATCCGTTATTGAAGTGTAAGAAAAACCACTGCTATCTGTTAAAATTATACGTAATCCAGACACATCAATGTTCTGAAACATATCTTTCGAAAAGCGGTTCCGTTCCAGTTCTATGTTTCCATACACCTCGCCACCTTTTGAAAACGGAACCGGTATTAAGCCGGAACCTTCGATACTGATACTATCTTTAACCAGACAAAACCAGGCATTGGCATCGTCCAGCGGAAATACACTTAACGCGTGTGTTCCTAAACTTATGTTTTTAAACACCGCTTCTCCTGTAGCGCTCGTTTGCGCCTCATAATCACCCACTCGTATTACCACGTTAGGTAAAACCAATTCATCTTTATCCTGTACACGATTACCATTTATATCCATAAAGGCTTTAAACATAACGGTGGCGCTCCGTTTCTTACGCCATTTTTCAGGTAAGGGGATAGCGAAATCTTTTTTTACACCTACCCCAACCTGTAAGCTATAATTTGTTCTATACTCCCCTGACTGCTCTATGGTGTATGCGTTTTGAGCTGATGGGTTAAACTGATACATGTATCCTTCAGCCGCATTGTAATTAAATCCGGCGTTTATATTAAAATTCCAGCCATTAACGGTATAGAAAAATAACTGTGAGAATATCCCAAACGCGTGACGGTTATTGGTATTTACGTAATTATAAAATACGTTATTCTCCCATATAAAATGTGGATTACGGAATTGATACTGGTGCGCAAGGGATGTTAATATAGCCTGGTAATACCGTTGTTGCCGCGTGAGAACATTAACAATGTCATTATTAAACTGAGGGCCATAAAAGTAACGGAGGTTCAAGCGCCATACCTTAACAGCCATAAACGCGTTCACCTGAGCTGTAAAAAAATTAGGGAGTTTGGGGTAATTGATTACTTTGTTGAATCCGCCGCGCATGTTAAGGCTCAAACGGAAATTCTGATCAATAGAGAATGTACTTACATTTAAGCGTAATCCGCCACCTACAACCTCCTGATTAAAAAAGTTCGTGTAATCTGCATACACGCCCGGCGCGTAATTCATTCCTGGTTTAGGTGGAAAATTCACAAAAAAATTATTGGTAAAAACAGTATTGTTGGCGTTTCTGGCAGTACGCACGTTATAATAAGGAAAGAGATTATACTGATTAAGCAAATTAAAAGTATAGCGTTTCCGGGTATAACGGGTATTGAGTCCGGCTACCAGCGAGGTGGTATTCTCCTGATTTACAAATGTGCTTAAAAAATTATAAGGGTTATTGCTGTAAATAATGTTGGCGTTGGTTGTTGCTTTATCTTTCAGGTAGCGTATATTATAAGATAATCCTGCCTGTTGCCCTGTAAATACTTTCGATTGGAAACGGTAATTAAAAAAACTTCCGAAAAGACTGATGTATTGTTTGGTCGTAACTGGCATTGCCAGACCTGCACTGATTATATCATTCTGATTACCGTTTCTGAAAAGGGTGGTATTGTAACCTCCGCCAAAATTTATCTTTCGTATTGTGCCCGCATATCCGGCAGACAAATTAATGCTGTTTACATCCGCAAATTTTTTTCCGTTCTTTGAAACGGAAACACCAATCTTATGATCGCGTAACAGACTATATGTTGCCGCTACCCCGGTTCCCGATACACCCGCGTTTCTGACAAACATCTGAGGCATATTCAGACGTACCCCATTGCCTGCCATTACTGACAACTTTGGTGAAACATAATTAATCTGCCCGAATGTATTATAAAGTGTTTGCTGACCAATGGTATAGTAGTTAAATGTATTCTGCAGGTAATAGTTCAGATAAGTTTCTTTTTTCAACTTTGTGTTTCCAACAAACACCAGATTTAACGCTGGCTGATTATTAAACAGATTTGTAAAATTGGCAATCATTGTAACCGGGAAATAACCCGATTCTACGTTCTCTATACGCCGCGTATTGTTAAGTCGTATGAGGTTAAGCGTTCTACCAATACTCACCACCTCTTTCATAACCGTGTCTTTATTATCTACATTTCGGGTATAGGTTAACGTTGAGTTAAGATCAAACGCTTTCAGAAATACCGTATAGCGGCGCGGTTCTGTTTCGCGCATAATGGTATAACCATACGTATCCAACCGTTTTCGGTTCCGCAGTTCTTTAAATAATTCCGCTTTCAGATGGAGGGTTGTATCTGTATAGGCATTCAATCCGAGTTCTTTGTAATCTTTGTTTGAGAAACTATTTGAGGTGTCATTTATAGTAAAATCTCTTCCAAGTTTTTTAATATTCATTAATACACGTATATCGCCATCACTTTCATTATTTAATGCGACATCAAAAAACACCTTACTTTCTCCATTTCTGAAATAACTATTTTTCTGTGGGTTAATATCCATGCGTAATTTAGAAAAGCGTGGTTTAAAGGCAATAAAGCCAGCTTTTATAATTTCGTTTGTTTGTTTACTGGTTACAATAGCTGTAAAACTGTATTTGATACCTCCTCTGCTTAAACCACTTCCTGTTACCAGACGAACCGGAAGGAAGAGAGAATCTCCCGGCGCAATTACCAACTGTTTTCCCGTATTCAAAAGGCTTCTCCAGTTAGCCGGTTTTTTAATTGTTATCTGCAGTGTATGTGTAATGCCTGAATTATTACGAATAAGTAACACATTACTAACCGCTGTAATTTCACTAATGTCCACTTCAGTTTGGCGAAAAGCGCAATACAGTGATTTTGAAACTGTTTCTGTTGCGGGCGCTTCAACTTTAGATGAACTAACAGTAGGGGTTCCGCTTAATTTACTGAGGGTATCCGTAGCGGTAGTCTGACTTTTAACAAAGCATCCTGCAAACATGGCAATACTAAACAGTAATCTTCTATTAAAAGATTTATTCATATTACCCTTTTTATCTGCCTTGTTTCGGATCATCTTACATTTCACTTAAACAAAATGTTATCCGGAGGTTGTAACGCCCGGGTTGAAAGACAAAGCCTGGCGTGATCCGGTAGTCAATGGTAAACGTATATTCACCATAATTCCCCAGATAACTTCCGGCTGCGTTAACCTGCGTACCGGAGCAGGTTCCCGGTGGATTATAATTTAACACATCATTAATTATGGGCAGAGATGCCCCTGAACTAGCCGTAAATGTTTGCCAGTTTGAATTATTAATCGGCGTTGCACATGGGTTCGATACCCTTACCTCAATCAGGTCAAGTAACGGAGCAGGAGCCGCCCCACTGCCATACTGGGCCAGTGTTTCCCATTCGTTCCCGGGAGTGGCACCGCCGCCGTTTGAGATATACATCATTAAATTCCATTTACAACTTAGCGCCGGATTATTAAAGGTTTTGATTCTTACAACAGAAACACCATTTAAAACAAGACCTCCGTTTATTTTTTGAAAGGAATCGAAATTAAAATCAATTGAAGAGTTACCTGTAACCTGGATTTCAGATAAGTTAGGATCACAGTTAGCAGCACCATTAAATGGCCCATTGCACTGCCCCTTAAGAACCAGTACCAAACTACTTAGCAGTAAGCTTAAAAAACATTTAAAAACGGGCATAATTTGTAAAAGGTAAGTAAGGAACCTACGCAGGTGCTGTTAAATGCCTGTTAGCTGCTGAACAAATATATCCAGCCGGCAACACAGGTGTTTTAAGGAGTTGGCACGACCAAACTCACTCAAAAACCAATTCTACATTTTTTCCCGTTGTATATTCCTTACATTACCTGTGGTGGGGATGTTAATTTTTGTACTAAACTTTATAGTTCGTTTTCTACCAATACGTATTTCACATTCATGGTATATACGCCCGGCTGAGCATACTGTGGCGCCACCAAAGCATTTGATGTACCATTGTTAAGTGCCGCATTCGGAAATACGGCAGGCAATCCAGGTACTATACGGTAATCTATAGTGTACCAGTAATTACTCCCTGCACCAACGTTACCACCTTGTGTTACAAGATAAGAACCACCGGCTACAAACTCTGCCGATGTAGTACCACCCGCGATGTATTTTTCGGTAGCAGCAGGGCGCGTGTAAGGCGTTGCGCTCACAAAAATATTGTTTTGTCCGCTGGTTACGGGTGATGTCAGAAACGCACCATTATAATCTGCAAACAGTGCCGGAGCAGGATTTGGATTAGGGTTTACCTTATCCTGACGAAGTTCTAACGCGGTACAGGGAATTGTGGTTACGGCATTAGGATCTGATCCTACACCATAAATAACCTGATTATCCCAGTTGGTGCCCGAAGAACTGAATCCAACCGCATATAAATCCCAGGCTACGGTTGAACTGACTTTTAATTGCGTGACACCATACTTTGTAATACCGCCAACGTAATCGGATACATCGTCGAAAATAAAATCAATGTTCTGTGGTCCATTCATATCCAACTGAAGAATGGGTTGCAAATCCATTGTAATGGTAACATTTTGTTCATCTACCAATTGTGCTCTCACTCCCTGAGTGAAACACAACCCGCCTAATATGGCTAGCATTAAGGTTGTTTTTTTCATAGTTGTTAATTGTTTTAGGGTTTTGTTCTCTGTACGGGACAAGTTAGTAAATAGTTTCATATTCGCATATCCTTCTTGCGCTATACCCCTTGTTATAAGGGGCATTTCAGTGCATTTAACCTCCTTTAAATCCGCATTTAACTTTTTGTTAAAGTAATTAGTCTAACAAGTTTCTTTTTTAGGCGAAAAAAACAACTTATTGCGTTTTTCATGTATTTTACATAGGTAGCGCACTTGTTCTTTTGTTTGTATTACAGCATTTAACCGGTCATTTGTTCAACAGAAGTAATGGGCATTTGTGCTCAGTAGATCTTGTCTTCTACATTCGTTTACGCGCTCTCTTTTCTCTAAATCTGACAAATGTCATTGATTTTACACTTCTCACTTTGTATTTTGCTTTTACATAAATCAGAAAACCATGGAGATTCCAATAGAACAAACCGAACGCTTACATCGGTTAATATTAGACAAGGCCGACCGTGGGGCTGGATTTACATCCATTGAAAAAGAGCTTATTGAATCGGGGGAAGATGCTCTTTTGGTGGCCGTTGCGCTTCAAAAAGCAAAAAAGGAAATTTATGAAGCGAATCGGAAAAGCGGGCTTAAAAAGTTAGGAGCCGGTGTTCTTCTATTGGGCATAGGTTTTATTATTACCTGTATTAAATTTCATTCCAACGAATCGTTGTCGCTTATCATGTATGGTTTTACCAGCGTTGGCCTTGTTCTTGTTTTTTGGGGGCTATACGAGATTATTGGCTGATACCCTCAAGCCACCTATTTATCATTTTTTGCAAAACCGTATAAGCGTTGTTTGCTTTTCGTTTTTATTTGGGAGTGACACGGTTAAAAAGTAAACACCAGGATCTAATGCGGTCACATTAATCTCCTCCAATAGTTTTAAATTTCCAGAGAGCACTTTATTTCCGGTGATGTCATATATTACATAATCTGCGTCATTTATTCCGCTTCCAGATAACGCAATCGTTTCTGAAGCCGGGTTAGGGTACACTTTTAGATCCTTGGTTATCGTTCCGGCTGATGAAAGTGATAAAGCCATGGTGTTGATTTGCACAAGGCTACTATCTGTACAGCCTTTGTTGTTGAATGCTTTTAAGGTAACGGTGTAGTTACCAGGCTGCATGTACTGATGCGCTGGATTAAGCTGAGATGATGTGGTATTATCTCCAAAATTCCAGGACACGCTGCTATAATTAGATGGCCAGGCACTAAATGCCACCGTATTACTTCCCTGAAGAGTATGTGTAAAGGTCGCATTCAGATTATAGGTATTTATTCGCCACCAGGATTTATGATTCAGTACACAGGTATCTGCGATGGCAAAAAACTTTTTAGCCGTATCCTGATGCAAGCCCGCGTAATGTGTACAGCCAGAAATGGTATCCTGAAAGATTGTGGCATAGGCCGCGGTAGCCACCAGATAGGATCCCTGCAAACTGGGATGGATATCGTTATAAGAACCATGCAACAACAGATTCTGATGCATTCCATAATACCGCTTCGCGCACTCTCCGGCAGGTATCATTTGAAGCCGCAACGAGTCCGCCATTTTAGTAACAGAATCGCGGATTCTTGCCTGAACGGAGAAGTAAGTAGAATAAGTACTGGCGGATGGCACACCATAGGGAATTTCGTACAAATAAACCTGCGCGCAGGAATTGTAAAAATAAATGGAATCGAGTAATACCCTTCCTCGGGTTACGGTTGTATTTACCGGAAAAGAGGCTCCTGCCGACTCTCCGCTTCCGGGTTGCAGCACCACAACATCCCAATTACCTGAACGGAACAGATTAAATACATTGGGATCTACATAATGATTTACAAAACCGGTTCCTCCGGGAGCATACATGGTAACGGCTACTTTCCGGCCTCTGTTGTTAGCCATATCCTTAAACATAAACGGCATGTTATTATAATAGGTAATGCTGTTACCTATAAACAGAACTCTCGTTGTATCATCAGAAGCTCGTAATTGTAATCCAAAAGCAAGCAGAAAAAAACTCAACAGCAACTTATTTTTCATCATACGCTAAAGGTAAAGAAACACCAGATACCATTATGTTAAAATGGTATTTAGTTATTGTATGAAGCCAACGCCTGAGGTATATTATTTATATTTTGAGGCGAATAAACTTTACTCACGGTAACCCTGATTCTACCTTTACATCCCCATTAATAAAGTCTTTTATTTCCTGAGTGCTTGGTTTTAATCTGCTATTAAAAGAGCTGTTTATTTTTTTGATTCGAACAGGTTATGGGCTTTCTCTTTAAATTTTTCGCCGAATGTAAAAGAAAGGATTACAAGGAAAGCGATTAATCCCAAAATTACCAATACTTGTTTTGCTGAAATTTTCTGTATCTCGTGCTTTTTCTTCACATCACAAATTTCACCCGGGCAATATTGTGCTTTGTCTTTTTTTACTAAACCGTATAATTTACACCCAATGCAAATACCAAAGGCTGATTCGGAGAACATCAGTATTAAACAGATAAGACACGCGAATCCGGTAATCGGGCTAAAAGCATTCATAATTACCAGTAATATAAACATGATGGTTGATATGGTAAACCCGATGTACCAAGCAAACTTTTTTTGCGCGGCACCTACATACTCCGGGTTTTGATTTCTGACAAAAAAACGTCCTATAATCAGTAAGGGTGCATATTTGGGGTTAATGAAAAGGCGGATAAAAAACTCTAATACAAAAACAGAAAGTACATACTTTACCGGGACAAAATTTCCACCTGACAAGATCAGTATTAGGGCTATAAATGCAGCCAAAAACATAATGCCTGCCGTTGCCCTTATTTCGCGGTTATTAAATACGGGGATTGAATACCCTTCTACTATTTCGCCAAATACTTTTTTCTCATTCATACGCGTGTGATCCTTTTTTAAATATTGTATTATTCTTTGTAAGTAAAAAATCTCCCCCTCTGAAACATTGCCCCCCCCCCTTAAACGACCTTTATGATAAACTCATTGCTACAGTCATTTACAGGGCATTCTTCGTTTCAATGAAGTTATGCCATTTTACCTATTCCGCAAAGTTGATGGAATTACCCGGTTCAGCCACTTGACTTTTGTTAAGAAAAAAAATAAAATTTCAAAAAATGCTGTCAGGTGTTCAGTTTTTTCCTGATCCGGCTTAAGCTTTCGGGTTTCATTCCTAAAAGGGATGCAATGTATTGCATGGGCACATTATGAATGACCTGAGGTGTTTCTTTAAGCATTTTTAAATACCGCTCTTCGGCCGAAAGCGTTGCCAGTTCCATGGTAAATTTGTTTTTCTCTTCAATAATGTTTTGCAGTAATTGCATAGTAAAGGGTTTTACGGAAATACCTTTTTCAAATACGATGTCCATATCGTTCCGCTTTATTCTCAATAGTTTACAATCTGTAATACTCTGTAAACTTTCTGTAGCCGGCCGCCTGTCCATTAAACACATATATGAAGCCATAAAACGGGGGCCGTTATTAATTTCAACCGTAACCTCCTCTCCATCATCATTGGTGCAAAATTTCCGCATAAACCCCGAAAGAATAAAATTCTGATACATGGGTATTTCACCTTGTTTTTCGTACAATGTGTTTTTAGGCAACTCAAAATATTCGAAATAGGTATAGCAGAGCGCTCTATCCACCTCGTGCATGGGATATACTTCGCTTAGTTTATTGCAAAAGAAATTAAAGGATGCTTCATCTATCATTGCTTACACGCCTTTATGGTAAAAATAGTATATAAAACACAATGTCAAAACTATTGATTTTTTCAAAGAATCTCTTAATCAGACTCTGTTTTACCGTTAATCCTGCACTTGGTATTACTGCAATTATCAACACCTGTTCATTCACCCTTCGCCCAGGGATGGAAGCGGCAGCCCCGGACAGGCTTTGCGAGTCAGCGCACGGGCGAGGCGGCGGCGGAACAGAGCCACCGCAGCCCCTTGCGATGCCGCAAAAGCCGGTACGGGCTATAGCGGACAGCCCGCCCGGGGCGCAAAATAAGCGGATAATTACTTTTAACGTTACACTGTTTTTAGTATTGACTGCCAAACAGTTACTGCTTTGCACTTTCAGTGCAGGTATCGCGTTGCACCATTAGCTGAAGAATAACCCCTATCAGTAATACATTAAATTCCACACCATTCCGGCCACCACCTACTACATACCAACCTTCATTAGCGTGTATCATCACCATTCCCATAATTAATATAAATATGGTTATACTTCCTGCCAACTTCACATAGCGGTTCATGATAAAACAAATAACAGCAGCAATATGCGATAGTTTAATGGCCCAGGCCACAAAAATTCCGGCGCGGCCAAATCCCAGAGGCCCTAAATACAAATTACCAAAGTCGTTAATACCGTTATTAAACATGCCGGGAACACTGTGCATCAATAATATAATGATCACCGCCATTCTGATTATAAGGTAAGGTTTGAGCATTTTAAATTGTTTTGAGTAAACATAATTAACTGTAGCTGCAAAACCTTATTTTCTACACACAATACACGTTTCGCGTGACCAAATCCGCTACCACAAAGACAAAAAGAAAAAGATCTATTTTTTTTCCGCTGTAAGCGCGTACACCATTGGGATCCGGTTTCCTAAATTTTTGATATAATACTTACCGCGTTCCTGTTCCTCCATCCCTTTAAAACATGGGTAAGGCGAATAATCGTATTCGCTCAGATGCGTAATTTGCAAGCCTTGCTTTAATAAACTGCCTATCACTTCGGCCATACCGTGATTCCAGGACACTTCCTGATAACTGATAGGGGCATTTTCGTTAGTGTAGGTACCAGTACTTGTTTCTACAATAGGTTCGGCTTTAAAATAACTGTAAGTAATGTTTTCAAACGCGTTATCAAACATCCACACTACCGGGTGAAATTCTACAAACACCAGTTTTCCACCGGGTTTAAGAAAATGATTAATAACCGAAGCCCACTTATCCATATCGGGTAGCCAGCCAATAACACCATAACTGGTAAATATCACATCAAACTGTCCTTTGAGGTTATTGGGCAAATCGTACACATCGCTGCAAATAAACCGCGATCCGGTTTTTGTTTTAAGACTGAGTTCCCGCGCTATATCAATGGCTTTATCCGATAAATCTATACCGGTTACCCTTGCTCCCATGCGGGCAATAGATATACTATCCTGTCCGAAATGGCATTGCAGATGCAAAACGGTTTTTCCTTTTACATCGCCCAGTAAATCCAATTCGATGGATTTTAATGAACTCTGGCCAGACATAAACCCTTCCATGTCATAAAATTCTGATTTGACATGTACTTCGGTTCGTTTATTCCAGCAGTCTTTATTAATTTGTAAATAATCTTCCATATTATGTTGTTCTATCCTCGCGGTTTCGTTAACCGTTTACATTATCCCGTTTTATAAATGCGCGTTATTTTGATTATACAGTTTTCGTTTTCACAATGGGCACTGATTTAGTTTTAATTTTACTGATTGTTAAAAGCGATTCCCACTTTTCTGATCCCACTCTCGTTTTAAGAGGGCATATTGGTATTCACTCCCCCATTTACCTTTGAAAAAAATATTTTCGATAAAATGCCCTTCCTGCCTGAATCCGATGCTTTCTAATAATTTTATGGACGCTATATTCTCTGCGTCAACAATTTCAACAACCCGGTGAATGACTTTTTCTTTAAAAAGAAAATTCAAAATGGCGATCAGTATTTCCTTTGCATAGCCTTTCTTTTGTTCAAGATGCGAAATGGTAATACCGATTTCCGCAATTCTTGGATCCCACTGATCCAGTTTAATGGCACAATCGCCTATTACTTTTCCTGTTGCGCGGTTCTCTATGGCGTATTGTACCCATTCTCCGGGGACACCATAGTTCTTTAAAGCGTTATCCTCAATAAATGCCTCTGCCTCAAAAGCATTCATCACATCAAATCCCTGGTATTTTGTTACTTCCGGATTAGACCTATAGATCAAAAAATCAGAAAGATCCTTTCTTTCCAGATGTCTTACTACCAAACGATCCGTTTCTATTACTAATTGGTTCATGTATTACCTCCTCTACCCCAGCAATTCCTTCATTAAACGGTCCAGATTTTGTTTTACTGTTTCCAGCTCGGTTTCCAGAGCACTCACTCTGGCTTCAAGTTCATTTACCGATTTCCGGGCGGGTTCTACAACTGTTTCTTCTCCTAAGTCCTCTTCCACATGGCCCAACAAGTGAACATAACGGGTTTCTTTCTGTCCCGGACGACGGGTCAGTTCCTTTACATAAGGCGGCTGGTGATTTGCCATACGTTGCAATGTTTCGTTGACCGATTCGAGAGAGACAAATTCGTGCAAGCGCCCCGAATTACTGTTAATTTCACCGGGAGTTAACGGACCGCGCAGTAACAGCAGACAAAGAACCGCCAGTTCTGCATCTGTAAGCGGGAAAACCGTTACAAAATTATGTTTGTATTTATTGGTTCGCATAGAACCGCCAACTGCCATAGAAACAAGGCTTTGGGCTTTAAGGCTGTTCAGCGCCATAACCACCGTTTCTTCGTCGTAATTAACCACCGGCCGCCGCGACGACTTTTGATTACAGGCCGCCGTAAGGGCGTTCAGGGTCATGGGGTAATAATCGGGGGTAGTTTTACTTTTTTCAATCAGGGCACCTAAAACCCTTTGCTCTTCCGCACCAAGTTGCGGTAATTCAATCATTGCATTCATACTCTTCACCCGAAAGGTAATTTTTTTTATGCTATTCTGGAAAAGAAAAGATAAGCTTCCGTCAAAAAACCGAAACCACTCAAAAGTCTTTCTTATTTATTTCACCAATAAAGATTTATGTGGTAAATTTGCTCCGCTTTTTGGAATCCGCAGCAACAGATATTCAGGCTGTTCCCTATTCAAAACTCAGGGGATTTATTAAACTGACCAAATTCCGGTTGGGTAGCCTTGTGGTTTTCTCCGCTCTGGTTACTTATCTTACGGTATGTCCTTCGGTTAACTGGGTACAACTTCTGGCGCTATGCCTTGGCGGTATGCTGGTTACCAGCGCTGCCAACGGGTTTAACCAGATTATTGAAAAAGATCTTGATAAATTAATGGACCGTACGCATTTACGCCCCATGCCCACAGGCGTGCTTACCGTAACCGAAGCGCTTATTTTTTGTGGAATTTGTGGAATTGGAGGTACTATGTTACTTTGGGTATATACGAATCCTTTAAGCGGTATTCTGGGTTTTGTGTCCATTATCTTGTATGCTCTTGTTTATACACCACTAAAACGTGTTACCCCACTTTCGGTATTTGTAGGCGCTTTCCCCGGGGCCTTGCCTACGCTTATTGGCGCCACCGCGGCCACCGAAGGGTTTGGTAATATTACATTTTTTGGTATGTTGCTGTTTCTGATCCAGTTTATCTGGCAATTTCCACATTTCTGGAGTCTGGCCTGGTTTAACGATGCCGATTACCGCAAAGCCGGCTTCTTTATGTTGCCTTCACGGGGTGGAAAAGACCAAAGCAGCCGTTTTCAGATTCTGATTTATTCTGTTTTTTTACTTCCCATTAGTATTCTACCCTTCGTTTTTCATTTTGTAGGGCTTTTATCTATAAGTGTCGTTATTATTTCTGGTATTACACTTATTATGCAGGCCTATAATTTTTACAGGGTAGGTGATGATAAACTGGCTAAAAAACTATTCATTGTTGCTATTATTTATCTACCCGTCGTTCAACTGGCACTTATGACCAGAGTATAAAGCATTGTTAAACTAAAAACGTATAAACGTGGAAGCAGTAAAAAAAATAAAACGCGAAAATCCCCATAAAGCGGAATTAAAGGCTGCCCGTCAAAAAGCGGCTAAACCTATGCTTTACATAGGCATTATCAGTATGGTTATGCTGTTTGCCGGACTTACCAGTGCCTATGTGGTAAGGGCCGACAATGGTAACTGGCTGGTATTTCAGTTACCGCCTATTGCCATGATTAGTACGGCTATTATTATTACCAGCAGTATTACCATGTTTATTGCGCAAAGGGCCATAAAAAATGACAATTATCAGTTAACTACCATTGGAATAGGGCTTACCTTTTTACTAGGCCTTGGCTTTTTTTACACCCAATTGGAAGCCTGGAAACAGTTGACGGCGCAGGGAATTTACTTTTTCGGGAAATATTCTAACGCCAGCGGCTCCTTCCTTTACCTGATTGCGCTGGTGCATCTGGCACACATGATGGGCGGGTTAATATCCCTGTTAGTAACTTTCGTTAAGTCGCTACGCCGCAAATACAGCAGTACCGAGCACCTGGGCATTGAACTGGCCGCTATTTACTGGCACTTTTTAGACATATTATGGGTGTATTTATTTTTGTTTTTATATTTTTTTCGCTAACATTGCACTCGATTAAAAATACGCTTTATACTGATTCATTATAATTATGGCGCATACAGCAGAAATAGATGCAAAAGAAGCCTGGAACGGCGGTGTATCTCCCTTTAGAGTAAGTTACGGTAAAATGATGATGTGGTTCTTCCTCATCTCCGATGCCTTAACATTTGGTGGTTTATTAGTGTCTTACGGGTTTATCCGTCACAAATATGCCGATGTGTGGCCTAAAGCGGAAAATGTGTTTACCCATTTCCCTTTTGTAGAGCAACATCTTCCTTTAGCTTACGTAGGTTTAATGACCTTTATCCTCATCATGTCGTCGGTAACCATGGTATTGGCGGTTGAAGCCGGTAAACGCATGGATCGCCGCGGGGTTACTATCTGGATGTTATGGACCATTGTTGGTGGTTTAGCTTTCGTTTTATCACAATGCTGGGAATGGTATCACTTCATTATTGGAACCGAGGAAGGCGCTATGCGTAACATCTGGCATCCGGAATTAGGTAAATACGTTCTTGAAAAATGGACCGGTGCCAATATGGTTTATAACGAATATGGTGTGCCACAGTTTGCCAATTACTTCTTTTTTATTACCGGGTTCCACGGTACCCACGTGTTTAGTGGTGTGGTTATCAACTTTATCATCTTCCTTAATGTATTGCGTGGCACGTATGAACGTCGCGGACACTACGAAATGATTGAAAAAGTTGGTTTATACTGGCACTTTGTAGATTTAGTTTGGGTATTCGTATTTACCTTCTTCTATCTGTTGTAATTCAAATTCACTGACTCATTAAAAACGTAAAGACTATGGAATTTCATGATAATTATCCTTCGTACGAAACCATGTACAATCACGATGAGGCTTATGGTAAAAAAGCCCGTAAAACCCTTTGGAAGGTTTTTTGGGTAATGCTTATCATTACCATTGTGGAATTAATTATAGGGTTTATGGCGCCAGGTCAGGGATGGTCCGGAACATTTGGATTAAAATTCCTTTTCATTGGCTTAACCATTGTTAAAGCCGCGGCTATCGTTTGGTGGTTTATGCACCTTGGTCACGAGGTTAAGTTTTTAAAATACGTTATTTTATTACCTTACCTGGTTTTTATGTTATACACTATTTTTATTGTGTTAACCGAAGGTACCTATAGCGGACGCAGTGGAAAATTCACCAAATCAGATCCTATTTTTGCTAAACAGCAGGAAGAACTGAAAGCTAAAGGTCACGGTGCGCATGGAGGTTCAGAACACCATGAAGCAGAAGCCGCCCATGGCGAAGAAGCTCACCATTAATATTTCAAAAATACTATTTCTGAAAGCGGTCAGTTGACCGCTTTTTTTATGCTCTGTTTTCAGATAAGAGAAACCATCTGGCCCTATTATAATCCCGGATTACGCATTAGCAATTTGTAGTGGGCGTTAAAAGCCCCGACAAAATCAGAATGTTTTCGAATGAAACATAACCACTGTTATGGTGAATAAGAAAACGTTGCGAAGCATCAGATTTTAATGGGATTTTGGCGCGTAATAGGATGTATAATACGCAATCTGGGATAACGCAATGATGCGCTTACAAAATCAGGCAGCCTCCCCTTACCATACTCACACCTTTTCCAAAGTTTCAGAACTTTGGAAAAGGTGATGCCTGCGCGCCAGGGGCCGGGCTCTCGCTACTCGCTTTTTGCCGCAAAGTACCGGGCGGCAAAAGAGCTCAAACAGGCCGCTCCATACCTGGCAGGGGGAGTAATGACATAAGGTTAACAAAGTACTGTTGTGCTCTCTAAAAACGGATAATGAAAAAGAAAAGAACTTTCCGCTCAAACACATCAGGCAGCCAATAAAAGTGCAAGGATTAGTAAGAATATAAAAAATACAATAACTCCAGTCACTATCCACGACAGTATTCTAGCGGCCTTTACCCACCCTTCCCCTTTATAACGTGCCGGCCATTGAGCAATACGCTTTAAAGCGGTTGGCGCCACTAGCAGTGACGCTATTGTAAATGGTATTGGTAACAAAAGTCCCAGGACGGCAAAAATAAACGCAATCAGTGCCAAAGGGTGAACTTTTGCGCCGGAACGGTCAACCGGTTTTTTCACTTGCGGAGATCCGGCTACAGAAGCTGGTCCGGAAGCCTGCGGCGAAACGGATTGTTCTGCTTTAAACGCTTCTTTTAAGCCATTGACATACTGTATAGACGCCACTTTTCCCTTACTAACCGTAAACAAAGGTCCTTCCAGATTATCACAACGTTTGTAACGAATCACATCTTCTGTAATCTCTAACACTTTGACCTTAAGGGAATCTCCACTTCTGAAAACAATAACATCACCACATTCTGGTTCTATACTGAACACGCGCTTTTGAGTAAAATTGATTTCGGGTTTTTTACCGGCAGTTGCCAGAATCGAAATGCCTCCGTTACTTTTTTGCTCGTCTGATCCAATCTCAGCAACAGCGGATGTTTCTGTATTTCTCCCTGTTCTTTGGTCTTTATAAATCCGGTTTCCATTATCTTTATCCCGTTTCATAAAGGCCCAGTCTATATAATACCCTTTGGTATAAGCCCTCTTTTTTACTGTACAACCCTCCAATACCAAAAAGGATATTAAACATAAAAAAATCGTTTTTTTCATAGTTTTCAAATTTCAAATACGTTAGTTCTATAATCAGTCATAGTATTAAAAGTCACTTATCTTCATTCAGCATATAGTAAACAATTCTTACCGTACCACTTCTACAAAATAAAAAAAGATAAAAGCGCTACAATAAATAAACCAATCGCTATAAAGGCTATAAGCCGCGCAAGATCAGCCAGACGACTCCCCTTGTATTCTGTCGGTTTTTCCTTTATCCGTTTATTGGCTTTATACGACAGCCATATTGCCACTATGGCCGACAGTACTACCAACAGTCCCAGCGCCGCTAAAATCATGGATAAAATGGCTAATGGATGCGTCTTTTTGTTTTTCTGATCGCCGTTTGTCTGTTCTCCGGTCGTTTTACCCTCATCTCCTTTTACTTCCACTCCGCTCTCTTTCTGAGGCTCATCTTTACTGAACAAATCCTTACTGCCATTGGCATACCGGATACTGAACACTTTAACCCGTGATACACTGAATACCGGACCATCCAGATTATCGCAGCGTTTGTACTTAATCAGCTCCTCGCCAACTTCCAACACCTTAGCCTTAATTACCTCTCCGTTTCTTAACGTCACTACATCGCCACAATCTCCGTCTTGTGATACTTGCGGAACCGGTATTTCAGTATACCCTGTCCGGCTGGCCTCCGTAAACAATACATCCTTTCCTGAATCATGTTCAGATTGGTTACCTGCTACCGCCTCGCCAAGCTGCGTTACCGTATTTTCAGGGGTATAAACCAGTGTTTTACTGTGTTTTGATTTTGCAGAAACTGACCAATCGGCATAATACCCCCGTTGATATACTCTCTTTTTTAAAGTACACGCATTTAACAGAACAAGCAGCAGAATAAAAACGGTAACTGGTCTCATAAATTTGTTTACGTAAAAATACCGTATAATCCCCAAAGCGCCCGTATTGTTCATTTTTTTATAATAACATATAGTGTTAATTAACTAACTTTGGCCTTCAATTTTAACTATGTCAACACAAAAATATGCCGAGCAGTTAACCACTGTTGAAACGGCTAAAAAACTGGGATTATTGCCCGAAGAATTTGAAAAAATAACGGCTACCCTTGGGCGTGTTCCTAACTTTACAGAGTTATCCATTTATTCGGTAATGTGGAGCGAACACTGTTCGTATAAAAACTCAATTGTGTGGTTAAAAACCCTTCCTAAAGACGGGCCACACATGCTGGCTAAAGCCGGAGAAGAAAATGCCGGACTGGTAGATATTGGTGATGGACTGGCCTGCGCGTTTAAAATTGAATCGCATAATCACCCCAGCGCACTGGAACCTTATCAGGGTGCCGCTACAGGTGTTGGTGGAATTAACCGCGACATCTTCACAATGGGTGCCCGCCCCATCGCGCAAATGAACTCTCTGCGCTTTGGCGATATTGATTCTGATAAAACCAAATGGTTAATAAAAGGCGTGGTAAAAGGTATTGGCGATTACGGAAACGCTTTTGGTATTCCTACCGTTGGTGGTGAAGTATTTTTTGATGATAGCTTTAATGTGAATCCACTGGTAAATGCCATGAGTGTGGGTATCGTTAAGAAAGGCGAAACCATCAGCGCTACGTCTTACGGAGAAGGAAATCCCGTGTTTATAGTTGGCTCCTCTACCGGAAAAGACGGTATTGCTGGCGCCGCGTTTGCCAGTAAAGATATTACCGAAGAATCGTCGAAAGATTTACCGGCAGTTCAAGTGGGTGATCCCTTTCAGGAAAAGCTGTTATTAGAAGCAACCCTCGAAATTATTAAAACCGGTGCTGTTGTTGGCATGCAGGATATGGGAGCGGCAGGCATTACCTGCAGCACCAGCGAAATGAGTGCCAAAGGCGAACATGGCATGGAAGTATGGCTCGATAAAGTTCCTACCCGCCAAAGTGGTATGCACCCGTTTGAAATTCTGTTAAGCGAATCACAGGAGCGTATGCTGGTAGTGGTACACAAAGGCCGCGAACAGGAAATCATGTCTATTTTCGATAAATGGGATTTGAATTGTGTGCAGATTGGTGTAGTAACCAAAGGCGATCGTTTAAAATATTATTTTGATGGCGAACTGGTTGCCGATGTACCGGCTCCATCCCTGGTATTGGGTGGCGATGCGCCTGTATATCACCGCGAATACAAAGAGCCCGCTTATTTTGCGGAGTCTAAAAAATTCAACATGGACGTGGTGAAAGAACCGGCAGATTACAAAGCCGTTATGAACCATCTGGCAGCCCATCCAAACCTGGCCAGCAAACGTTGGGTGTATAACCAGTACGATAGCATGGTGGGTACCGTTAACATGAGTACCAACGCGCCTAGTGCCGCTTCCATTGTAAATATTAAAGGGTCAACGAAAGCTTTGGCCATGAGTGTGGATTGCAACAGCCGTTATGTAAACGCTGATCCTGAAACCGGATGCGCCATAGCCGTATGCGAAGCCGCGCGTAACATTGTATGCAGTGGTGGCGAACCCAGCGCGGTTACCAATTGCTTAAACTTTGGGAACCCGTATAACCCGGAAGTGTACTGGCAGTTTGTGGGTTCTATAAAAGGGATGAGTGCAGCCTGTACCAAATTACAAACACCGGTTACGGGTGGTAACGTTAGTTTCTACAATCAATCGAGTTACGAAGGACCAGTATTCCCCACACCTACCATTGGAATGATTGGCATTGTACCTGATAAAAAATTCCAGACCACTCTGCATTTTAAAAATGAAGGAGATCTGATTTATGTGGTAGGAAAACAAGTAAACGATATTGCTTCGTCAGAATACCTGTATTCGTATCACAAAATTAAAAATACTCCGGCACCTTATTTTAATCTGGAAGAAGAGTACGCCCTGCATAATGCTGTAAAATCGGTTATTCAGAAAGGACTGATCAACAGCGCGCAGGATGTTAGCGACGGTGGTTTATTTATGGCACTGCTGGAAGCTGGTTTTCCGAACAATCTCGGCTGCAGCATCCAATCTGACAAAGGACTACGTAAAGACGCGTTTCTATTTGGTGAAGCGCAAGGCCGTGTGGTGGTTTCCATTTCACCTTCGCAAAAAGCCGCGTTTGAAGCTGCTTTAGCCGCGACGAACGTTCCATTTTCAGAAATCGGAACAGTAAGCGGACAGACATTGACCATTGACGGACAATCGTTTGGTACTGTTTCAGAATTTAATACGCTTTACTTAACCAGCATCGAAAACCGTTTAAATTAATACGGTTATAAAATTTGTTTTTAAAGCCCCTGCCTCTGATAAGGCGGGGGTTTTGATCTTGTTTAGTACCCTAACAGTAACTGTAATTTTTCCTCCTGTTCTATTTCATTCCCTCTTCCCGGCCAGGGATGGAAGCGGCAGCCCTGCGCGGGGTTTTGCGTATCAGCGCACGGGCGAGGAGGCGGCGGAACAGAGCCACCGCAGCCAGATGCGATGCCGCAAAAGCCGCGCAGGCTAAAGCGTACAGCCCGACCCCGAAGGGAAGGATAACCTTTTCCAAAGTTTGAAACTTTGGAAAAGGCGCACGTTAGCAAGGGAGGCCGCCACATCCGTTTCGTTCCACTATTCGTTTAGTGTAAAAAGAATGGAATTACAGGATGACGAATCAATTTTCCTAGTACCTTTAATACATGGTTCGTGTTCTTTTAAAAGAAAGTGTGGTATTTGCCTGGCAATCGCTTACCGCCAGTAAACTACGTTCTTTTCTGAGTCTTTTAGGAATTACCATTGGCATATTTGCCATCATTCTTGTTTTTACTATTGTTGATAGTCTGGAAAACAGCATTAAGGGTTCTTTGCAATCGTTGGGAACTAATGTGGTGTTTATTCAGAAATGGCCCTGGTCGTTTGGTCCGGATTATCCCTGGTGGAAGTACATTAACCGTCCTACCCCACAATACGAAGAGTTAGAATTGCTTAAAAAACAAGTAACCACTACTGAAGCACTGGCTTACCGTATGGGCGCGCGACGCAGTATTAAATATAAAACCAACAGTATTGCTAACGCCATAGTAGCCGGTGTATCGCATGAGTATTATAAGATTAATAAATTCGAGATCGTTAACGGCCGTTATTTTACGCAGGTGGAAGCGGATAATGGCTACCATGTGGTGATTTTAGGTCATACCTTAACAGAAAATCTTTTTCCGAACGAGAATCCTATTGGTAAGCACATTAAAATAGCCGGGTTTAAAGCTACGGTAATAGGCACATTAAAAAAAGAAGGGGAAAGTATGCTCGGTGCCAGTGTGGATAAACAGGCTTATATTCCTTTTAATTTTGCACGTTACCTGATGGATACAAAAAGTGAAAACGCGGATCCTTTAATTGCGGCCAAGGCCAAACCCTATATCAGCAATCAGGAAATGGCCGATGAAATTATAGGTATTATGCGTAACATACGCCGCCTAAAGCCTAAAGCGGATGATAATTTTTCGTTAAATGAAACCAGTTTGCTCAGTAAAAATTTTGATGATCTTTTTGGTATTATTGGTTTGGCGGGTTGGATTATTGGCGGGTTTTCGATACTGGTGGGTGGATTTGGTATTGCCAACATCATGTTTGTATCGGTTAAAGAGCGCACCAGCCTGATTGGCATACAAAAAAGTCTGGGCGCTAAAAATTATTTTATTCTGTTCCAGTTTTTAAGTGAGAGTATTTTACTAAGTAGTATTGGCGGAGGCATTGGTTTGTTACTCACTTACCTCATTTCGCTTTTCGGCAAATCGCTGATTGGAATGGATGTGCAACTCAGCGCGGCTAATGTTATTTTAGGATCAAGTATTTCCGTTTTAATTGGCATTATCAGCGGGTTTGTTCCGGCGTATTCGGCCAGCCAATTGGATCCAGTGGAAGCCATCCGCAGTAACTGACCTGCGCAGACCATTCTGATTTATAAACTTGTGACAATATTGTTTTCCAGAGCAAAACGGATCAGTCCTACTAAACTGCGCACCCCAGTTTTCTGAATAATGTTTTTCCTATGCACATCAACAGTAGCTTTACTGATAAACAAACGTTCCGCAATTTCCACGCTTGATAACTCCTGGCAAATCAAACGGATGATCTCCATTTCCCGTTTCGATAAATCGTTTGTGTTTTCTGCCCTCTCCTTATCCTTACGCAATTCTGATCTGAGGATGCCTACTATGTCTTTTGAAAAATGCGTACCATCGTTCATTACATGGCGGATGATATTTTTAATTTCCCCCGCATCTTCATTTTTAAGCAAGTACCCGTCGGCTTCGGCATCAATGATCGCTTTTACAAATTCAGGATCTTTATAAAGGGTTAGTACAATCACTTTAATATCGGGATATACTTCTCTGATTTTAGCCGATAATTCGAGGCCGTTCATTTCGGGCATTTTAATATCGGTAATAACCATATCCACCGTATTCTGTTTTAAAATGGCCAATGCTTCGAGTCCGTTTTTGGCAGTAGCAACAACCTCTATGTCTTCTTCTTCATTAAACAGAAACTTTAATCCGTTTAAAATAAGTTCATGATCATCTGCCAGCAGGATCCGTATTTTTCCTTGTGTTTTCATGTATCATCGTCATTAGGTTGAATCGGAATGTTAACCGTAAACTGACATCCCTGTTCTCTGTTGGTGTCATTACTAAATTCGCCTCCCAGCGAGTGCACCCTGGACGCTACACTTTTTAAACCCATACCTCCAGTGGACGTATTGCTTTTAACGCCTTTGCCGTTATCGTTCACTCTTACTGTTACCCACTGCGGCGTTGAAGCAAGATAAATTTCACATTGGGTAGCTCCGGCGTGTTTAACCACATTATTCAGTAGTTCCTGCACAATACGGTAAAGCTGTATTTCGATGTTTTTATCAAGTGGCACAAACGGCGTTGCTATTTCCAGGCGAATCTCTAGCCCCATGGTTACATCTGACAAGCGGCTTACCAGACTCTTCAGCGCCCTTTGCAACCCCAGTTCCGTCAGCACATCGGGCATCATGTTATGCGCTATTTTACGGGTTTCGTTTATCAGTTGGTTAATTTCTTCCTGCAACGCATTTTGTTTCGTTTTGTCCGTTTCCGTGTCAGCACTTAAACCTGCCACATGCATCCGCAGCATTACCAGGTTTTGTGCTAATCCATCGTGGAGATCAGATGCTATCCGCCGTCTTTCGGTTTCCTGTCCATTAATAAACGATTGGAAATTTTGTAATTGTTTACGGTAATCTGCCCGCTGACGCTGCAAGCGTAATCCGGTTTTACGCCGCTCCCACAACAGGTAGAAAAAAAGCAGAAAGCCAACTAACATGACACATAACAGCGCAATGATGATGCTTTTATTACGACTGTCTTTTTCTTTTTGCTGCAATAGTTCCGTCTTCTCAAACAATTCTTTGTTTTTGATTTCCAGATTATACTCGCCCTTGAGTTTTTCGAGGTAATTGGTACTTTGCACACGGGCCAGACTGTCATCGAACCGTTTTTTTTCTTCAAGATAAAAGAGCGCCCGCTCAAAATCTTTTTTAGTCTTACAGGCACCAATAATGGTTTCGTAATTAGCTGATATAAATTCGGCTATGCGTTCTGCCTTTGACATACGCAGTGCGTCAAGAGCCTGAGCCAGTGCCGCATTACTATCTCCATCTTCCAGTTTAAGGGTTGCCAGTAATGTTGTGGCGTAAATGATCATATCCTGTTGCCCGTAAGCTTTTGCCTTTTGATAAAGACTGCCTGCTGTTTTACGGGCGGCCGCTTTTTCATTATTCCGGTGATAGGTATTGGCAATATTAAACAGCACCATTGTCTCCATTTTTTTATCATCCGTTTTAATACTCAAGTTGTAGGCTTTTTCCAGACTTAGATGAGCCCCCTTAAACTTTTTTAAACTGGCCTGTGCACCGCCCAGGTTTAAATACGCTACTGTCAGATTTTTTTCATCGGGCAACATCTTAAAACACTCTACCGCCTTATTAAAGTAATAGTAAGCTGAATCGTAATGTTGACCAGAGAGGTACAATTTTCCAAACGCTGTATTGGCATGTCCTATCATGGAAGCGTCGCCCGCTTTACTGGCAACTCGTAATGTTTGTACAAAATAACCGGCGGCTGAATCGGGATTCTGCTTTATATATTGATAATAATACCCCATGTAATAATTCAATCGCGCCAAAGAGCTGGCATTTTCCTGTTCTTCAGCCAACAGGATCGCTTTATCGGCGTATAAATTTATGTATCCGCTACCTCCGGTCGTTACATCGTTTCTGACCAGTAATAAGTATAATTGCAGTTTAAGTTTTGGGTCTGTTGTGCGATTTACCAGTTTAAACACCTCATTACTAAAATACTGACTGCTATCTGGTTTTGATTCGGAATACCATGAGGCTAATTGCCAAAGTAACTCTCCTTGTTTTAAGACGCTATCCACCGGAGTTTTAAGAAGCGCCTGTTTTAATGATGCCGTTGCTAGTTGCGCATAGGTTTCTTTGTGGCTAAATAAGCCCAGTAACACTATAATCAGTTTACTTCTTATACCCAACCTTACCATTGCTTCTGCCGGAAAAAAATCATGCTAAATTAAGGCTTTAGTCAAACATTGCCTTACCTATAGTTAGGTATTTCTATGCTGTCGGTATTTTTTACACAAAACGCGCACTATCCAGTACTGAGTTTCTACTTTAATTTCAGGAATTCGCTATAAAATTGGAGGTAATCAGGTTGCTGCAGGTAGGTAAAGATATCATGGTCGGTTTCCATACTTACGGTTTTATATCTGAAGAAGGCCGTTTTATTTTTAACCCCAGAAAACTTAAAATTAAAACATCGTTCTGTATTACCCGCCTCGCATTTATAGTTACACCCAAGTGTAGTAGCTCCCATATTGGACGCATTAATTACTTTTGTATGTAGTTTACGTTGAATACTGCTTTTGGTTAACATTTCATCGTATTGATTAATGGTTACATTAAAGGTAGTGTATCGTAGTGCGGCTGTATCAAGGTCTATAAATGTATTTAACCCAGGAATAGCCGCCGCGCTTAAAAAACAATTTATCTTGCGTTTTGGGAGCGGTTCACTTTTAAACTTTACCAACAGATCGTAAGACAAGGGGTCTTTTTTCTGCAGATACACTTTACGTTGTATTGCAATCAGACTATCATATTTTAATGCGCCAACTTTACGACTCTGATAATCTATTTTTGAAACAGTATTTATTAGTGCGCTGGTTACTATGGTATTGCCCAAACTATGCGCTATCATATCAATCTGTTTTACAGATGGGTCAATGCTGTTAAGTATTTTCCGCAGAGTGAATGCCGCGTAGTAACAGCGGGTACTGTATATCAGGAATAACATCCCATTACGGTTAAAACTCATATAATTAGCGGTAGAAAAATTTCGGGATGACAAACGGCATTCCTTTGCATCGTTGCTGGGCCAGTAAACAGGAACGAAAAGTGTAGTAGTGGAGTCGGCACCAAGGTCTTTTTTAGCCTTCTGGTACATCGTTACTGCCTGAAGCGCAGCCAGACTATAGGGCACATTAAACCCATGTACAAAAAAAACAATACGCTTTATTGTATCCGCTTTAATTTTATCGTTCAGTTTGTTTATGAGGTCTTCAATAAAAAAATCGTTCCACTCCTTCCGGAATTGTTCTTTATACACGTACCTGTCTTTTAAATTAACCGTTTTCTCCTGCTGCCGGATGGCCAGTAGTTGCTTAAATAATGTTTTTTGCTTTCCTTCTGACATCGCGTTGATCCGCTTTTCCAGATCATGTTTAACAAGAGTATCCCATAAAAAATAAAACGAATGGCTATCGGAAGCTGCATAGTCGCTGGTATTTCCATTAAACTCCTCCTTACTGAACCAATCCTGAACCGGCTTATCAGGGTAAGGACTGCCATAACTATCGAGTTTTACCTCGAACCATTTCGATTTAACTGAAGAATCAAGAACTGTAGCGACATCTTCTTTAAAATACTGATGCCAGTTTGCCTCCATGCACTTAATTTTTACCGGATCAGACAATGGGAAAAATACCTTTTTACCTTCCTCATAGTTCTTTATAGTTTGCATGTAAGCTGGTAAAGAATTCAAAATCGCCGCCGCTATAAAATAAAAACATGTTCTCATGATTATTTACCTCCGATGCGTTTGTTAAGGCGATTAGAGTTGGTAATATTTAACAGCGGAATATCGTACACGATACCTATTGACACACGATACGCATCCAGAGGACGCAATCCCGTATCTCCGAATGTCCGTAATTGCGGCGCATACTGCCCCCCTGCCTGAATAGCCAAAGGTAAGCCGCGTAAACCATAATTAACATACGCTCCTGGTGCCAGAACCTGCGCGAAATTTACGGTCTGTGGCAGACCTTCGTCAGCATCTTTCGAAAAACGATACGCTACTACTGCTCCTATATCTATAATCATCAGGTTAAGGCTAAAACTTCCACCCAAAAACGATTTGATATAACTGGCACGATTTACATATACTGGTCGTTTACCGGCGTGCTCACACTTGAATTTAACGCGCCCTGCCATGGAAAAACTCAGGCCTATGGGAGCTGTAATTCCTGAAACCATTTTGGTTACTGAATTGGCAAATAATTGTTCACCTGCTCTGGTTTCTACGCCTCCATATACTCCCGGCCACGCGTTGATATCCATACTAAAATTATTATACCGTTTTACACGATACGACTGTGGCGGTTCCGCATATTTTTCTATCACCTGACTAAGTTGTTTGCTATCTGTGGCTTTGGTTACATCCGTAAAAAAATTAAGCAGTTGCGACACTTCGCGCCTCGAACTACCAAATGCAAAACGATTCCCTAGTTTTTCTTCCCCTTCAATATAACACAGGTAATCTTTATTACCCCTTAGTTTTACCTGTCTTTCATACACTTTACGCAACTTATTCAATCGCCGGTACAATTTCCAGTCGTGATATCTGAAGATACACAATTGTATTTTTCCCATCAGACCGATTTTTACATCCATTGCACTTTTATAATCGCCACATACCGTATAGCTATCTGACCGTTTCTGGTAACGACGCATGGGACGCCTGAAAATACCACCTTTGTTCCGCGCTTTGTAATGTGCACACAACCATTCGTTTTTGAGGCCATACATCAACTCTCCGTTCCCTAAAAGGGCATTCATCTGTTGTATTTCTGTCAGCTTTATGGCTGTATCCCCTTTTAACTTACCGTAATTAGCATCCGTTAAACCTAATGCTCTGCAATCGGTTCTGCCTTCCGGCCACTTAATATTTGGGATCCGAAACCCCTTCCATCTGAACTCGTAACAGGAAAAGGCATCCAGTAATTTTTGTGACTGGTAAACGACTTCCCGTATGTCTTTTTTAGAGATAGCTTCTTTCGCCTTTTCGTAAATCTGATAAATGGGATTGTTTGGCGGAAAAGACACTTCTGGATAATTCAACACCTGATAAACATCTTTTAAAACCTCTTTTACTTTTTCTTTATATACATCCATCTCTACCAACGATTTACTTATACTTTCGGTTCCTACTCTGGTACTTTGCAAATAACTCTCCAAACGGTGAAGACTGTAAAATATTTTCTTAAAATTACTTTTGAAGGATGTGAATTTAGCACTGTTTAAAAATTCATCCAGATTATTACAATCGTAACGCTGTTTAATAAAATCATTAAATGCTGTTTGTTCCTTCTCGTAAACCAGTGCAAGAGACAACCGTAACAATGTATCGTTTCCACTTTCAAAATCCATCCAATCAGGGCCTATCCATACAGGTTGGTTTTTCAGTGTTCCGGGTTCGTAAATATTGGAATAATACTTATTGATAAAATGCAACAGGCGCATGGCGGAAATAAAATGCTGATGAGCCTGAGATGTATCTTTAAGCAACTGTTGTCCTTCGTTAGCATAATAACTGATGTTAGTGATTAAATCTACCCCTCCTCCCAAATCGTTAAAAAAACCGGAAAATGGTTTGTATTGCCTGAGTTGACCGGTACCTTCACAAAATCCGCAATTCATAATATTATCCGGCATTTGAGCAAGATCAACCGCAATCGCCTTTTGTGTAATTCCCCCAAAACGTTCTGCCTCTCCTACCTGAAATGAAGCCAGTTCTTTTGCTGTATTGGGGAATAAACACGGTAAAGGCTGTAACTTGTCCATATTCGCGTTCAAATGTTCCAGAAACGCAATAACGCTCTCTTCTTTTACTCGTTTTACAAGGAAAATAGCCAACGCGTCAATAATATCATTTTGAGAAGGTATACCAGCCGCTTTTGCTATATTACTGATATTTGTAATCTCAAAAGTGGTATTGGCATTCACCGCAGGCGACATGGCTATTGCTCCGGATAAAGAATTACGCCAGTTCTTTCCCAGAGTTTTTTCAATTTTCGGACCTATCTTTTCTATATTAACAAGTACCTTTTTCAATTCCATTTTTTGCAGCGAATCGAGCCAGATGGTCATCTCTTTTTGTAGTCGTAAAGAATCTGCCCTATCTGCATATTTATAGCCTGTATAACTTTTTAGTGCTCCCGATAGTTTTTCGATAGTTAAAGCCAACTGGGATGTTTTCGGAGTTCCTTTTCTTGTTTTTTCAAGGCTATCTAAAAATTTGAGTACAACAGTGGACTGTGTTACTGATTTAATAGTGTTAAAGTCAAGTTTGCTGTTTTTAGAAACTTCCTCATTCAAAATGGAATCGGATATAAAGACCTTGGTTAAATACGTTTCAAGAAAAGCAGACTTAAAAGAAAAAACTTTCAAATAATTACCCAGTGTTTTGCCGGATCCGGGTTTAACATAACGCGCCAATTCTTCGAATAATTCCAGCTTAACAGGATCTTTAGTTTCCTTTAGCTTCATGATATTATATGCCGATTTTAAAACATTCTGTCCACTAATTTTCAGAGAAGCAAAACTGAGCAGTAAAATACTAAGGCCGATAAGGTATTTTTTTTTCATAGATGGTTATTTCTCATTACTGTTTTTATTCAGCATGAATGCTTCAAAGGTAATTTACAATCATTTATCTGAAAAGGGAAATGCACGGTATTATTCCCCTACCGGAATGTTTCTTTTCCCATAGAGGTTTTTATAAAACGAACTAATTCTGTTACTTTCCCTACGCTTACTTCATTAATGTAACGCTTCCGGTTATATCCTTAGATTTACCACCAATAGTGATTAAGGTTATTTTATACGCATATACTCCGTCCTGAGCTAACACGCCCTTAACTGTTCCATCCCACCCTTTTGCGAGTTCATTACTCACAAAAACGCGTTCGCCCCAGCGGTCAAAAACCGACAATTCATAATTTTTGAATCCGGCTCCTTTTGGCTGAAATGTATCATTTAATCCATCATCGTTAGGCGTAAAGGCATTGGGTACATAAAGTGCAAACTCTTCTTCCACTTTAATGACTTTATGAATCGTATCCATACAGCCATTATTACTTTTCACTATAAGACTAACCAGATACTCTCCCACATCTTCGAAAACATGAGTGATATTTTGGTTGGTTCCGGCAGGATTTGCTGTATTAAAGTACCAGGCCCACTGTGTAATGCTATTGCTGTTAGTTACAACAGATACATCTGTAAATTCCACTGTATTTTCATAAAGAGTGGGTTTATTCGGTGTAAACACAAAATCGGCCTGAGGTACCGGGAACACTTCTATAGTAGCCGATGAGCTGTTAACACAGCCATTGGCATCGGTTACTTTTAGGGAAGGGCTAAAAGATCCTGCTGCAGAATAACAAGATGTCATGGTTGTGCCACTACTGAGTGCCATACCATTATTAAAATCCCAGCTATATACAACAGAAGTCCCGGTAGCACTACTTTGCGCGTTAAAAGCTATGCATTGCGGCATACAACCCGCGGTACGCGAAGGCACTATATTCACAAAAGGTAATGGATTAACGGTTACCGCTACTGTTGCCCTCGAAAAGCATCCAATAGCATCCGTTACCGTAACAGTATAAACACCGGAGGCCGCTGCCGAAACCAGATTTAGCTTAGGATTTTGCTGATTACTCACAAAACCATTCGGGCCCTGCCAGGTGTAGTTTACAGAGCCATTGGCATATAAATTAAGGACAGAGCGTTCGCATACAGGGCTTGTTGCTCCGGCTGTAGCGCTGGGTGCCGTATTTACCGATACTGTTACTGACCCTGTTCTGGAACAACCTGCCGATGAACTTACTACCACCTGATACAGTCCGGCCATAGCCGAAGTGGCATTGTTTATCTGCGGATTTTGCAACACAGAAGTAAACCCATTCGGACCAGTCCAGGTGTAGGTATTGCCTCCACCGGCTGAAAGGGTAATGGGTTGTCCGGTACACACAGATGATCCTGCTACGGACACTATCGGTAATGGATTTATTGTTATCAGTGCCGTTGTGCCTTGAACACAAGCATTGGCATCGGTAACCGTTAATGTATAACTACCCGAAGCATTTAAAGTTACCCCATTGATTACAGGCGCTGAACTTACTGAACTAAATCCGTTAGGGCCGTTCCAACTGTACACTAATCCTCCCGAACCATTCAGGTTAAGCGATTGCCCCTCACATAACGGTGCATTAGATGTAATGGACGCTATCGGTAAAGCATGTACCACTACTGTGGTAACAGCTGTATTGGTACATCCCTGAGTTGACCCTGCCATTACAGTATAAGTGCCTGCAGCCGTCGTTTGAATATTTGGTATAAGCGGCGCTTGTACCATGGATGAATAAGCTCCGGGGCCAGACCATAAGAAATTGGCACCTCCTGTTGCACTTAAACTGAGAGAACCTCCGGCGCATACCGGGCCTGAATTGGAAGCTGTTACTATCGGTAGCGCATACACAGACGCATTACTGATAGCCGTTTGCGAACATCCTGCCGCATTTGTTACGGTAACAGTATAAGTTCCCGCATTGGTAATCTGTGCAGCTGTTACGGATGGGGTTTGAAGATTACTGGTAAATCCTGAAGGGCCTTGCCAGGCATAAGTGGTTCCCCCACTGGCAGAAAAACTTAATACTCCATTTACACAGGTGCTTGGTGTATTAACCGGCACTACCGGCAAACTATTAATAGTAACAGCGATTACCGTTGCACTTGTACAGGCATTGGCATCTGTAACCGTTAAGGTATAATTCCCGGAATTGACAAGCGACGCGGATGAAATGGCCGGTGAATACGAATTTGATGTGAATCCTGCCGGGCCAGCCCAGGCCGCCTGAGTTCCTCCGTTTCCATTCAGATTAATTACCTGCCCCACACATACCGGACTATTAGAGCCGGCCTGTACTAAAGGACGCGGGTGAACTGTTACGGCTAATGTTCCATTGGCAATACATCCTCCGGCATTATTAGTCGTTAAAGTATATATACCGGCGTTTAATGTAGTAGTGTTGGCTATAAGCGGATTTTGCAAAACGGAAGAAAAACCATTTGGTCCGGTCCAACTGTAACTTAGAGCTGCTACAGTAGTTAACGATAGTGTATTACCCACACAAGGTGCATTACTATTTATAACCGGAGCCGGCTGAGCAATTACAGAAGCAACAGAAACAGCCGTCGCAGAACACCCTTGCGGGGTTGTAACCGTTACTGTATATATACCCGACATAGCCGATGAGGCATTGGTTAGAGATGGGTTTTGCAGAACAGACGTAAATGCATTAGGACCACTCCAATTGTAGGTACCACCACCCGAAGCGGTTAAATTAACCGTAGAACCAAAACAGGTTGAAGGGGAATTAGTGACAATAACCGGAAGCGTGTTTACTACTACCGCAATAACTGTATTGCTGGTGCAACCATTGGCTCCGGTTACCGTTAATGTATAATTACCTGCATTAGCAACCGATGCCGTTGTAATGGCCGGTGAATAAGAAGCGGAAGTATATCCCGATGGACCGCTCCATACCGCGGAATTTCCGCCACTGCCACTCAAATTTAATACATTACCAACGCACAACGAACTGTTTGATGTCGCTGACACCACTGGTCGTGTATTAATCGTTACAGATAATGTAGAAACAGCCTGACATCCCATACCACTGGAAATGGTTAAGGTATATATCCCGCCATGTACTGTTCCAGTATTGGCAATAACCGGGTTCTGAAGATTGGAGGTAAACCCATTAGGGCCAGACCATGTATAACTTGTTGCCGCGGTGGCAGTAAGAGACAATGTAGTGCCTGTACAAGGTGTATTACTGCTTAAAGCCGGAGGGGGAAGGGTACTGACGGACACATTTGCTACCGCTGTTCCCGAACATCCCTGAGCTGTAGTAACCGTTACAGTATAAACACCACCCATTACCGCTGTTGCATTTGGAATAGAAGGATTTTGCTGAACAGATGTAAAACCATTGGGACCACTCCAATTATACGTGCTTCCGCCGGTAGCTGTTAAATTGATAGTTGTGCCCGCGCAGGTAGTGGGTGAGTTTGTAACAATAACCGGTAATGTATTTACTACAACTGCAATAACCGTGCTACTCGTACATCCATTAGCGCCCGTAACCGTTAAGGAATAATTACCTGAATTAGCAAGGGATGCGGAAGCGATGGAAGGTGAATAATTAACCGATGAATACGCTCCCGGACCATTCCACTGTGCTGAGACACCTCCACTTCCACTTAAATTCAATACACTTCCCACACAAACAGGACTATTGGACATCGCATTAATAACTGGTCGTGATTGTATTGTAACCGCCAGAGTTCCGGTGGCCTGACAGCCGGAAGCGTTGGTTGCTGTGAGGGTATAGATGCCACTGTTTAATGTACTGGTATTGGTTATCAGTGGATTTTGCAGATTCGAAGAAAATGCATTAGGGCCCGACCACGTGTAGGAATTAGCTGCTGTTGTTGTAAGTGAAAGCGTATTGCCCGTACATGGCGTATTACTTCCCAATGCGGGAGGTGGTAAAACACTGATAGAAACGTTTGAAACTGCCGTATTGGTGCAACCTTGTGCTGAGGTAACTGTAACAGTATAAACACCTGCCATATTTACCACTGCATTAGGGATGGATGGGTTTTGAAGCGCAGAAGTAAACCCATTTGGCCCGGACCAGTTATACCCTGCACCACCCGAAGCAGTCAGATTAATGGTAGATCCGAGACAAGCCGTTGGTGAATTGGTAATAATTACCGGTAAAGGGAAAACCGTTATTGTTCTTACCGCGGTAGTGGTACACCCCCCCGCACTGGTAGCCGACACCGTATATGTGGTTGTTACCGCAGGTGAAAATGGCACCCCGTTGGTTACTCCTCCCGTCCAGGTGTAAGTGGATGCACCAGAAGCACTCATCGTGGTGCTTCCTCCCAAACATACAGAAGGATTGGTTACCGCAATGGTTAGGACTGGTGCGGCACCTGTAACAACAGAAAAACTACAGGATCCGATATTACCACTGCCATCAGTAGCGATGTAAGTAACAGTAGTTGTACCTGTATTAAACGCTGTGCCACTTGCATTATTGGCTCCACTTCCGGCAGTAGCGCCTGAAAAAGAATACGTAACTGCCGGAGCAGCCGGACAGTTATCCAGCACGGAAACCGGAGCGATGCCATTTACAATAGCTGTACATTGGTTAACATTAGCCGGACAGGTTATCGTTGGGGTTGTTACATCTCTTACCGTTACTGAAAAAGAGCATGACGTGGTATTACCGGAACCATCCTGCGCGGTATAGGTTTGAACAGTAGTTCCTACCGGGAAGGAAGATCCGCTTGGTAAACCAGAACTTAAAACCGGCATTACGGTGCTTGTACCCCAGGTGAACATTACTGACCCGTGCCCCGTGTTAATACCAGTTGTACCCGATGGGCAGGTTCCTCCATTAAACGATGCGCCACCACCACCAACGCCACCGGCCGGGGACACGTTTCCGCCGCCGCCGCCGCCTGAATAGCCGCCGCCGCCGCCGCCCACCACATACATGGACCCTTGTCCACCACCACCATATCCGCCACGGGCTGCCGGCCATCCAGCTACAAAACCGCCTGCTCCTCCTCCAATAAAACTAATACCTCCTGAACCTGCCGACCAGCCATTGGCACCATTGGTCAGCAAACCACCGCCAGCTCCCGACTGAAAACCTGTTGGCCCAACATTACCGCCGTTTCCTCCAGTACCACCAGTTCCTCCTCCCGCAGCGCCTGTGCCACCTGTAGCAGTAACATTACCATGTTTGGCTGGCGAATCTGTATTGGCACTGCTTCCGCCACCACCACCGGCGATAATAAGCGGCGCATTGGCTAATGTGGTTACAAAAGAACCACCGCCGCCACCATTTCCGCCACCAGTAGTAATCGAAGGCCGCTCACCCACCAGCACTTTTAAAACAGTTCCGGGTGTAACGGGAAAAGTGCCTCTTACAGCGGCTCCCAGGCCTGGCTGAAAGGTAGAACTTGGGTGGAATCCCCCCTGAGCACCCCTTGCCAGAATATTAATAGAAGTAACACCGGCAGGTACTGTAAATTGTTGCATGGAGCCAGTATAGTTAAACGTTTGTGTAAAAGAAGTACAGGTTGCACAATTAACCGTAGGAGTTGCGTAGGCCACCACAGCCGCACAAGCCCCCACCGGAGCATTAACCGTTACACTTGGAGGGCATAGCATGGTTAAACACTGTGCACCTAATGGATTACTTCTAATGATAAGTACTACGAATAGAGCGAAAAACGAAAAACGTTTCATGGGGAAGATTTTTAATAAAAATAGTAAAACACCTGAGCTAACCCCTATCTTTAACTCTTCCAGAGGAACGACTCACTCAATCAATGTACCCATACGCTTAAACAAATGTCAATCAACACATTACCAACAGTTCTCTAGCACTAAAAGGATACTAATAAATGCGGCTGATAACATTTTAATATACATACGGAAAAGGCACACTCTTCTACAACAAATTATGGAAACCCGCGAATAAATTGTTGATCAGTTGACATTTAAAATAAGGTTATTTTATTCTTTTTAACTCATCAGAGGAAACATATTCCGCCCATGGCAAATCTTCGCCCGGCTGTTTGTAAAACTCCAGGTGAATGACCCTCCGTCTTTTACCATTACTTTTTGAAGACGCGTGCCAAAGCAAAGGACGCATTACCATTACTCCACCTGCTTCCACCACGACTACTTCTTCTGAAGAAGTGGGGGATTGGTTTGGTATAGTTCTGGTTATGCCCGAAAGATGGGAGCCTGACATTACTTTTAGCGCGCCATTGGTTTCATCCGTTTCATCAAGATGTATGCGGAATGTATAAATCCTATTTAAGAGCGACTCCGGCGCATTTACCGACCAATAATCTTCTTTCCTTAGCCAGTTATGGTAATCGTCTGAAACGTTCTTATTTATCAATGCGACACTAATATCCTGATGATAAGGTACCGCCCAATTGGCACCGGGTGGCTTATCAAAGTAAATAGATTTAATCAACGTATAGTCTTTCCCTAAAATGCTTTCGGTTAACGCTGAAAACGACCTTGTGAAAAGATGTTTTTTTAATTCAGGCAGTCTGCACAACACCCTTCGCATACCATGTACAACTTTAGGTGTATGAGTTGTTTCCTCTGTATCATTATTATCCAGTATATCCGTTATTAGTTTCCGTTCTTCGCTGTTAAATAATGGTGAAACAACATAATACCCCTGTATTTCGAGTTTTTTAAGCCCGGCATTATCCATGTTTTGGCCCCTTCGCTAAATATTCCTGTTCTATTTTTTCCATTTGGGTAATATGGCGTTTAGCATGTTGCGCCAAAAAGTAAATGTATTCATACACATCTATCTTTCCCAGATTATTTACACTCATCGTTGTTTTATACAAGATTCCCTCCCCATTTTTTAACCGTTCGAGGCAACTAAGGCACTGTTGATGCTGCACGTGTAATTGTGCTCTGATAGCAACCATGCTTCTGTCGCCTTTAGGCTCCATGTGCTCCGGTCTTATCCACGTAAATGAGTTGTGTAATCCCACCTCATCCAAACGGTCTTTATGAAAGGTATAATTTTCACACTCCTCAATACTATTTTTCTTTTGGGCAAGTTGTAATGCTTTTAGCGTCCCTTTCTCTATCAGAATCAACAAAAAATGTGAGGTCAGAACCGTATGCTCTAACACCTGATTAATACTCCAGCCTCCATTTTCAGGCAAATAAATCCGAAGCGCTTCTTCTTTATCAAACCACCTATCCGTGTCTGAAATTGCTTCATCCAATGTGTCTTTTACTTCTGCTATAGTGTCTTTTATCCGATTCATTTTCATTTACTTTCTTTCATGTACTATTCTTAATCATCAAATTTAGTTTCCGATACTTTCGGTAAGGCTTCAAAAAAACGTTCAGGGTCTTTAAATTCCTGATACTTAGCTTCCGGCAGATGCCATTCCGCCTGAGTTACCGATCGTTTTGCAATTTCAACCAATTCTACCGTAATATGAATAGCGGCATCAATTCCTTTCTTAATAAGGTTTATTCCCTTTTCTGCGTATTGGCTTTCATTGCTCTTTGGTTCAGGCTTACTGTTTTTTACACCCTCCGCTTTAGTACCCAATAATTGTTTTATTTTTCCTTTCAGGGTTTGAGAAACGGAACTATTCAGTATGCTGTCATTTTTTACTTCCGTAACCAGCGTCCGCACTTCTGATCTTACGGGAAAGTTGATTTCTGACGGCAAATTCAAAATGGCCATTTCGAGCAACGAACGTTTTATTAATAGTCCCTTTGCATCCAGCACCTCCTGTTTAACAGGATTTTCCTTGTACAAATAATAATCGCATAGAAACCCCTTTATTTCCATGGAATCTTTTACGTGTTTTGAAGAACGGTAATTTTGTAATACCGTAAAAGTCTGATCAACCGTATTTAATCCTTTACGGGTTGTTCCCTTTTCTTTCATATAGGTTTGATAGTCCTTGCATGAACCTGTGTATTTAAAGCTACCATCTATGTCCGTATAGTACAGTGTTACGCTGTCTTTTAACAGATCCACTATTATTCCAGCTTTAGCTGGTAAGAGGTTGGCTAAGCCCGAATAGGTTTGCTCTCTTTTTAAACGATGTTCAGAAAACAACCATGTTGTTTTTAGGCCTGCCAGTTTGCCATAAAGCCCTACTTCTTCCTTTTGTACAATTTCGCCTTCAAAATACGTCTTTATAGTATTTTCATTTCCTTTTTTGGAATCATTGCTGCATGCAAACAATAATAGGACTACCATTCCTGTTAATGCTGCCATTGATAAATGCTGTCTTATTTTCATATACCTGTTTCTTTAAACGACAAAAGCGGTGTAAAAACCGCTTTTGTTCATTTTATTATCTACTCTGGCTCTTATACTGCCATCATCCACTTGAACTTATCTTCGGTTTTCCCTTTACGAATGTTTCGTAAGTGTTCATCTACTTTAGGTGAAAATTTACGGTCTTCTAACGCCGGCAACTGATAATCAATTCCTTCGTATCCTATTGCTGTAATATGGGCAATAGTGGCCGCCGTTCCACAACCAAAAGCTTCTTTAAGCGTTCCGTTTTTATGCGCTTCTACAATTTCCTTAATACTGATTTTGCGCTCTTCCACTTTATATCCCCAATCGCGGGCCAATGAGAGAACACTGTCTCTGGTAATACCGCTTAATATGGTATCGCTTAGTGCCGGTGTAATAACGGTATCGCCAATCACAAACATCAGGTTCATGGTTCCGCTTTCTTCAACGTACTGATGGGTTTCGCTGTCTGTCCAGATTACCTGCTGATATCCTTTGGCTTGTGCCAAACGGGTTGGATACAGACTTCGCCCATAATTACCGGCTGCTTTTACAAAGCCTACTCCACCTTTTACCGCGCGGATATACGTTTGCTCTACCAGAACTTTTATGGGTTCGCTGTAGTATTTACCGGCAGGACAGGTAATGATTACAAACTTGTAAGTATCACTGGGACGTACGCCTATGGCTTCATCTGTAGCTATTAAAAACGGACGGATGTATAAACTTCCGGTTTCACTGCTTGGCACCCAGGCCGAATCGAGGCGAATCAATTCCATGAGTCCACCCATAAAAATCTCCTCTGGTACCTCAGGCATTGCCATACGCAACGCTGATTTATTAAGGCGTTTAAAATTTTCCAATGGTCTGAACAACGATACCTGTCCATTCTCATTTTTATACGCTTTCATCCCTTCAAATATGGCCTGACCATAGTGCAACGCACTCATGGCATAACTCATCGGGATATCACGGTACGGGGTTATATATGGCGTTTGCCATTTCCCATCTTTGTATTCGGCAACCAACATGTGGTCGCTAAAACATTTTCCGAAGGGTACATTATTTACATCATACTCTTCTACTCTGCTCTTTGCAATCTTATCTATTGAGATATCAATCGTTCCAGTCATTACTAAAATCTAATGCTCCAAATTGGGACATTTTTTTAATATACACAAGTTTTTTGGGCTAATTTATTTGATTAACCCCAGTGCAATACATCAGAATAATTGGAAACAATTGTTAGACCCATTTATTCTATAAACATCCTCTTTTTAGATCCATCAGAGTTTATCAACCTGAAATCCGGTGTATTTTTCATTAGGATCGTAGGAACATGCATTAACGGTAATATCATCATCGCTGCAATTGTTCACCAGATTAGACAGAACTTCAGGATTATTCACATACGTATTTCCTGTTTTATTACGACTTCTCAGTTTACTTTCAAAAGCCGTCAAATCCATATCCTCAATATCCTCTCCGCCGTTAAACTGTTGAAATGTTTTAGGTTTAATATAGGATTCAAGCCATGCTTCAAATGTTTTGTTATTTTCCAGTTTAGTCAATGACGTTTTTTGGGGACCGGTCAAGTTACTGTATGTTTTTGCACCGCTTTCTAAATCGGTTAGTATTTTAATCTGGAGTGATGTTTTGGTGATAGAAGACTCGTTCAAAATTTTAGAGATCATGGTTTTATTTGACCATAATTCTAATGTTGTACTTATTTTTATTAAATCGCGGATCGTTCCCTGATCTATGACCGGATTTTTATTGAGGTACTTCGAAATATCACCAAGCGTAGCGCCTCTGGGGGCCGGGCGCGTTATTATTTTCCCATACGGGACTTTGAAAAATTTTTTCCTGCCTCTGGTATCCCGTTTTAAAGCACCATGTCCGCTAAACGTGCGCTGTTTACGTGGCACGGCAGTTGTTCCCGGCGTTTTCCGGGCAGTAACTTTAGTACGGGCTAATTGCGCCGTAGTTTCCGTATCTATTTGTTTCACCGTAGTACTTACCTTGCGCTGAACAGCATCTTTTCCCTGAATCAGGGCTTTCTGTCCCATAACATCCGCTTCACTTTCCAGATGCTTATCGTCGTTAACGGGTACTTTATCTTTAAGCTGAGTGGTCGGTTTTACCCGCCCTTGTTTCTGCTGTATCACGTGCCAGGCTTCGTGCGGTAAATGCTTTTCCTGCCCGGGTGCTACGTGAATCTGGTTGCCTTGTGCAAACGCGTGCGCGTTTAACTGAGCCGGTGCCTGGGAGTTATAATGTACTTTAACATCGCTTAAATCTATTCCGGAAAGGTGTTCCGCGCCATTCTTTAACTGATCTGGCAATCCGGTAGTGTTTACTTTACGTTGTAAGGGCTCCTCATCAGCACTTTTAAACTGACCGATTCCCTGATGACTTTGCAAATAACGATCTGCCATTAGTTGATAAGCCGTATTCTTAGTTGACACATAATGTAAGGGTGATGAGCGTTCCTCACTTTTGCCGGTGTTTAAATCACTTTTTTTCAATTGACGGATAGTGTCTATTCTTCTGGTTGGCATATCCGTTTCTTTTCCATCAGAAGTATTTTTTTTAATCAGTTGTTTTCTCATAAATGCTACCCGGCAATTGTTTTTGGTTTAAAAAGAGAACAGGTATAATGCCTCTGTTTTAAAATTAAAAAAAGGCGTGAAAATTTCCAACACTTGTTAACAGATTTGACAAAAGGCCTCTATTATCTGTATCTTTAAACTATGAACGAATTGGAGAACCGGGTAATTAAAAAAGCTACTTTCGACCCCGCGGTTAAAACCTATATCTTTTTTGTGGTTTTGTTTTACATGATTATTACAGTGGTGGGGATTGTATTGATTCCGTTCTGGGTTTTGGGTCTGGGACAATGGCTAAGTTCTAAATTTTACAATACCCTGTCTTGTGAATTATCTGAAAAACATTTAAAATTCGGCGCCGGACTTTTGTTTCAGGTGGAAAAAACCATTCCACTCGAAAACATACAGGATCTATCGTTTATAGGCGGTCCCGTATTGCGGGCTTTTGGGTTAACCATTTTAAAACTAGAAACCGCGGGTGGCGGAGCGCATAACCAGCAAAACCTGATGAAGATTATCGGGATGGATGACGCGCATGAATTTAAACATCTTATTCTGGAGCAACGCGAAAAACTGAAACACCAGTTTGCGGGAACCACTTCTAACGCCGTGGGTTCTGAATTAACCGTTTTGCAGGACATTAAAGCGGAACTAAGCGCTATTAAAGAACTTTTACAGCAACAAAAATTGTAACGTACTATGGTGAACTTTCTCATATTTGATACCGAAACCACTGGTTTACCCAAGAACTATAACGCGCCTATCAGCGATAGCGATAACTGGCCCCGTATGGTACAGGTGGCCTGGCAGTTACACGATGCTACCGGTAAATTACTACATCACGATTCCATTATTATAAAACCGGAAGGGTACACCATCCCTTACAACGCTGTTCAGATACATGGCATTTCGACAGAACGCGCCATGGCTGATGGCCGGGATCTGAAAACGGTTCTTCAGGAATTTGCCGCTATTCTGGAGCAAACCCGCTACTTATGCGGTCATAACATTGAGTTTGACATCAACATTATTGGTGCTGAATTTTTACGCTGCGGTTTACCCAATTATTTTGAACAGAAACCGGTCATTGATACCAAAAACGATCAAACCACTAACTTTTGCGCCATTCCCGGCGGTAAAGGCGGAAAGTTTAAATGGCCAACCCTTACTGAACTTTACACCAAACTCTTTAACAATTCGTTTGAAGAAGCCCATAATGCCGCTTTTGACGTACAGGCAACGTCCAGAGTATTCTTCGAAATTGTAAAACGAGGGATTACCAGAGTCAGCGAATTATCTCCGGCAGACCTTGAGGTAATCAACTATCAGGATGTGGATCTGAGCGCCTTACTGGAACACGAAAAGCAGTTAAAAGCGCAAAAGCAAAAAGCAAAAACCGACGATCAGGGCGAAAACGGCACACCGACTGTTGACCTGAGTCAGGTTGTTTATACGAGTTTGCACAACCACACGCAGTTTTCGGTATTGCAATCGGTTAGCGAAATTGCGGATCTGGTGAAAAAAGCCGTTGAGTACAATATGGGCGGCATTGCCATTACCGATCATGGGAATATGTACGGCGCGTTTCAGTTCTGGCAGGCAGTAGATAAACAAAATAAAGGCATTAAAGCAACCAACGAAGCCATTGATAAAGGTGAGAAACCCGGCCCGAAGAAAAACGAACTCAAATGTATTATTGGCTGTGAATTATATGTAACCACGGACCGTAAAGACCGCACCAAACAAAATAATGGTTATGCGGTACCTTTTATCGCCAAAAATAAAAACGGATACGAAAACCTTTGTAAACTCAGTTCTCTTGGCTTTCTGGAGGGAATGTACTACGTACCGCGTATTGATAAAGAGTTATTATTACAGTATAAAAAAGATCTGATTTGTTTTACGGGATCCTTACAGGGTGAAATTCCAGGTTTGATTTTAAATGTGGGCGAAAAGCAGGCAGAGGAAGCGTTTTTGTGGTACAAAGAACAATTTGGTGAGGATTTCTATGTGGAACTGAATCGCCACAATTTACCGGAAGAAGATCACGTAAATGAGGTGTTACTGGGCTTTGCCAAAAAGTATAACGTTAAGTATTTTGCTGCCAACAGCAATTACTACCTTGATAAAAAAGCCAGTGAGGCGCACGATATTTTATTATGTGTTAAAGACGGGGAATTAAAAGAAACACCTATCGGTAAAGGCCGTGGCTTCCGTTTTGGAATGCCTAACAGCGAATTCTACTTTAAGTCAACGGCCGACATGGTAAAGAGTTTTGCCGATTTACCAGAGGCCATTGCCTGTACCGAAGAAATTACGGCCAAAATAGAATCGTTTAAACTGGGTCGGGATGTATTACTTCCTAAATTTCAGATTCCCGATGCGTTTAAAGATCCGCGGGATGAAGATCCGAATGACGAAGGAAAAGGCAAACGGGGCGAAAATGCGTATTTAAAATACCTGACCTACGAAGGGGCTAAAAAACGGTACAAAGAAATTACACCCGACATACAGGAGCGACTGGATTTTGAACTGGCCACCATGGAGCGTATGGGGTTTCCGGGTTACTTTTTAATTGTATCAGATTTTACGACTAAAGCCCGCGAAATGGGCGTTAGTGTAGGTCCCGGACGTGGTAGCGCGGCGGGTAGCGCGGTGGCGTATTGTTTGGGCATTACGAACGTGGATCCGATACAGTACGATCTCCTCTTTGAGCGTTTCCTGAATCCGGACCGTATCAGTATGCCCGATATTGATATTGACTTTGATGACGAAGGCCGCGATAAAGTAATTGATTATGTGATTAACAAATATGGTTTTAATCAGGTAGCACAAATTATTACCTATGGTACTATGGGTGGGAAAAGCGCGATTCGTGATACGGCGAGGGTTCTCAATTTACCCCTGCCCGATGCCGATCGTTTGGCGAAATCGTTCCCCGAAAGTCTGGAAGCGGATTTAAAAAGTCTGTTGAAACCGGGTGGGATTGATGAAAAGTATTTAGAAAAGATTAAAGACCGCCGTGAGTTTGTAGAACAAAGTCATAATTTCAGAAAATTAAGTGAGGGCAATACCCCGGAAGCGGTGGTATTAAAACAAGCCTACGAGCTGGAAGGCTGCGTGCGCAATACAGGTGTGCATGCCTGCGGGGTGATTATTACACCCGATGAACTCACCAAGTTTGTGCCGGTAACCAAAGCCAAAGACAGTAATATGTTGTTAACCCAGTTTGACAACTCGGTGGCCGAAAGCGCCGGTTTACTGAAAATGGACTTTTTGGGATTACGTACCTTAACGATTATTAAAGACGCGTTAAAGTTTGTGGAGGAGCGGCATGGTATTACCATTGATATTGATGCCATTGACCTGAATGATCAGAAAACACTGGAACTGTTTCAGCGCGGGGAAACCAACGGGGTGTTCCAGTTTGAAAGTCCGGGTATGCAAAAGTACCTGAAGGAACTGAAACCCGATTCGCTGACGGATTTAATTGCCATGAACGCTTTGTATCGTCCGGGACCATTGGCGTACATTCCGAACTACATTAACCGTAAACACGGGCGTGAACCCATTACCTACGATTTGGAAGGAATGGATGAGTTCCTGAAAGAAACTTACGGGATTACGGTTTATCAGGAGCAGGTAATGCGGCTATCGCAAAAGCTGGCCAACTTTACCAAAGGTGATGCTGATACCCTGCGTAAAGCGATGGGGAAAAAGCAGAAGGATGTACTGGATAAAATGAAGAGCAAGTACCTGGATGGTTGTAAAGCCAACGGACACGATACTACCGTGGCCGAAAAGGTATGGAAAGACTGGGAAGCCTTTGCGAGTTACGCTTTCAACAAATCGCACTCTACCTGTTACGCGTATCTGGCGTTTCAAACAGGTTACATTAAAGCCAACTACCCGAGCGAGTTTATGGCCTCGGTGCTGAACCACAGTGGCAATATTGAGAAGATTACCTTCTTTATGGAAGAGTGTAAGCGCATGGGCATTAACGTAATGGGACCTGATGTAAACGAAGGGTTCGGCAAATTCAGTGTTATGCCCAACGGCGATATCCGTTTTGGAATGGCCAGCATAAAAGGTGTGGGTGAAAATGTGGTAAATACTATTGTAGAAGCGCGGAACAAGGATGGAAAATTCAAATCTATTTTTGATCTGGCGGCGCGGCTGGATAGTAAAACCATGAACAAAAAAACTATTGAGGGACTGGCTTTGGCCGGGGCTTTGGATAGTTTTCCGGAGATTAACCGGGCCATGTTTTTTGTTCCGGAACCGGATGGTACCACGCTTACAGATAAACTCATCAAATACACCAATCAGAAAAATTTAGGAGGCGATACCTCACAAGCCAGTTTGTTTGGTGGGGAAGATGAAATAGAAGTGACAGAGCCTACTCTACCAAAAACGGAGTCATGGGGCCCCTTAGAACAACTGGCAAGGGAAAAAGAAGTGGTGGGCTTTTTTATCAGCGGGCATCCTTTGGATCCTTACAAGTTGATATTACAACACCGCTGTAACATCACCTGTCAGGATATTAAAAACAGTCTGGAGCCCTTTAAAAATAAGGAGGTATTTTTTGGCGGGATTGTATCGGCTATTGAACACCGTACGTCTAAAACGGGCAATTCGTTTGGGAAACTGGTGATAGAAGATTACAGCGGCACTACGGATATTATGTTATTTGGCAAGGATTATGTGAGCTTTAATAATTTTATGGTGCAAAATCTGTTTGTGTTTATCCGCGCTCGGGTACAGGAACGGTTTAATCAGCCGGGCATACTGGAATTAAAGATTACTAAAATTGAATTGCTGGAAGAGGTAAAAGAAAACGCGTTCAGCAATTTAAAACTGATGGTAAAAGCCGAAGCCCTGAACAATCAACTGATTGATATGCTGGAGGAATTGTTTTTAAAACACAATGGTAAAAGTCATCTGGAATTTTATGTGGAAGATCCGGCAGAGAATTTACAGGTAAAGTTATTCAGCAAAAAAAACAAAGTGGCTATTAATACGGAGTTTTTAAATGAAATTGATAAAATGGTGGATGTGAGTTATGAGTTGAATTGATTCTTGCAACGTTCAAATAAGATTGTTCCTTTTATTATCCTTCACCTCTATTTGTAGTTCTGGCCGAACGATTGCAGCGGCAGCCTTGCGCGGCACTTTGCCTGATTTTGCGTGAGCGAGGCGGCGACTTTATGAAGCCACCGGAGCCACTGCAAAATGGGCAAAGAGCAAGCAAGCTATAGCGGAAAGCGTGGTTTTGGCGGGGCAATAGCGGGTGGCAAAAACGGCCCCTTTTTAATTTTATGGAAGGGTTGTGGAAATGGTGATTTCAGGATGTTTTTATCTCGTATCTCGCAAAGGCGCTAAGATCGCAAAGGGTTTTACTTGATGGGATTGGAGTACAACGTGAAAATATCTGACTCGAAGTGTTTTATAATTCTGAGGTTGTACTCAACAAAAAAGCCGGATCTGATGAGACCCGGCTTTGGATAGTGCTATTTATTTTATTTGATTTTAAAAGCGGCTTTTACCTTGCTTACGTAGTCTAATTTTTCCCAGGTAAACAATTCTACTTTCATTGTTTTGGTTTTACCATCGGGCGATTTAAACGTTTTGGTAATTACTTCGTTTTTGCGGCCCATGTGTCCGTAAGCAGCTGTTTCGCTGTACATAGGGGTACGCAGTTTTAAACGTTGTTCGATAAAGTAAGGACGCATGTCGAATACTTTTTCTACAATTTTCGCAATTTCACCATCCGTCATTTTTACTTTAGCTGTACCGTAGGTGTTAATGTAAATACCCATTGGTTTAGCTACCCCAATGGCGTAAGATACCTGTACCAATACTTCGGAACATACACCTGCCGCTACCAGATTTTTAGCGATGTGACGGGTAGCATAAGCCGCGCTGCGGTCAACCTTACTTGGATCTTTACCAGAGAAAGCGCCACCACCGTGAGCACCTTTTCCACCATAAGTATCCACAATAATTTTACGGCCTGTTAAACCGGTATCGCCATGCGGACCACCAATAACGAATTTACCGGTTGGGTTAATATGGTAATTGATTTTATTGTTGAATAAATGGGCGTATTTAGGATAGTTCTTTTTAACGCGCGGAATCAGAATATCGATAATATCCTTTTTGATTTTCGCTAACATTTTGGTTTCCGCATCAAAGTCATCATGCTGTGTAGATACCACGATCGCGTCAATACGTACCGGCTCGTTGTTATCGTTATATTCTAAGGTTACCTGCGATTTGGCATCGGGACGTAAGTATTTAATTTCTTTATTCTCGCGACGTAAAGCGGCCAGTTCAATAAGGATAGCGTGGGCCAGGTCGAGTGCCAATGGCATATAGTTAGCTGTTTCGTTAGTAGCGTAACCAAACATCATTCCCTGATCGCCAGCTCCCTGATCTTCTTTCTTTTTACGTTCAACACCTTGATTAATGTCGGCCGATTGCTCGTGAATAGCAGAAAGCACACCACATGAGTTAGCCTCGAACATGTATTCGGATTTAGTGTAACCAATTTTACGGATTACGCCACGTGTAATTTCCTGTACATCGAGGTAAGCTTTTGATTTTACCTCTCCAGCCAAAACAACCTGACCGGTAGTTACCAGTGTTTCGCAGGCTACTTTGCTGTTAGGATCAAAAGCTAAAAAATTATCGATTAAAGCGTCCGAAATCTGATCGGCTACTTTGTCAGGGTGTCCTTCCGACACAGACTCAGAGGTGAATAGATATCCCATTTTGTATTAGATTAAAATTAATATTTTGATTGGTGAATGTAAGCGTATTCTTTGAAATGATAACCAATTATAGTGCAGAAAGTTTGAAATCATACGATTCCATAATCTGATTGCACAATAATTTTTTACAAGCTTCATCTACTTTTGCTTTGGCTGCTTCTTCGGAAGTAGCTTCGATTTCGAGGGTTATATGTTTGCCAATGCGTACATTTTCAATTTCAGGTAAACCAAGGTTTTTCATAGAACCGGTTACTGCTTTGCCTTGCGGATCGAGCAAGGCTTTTAATGGCATAACATCAATATCTGCTAAAAATTTCATAACGTTTTTGATAAGTGCGAATTAAGCGACGCTAATTTACTAAAATCAAATCCATTATTATTAACATATCGGACAATAGTTACAAACAATCCATTTAAAACGCGTTTACCCCATCTTACAACTAACGATGGCATTAAGGCAAGGTCACTGAGAAAACTCAGCAACTGCCGATATCCTGAAGTCAATATTTTATTGTACTTTTAGTGTGCAAAACCATGCTGATATGAATACATTTTTACGTTTAGGTATTACTCTTTCCCTTATTAGCGCCGCTACCCTATCTTACGCGCAAAACAGGAATGTTCAAATCCAGAACCCGCTTACCCCTTTACCATCTTCCCCCTCTTCGCTAAAACGTACTTGTGGTACTGTTTTACCCGATGCAAAATGGGACAATTGGTTTAACGAACAGGTTGAACTGTATAAAGAAAAATTACGAACCGGTAAAACTGTTGCCGCTTCCTACAGAATTCCGGTTATTGTTCATGTTATTCATGGAGGGCAGGCTGTTGGCACGTATCCGAATATTTCTTCTGCGCAGATTAACTCTCAGATCTCTATTCTGAATGCCGATTTTGCCGGGACAGGATTAAATTACACGAATTATTCAGCTACTGGTTTTACCGCCGCCGTATCCATTGCCAATACGGAAATAAGTTTCTGCGCCGCCACCGTTGATCCTAATGGGAATCCACTGGCCGAACCTGGTATTGACCGTGTCAACTATGTTAGTAAAGGGTGGTCCGATCCGGCTTCCATCAGTTCTTCATCCAGCGCCTTTCAGAATTTTATTAACGGCACCATTAAACCTAATACGATCTGGGATCCGAATAAATACCTTAATGTTTGGGTTAGCGATGTGCATGTTAATGTTGGTTTATTAGGTTACGCAACGTTTCCGGGCAGCACCGGTTTACCGGGATTAACCTCAGGTATAGGCACTTCTTCTACAGATGGGGTTTGGAACTGGGCCAAGGCTTACGGCAACACCGGCTCGCTTCAATCGCCTTATAACAAAGGCCGTACCGCAACGCATGAAATTGGTCACTGGCTCGGATTACGCCACATAGGCGGAGATGGGAACAATAACCCTTCGGGAGATTGTAATGCAACCGATTATTGTAACGATACGCCTTCGCAGACCGGAGGGTTTTCGGGCGGGCAATACGGGCAAAATTATGGTGCTCCAACTTATCCACGCAACAGCGGCTGTAGTACACCTTATGGCGATATGTTTATGAATTTTATGGATTATACCGACGATGCCATCATGTATATGTTTACACCCGATCAAAAAACACGTATGCAAACCGCCATGCAATCAGGGCAATTCAGAAGTAATATACCGAATAACGTTACCTCTATTTGTGGAGGAAGCGGTTCTTCAAGTTGTTCAACGATTACCGCGGTATCTTCGAGTCACAGTTTAACAGCGTTTATTGCTGCTGCTGACGCCGGCACTAATGGCTGTTCTCCTAAAGCAGGGTATATTTATGGCACCAACTGCTACGGTGATAAAGAAAAAGCGGAGTTTTTCCCGGGATCCATGTATGGTAATACGGCGGGCCAGTTAACAAATGTAACCGTTCTGTTCTTTCAAACCAATACGCGCGGTACATACGGCAACGCGTCAACACCGGTAAACATTAAAGTATATCAGGGCGTTGGCTCCTCTGCACCCGGCACCCTTTTAGGATCGGCCACCGTAAGCATGGGAGTATTAAATACAGCTCCTATTTACAGTACCAATCCGTATTGTGGAAATCCGGGTATCACGTATTCGGAAAACGTATTACTTCCTTATACTTATACGTTTTCACCTGCTTTAAGTGTACCTGCTGCCGGCTTCTTTGTTTCGGTTGAAATTCCGGGTAGCAGTGGCGATACGGTGGTGGTAATGAACAATAGTTCTGTTAGCGCTAACCCAACATGGGAAAAATGGTCGAATAATTCATGGTCGCAAATGAGTACATCGTGGGGAAGCAGTCTGGGCAATAAAGGGATGGGAATTCTTCCGGTTGTTTGTACGGGCGTAATCGGATTAAATGAAACAATGCCGGCAACAAATATGTTTATCGTAAAGCCTAACCCCTCTGCTGGTTTGTTTAATCTGCAATTAGTAACTACTGTTTCGCAGACTAAACCTGTTACCGCCAAAGTTGTTAATACTATGGGACAAGTGGTTTATGAGCATCAGATTTCTAGTTCTGGTAATGGTGAAACAGCAGTAGATTTACGTCATCTTGCGAATGGTATTTATATTCTTGTGGTTGAAAATGGCAATCATCGAGCGACTCAAAAAATTATTATTGCACACTAAACTATAGTTAGAACCCGTTTGAAACGTATGAAAGGACGGATTTTACTCTTACTTGTTGGTTTGCTACTAATCTTAACCCGGTGTAATTTGCACCGGGTTAATTATTCAGACAAACGTGGATTAAGACATGGGTACTGGATTAGTTATTACGACAGTGCCAACACGCAAATCTGGTCTAAAAACAAATTCAGACATGGTAAAAATTGCGGCACCAGTTATTATTATTTCCCTCAAGGTGGCCATTTGCAACGTAAAGAAAAATACCTGACGGGCAAACGGATGCGGGTATGGCTTTACTACCCGAACGGACAACTGAAGATGAAAGGGAAAGCGCGGCAGGAAGAAACCAAAGAGATGGTTCACTTTTATTTTACAGGTGCATGGAAAATCTATTCGGATTCGGGTGTGCTTTTAAGAACACACTATTATGAGAAAGGAAAAATTCAGAAAGTAGATTACCATGCGCACCGGCATAACGATTCCCTTAAGCATTTTCTGGAAACGCTGGATCGGCAATTTCAGGACGCAGACCGGATTTTAACAGATAGTATTAACCGTGCCAAAAGTCCGGAGCAAAAACGCTATTTCAGGCAACGAAAAACTGAAGCGGATAGCATTGTATTTAACGAGTTGATTCGTCACCTGCTTTATAATGGTTATCCAAGCAAAAAAGAAGTAGATGATGCCGCTGTTATTCCCTTCTATATTTTAAGTTTTGCCCCGGTGGTTTACAGAGATGTTGCTTTACCGTACTTTGAGGAGGCCGCCAAGAAACAGGATATTGAATTAAAAAG
>JASGCO010000026.1 GCA_030054095.1 Sediminibacterium sp.
GCATTAGAAATTCTATTACGAACAAAAAGTCCTTCAAAATCTGAGGCTTCGCAACTTTCGCTCATTCACCATAATGTTGACTATGCCTCAATCGCAAAAGTTCAGATTTTATCGGCCTTTTCGCTCTCACAACAAATTTCTAATGCGTGATCTGGGTTAGACTGATTTTACTTATTTTACTACTTTAAATTCAACCCTTCGGTTTTGAGCTTTTCCTTCAGGTGTATCGTTACTTTCAATTGGTTCTTTTTCGCCTTTTCCTTCAACCGACATACGGGAAGCGGTTATCCCTTTATTCATCAACCAGTTTTTTACAGATTGCGCGCGTTTTTGACTTAGTGTAAGGTTTTTGGCATCGTCTCCATCACTGTCAGTATGTCCGGCTATCATTACTTTTAAGGTTTGTTCTTCGTTCAGAGCCTGATACAATTGATTTAATATTTCGTCGCTGGCGGGCAATAACTTATCACTACCACTGGCAAAGAGTATGGCATTGGTACTAAAACTACCTTTTTCCAATAGTTCTTTTAATACCTGACTGCGTTGATCTATCCCGGTTTCGGCAATCACAATATTACTCATGTAGAAGTAGGCCTCTTTAGTTTCTTTCCAACCACTGGTAATAGAATTAACAAAAAACGATTTACGGTAATCGGGTTTCATACCATTGGGCAGATCCACCATTTTTTTATCATCAACATACATGCGGATGCGCTTGCCATTCACTACGTAGGCAATGTGAATTTTTTTGTTAAGAGGAGCCGTGTAGTTGATTTTTTCGCGTTTAGTCATATCTGGTGTAGCGTAGTTCAAATTGTAGTATTTACCACCACTTTCTAATTCAGCACTGATAATATCGAAAGTAACAGCATCGGCATCCGAAATCAGGTAATCAATGTTTTGCGGCTTTTTACCAAATCCTATTCCCGGTCGGCGGTAAGGATGATCCGCGGGCAAAATGAGGTCCAGTTCCGCCGTAAAGTTTTCCGGAAGCGGTTTGCTGAGTTCTAAATTGATAATGGATCCGGCAGGTACTTTCAGCCATTTTTCGGGGTACGATTTCAGTTTTTTTACTTCGCCGCCTTTGTTGGTATTCCAGCGGGCAGGGAAATCGCCAACCGCGTCTTTTTCAAAATTATCTTCAAACAACACCTTATCGCCACGTTTAAAAACTACTTCGTTTTCCCCTTCTTCCGATAATTCTTCTAAAGAGTTTTGTTTTTCTTTGTCGTTCTTTTTTGAAGAACTTTCTTTCGATCCGGTTTCGCTATTTTCACCACTTTCCGATTTTTTGTTCACTTTAACGCCCGTAGCTTTATCAATGGTTTCATCCGTTTTTTTAGTCACTTTTTCATCGGTCTTCTTTTCAACCGATTTTTTAACGGCATTTTCTGCCGCTTTCTGGGTAATTTTCCCCAGTTCGTTCAGAAGTTGAGCTTTGGAATGACTGGCAACAACAAGAAATGCCGCGATTAAAAACGTAAGTAAGCAACTGTATTTTTTCATGTTCGGTTTTATTAAAAACTTCGGTTAAACCATAGATTTTATGGGTCAAAGGTACGAAATTAATAGATAATTGTGAGCTCCTCAGCGGGAAGTATTGTTTCTCCAGAGATCAAAACTGCTGAATGGCCTGGCAAAACCGCTGAGTGTCAAGGAGGGATAACTATGTTTATTTTTCGGGGTACTTTTAACCGTAATTTTCCGGTTGATGGTGGTTAAAAAGAGTGTTATCCTTCCGTATGTCGATACAAGAAGGATAGATCCTGTATTTTTTGAGAATGATGGGGCGAATAGTGTAGTTTTTTAAGCGTTAATTAGCTTGTCTATTTCGAATTTGCGCATTTGCATAAATGCTTGTGTTACTTTGGGTGCTTTTTCGGGATCGTTCATTAAGGTGCTTAAAATAGCAGGAACAATTTGCCACGATACCCCAAATTTATCATCGAGCCAACCGCACATACTATAGGTTCCGCCCTCGCCAAGTTTTTCCCAGTAGTGGTCAATCTCTTCCTGCGTATCGCAGGTAATAACATAAGAATTTGCCGGCGAGAACTGATAGTGTGGGCCACCGTTTAATGCCATAAATTTGGTGTCGTTCAACTCAAAAATAACCACCATGGGATTTTCGGAAATTAGTTTTGAGTTTTTAAAAACAGCACAATAAAAATCAGCGGCTGCTTTTGCTTGCCCGTTAAACCAGAGGCATGGAAAAAGTTTGTGTGCCATGTCGAAAATTGTTTTTAATTATCCCTGTTGCGGGAATTTAGTTATATCCATGTAAAATACTTCCCAGGTATGCCCATCCATATCTTCGATGGTTCGTTGCTGCATAAATCCGTAGTCTCTCATTTCGGTGGGCTCAATTCCACCTGCTTTTAGTCCGTTGGTTATAATGGTGTTTACTTCATCCACACTGTTTACGGATAGCGAAAAAAGCCCTGCTACGTTTGTTTTGGTGTCGGCAATGGGTTTCGTAACAAAGGTTTTAAATTTTTCGTGAGTCATAATCATCAAAAAAATTGATTCGCTCCATACCATGCATTTAGCGGTACCGTCCGAAAATTGGGGATTATTACTAAAGCCAAGGGCAGTATAAAAGTCCATGGATTTTTGCAGATCGCTTACGGCTAAGTTGATAAATAGTTGCTTCATGTTTTAATTTGTTTCCGTTTAAAGGTAAATGTTTTTTTGAAGTGGACGCAGCGGGTTTACAGTAGGGTTTAAGGTGAAGGAAAAGAAGGGGACTACTTTTACAGACAATATCCTATGGCGGCCAAAACACCGTAATTGCTTTGATCGAACCGTTCTAAACGGAATCCTGAGTCGGTGCCGCTTTTAAGTTTCCAGTTTTTACCCGATGTGTCGTGACAATAGTGTAAGAGTAAGGAAAAGCACAGCCGCTTAGTAAAGATTTTAGGTTGAATCAAAAGTTTAGGGGCAAAGAAAGGATTTTTAAATGCGGCGTTATGTACGTTTCTTAAAACGGTGCGCCCCGTATTAAAGCCTATATATGTGTTAAGTATAAAGTATTTTGATTGTTTGAAAAAACTCTTGCCAAAGGCAAAAGAATAGGCGTAGCCTGAAAGGTGCGGGGTAAGGGTATCGTTGAGATGTATAGGAGTATTTATGTAATAGTAAAATCCCATTTGATTGCATAAACCTGCACCGCCACTAAAAAATAGATAAAGGTTACTATATCCAATACCTATTTGCCGGATCGGCCGGTTAAAATTGATGGAGCTGGTGCTGTTTAACTGATTATAGTAGTTGTTGTTGGCAATGCTGTGGCCGTAGTACAGATCAAATGAAAAAGGGCGAGGTGTTCGTTTATTTCGGGAATTTTTAGTGCTTTTTCTTTGGGCAGATAGAGTAAAAACAAAAAACACAAGGAAGAAAATAATGGCTTTTTTAAACATACGGTAACCTAAAGATACAAGGTTATTGGAAAACGAAAAATTACTTTGTTGTTGATTAGTTTAGTGATTTTTGAAACTGAAACCTGAAAGCTCCAATCCTTGAATGGATGAAGTGGCTTTATAAAGTGCGGGCATTAGTGGTTATAGGAGCAGCAGTTGAGGTTGTAAGTGTTATCGTATTCTTTTTGCCTAGATAAAATCAGTGCAATTCTGGCTCAGATCGTTTTTCTTTTATTACGATAAAGGTCCGGCAACTAAAAAAATCCATGTTGGATATTATTGGCAATGTGTCAAAACAATTCATTAATTCATTAACGGGCTGGTTGTCCATTAGGAATTCTTTAATGGTTATTTCCCTTTGCTGTTGGCAATAGTATCCCCTGAACCAATGGAGTCTGTTATTCGGATTTAGATTGCATATCATCGTTTTCAAAGAAGCGATAAATTCGTCTGGAGGATCGTATTCTAACAACGTAAAACCTATAATTTTTTGAACAAATTTTACATGAGGTTTTCCAATGTATGCCTCCCAGATTTTGCCGTTGATTTCCCATTCTTCAATGCTTGTGTTTTCGTACGAGTAAGGGTCAAGGCTTCCTAAAGCAGCCAGTAATGGATTCAATGTGCTGCTGAAATTGTTGAAGTTTTGAATAACAGCTTCCTGAATAGATGTTCCTGAGTCGCGGCAATGGTCATATATATTTTCTCCTTTTTCAGTAACACAGTTTACTTCGAGGAGTGAACTAACAGGATATTCATCTTCATAAATGGCTCTGGCCCTGAAACTCGCATTGTCCGGTAAATCAGTTGTTATAAATCCACTGACAACGCTTGTTTTAATTCCATAATAGGCTAGGTTTTCCTGTAATTGAGGGTTTAAGTTTATTTCCAAGGTCAGAGGATTCATTTTTAGCAGGTAGACGGAATTATATTATTTTAAAACCTTTGTTACTAGCAAAACTAAGAAGAAAGTCGTTAAACGTCTATGATAAAACACATAGATTTCGTTTTGTCTTACTTTCCCACAATCATTTTTCCGGTAAAGATCCGATCTTCTAAAATTAGTGTGTAAAAGTAAATACCGGCTGGTGTATCATCTTTAAAAATTTCAAATCCATCATTCGTTATGCTGTATCTGATCTTCGTTTCGTTTCCGGTGATGCTGGTAAATCGTAAAAGACCATTGGTGAAATTAATTGTTTCGTCGCCTTTATAACTCAATAAAGCGGAGGTAGTAACCGGTATAGGAAATAAGCGTAAAGCGTCTTGTTGAAAATCAAATTCCGGATTAAATAGGGTTGGAAATGGGGAATGATGAACGTAAATGTCATCGTCTATCCCATTCCGCTTATCTTCCCATGCGTAAATACAGCCACCTGCGCCATTCGAAATACTGCCGGGTTGGGTTTGCGAACTGATTTGATTACATACAGGGATTCCGTTCAATGCCCATTGCGGCACCCCGTTTGTATTCACCCTTTGTGTTCGTATATCCCACTGGTTTCCCGCTACTGAATCCTGCCAAACCACAATTGCTCCTCCACTACCATCTCCTACAACGTTTGAGTTTTTCTGATCCAAAAGCGAACTGGTTAATGCAACACCATTTAAAGGCCATTGGGGCGTTCCTGCTAAATCTATTTTTTGAATATATACATCGCTGTTGTTACTGATTATGGAACGATGATCTGTCCAGGATACAATAACGCCATTAGCAAGTCCCTCGTTGGTCATATCTAACTCTTCCTGATTATCAGCGGCAACGCATACCGGCAAACCATTCGCTTGCCAAACGGTGTTTCCGTTCGCGTCAACCCGTTGCGCGTACAAATCTGTATCAAGGGCATTCCGTTTATCCTGCCAGGCAATAATTATTCCTCCGGCACCATCTCCTCTCAGCTTGGGGTAAGATTGCGTGTTAACGGCATTACAAACCGCTATGCCATTAGCCGCCCAAAGTACATTTCCGGAAGAATTAATGCGTTGCACATATACATCGTAATCCAAACCACTTCTTCTATCCTGCCAAACAATAAACGCGCCTCCAGCATTATCAGACTGGATTCTGGGACGTATTTGTTTTAATGGGGCGGCGCAAACCGGAACGCCTGAATTAGCCCAGAGTACGGCACCTGTGCCGCTAATACGTTGTGCATAAATATCTGTAGCGCCTGCAACAGAATCTTGCCAAACAATGATGGCACCACCCTGACCATCACTAATTAGTTTAGTGCCTTTTTGGTGTAGTGATTTATTGCAAACGGCAATTCCATCGCTCGTCCATTGCGCCACGCCATTCGAGTCTAATCGTTGGGCATAAATATCCGCATCTCCATTTCTGTAATCATCCCAGGCAATGATGACGCCGCCGTTTCCATCTTCCACCGAAGAAATTGAATTTTGTTCGGCTGGGTTTGTACAAACGGCCACACCGTTTATCACCCATTTTTTTAACCCGGCAGAATTAACGCGTTGCGCATACACATCATCAGAGGTACTATTTCGCTTGTCTTCCCAAACTAGTATTGCCCCGCGTTTTGTGTCGGATGAGATAGAAATGTTTTTTTGAGTGTTAACTGCTGTAACCACATCTGTATTAATGGTGGTATTGCTGTTCCATTGGGAAAAGCCACTTTTTAAACATGCAATATTTAAAAAAGCGATAACTAAAAATTTATTCTTCAGCATGAAATTAGTTCATTAAAACAAGCGATTAAAACAAATGCAGATTATCTGATTAATGTGATAGAACCGGTTTTTTCGTTAGATTTATTATCTACACCTTTATAAACTATTCTATAATTATATATCCCTACTTCACAAGGCACATTTTTAAATGTACCATCCCAACTGTTTTCAATGTTGTTAGATGTAAACAGCAACTGTCCCCATCGGTCGTAGATGTCCATTTTAATTTCCAGCAACGAGTTGCCGTAAATCTGAAACACATCGTTTAAACCGTCACCGTTTGGTGTAAAGCTATTTGGGATATAAATCCCCCAGTTTTTGGTAACGACAATACAAACCTGATCGCTGACTTTACAGCCAAATTCGTTGGTGGCTTCAGCTATATAACACGCATCGCGTTTCGGATATATCTGTGTTTGCGGGCAATCTTTACATGCAATATCCTCACCACCTATCCAGGCTATACTTCCTGTACCTTCGGCAGTAAGAATTATTTTATCATCAATATTATAGGTCGTGTCTTTTCCCGCGTTTACTTTTGGTAAGTCGTGTACGGTTAGCGTTGTAGTGGCTATGTCGCTGCAATACCCGGGTTTACTAACGTTTACGGTGTAAACCATACCGCTTGTAGCGCTTGATACAACAGAAGACAAGGTGGTTGTGTTAAGGCCATCGGGTGGCGACCAATTATAGTTAGTGCCGCCATAAGCGGTAAAACTGGCTTTTTCACCTTTACAAATCGCAACATTAGGATTAACCCCGGCTATAATTTGAGGCGCTACCACAATGGTAATACGTGCTTGCTCGGGACAATCTAAAGCACCTTGCGAATTAACGCCATTTACAGTATAAGTTGTGCTAACCGTTGGGCTTACAATAATTTGATTTTGATTTAACGAATTAATGCTATTGTGTGGCACCCAGCTGTAGCTTTGCGCTCCGGTAGCCACAATTTGAGAGGTAAACGTTTTGCTCAGGCACAACGTAAGTGTACTGGCGGTAAGTTGCAAGTTGGGCGATTGCACAACATTCACTGTTATTTGTTTAACGCCGGTACAGGCATGCGGACTCACTGAATACACGGTGCTTACCAGAGGTGAGGCTATTGGGTTGGAGCAGGTTGTACAACTTAAACCAATGGTTGGGGTCCAGGCATATTCGAACCCATCCTGTACTTCAAGCTGAACGCTTTTACCGCTGCATATTGTTGTGGAAGCCGGAACCGCTGTCAATGTTTGATTAATGGCAAAGTGCGCGGTAAGTGTATCGTTGGCTGTTAACGTTAAAGAAATACTTGGCACAGCTGTGTTGGGTAAAATAACACCGCTAGAGGTTGTCCAATGTGTAAAACAATAGTTGGGGTTAGGTAGTGCTGTTGCCAGATTGGGTAATGTTCCAGGGTATGAGCCAACCCATGGAAAAGTAGTTAATGTTAATGAGTTAAATGCCACAAAACCTGCATTTGCAGGAACAGTTTTTACAGTAATTTTATAAGGCCCGGTAACATTATAACAGCCGTTAAAACCCGTTTTAACACTATCGCATCGTTTTAAGATAAAGTTGCGTAAATCGGTCACATTTTGTTGCCATGCACCCATGGTACCACCCCATCGTGTTATTTGGCGAGGCATTTCGGGCGTAATTTTTAAGATCATGCTATCCAGTACTTGTATCATGCGCGTACAACTTAAACCTGTATTTAATAAATCAAAGTAACGCATCACGTAATACTGTTTAAACGTAGGATTTGTCATTAGGGCATTTAAAATAGGGATATGCCCCTGATTACCCGGATTGTTAAGACTTTGTGGGTCGCAAGGGTTAGCATTATAACTGGTATTAGGTATGTTGGTATAGTTTATATAGTGGCTGAACGTGGCATCGCAATCCCATAGGGTGTAACGCCATTTCTTTTTGGAGGCCTGATAATTAATACCTCGCCACCAGGCGGTGTTCCAATTCAGCCAATCCATGGAAACAACGTATGAGTTAAGAATAACATAATCTGCCAGAGATTGCGTATCAAACACCGAACTCACATAGTTGTAATTGGCGGGATTAACCATACTGTTAGAGGTAATAAAATTTCGTAGCGTTGCCCAATCGGTTGGTGCCTGAGGTCCGCCATAAGCTGCCCATGTTCCGCCCCAGGTTTGTAAAAACTGTAGCGAATCTTTTTTAGTGTTATGATAAAACTCGGTAAAATCGTCGTCATCTACTTTTTCACGTAAATCGTAAACACCCCAGTACCGGCCATTTACATATAGAATTGCCGGCGCCCAGGTGCGCTCATCCAAATGTAATTTCGATTTTTGTGAAACGGTGTGGACATAGGCATCTCTGATATGCGCTCCACCAAGGTTGGTAGGCGTTGAGTTTCCTTCAAAAGGATAATTGTCGTTAGCTGCCGCTTTAATGATAAGACGTTGAAATTTGTTGCGTGATTTTGAATTAAAAATTTTATGCTTGATAGCGTCGCTGTAACCAAATTCATCCCGGGCAATAAAATCAATTCCTCTTTGCGGGTAAGCCCATGAATCGTTACCGTGTTTGTTGGTTTGTCCGAATGCCTCGGTTTTAAAAACACCATTGGCATCGAAGTACTCCAGGCCGGTTTGTGGTACAACAACCGATCCAGCCATTAAATTGGTAATATTATCCGCAAAAATGGAAACCACTTCGATGGAGTGATTAACGTTTATAAAATACGTGTTACTTTCCACAAAACTTGGTAAAATTAAAGTGTTGGTACTAAAAGCCCGGGCCCGTATTACACTGGTGGTAGGCACGGCAATTGGTGCTGTGTAAAGTGTAGATGCCGGATTAGGGGTGCTGCCATTTGTAGTATAGCGTACAGTAAAACCGGGTCCCAGATTGGGTAAACTTACAGTTTGAGCCGATGTATAAAAGCCCGGACCAACACTAAGGGTTGGTGTTGGCGCATAACTTAAATAGGGTGTAGAAGTATTGTTTGAAGCGTTTGGTGTTGGCGTTGTAAACAAACTCCAGGTTGTAGCCCCATCCGTAGTTCGCCCGCGAGAATGACCGAGTTGTGTACGCCGCAGGGTGAGCGAATCTAAAATGACAAATGCGGGGCTTGAAAAAATAATTTTATCGCCATTGCATTGCTTTAAGTTAAAATTAGTGTGCAGATTAGCACCTGTATTAATGCCTCTGCCCGAGGCCCAGATTCTTAAATAGCTATTCCCGTTAATGGTAACGTTACCAAACGTAAACTTACCGGGATTGTTAGCCTTATCGCTTAGGCGATAGCCACTTAAGTTAACAGGTGCAGCAGACGTATTGTATAGCTCAATAAAATCCTCGGCGCTTCCAAAATTATCGGTAAAGACACTTAGATTAGAGGTTGAATATTCGTTAATAACTACTTGTGCAGAAAGTGTATTCACCACTAATAAAAATAACAGCACTCTGACATAGGTTTTGGTTGAGTGTATTTTTACTGAAATTTTCTTTACTAATTTCATTTGACTTAATATTATTTTTAAATATAACTTATTTTAGTAACAATTAATTTACATTTAAGGGGTAAGTTTTGAGGTTTATGGAGAAATAATTCACATAGAAATGCAATTTTGACAAGACAATATTAAGATTCCCTAAAAAGATACCATTCTTATGTCATTTTCATTGGGGTTTAGCCTCGGCCTTTAATTATGGTTGACGTTTTACTTTTTACTTTCGTTAATAGATTTACCGCAAGTTGTTTGCCCCAATTAGTAGGTAGGTTCAGTGCCTTTTCTTTATCAAACAAGCTAATGGACGTTTTTAAAAGACCTTCAACTGTTTTTTGCTTTTTAATTCTATTGAAATGATAAATGTAAAACGCGTACACCAAATTTGCCCGCGCGCTTTGTTTGTTTGTTGAATAGAAATGTTCAATTTCTTTTTCCGCATCCATTAAGTTGCCGCCCTCAGTCTTGTTTGCTTTTAAAACAATTATTTTTTGAAAGAGTTTAATGACCTTGATCTCGTTACCAAAACGGAAAGCGGTATCTATATTAGTAAGTTGGGTTTGCGTATTTGTTATATAATTTAACGCGTTTGCGGGATCAGTTTCTAAAGTTAAATACGCCAATTTAGTTTGGTTTAAAACAGTGTAAAATAGTATGGAACTATCAGTTGGAGTGCCCTTTAATAATCGCTCATAGGTATACTGACAGGATTGAAGCATGTCCGCGCTTTCGCTTGTGTCGGTAATGGTTTTGCTTACAAAGAACGCACTTTCGGTAAACGTTTGCCCCCAGGTGGAGTTAACGCAAACCCACAACATTAAAACGGTAAAAACTGACTGCATAAAACGACTACAAACAAATTGTTAAATCCTGCCATTAAAGGCGTTAAACAGATTCAACATTTAATAATTTAATATATTTAATATAAATTTAACCATTTAACACTAATTTGACATCGTTAATGCGGTCGTTTGAAAAAATAATTTCTGTTACATTATGCACTCATTTACAAAAATCTTTCTCAACCTAACTTTAGGTTGTTTTATAGCGGTGGTTTTTATTAGTTGTAAAAAGCAACCAGGCGAAGGTGGATTTGCAACGATTAAAGGACGACTTTACGTTAAAAATTACGATCCTACTTTTACAGTATTGTTGTCTGAATATTATTTGCCGGGAGAATTTGTATATATTAAATACGGCGATAATAATGAAGTGGGGGATAACGTTAGAACCACTAACGATGGCACTTTTACATTTAATTATTTGCGCAAGGGAAAATACAAGGTATATGCTATTGGTAAAGATAACTCAAAACCCTCTTTAAATATACCTAAGGAAACGTTGGTAGAGATCGAGATTAAAGAAAAAAAACAAGTTGTTAATCTGAGTGATTTAGTAATTATTAAATAAACTTGAAGAAGTACTGTATTATAATCACTTCATTTTTACTGATCAGTCTTCAGACGTTTGCTCAAGTAGAAAAAGATGCTGGGTTGTGGACTACGTTCACCTTGCAGAAAAAAGTAACAAAGCAAATTCAACTTGTTGTTGATCAGGAGTTCCGGTTACGCGAAAATTTTCAGCGCATCAATTTATTTTATACAAATATTGGTGTCGATTTTAAATTCAATAAGTACTTTAAATTAAGCCCTTCTTACAGGGCTATTCAAAAAATGAGACTGAACACTACGCTAAGCTACCGCCACAGACTAAGTTTAGATGCCACCCTTAAAAAGAAGTTTAATAAAGTGACATTGGCAGAAAGGATCAGGTATCAGATTGAAGTGCAGGATGTATTAACCAGTGTTAAAGGTAAATTGCCGGAACAGTTTTTACGGTTTAAAACCGATGTAAAGTACGCCTTAACCGATAAAATTACACCGTTTGTTTCGTGCGAGCTAAGGTATCAGATCCGCTCATGGCGGGGCGATGATATGTTTTATAACAATGGGTTTCACAGAGTAAGAAATATTATTGGCGTAGACTATGAGTTGAATTACAAACATAGTTTTACCGTTTATTACCTAATACAGAATGAGTTTGCTATTTCAAACTTAGAAAACATTTACATTGTTGGTCTGGCATACACGTTTAGTTTATAGTGCCTGTAAGGATTCGAAATAAGTCTGGTGTTGCGATAACGAATGGTTATCCGAAAAACCATTCCGTTGTATAACCGGAATTTAACGGCCTTTTTCGAACTTATCCATCAACTCGTCTTTTTTGTTGGGCGATACATCAATAACAGAGCCATCGCTCATGGTTAACTGCCCGCCTTTACCGCGGGTGTATTTTACAATGTGATCGAGGTTAATAAGGTGCGATTTATGTACGCGCATAAACCCCGAATCCGCTAAAAGTTCTTCGTAAAAGCGCAGGGGGCGACAAATCATTTTTTTGCTTTTACCGCTGAAATGGAAATCGGTAAAGTTGTCGTTGGCTTTACAATGTACAATGTCTTTAATTTGAACAACTTCAAAACCATCCTGTAAAGGGAGCACCATTTTATGTAAACTGGCCTGAGGGGTTTTTATATTTTCGAGCAATACCCTTGTATGTGTGGCCACCTGTTGTTTGCTCCGGTTTTGTTTAATTTTATCTATGGCCGTAATTAATTCATCAATACTAACCGGTTTTAAAATGTAGTAGGCGGCACTGTAATTAAGGGCTTTAATGGCGTAGTGACTAAAAGCGGTTACAAAAATAGTATCGAAGGTAATGCTACCTGCTTGTTCAAGCAGATCGAACCCATTTGCTTTTGGCATTTCCACATCCAGAAACACAATGTCGGGCTGGTGCTGTTGTATGGCCAGCAGGCCTTCACTTACTGAGGCTGTAGCGGCACAAAGCTGTACATCGGGGCAATATTTAAGCAGGTAGCCCGATAGGATGTCGCGGCTAATGGTTTCGTCTTCTACAATTATGGCTTTAAGCATGTTTACTAACGTGTTTGGGTAGCATTAATACAACTTTAGTACCTTTCTGGGCTGCATGTTCGTTGGCGTCGGAAATGCTGACTTGTATGTTGATGTTAAATAGTTCATTTAAAATGCGGATGCGGTTGTCAATGTTTTGCATGCCGGTAGAGTGCTGCTGTTTCTGGTGTTTGGTTTTTAATTCCTGCGATTTTTGACGGCCAATGCCATTATCGGTAATGCTGACACACAGTCCCTCATCGGTTTTCCGGAAATCAATTTGAAGCAGACCAATGGTATCGGTGTACCGCAAGCCATGCCATACAGCGTTTTCGATAAAGGGCTGTATAATCATTGGCGGAATTTCAAAATCGGAAGTATCAAGCGCCTCATCTACCTGAAATGTATAATTAAAATGATCTTTAAAGCGCGCGTGCTCAAGTTGTACGTATAACTTCAATAGTTCTATTTCTTCGTTCAGCGGAATAAAATCGTGCTTGGAAGTTTCCATCACCGCCCGCATGAGTTTAGAAAAGTCAGAGAGGTATTTATTAGCGGCGCGTTCATCGTTTTGAGATATGTAATGGTTTACAGCATTAAGCGCGTTAAAAATAAAATGCGGATTCATTTGACCACGAAGCGATTTAATGGCCAGTAGTTGATTGGCCCGGCGCTTATCGCGTGCGCTTTTCAGAATGAGCAGAATGCTGCCAATCAGGAACAACGTAACCAGTGCCAGGGTGCCAATGACGCTGTTGCGTGTGGATAGTTCGTCGTTTTTTAATTGCTGATCCTGTTTCAGGATTTGAATGGACTGCTGATTGAGCGCTCTTTCTTTTTCGAGCAGATCGACTTTCTGTTGATTTTTTCCTATTTCACGGCTTAGTTCAAGGGCCTGGTCGAGTTCGCGTTTACGGATACGTTTAATGCTATCCTGAATTTGTACAAAGGTTTCCAGAAACATCAGCGCCTTTTCGCTATCCCCTTTTTTTACATATTCCTGGGCCAGTAGTTTGTAGGCACCGGCCATGCTTTCAAGATCATTACTGCTTTTAAAAAGGCTATTGTCGAGTATCAGTTTGCCACCTTTTCCGAGTAGCAGGCCTTTTTCGAGAAACGGAATGGCCTTGTCTGATTCGTTATTGCTAACGTAGGCTTTGCCGATTTCGGTATTCTGAAAGGCGGCTTCTTTAGTGTTGGAAAGTTTGGTTTGGCTTACGTCAATACTGTTGTTACGTACTTCCAGTTCTTTGGTGATGTTTTTTTGCTGACGGAAGATTTGGGCCAGCTGGTTATTGATGTAAACGATGAGTTCTACATTTCCTGATTTTTCGGCATATTGCCGCGCCATGTTTAAATACTCTATGGCTTTTTTGTCGTTGCGGGTTTGCTGGTGGGCAGTAGCCAGGCGCAGGTAGGTTTGCCCAATACCTTCGTTATTGCCGGTTTCCTGTTCCTGGGTAAGAATATCGTTAAGTTCGTTGATGGCTTCGTTGCGTTTACCTTGTTTTAGCAATACGTCGGCCATTATCCGCTTTACTTCAAAGAGTTCTGTTTTATTAGATCCGGCAAAAGGTGTTTCGAGGCAGCGCGCAATGGCGTTAGATGCTTCGCCGGTAAGGTTTTGTTCGAGGTAAGAAATGGCTTGTGCTTTGTAGGTGAGGAACCGGAGGCGTTGTACATTAGATGTCGCTGTTTCCGCTTTGCGTTTTAGTTTCGAGCGCGAAGGGGTGGCTTGAAGCGTTGTAAGGCATTTCTGAAAGTTATCGAGGGCCAGATCGTGTTGCGAGAGGTACTGTTGTATGGTGCCTAATACGTAATAGGATTCGGCTTCCCCTTCTGTGTTTTTATCTTCCAGACTGAGTTCGATGGCTTTGTTTACCTTGTCAATGGCTCGCAAAGGCGTTTTATGACTCAGGAGCCGGGCTGAATCGAGGTACAACTGAATGGCTTTTTTATTTTGCGACTGGTAAAATTTTGGAATACTGTTACTTTGTATCTGAGCCTTGACGCAAAAGGTAATCAGCAAACTCATTGACCAGAGTATGCGTTTGATGTGATCGTTACCGGAACGGCGTCTATTCATGCGCAGCGTGTAGTTTAATGGCTATTGAAAGTGGTGGTATTATTTTTTGTGTACAACTTACCACTTTCTGAACGTTTATGAGTTCAAACATAGTAAGGATTAGGGACATACAAAAATTTACCAGGCCCTAAAGTGGCGTCTTGCTGCCAGAAAACAGGTCTGTTTTTACCGTTTTACCCTCCGGGGATTCGTTTTCACCAAGTCAAAACTTAGGTTAACGGAGTTCTGGTTTTATTCAGGAAAGGATGGATATAATTTTGAAGCGTACAGTAGATGATTTATTAACCTTTAATTGTTTTAACGGATGACCACATTAACTAAATTACTCGGGGTATCGGTCGTACTGACCGGAACCTCCATTTTGAGTTTGTCCTGTATGCGTTTCCCTTCGGCAGATAACCGATTGCACGACGCGACGTTAACATCACAGATGGCGATTTCTGAATCAACAGCAGTAAAGCTTCCAGCCCGCCGTAAAATTAAAATTGCTTTGTTGCTCGATACCAGTAATAGTATGGACGGGCTAATTGACCAGGCCAAGGCACAATTATGGAAACTGCTGAATGAACTGATGTTGGCAAAGGATGGAGACGAAAAACCGGAACTGGAAATCGCCTTGTATGAGTATGGAAACGATGGCTTGCCCGGATCAGAAGGATACATCCGTCAGGTAACAACGTTTACAAACGATCTGGATTTGGTATCGCAACAATTGTTTGCGTTAACAACAAATGGCGGGTCAGAGTTTTGCGGGCAGGTAATTGCAAATGCCACGCGGCAACTGGAGTGGGCAAAGGACAGTTCGCTGCAAATGATTTTTATTGCAGGAAACGAATCGTTTTATCAGGGACGCTCTGACGCGAAGCAGGCGTGTTTGAGTGCTACGGAGAAATCTATTTTCGTGAACACAATTTTTTGCGGCAGGCACGAAGAGGGCATTAACTCGGGTTGGAAAACCGGCGCCATGGCAGGAAACGGCAGCTACATGAGTATAGAACCTAACCTTAAAACTGAATATGTAGAAACACCCTACGATGCGGAGATTGCTGGCTTAAACGATCAGCTAAACGATACGTATGTCAGTTACGGATCTTTAGGAAAAGAGAAGAAAGCCAATCAGCTGGCACAGGATAAAAACGCGGGAAGTTATGGACGGGCGAATGTTACCAGCAGGGTAGTTACCAAATCGGGGAAATTTTACAATAACGAGAAGTGGGATATGGTAGATGCTTCTAAACGGAAAGAGTTTGATGTATCTAAAGTGGCGGAGCAGGATTTACCGGATGAACTGAAAGGTAAAACAGTAGCGGAAAAGCAGGCCTATGTAGAGAAGAAGAAGCTGGCACGGGAACAGATCGCGGCAAAAATTTCGGAGTTAAATGTTAAACGGATGGCGTATATAGCGGAAAAAAATAAGGAAACCAAAGCGGAGCCTCAGTCGCTGGATGTAGCGATGATAAAGGCCATACATGACCAGGCGGCTAAATTAAATTTTGTATTCGAAAATAAATAAGAGTATGGTAGCTCACGTCCTGCATAAAGTATCGTTTTGGGCAATGACCCTTTTGGCCATGTTTTTATTTGCCACAACTTGTGTGTACTGGTCGTTTCGTCCGGATGTGAATTTTCTGCTGACCAAACAGGATCTGGTCGGGAATATTGTTTGGCGCACAGCGTTTTACATTCATATTTTGGGCGGAATGCTGTGTATTGCTTCCGGCCCGGTTCAGTTGTGGCGGTTTGTACGGGAGCGGTATCCGGCTTTGCACCGGGTGTTGGGTAGGGTGTATGTGCTGGCAGTATTAGGAATAGCTGCCCCCAGCGGTTTGTACATGGCCTTTTACGCCAACGGTGGTATGCCTGCGGGGTTAGGATTTATTGGTATGAGTGTGTTGTGGTTTTATACTACCTGGAAGGGGTTACAAACCATACGAAGGGGAGAGGTAGCCAATCACCGTGTATGGATGTGCCGGAGTTTTGCCATGACGTTTTCGGCGGTTACGCTTCGTTTGTGGGTGCCGTTACTGTCTTTGGGAACAGATCTGGAACCTGCTACGATTATTGTGTTAACGGCCTGGATCAGTTGGTTGTTCAATATGTTGGTATTGGAAGGAGTCTTTTTTATCAAAAACATTAAAACAGTTCATTATGAAGAGTATGTTTAAAAAAACAGCGATTGTTCCGCTTCTGGCAGCGGCAACGGTTTTGTTCAGTTCGTTTTATTCGGTTAAGGTGTCAGGGTCTAACCGTAAATGGGAGGAATACCAGAAGGTTTATAGTTTTTTAAACGAGCAGGTGTGTAACCGTTTTGAGGATCAGCTGTTGCTGAAGGGCATGAAGGGTAAGGCCGGAATGTTTAGCCGTTGTCCGAGTGGTTACGAACCGAATTTCGCCATGCCTGCCGATTCGGTGCGGACTGACCGCTACGTGAACGGAAAAATTGCGTATTACAGAGGTTGCTCGCCTAACCCCATTTGCGATTTTAAGGTGTGTGTGGATAAGCAATTCATTGTTGTAAGATCGCCGGGCTCAACGGTTTGGAGCAGTGTTGGCGATTGGATAGCACTACAAAACAGAAAAACAAACAAAACGGAAGTGCTGCAGAAACCGGCTCAGTTTTAAAAGGGAGAACACAACCTCTGGTGCTGCAGGGTAGTACTACTTCGCGTTAGCGTCTGTTATAAAAAAGGTACATTTAGTGCCTTTTTTTGTTTTAGGAACAGGGGATTTTAATAAGCGCTAATTGGTCGTTCCGCAGGAATTATTTTTCTTGTATTTTAAAAAGGAAGCGATTCGTTAAGAGGCTATGGAGTTCTTTTGCCCAAAAACCTTTTTCCGCGGATTCCTTGTCTGCGTTATATAAATCATTTTTAAGAATTTCAAATTGTTGGTTTGTAAAGTTGGCTCCTAAGAAGGAATCTGGCCCATTTATATCATTTACTGATTTTACAAAATTTCTGTAGGCAATCAGACAGGCAGATAAACTCAGTACATTTTTATTCATGAATTCGTATACGGCGAAATCTTGTTCATGATCAAGTAATTCTATGATATCATTTTCTTTAGTGTTTATTACAATAGGATTACCACCTCCATCACTACCTATATTTATGTAGTTATCGAATCCCCGGGGAAGATTATATAGGTCAGAAATGTAATTAATGGAGTCGAATTTACGGTTTGAATTGTCGATGAATGACAAAAACGGAGCTGCTTGCCTTGGGAACCCACATTGTTTCAGAAAGATTACCGTTTGGTCACTTAACCCGAAGGTATCAATGCCTTTGGATGTCAGGGGATTTGTTACCTCCATGAACGTTTCCCAGTTTGCTTTTATTTCTTTTATGGTCATACACCTGAATCTGACAATTTATGGTTTTACCTAAAGTAAGGTTAAGAGGTATTAACTTTCTGTCATGCACAAAGATAAACAAAAGGAGTAACGCTTAATTAGGCGAATATAACGATAGTCATTGGTTACAATACATTCCAAATGTGTTTTAATACTACTTTTATTCGTTATTTAACAACGGACCTGATATTTAATCTTTATTGCTTTGACTTTATATCTGAAAGTAAAACTGTTCCTGTCTAAGTATTTATTGCGTTAAAGTTTTTGAAAACATGGGCGCGAACGGAGCGAACGTAGTTCAAGCGGGTTAAGAAGATTTACGCAACACCTTACCTGATCTACTAATGCGGATACTGATCATTCGCCTATATGACCATTGGCGTTGAAACGATCCGTCATTTGTTTTGGTGTAATTTTAGTATATTTAGCCGTGTACTATTTACCAATTTAAGTTTTTGAGGGCTATCCCCACCCTTTTATATTTATGGATACCTTGCTAAACACTATTACCTCCAAACGTTGGGTAACATATGGGGTACTTGTAATACTTCCGTTTTTGTTATACTGGCCGGTACTGACATACAGTTTTTCGCCCTTAGATGAACAATGGCTGATTGTGCATGACGCTGCATTTTTAAAACAATGGCAAAATCTGAAGTATTGTTTTACCGATGCCATTCATGGTATTTTTTACCGCCCTCTTCTGAGGGTATCATTGTTGTTTGATTTTCAAATGGGGCAGTTAAACCCAAAAATATATCATTTAACGAATCTGATTATTCATCTGATTAATGTTGTGTTAGTATATGAATGTATTAAGTTGCTAAAGACTAAAAGCTCCATAGCATTTATGCTGGCACTTATCTTTGCTGTGCACCCCCTGTTGCTTCACGCGGTAGCCTGGATTCCGGGAAGAAATGACAGTATGTTAAGTCTCTTTGTTTTACTGGCATTGATGCAATTAGTCAACTATTTGGAAACAGGACGGGTAACATCGTTGATCATTCATTTACTGTTCAGTTGTTGTGCGCTTCTTACTAAAGAAACAGCCATTGTATTACCATTTTTATTCGGCACTTTCCTGCTATTGTATCAGGTTCCGGTTTCAAAGAAAAAACGTCTTTTGTTGTTTGGATTTTGGAGTTTGCTAACAATTATTTGGTGGTTTGTGAGGATGCACTTTACAACAAAGAGCGCTATAAGTAACGCCGATTTTGCACATGCTCTGATGCGCTTTGGTATAGCCTTAGCCGGAAATGTCGGAAAACTGATTTTACCAGTTGAGCAATCGGTGTCTCCCACGCGGTTTTTATATACCGCCATTGCAGGTGTGATCCTTTTGGGGGTAATTGTCTGGTTGTTTAAAACGCATAAATGGCAACAACACCGGATCGCTTTGTGGGCTTTGATGTTAAGTGGCAGCACTTTAGCGGTAGCTGTTTGGTTTGGCGCAAAAACATCGCATGGAGAGCAATACGAGCACAGGAATTATTTACCTCTGATAGGCGCTTTAGTGGCCATTGGTCAGCTTAAGTTCGGACAAATCCGGATAGTGCAATATAGTTTGTTATGTGTATTTATTTTGTTTTCAGGAATGACCTATAACCGGATGCCGGTTTACAAAAATGATTTGACATATATAGAGGATGCATTAAAGGGCTGCCCGACGGATTATTTTTTGCATTATACAATGGCTAATTCTTATGCCGCGCGCGGCGATTACCACAACGCGGTAGATGCATTGACCGAAGCCCACAGGCTTTACCCTAACAAGCCGGAAGTTATTTTCCGGAGGGCGCAATGTTATCAGGCTATGGGTAAAAAAAAGGCCTGTCTTGATGATTTTGATGCCGCGGTTAACGCCTCTAATAAATACTATGACGCGATAATAGGGCGTGTTAATGCTTATTTGTTTTTTGGAGACACAGCCGCAGCCTTGTCAGATCTGGAGTATTTACGAAGGGCACACCCCACTTTAAATCCACAGGTACACCCAAAAGTGGTAATGTTTTCGATAGGTATGCAATTAAAGGAAATAAACCGGCTTATTGCATTGAATCCTGACATGGCACTTTTTTATGCCGACAGGGCCAAGGTGTTTTTGACAATAGGAGACAAGGAAAAAGCACGCCTTGATTTTGAAACAGCTTGTCGCCTGGAACCAGGAAATGAGTCCTACAAATTGTATTTAACCCACATTATGCAATAGGAATCCTATTACGAAGCAAAATCCCTTCAAAATTTGAGGCTTCGCAAGGTTCGCTCATTCACCATAACGGTGGCTATGCCTCAATCGCAAACCTTCAAATTTTAGTGGGCTTTTGCCTCTCACTACGAATTCCTATTGCATAATGTGGGTTTAAAAGGGCTGTAGCATTTTGAGATACGTTGACGGATGCAGGTGCTTACCTGTAAATAGATTATGATAGTTCTATTGCGCGCTAACATTTACGGCTGCGGTTGAGAATGTTCCACTTTCCGGTTTTCAAATGAGTTTAGTTAGCATCATTCGGTAATTATTATTTTTTCTACAACAATGGTGTTTTGCTCTTTAGTGAGTTGCATGAAATACAGACCGGCAGGAAGATCGTTACGGGATATAGTGAGTGTATGCCCCGACAGATTATTAATCTGTTTTACGGTTTGACCGCATGAATTGAAAATAGTTAGGCTTGTGTTTTTTAAATCGCCGGTTGTTTGTAGGGTTGTTGAAGAGGTAAACGGATTGGGATAAATGGAAAAAGTAGTCTTGTTGCTGTGTTCAGCAACACCTAAGGCTATTTGTCCGGCCTGAATGCAGGTATTGGGGGTACTCTGATAGGCGTAATCTTTTATGGTAAATGATCCTGAATTGCTCATTACATCCAGGCGTGCCCAGCCATAATAGGTATTTGCTCCCACAATAAGTTTTAATGCTAAATATTTATCGGTTTCGCCTACCCAGTATCCGGTGCTTGTTCCAAAGGCCATAGTGCCGGGGTGAGTAGCATCGTACCATGTTACCAGTGTGTTGCAGATAGCGGCAGATGCGGGTAATGCCCAGGGTAAATGCAAACTGCCGGCCATATCTCCCGCATAGGCGTTGTTGTTTAGAGGCACGCACATCACCTTATTGGCCATAGCAAATTGTATAGAGAAGTCAACGATAAGGTCGTTGTTCAGATCCAGCGCATAGGTCGCGTTTGGAGTTGCGTCAGCGATGTCTGTGTAAATAATTTGCGAGTATAGGCTACTGTTAAGGATAAGCGCTGCCAACACGCAGGCTGTTTTTTGCAGAAGTAATCTGTTTATTTTCATTTTTTGGGTAGCGATAATTGTTCTGGCAGAGTACGTTTAATTATTAAAATTACTATTATTTTGTTGTGTTCATAGTGTTTTAACATTTTGTTAGCCAGACACAGTTTGCGGTGAAGGCGGTTTTTTATAGCAATTGGTAAATTAAAAGAAGTAGGAGAGAATGGACTGTTGATAGGGGCAGATTGTAGATTACTTGTTAAATGTGAGAAATGCTGTGTTTTTATTTTACCAATCGGGTGTTAGTCTTGGTGCTTCAATATTTGTTTTTTTATAGATCATGTAGTAAAAACGCCTACCAATTTTTGGTTGAAAATAGTAACGTTTAGTAAATTTTCTCTCAGGGTCAATTTTAATATTATCCCCTTTGATCGTTCCAAAATAATGAATTAACCTGCCTCCCCCTCCATCTTTGAAGTGTTCCGCAAATACAGTAAATTGCTGTGTTCTTATAGTGTTGTTTTTAATATGATAGTATCCAACATCACCAGCATAAATGTCGCTAAAGGCAGATGTATCTATTTTGTCCAAAAAACGATAACTAAGTAATTTGCCATTGGCGAAAAATCTGTAGCAGTCAAAATACTCAGGTTTATCAGCCGGGTAAGCATAACAATAAATTTTTGTGGTATCAATAATTGAACTAGTTAAACAGAAATTTTTTTTCCTGTATGAAAAAACGGAATTGTCGATAGGTCTAAAATGCTGTTTAGATGTAACTTGATACTTAATAGAACAGCCAAAGAGAAAAAAGAGTGTCAAAAGACGGATTTGATATTTCATTATTTTAAGGGCTCTAAATTTTGCACTTGATACCTTGCCTACACTCTTTTCGTACGGATTTGTAGCCATTGTGCTAGTTTTATCTTGTAGAATAGCTGACTTTAAAAGTAACTATTTTAATTGATCTTAAAATTGAAGTGTAAAATTCCACTTAGAAGTTTTGACGCACGGATTAATAAATCCGCGCTAACTGTGAGTGATTAGCAAATCCGCACTAACAGGGTTTGTTTTTTATAGAATAAGTAAAAAGTACAACTATTAGATAAAAAGGTGCTTTGTTATGTGTCTTACTTCTAATTGGCTTGGTCTTCAATATTTGCTGTAGCTGCATTTTCTTCTACAGCCAGAATTCCATTGTCTCGTCCGCTTTCGCTTTCATACATTTCGCTTGTTCCAATAATTTGTCCATTTAACGCTTTTAAATTGAAGTAAAACTTACCGTTAGACGATGTTTTTCGGTCAAAGCGAGTCTTGTCTTGCGAATTTTTTCGAGCAGATTCAATTCCATTTTGACAAGCTGCTTTTGAATAATATCCTTCGCTGTTTAAAATGGTTTGCCCATTATTAGCCTTTAAATTAAACTGATATTCACCGTTTGGCCTTTTTAAAATTATAAATTTTCCCATTTCAATTTTCTATACTAACTTTTGTAAAAGTAATAATTATTCAGAGTGATGTTTCCAAAATTCATTATAATGCTTAACCTCTTCAATAAATTTGGCTTCTTCCTTAATTAACCCTTCTGTAGTAATAACTCCGATTTTACTTAATGCCGATGTTATACTTTCTGTTAATTCAGTAACATAACAGCCTGTCCTTTTATGAAAGTCTTTTTGCAAAAAAGTAAAATTGTTAGAATATGTATTATCTCTTCCCACAATTACAATATCTTCTCTGATATTCTCAAGAACAATTTCCCAATTGATTTCATCCCCAAGCGAATATTTGTCAGATGATGGTGGATTGCCAATTTTTTTCCTTTTTTCTGCTTTTTCAATAATAGTATCATTAGTGTATAAGACTTTTTCTTGCTTAAGAGATTCATTAACGAACTCTTTGAAGAAACTAGCAATAGGGTCTAAAGATGGGTCTTTAAGAATTTCATCTATTTTACTAACAACTATTTTTTGTTTTGTTTTGTATGAATTTTGAAGTTGAATTAATTCCTTAAATTCCGTTAGGTTTTGAAGATATGAACTAGAAAAATTATCAAGTTTTGACTCTAATTGAAATTTTTGCTTTAAAGTTTTAATTACATATTCACGGCTTCTGTCAAATTCTTGGATTATTTGGTCTGTCAAAATTATTCTATCAATATGCTCTTTAAGTGTATTAAAAATATTTACAGGTTGGCTATTTGACCTATAAAAGTCTAAAAAAATATTTGTGTCAATTAATATTTTCATTATCTCTTTATGTTTTGGTTTTATTTGATGAAGGTCTAACTGTATGGTAAATAACGATTTAGGGCTTTGTATTCTAGCTAGTTTCGCAGTACAAAACTGTCAGCTAACACTGAACTTGAATAGACTCACAAAGCTCCAAGTTTGCACGTCACCCTGCCTGACGCAAAACCCGTATTAGCGGTAGTATTTTTGTCCTTAGTTTCCATTTTCAGTTCCATTTTCAAGTTCTGTTTCGTCAGTTGTATAGAAACTTTCTATTGTTGATTTTTTCTTTAAAAAGTCTGCAACGATTTGATTGCAACATATAAAGTCAAAAAACAAATTCATTTCCTTACCAAATTCAGTCGTTATGGTCTCCAAGTTAGGAACTTCAACAAACACCCTTTTATTATTCTCTAAAATTACTGGTCTCTGTTGTTTTTCATTGTGGTAGTGGTTAAAAATAAACTCTGTGTCAATTTTTACATCACCGTCTGTCAATATTATGTTTGGGTCGCCTTCAAAGTAATAAGTCGCCCAATGTGTAAATAAAAACTCCTTAGGGTGTTTTATAAAATTTGCCCACTTATTTATTTTTCGCATTGTCTTGAAATTATGCTGCTGAAAGTCATTAAACAACTTTGACTTTCCGTCTTTATTTATCACTTCAAAAATTATATCTACTCTTTCGACAAACAAATACAAAAGTAAAAAATAGTTGAAAAAGTAATAGTCTAAGTCGCTTGTTGGTTTATAATTTTCAAACCAATTGTCGTCAAGTCTCTGAATAAGTTGATTGAAGTTTTCTCCGATGCAGTCCTGCTTGGTGTCGTCTCCTTCGGTTAGTTTGTCATAAATTTTACAAGCATTTGAAGATCCAAAATATTTTACTTGGTCGTCATCAATGTCAGTTGGAACTTCAAAGAAACTTTCTCTGAAAATTTTATGACAGTCTTTATGTAGTTCTTCTAATGATTTCATTGTCTATGGTTGGTGTCATCCGTTAGTATTATCGCTGACTCATTAATACTCGAAACAAACTTGCGTATATTATCCCAATGATGGCTATTATACGCAGCTTCGCAATAGTATTTAATGGGCTATCAATTCAATTATCCGTTTTGGTTAATGCAGTTATTTGCTCCAAACCTAAACCATTTCCGTTTAAAAAACAATAGTGTTTTCCCTGATTTTTTCGGGCCAATCGAAATCTAAAATTTGAACGTAGTATTATGCAACACACTTTAATTTACCATCACCCCCGACAAGGGGGCGTAGCGGCAGCCCGGCGCGGGGGCTGGCGTGGTTTTGCGCAGGCGAGGAGGCGACCTCAGAAGCCACCGGAGCCGCTGCAAAAACCGCCAGGCCCGTGCCGGCTACAGCGAAGCACCCGGCCCGGCGTTCCTGTTTTTAAAGCATCCATTTACAGATGAAAGTACCCATTTATACCTCAGCCATTCTGTTACCGAATAGCCGGGTGGCGCCTTATTTACTCAAAAAACGGCAGATTACAGGATGGGTTTAATAAAACACACCACGCGGTTGGCCTCGGTAAAACCTGTTTTTAAATGAAAGGCAATGGCGTGGGTATTGGTGCTTTCGGTATCGGAGGCCAGCTCGGTACACTGGTGTTGCCGGGCCCAGTTTTCGGCGGCTTTTATAAGTAATTGTCCTGCGCCTTGTTTGCGGAACGCTTCCCTGATGTACAGGCCTTCGATGTAGGCTACCCGGTCGGTTTCGGCGCCTTCTACATAATCGGTGCGGATGGACACATGCACAAACGCGAAATAGATATCTTCTGATTTTAATAAAAAACAGGTTTCCGTTTCAGACGAAAGCATGGCATAGCAGGCGGCGCGTTCTTCTTCGGGGGCGCAGTCGGGCCATAATTCCACAAACAACTCCAGTAAATGCGGAATACTTTGTTCAGATAGTGGTTCTGGTGTGCGTGAAAACATACACCACAAAAATAGTGCTTTGTTTTTACAAAGGGAGGCGCGTTGTAAGGTGCCTAACGAAACAGAAGCGGGGAATTAGCGGATAAAGCTGAACTCCAGTAATTCCACATCGGTAGAAATAAACCCTTCTTTAACCGGTTCTTCTTTACATAATGCGGTGGAAAGGTATTTAAACGAATTGTCGCAAAAGATGGTAACGGCTGTAGTGTTTTTGCCTAGTTCCTCCATTTTTTTAAGAGTGCCTATAAAGTTGGCGCCGCTGCTGATACCTACCGATAGTCCTATTTTATTGAGTTTCTGAGCCATGATAATGCTATCGCCGTCATCAACAGAAATAATGGATTCGAGGGTATCGAGTTTGGTGATTTCAGGAATAAATTCATCGCTAACGCCTTGTATGCGGTGCGATCCTATTTTTTTACCGCCGGTGCTCATGGTAGGTGAGTTGGAGGGTTCAAGAGGATGACACAGACAAGGAATGCCCATTTTTTTAAGGTAATTGCTAACGCCCATAACGGTACCACCGGTTCCTACGCCGGCCACAAACAACTCGGGTTTAAGGTTTTGTTTCAGTAATTGTATCAGTATTTCGGGACCTGTAGAACTTTCGTGGGCATGCACGTTGGTTTGGTTCGAAAACTGATCGGGATAAAAATAATGTTCCTGTTGGGCATACCGTTCGGCTATGCGTAAAGCGCCAATAAATCCTCCTTGGGCGGCCGATACTTTTTCTACTTTACCACCGTAAAGTTCAATAATATCGTAGCGTTCTTTACTGAGCCAGTCGGGCATAATGATTTTTACCTCGTGCCCCAGCGCTCGGGCCAGCGCGGTAAAAGCGATACCGGTGTTGCCGCTGGTAACTTCCACAATGGGTTGTTCGGGTTTTATAAGGTTATTTTTATACGCGTTTTTCATAATGGCAAACGCGATGCGGTCTTTTATGGAACCACTGAAATTGATGGATTCGTATTTGGCGTAAATGGTTTTTACTTCGCCTTTGTATTTGAAGATGACTTTAACGAGCGGGGTGTTGCCAAACATGGGCAACAGGTTTTTAAGAATAGATACTTTTTCCATAAGCGGCGCAAAGGTACATACTTAAAACCGTTATTTAAAACGAATTAGATTGTTTTGGTAAAATTACTATGGATTAGTGTAAGTTGTACTGTGGCGGGTACGGAGGCTATCCTATCCAGATTTTTACGATTTGCACGCAGGAGGTCAGAATGATGATGCCGAGTACGAGGTAGCGGAACACAGTGGACGATACGTGGTGGAGGATGCGTTTGCCGATCCATGTACCGGCTATGCTGATAAGAATAAGGGGGGGAATAAAAATGAGGTAGGCGCTCTGAAAGTAGCCATTGTAAATGTATACAAGGGCCCGGCTGCTGTCAACACCCAGATCAATTAGAGCCGAAGTGGCGATAAATACATTTTTTTCGAGGTTAAAGGCCATAAGGGTTAGGCCACGAATGGCGCCGCCGGTGCCAATGAGTCCGGCCAGAAACCCGGAAGTGCTGCCGCCGATGATTAAGTTGCGATTGTTCTGAGCCAGAGTGGTGTCGCGTTTAATGATAAGAAAGGTGGCCAGTATAATGAGCAGGCCACTCATCAGCCATTCGGCTTGTTTCTGGGGAATGTAACGGGTAAGCCAGGCGCCTGTAATGACAAATACGATAGCCGGAATGCCGAGTTTTAACGCGCAATTGCGGTCAATGCCGTGCCGGAAGAGGACAATTTTAGACAGGTTACTGAACACATGAAAAATGGCGGTTATGGCCAGAACGAGTTTAAAATCAAAAAACAGGGAGGCAACGGGAACGAAAAGAATGGACGAGCCAAAACCGGAAATGGTACCAATGATTTCGGCAATGAGGGCTAATACAAAAAACAAGCTGTAGGACAGAAGCATGTAGGGTAAATATACACATTAAAAGCAGAGTAAACGGTTTTGGTATCTGCCTGAAATTTGGGTTCAATGTCAGGAGATGGGTGAATGATCAGTTTTAGCCGCTTTACTTGCAGCTTTTAGCAGTGTTGGTGGTATTAAGTATAATCGAAGATCTTTTTGAAGTAATGCTACAGAAAGTATCGTGTATTACGGGGAAAGGATAAACAAGGTTAACTGTATGGGTGATGCACGACCTGTTGTTCATCAGGCGTTCACTATTTTTCCGTCTTCCATTTCGATGATGCGATGTGTTCGTGCCGCAAAATCGTTGTCGTGGGTTACAATCAGTAAACTTTGATTGTGGTGCTTTGCCAGATTCTCGAACGTTTCAAATACAATTTCGCTGTTTTTTTTGTCCAGATTGCCGGTTGGCTCATCGCCCATTATAATTAAGGGGTCATTTATTAACGCCCTTGCAATTGCCACCCTTTGTTTCTGACCGCCCGATAGCTGATTGGCTTTTTTCAGGGCTTCGTGTTCAATTCCAAGTATTTTCAGTTTTTCATAGGCCCTTTCTCTTATTTCCTGGGGGGAGTACCGCCCCAGTTTTAAACCTGGCAGCATCACGTTTTCAAGTACCGTAAATTCGTATAGAAGGTAATGAAACTGAAAAACAAACCCGATTTTTTCATTTCTTATTTTTGCCAGATCAGCTTCTGCCAAGCCCTTTGTACTCACCTGGTCAATCAGTAAATTGCCGGTATAATCGGTATCCATGGTTGATAACACATAAAGTAAAGTGGATTTTCCGCATCCCGATTTGCCAATAACGGAAACAAATTCGCCTTTGTTTAACTCGAAACTAATTTCCTTGAGTACCTGAACACTGACCGGATCATGGAAAAACTTGTCTATTTTCCGGGCTTCTAAAACTGTATTCCCCATTTTATTTACCTCTTATTATTACTACCGGATCAATTTTACTTGCCTTACGGGATGGAAAAAAACCTGCCAGATACGTTGTTATTACCGAGAAGATTCCGCCAATTGCATAAAATTTAAGGCTGTAGTTTATCGGATAGGTTTTTATGGTTGGCAACGCCATGGTGTTAAAGGGTATTTGATCAATCAGAGCAGATAATCCATAACCTAAGATTAATCCTAAGGTACCTCCGGCAATACCTATTGATAACGCAATACTGATAAAGATATACATAACATCTTTACCTGAAAATCCAGTGGCTTTCATAATGGCGATGGAGTCCATCTTTTCGTAAATCATCATATTCAGAATATTATAAATTCCAAAGCCGGCCACAATCAATAAGGTGATACCTACAGCATAAGAAATAATTGTTCTGACGGAGCTCCCGGTTTCAAATTGAGAATTGGCTGTTTGAATATCAACGGCATCCACCTCAAACCGTTTGGTAAATTCCTTGGCCATGGCAGGTGCCAGTAAAATATCTTTTAACTTGATTTGTAAATCAGTGATGTAATCATTGGATGCGCCAATTAATTTTTGGGTTGAACCAATGGAAGCATAGCTTTGTACTTTATCCAGATCTAATAAGCCGGATTGAAAAATGCCAACTACCTTTAATGAAAACTGTTCGCCGTTAGAGGTGGTAATACTTACTATATCGCCAATGCCCACCATCATTTTTTCTGCTACGCCTTTCCCCAGAATGATACTGTTAGGGACGTGTTTTAAGTCGAGTACGTTGCCCTCAACAACATAATCGCTGAAAGCGAACAACTGACTTTCTTTCACGATGTCTATTCCGTTAATGATGCCTGATAGATTGGCGTTGCCGATGTTGTAAAAAACGGGAGTGGTTATTCGAGGAGCAACGCCTAATACCCTTGGATCTGCCGAAAGTACATCTCTGATTGACGCGACGTTATAAAGTTCTGTTTTAGTGGCTTTTGGTTTTACCGAATGGATAAAATTGTAACTATTCGGAAAAACATTATCGGCGGGTTGTATTACAGTGGGCTTTAATTCGTTGTATAACCTGATGTGAGGCGTTCTGTTAATAACCAGACTATCCAGCAGATCATTTAAGCCTGTCATAAAACTGAGTAAGGTAATGAACATCATAATGCTGAATGTTACGCCAAAAGCAGCAACAGAGGTCTGCTTAATCCGCGCCAGTAATAGTGCTTTTGATATTCTCAGAATCAGCTGAAACTTCATTCTGAAGGAATTGTTAGTTCGTCATTAAGTGTGATACCTTTCACAACTTCAGTATTCTTATAATCTCTTAGTCCTTTCACAACATTTACTTTTCTGCCGTTGGATAAAACCACGGTGGTATCGTTCAGGAAAAAGCGGTTTGGTACGATTAAGGTTTTATCTTTTTTCTGAATGATAATATTGGCTTCAAACGTAATGTTTGGAAACAACTTTTCAGGTGGATTAATAAAAGTAGCTTCAATGGTAAACGATTTGGTTTTTTCGTTCATGAGAGGGTTTATTTTTGAAACTTTCGCTAAAAATACGTTGCCCTTATAACTATCCATGGTAACAATCACTTCTTGTCCGGGTTTTATTTTAAATATATCGTATTCGTCTATTCTCATTTCGAGGATAAATTTTCTGGAGTCACCAATAGTAGCCAGTGGGGTTTGTAATCCTGCCCATTCGCCCCGCGATTTGTTAATCGAATAGACGGTGCCGTCTATTTCACTTTTAATAGTGTACTCACTCTCTAACTTATCTGATATTTTCAAATTATTTTTTGATTGACTGGAGTTAAAGGCGAGTTGTTTTAAAAGATCTTTATTCCGGATTACAGCCGACAGGTAATTGCTTTTAGCATTTTTATAAGCGATCTCCTTTTGTTCAAGTTCCAGTTTAGTGCCAATTTGTTGTTCCCAAAGCGCCTTTTGCCGGAAGTATAAACCAGAATCGAACGCCATTTTACTTTTGGCTAAATCGACATTTAACTGCGACTCTGTTTTTTTACCTTCGTTTTCCTTTTCGTCATTCAGTCTTTCAAGCAAGGCGGCATTGTCTTTTGAATAGCGTTGTGTTTCGTTGGCAATTATAACGAGGGGAGTACCGGTTGTAACAGTATCTCCTTCTTCTACCAATACCTTTGAAATGGTGCCATTTACAGTTGGGAACACCACATACTGATTTTCACTTTTTATAAAACCGCTTGCGTAAACCGATTCTGTAATAGAAGTAAGCAGGGGGGTAATGGTTTCTTGCTTCTTACTGCACGAAGCAAGCAGAATTGCTAAACATAAACTTAACCAAAGCGCCTTCATGTGTCTAAATTACCCAGAATGCAATAGTTTAAACTAACAAAGATCAGTTCAGATACTGACATACAGCAAAGAACACCTTACCATAGAAATATCAATGGCAGTGATGGATTAAAACAGAAGCCCTTATACCTACCTTTGAATTTTATGCCAGATAAGTTCAATGGGAGTATTGAAAGAGCGGATATAAGTTAGACAATGGTTCGGAGATAACGTTATTTATTGCAACCCGAAGCAAAAGCAGTCTTTGTTCAACAGGTTATGGAGAGCGGTAAGAATGACTGTTTTATTTTTTAGAGTTTGTTTGGGTAACCCCAATGATCACACCAAACTGACCATCGGCAGGCATCCGTTTTTTTTCGGGTAAATAGATTCTGGATACAAAGCCGTCTAAATACAAGGCGTTTTTGCAACCCCTTTGTTGAAAGAAAAGCGCGAAGTCGTAAAAATTAACCGGAGTTTCAGAAATCGCGAATATAATCTGCTTATCGGGTAAAATGCCCACCCCGTTCCGGATGTTAAGATTGGCCGACCCTTTTTTAAAGGCGGGATGGATGGTGCCGTTTATAACTAGCATCGGGCCCGATTGTGTAGCGAACTGAATGTTTGTTGCATGCTTAAAATCAGTGGTTTTACAAACCACGGCTTGTTTGTCTGTTGTTAAGTAAAAGATACCGTTAGGACTCAGGTAAAAATTTCCGTCTCCTTTTCCGGTATCAATAGGGGTAAGCACGTTGTGGTTCTCGATAAAAAGACCCTGAGGTGAAAAACCGGGAGTAAACATACCGCCATTCATGGCAAACATGAGAGATTGATGCTTTTTTTCTACATGATCTTTAAGGGTTTGGAAATTTTTCAGGATCTGCCCGCGTTCATCTTTCCAGTAAAATGCAATGTTCTGTTGTTCAGGGTTTACAATGTAGTAAAGAATAGCAGGAGTGGCGGTTTGTTTACGGTAAGTAAATGAACCAAATAGAAGGGGGAATAACAGAAGTAGAACGAAAGCGCCGCGTTTACATGTCGTATAAAAAAGAGACTGGTATAAAAAGGATAACATGCAGTTAAAGATAGGATCTTTTATAATAGGTTTGTCTTCAATTGTTTTGAAACAACAGTCGGTAGTTAAAGTGTAAATAGGTGGTGTATATCACTTTTTATTATATAGCAAAGAATCCGCCTAAATGTTTTCCACCTATGTTAATGTAGCCAATACTGTAATAGAGTGGAAACCAGAAATTTTTTCCTATTTTAAAGAACTTCCCTCCGCCGATGTAGATAGAAAAGGTGTTGCCCCAGCGTGGATAGATTTTAGTGAATCCGCTGTTTACATTGGTTATTTCACTTTGAATGTAAGCCATGCCAACCCTTAATTCGAAAGTAAAGGAATATGCTTTAGGAGTAAAAAGCGGACGATGATTAAGGGAAGAATACTTGAAGCAAAGCGTAAAAGACGATACCAGATTGTTTTCATAATAGGGGAAGGGATAATCAAAATTTTTAACCTGATTGTTCCAAAACAGATACTGACCAGCAGAAGCACCAAATAAACGTACGAATTTAGGAGAGGGATTCATTTTGCCTGAAATCAGAATTTCGGCATCAAAACCAACGCCGTGATTAAAACGGGCATTAAAGTCGGCGGAGCGTTTTTTGCTGAAGGGTTTCTGTAGTTCAGTAAAAAGCCGGGGCTGTAACCTTAAATGAGGTTTTATCTGCGATTTCAGCATAACAGAAAAACCTAACAGAAAGAGGAGTAAAGATGGATAGTGTTTTGGCATATAGGTTTAGTTCATTAGATAAAATGGGGTGTTCTTAAAAAATGGAATGAAGTCCTAGTAGTTCAGTTACCTCGCAATCCGCGATCTTTTTCCCTTCCAGAAGATGACCTTTAACACCGGGTGTAAGGAGTCGGCGATGTAGCGCTCTTAACCCGGGATTAATGATCCACATTCTTGCGGTGCCGGTTTTGGGAATGGAGATGGAAGTATCTAATATTACATTCTGATCTTGCGTTTCAAATTCGTGCCATATCATAAAGGCTTTCGCTTCGTTGCTAAATGGGTAATACGTAAAATCAAGCCGGATACCCTGGTAAGGAAGATGAGTCCGCCCGGTTTGTTCTAAAGGATAAAATTCGTATTTAACCCTGAAGTCGGCCGGCCGGGAAAATATGTTGGAGTAGGGGATGTGCATGATTCTTTTAAGTGTAAAGATTAGTGTAAAAATCGGGCCATGAATTGTTAAGATACTGTAAAAATGTATTTACTGTCATGAAGGAATTTCGTTCTGTAGCAGATGCGCTATGGTTTAATCTGAGGTGGATTGGCTAGGATGGCAACAGATGAATGCAATGCATTTTTGAGGGGTGGCATAAGTGTTTGTTTAGGCATAACTGTTTATAAGTTGTAGTGCTATAACAAGAATGGTGTTTTAAGGGATTCTTATTCCTAATCTTAACCCGGAAACTTCATTTAGGTCTTTGGTGTCCAGATTTACATTATAACCTACATACAGCGTAGGTCCAAAAATCCGAAGCCCAATATCTCCAAACAGATAATTATCCCTTTGTTGCATCACTTTAAACGAGACAAAGCCACCCCTAAGAGATGGGCTAACAGATCCACGCCAGAACTTTGGCTGGTAACTGAATTCAAAGATACCGGTAGGCTGTAAATAGGTAGTGTTGTTTAATCGTAACAGATTAGCGCCCGGAGCAACAGCAATATACGTGTGCCGTTTGAACATTCTAAATATCCCGATTGAATAGCCCAGTGTACTTGCCTTTTGATGCGTGTAATCAACTATACACAGGAAAGGTCCGTAGTGCCCTTTTTGTGCGGTATCGCTTTTTTTTCGCGATTGAGCCTGTACCAATGATCCGGATAGTAGTAATAAGAGTAGGAAATGTTTAAACATGGCAACTGTTTTCCGTTGAGTTTATTTAATTTCAGTAATGGCCCAGTTTATTTCCGGGATGAGATAGTTTTCTTTTTCCATAATACCTATAAAACCGGAATGTAATAACATTGTATAAGAATCCTGTAAGTGTTTCCATTGTAAAGGAACAGAAGCTATACCACCTGGAAAATTATCGAGGGTGAATGAAAAAGACTCATTGAAACAAGCAGGATTTTGAGTAAGCAGATTTACGGTGTAAAGATTATTGAAGTGTAATGGTTCACACGATAAAACGTTAACAAAGCGTTCTGGTGAGATCTGGTGTTCTGTTAATTCAAATGTTTCCCCGTTTTGAATAAACGATTGTTGGATATAAGGGAAAAACAGGGAGATCCAGCCAGTAACATAAGGACCTCCGGATTCGTTATTTTGTTTGAATATACTTTGCCAGAAGGAAGAATTTAATTGTCCATCAAAGGCATTAATAAATTCCTGAATAATTGGGACTAATTGGTTGACCCACCATTCAAGATCAAAGCTACTCAACGCTTTTACTGATTCCAGTAATTTAATGTAATCTTCTTTGGTTCCGGAAAGTTGTATTTCCGGTATGCCGCATAGTGAAACAAATTCATATTTGAAATAAGAAGAAAAGGTGTCCATAAAAGCTATTTCAAACGCCGTTTTTTCTTTTAATCCACTCGTACTGAATGTTGGTGACACTGCTTTATAAAAATCCGGATCTAAAAACGTTTGTATCTTTTTTCTGTATTCCGGAAGAACACTTTCCCAATCGTTATGCTCCCCCTTAATAAAAGAATCGTTTCTGATAGAAATTTTCGTTTGCTGGAACTCTTTCCCAAATAATTGTATTTGGTAAGTATCAGCATGACATTTTAAATGCTGTGCAAATCCCTGAACAATCATTAACCACAAATGATCGGGATGAATAATAATGCCTTTGTGATTGCTGAAAGCCAGTTGTAATGCTTTTAAAAAATCATGAATGTTTTTTTCCGGACTGTTTAAACAGATAACATCTTCTGTAAGGGTTAAGGAGGTTGCTTCTAAATATCCTCTCAACTTTACCTCCAGCATTTGCTCGGCTTTTTGTGTTAGTGTAGGGGTAGTGGAAATACGTTGTTCAGAAGCGGGAATTCGAATCATATGGAATTAAATGTACAAAAAAACCGCCTCTTTTCAGAAGCGGTTTTACTATCGTATAACTTAGGCTTTATCTTCTTTCTTGCCTTTTTTACTGCCTTTTGGTTTTCCAGTGCTTACGGTAATACTGTCGTTTTCTTTATCGTAATCTACCTCAATCTCATCGCCTTCGGTTAAATTGCTTTTAATGATTTCTTCGGCCATAGGATCTTCCAGGTATTTCTGAATGGCACGTTTTAACGGGCGGGCGCCATAGTTGGCATCGTATCCTTTTTCTACAATATAATCCTTGGCGGTATCCGAAATACGGATCTGATAGCCTAAACCGTTAACACGGCTGAATAAATTAGCCAGTTCAATATCAATGATTTTATGGATGTCTTCACGTTGCAGTGAGTTAAACATTACCACATCGTCAATCCTGTTTAAAAATTCCGGAGCAAAGGCTTTCTTTAAAGCGTTTTCAATAACTCCTTTACTGGCTTCGTCTTCGTTTTCTTTACGGGCGGTAGTACCAAAGCCTACACCGGTTCCAAAATCTTTTAACTGACGGGCTCCAATATTGGAGGTCATAATAATAATGGTATTCTTAAAATCAATTTTACGACCTAAGCTGTCGGTTAACTGACCATCATCGAGTACCTGTAATAACATATTGAATACATCAGGATGCGCTTTTTCAATTTCATCCAGTAAAACAACTGAATACGGGCGACGACGTACTTTTTCGGTTAATTGTCCGCCTTCTTCGTAACCAACATAGCCCGGAGGCGCGCCAATTAAACGGGTAACCGCGAATTTTTCCATGTACTCGCTCATGTCAATACGAATAAGCGCGTCATCATTGTCAAATAAATAACGGGCCAGTACTTTGGCTAACTGTGTTTTACCAACACCTGTAGGGCCTAAGAAAATAAAGGATCCGATAGGTTTATTCGGATCTTTTAAACCGGCACGGTTACGTTGTATGGCTTTCACTACTTTTAGTAAAGCCGGATCCTGTCCAATTACTTTACCTTTAAGCAATTCATTCATTTTAACCAGCTTGTCGCTTTCGTTCTGGTTAACACGCTGAACGGGTACACCACTCATCATGCTTACTACTTCGGCCACATTGTCTTCGGTTACCACTACGCGGTTTTGCTTGGTTTCCTGTTCCCAGGCTTTTTTAGCAGTTTCCAGTTCGGCCTGCAGGTTTTTCTCGGTATCGCGGAGTTTAGCCGCTTCTTCGTATTTCTGACTGCGAACTACCTGATTTTTTAACTCCTTAATGTCTTCAATTTTCTTTTCGATATCAAGAATGTTCTGAGGTACGTTAATATTGGTAATGTGCACACGGCTACCGGCTTCATCTAACGCGTCAATGGCTTTATCCGGCAAATGACGATCGGTAATATACCGCGCGGTAAGCGTTACACAGGCTTTTAACGCTTCAGGCGTGTACGTTACATTGTGATGGTCTTCGTATTTCGATTTAATATTATTCAAAATTTGTAGCGATTCATCCTGAGTGGCTGGTTCTACAATCACTTTTTGGAAACGGCGCTCCAAAGCTCCGTCTTTTTCGATGTACTGACGGTACTCATCCAGCGTGGTGGCACCAATACATTGAATTTCGCCACGGGCCAGAGCGGGTTTAAACATATTGCTGGCATCCAAGCTACCACTGGCGCCACCGGCACCAATAATGGTGTGAATTTCATCAATAAACAAAATCACATCCGGACTTTTTTCCAACTCGTTCATTACCGCTTTCATGCGCTCTTCAAACTGTCCGCGGTATTTGGTACCCGCTACCAGGCTGGCCAGATCCAACGTCACCACACGTTTGCTAAACAATACGCGGCTTACTTTGCGCTGTACAATACGAAGCGCCAAACCTTCGGCAATACTTGATTTACCTACACCCGGTTCACCAATTAAAATAGGGTTATTCTTTTTACGGCGCGAAAGAATTTGCGATACACGCTCAATTTCTTTTTCACGACCTACAACGGGATCGAGTTTGCCATCTTCGGCCATTTTGGTAAGATCGCGACCAAAATTATCAAGTACCGGTGTTTTACTTTTACTATCGCCCGGTTTCTTTTGAGCGCCACTGCCTCCACTGCTAAAGCTATCGCCTTGTTCCTCATCATCATCTCCGGCAGCGGTATTTTCAATTTTATTTGGATTTTCCATAAACCCTTCCAGTTCAGCGCGCACCGCGTCGTAATCCACCCCATATTTTAAAAGGGTTTTGGTAACAACGTTGTCATTGTCTTTCAAAATACACAACAACAAGTGCTCTGTGCCAATTTGTACGCTTTTAAAGGTCTTGGCTTCCAGATACGTTAATTTCAGGGTTTTCTCGGCTTGCTTAACCAGTGGAATATTGGCCAGATTATTCGATTTGCGTAAACCCGGTGTCAGATTAGCTTCAATGGTGCGGCGGAATTCCTGAGCTTCTACCCCCAGGTTTTTAAGCAGGCGCATACCAACGCCCTCGCCATCTCTGATCATTCCTAACATTAAATGCTCAATGCCAATATAATCGTGTCCTAACCGTAAAGCCTCTTCCCGGCTGTAGGTAATGACGTCTTTTACTCTCGGTGAAAATTTAGCTTCCATAACAATTTCGTTCTTTTCAAGGTTAAGTTACATATATAATGCCAAAAGTAAAAGTAATGTTTTGCAAGTGGGTTTATTTTTTGTACAAGTGGTTTTTTTAACATTAATTTTGTTCATAAGTCATTGTCAAAGCGGCATTGTTGCTGTATTTTAAGTGATTTTGCTCACTTTTCCTAATGCCGGATCAACAAAAAATTAACGATCATTTAAAACTGACAAAATTACCTCGATGCAGAATAATATAAGTCAATTATTCAGACTTGAGACCTTTCTGATTGAACGCTGCTATTCGTTTAACCTTGGTCTAATATAAAAACGAATACGGTCAGTAAATAAAAGGAGCCGTTTTTGCCCCTTCGTAATCTGTGCTAAAAACCGCGTTTTCCACTATGGCTTGCTTACCTTTTGCGGCATCGCATCAACTTGCGGTGGTTTTTGCCCTAGCTTCAATTCGACTCAAATGCCTACAAGGTTTTTGCCCCCTCCTCAACTGTGCGCTGACTCGCAAAAGTTTGCGCAAGGCTGCCACTACAACCGCTCGGTCATACCCATTAAAGAGATGCTGTAAAACGCATGAATTTTTACGGTGTGGCGTTAATTTACTCCTTTATCAACTTAACATGCGTACTTTGCCCGTTATGAAATACAATACGACCAATATAGAGTCCGGGTTTAAGGAACGCTGTATTTAAAATGAAATACGTCTCCGGATCAGGGACCTCATTGACTGACACAAGTTCCCCATTTGTGTTTAAAATCTGTATGCTTTTGATACGCATTTCAGACGAGTGAACCGATAGTTCTTCACGGAACGGATTTGGGAAAACACTGACTAAATCAGAATTAACGGTATGCTCTTTAATACCAATGGCATTTGCCTGAATGATTTGTTTAAACGCGTAAAACGCTGGGGCTTTAATGCGGTAATGCCGATAGCGGGTGCTAAAACTTAATACGCCAACAGTATAGTAATCATTCAGGTTATCGGTGTACAGTAAACTGCTCCCGCTTTGCCCGGGAATGCCATAGGCAGTAGTGTCAATTCCCATGTAATGGCTATCGAATCCTTTGGTAATGCCATAATTATAATATAAGGTATCGCCATTATATACTTCATTGGGAAACAAGGGGTGCGCGCTACCCGGATAACTGAATTTGTGAAGCACTTTGGTATTAAAAGCCGTCAAACTTGTGTCAAATCCCATGCCTATCCAACCGGTTAAAAAACCAATGGGTGTTTTTAATTCCAGTAAAGCGATGTCATCCCATTTTTTTCCATCATAAAATGGTTTAAAAATATAAGCCCGTTTTATAACGGAGTTGCCAAAAAGTGCGCTGGCCATACTATTATGCCAGGCCGGGAAAACTTTTAAACTATCGGCGGTAAAGAATTGTTTGGAGAAAAAACTATAGACGCCATGAGCGCATGTTACTACCATATTAGCCGATACCATACTGCCTGTGCAAACGTGAGTAGATGCGGCGTTACTGAACGAACTGATTTTTACGGTGGTACGTACCGGATAAAGCGACGGATTGTGGAACTGATTAACTGGGACCGGTTTTGTAAATGACGATCCGGGAAACACATTGTTTGTAGGCGCAGTGTTTGATAGGATGGCCCGGTTACCAACCAACCCCTGAAAGAATTGTGTTTTATCGGAGGCGATGGAACCGTTATAAGCTATTGGCAAAAGGGTGTCTGTTTTGCCTGTGCTGTAGTCGTAACGAATAATGGTATCTGTTACTTGTGCGCTGGTATTGGTTATACATAAGAGCATTGCAAAAAGCATCAAAAAATTTAGTGGTTTCATCATAGGGTTAAATTTTGTGAATGAGAAACGCAGTAGTCAGGGGTTTATTGCTTACCAGAAATCCAGTATTTTTTATTCTTACAGGTGTTATGGCGCATAATGGAAAATTGTACCGGCGGATGGAGTCAAAATCAGATGGTGTTAAAGAGGGAGTAAATACAGTTGTTTTTGAAAGAAAAACGGTAATTTATTTTATTGAAAGAGTAGAACCGATTGTAGAGGATTTCCGGAAAGTACTAAAGTGAACAGGAAGGGATTAACATCATGTAATCATTATCTCTTGAAGTAATCTTTTATTTTAGATGAAATTTCCATGCCAGCAATAATATTGTCAGCTTGCCCATCCCATACAAAACTTGCATGCCGGCCTGCAAGTATCAAGTTTTCAAAGCCAGATAAGAACTGATTTATTTTTAAAAGAGCCGATTTGTAACTGGTGCTTAATACGGGATGTGAGCCTTGAATCTTGAGAACGAAAGCGTCTGTAACTTGATTTGCATCGAGTAGGTGTATTGTTTCCAGTTGAGCGATAGTTTTTTGGATAATTTCATTTTGTGTCATATTCCAGTTTTTATCATGGGAATCCAACCAGTACTCTACACAAAGAACAGTTTCATCTGAGCGATTCGGTTCATCTGTCCAGTTGTTAAAATTAGTAATGCGACCAGCCTCTATACTATTGTCGAAAATGCTGATGTAATGGTATTTAAAAGCGTTCCCTTTCATTTTAAGATACACCAGAAGTGTATTGCGGTAATTTAGTTCATTGCACGCATCAAGAATGTCAGACGGTACTGAGTCCATAAGGAGAACAAATTTGGTAATAGGAAGAGTGCTGACAAGAAACTTAACATCGGTTTCCGTACCATCATCAAACGTTATTTTCTCAATCCGGTTACCTTTTGTACTAACTTTTTGCATCGCTTTTCCCTTGTCGATCTTTTTTATTTCTTCTATTTTACCGGCCATCCGGTTCCATATCATTGCTGTTCCTAATCTGGGATAAAGTAATTGATTAATATGAGTTCCAGTAGTAGCTACATCCGTTTTACCAGAGTGTTTCACCAGAGAAATAAGATTGAGCGCAAATTGTAAATCAACTTGGGAATCGGGAAGCCCCATGTATTTGAGACAATATATGTTAAAAATTCGTTGACGGAAATAAGTTCCTGAGCGGTTATGAAAAAAGTCGCCGGCATGTTTTAGCGGTTTAATGGGATAAAGGCGCGCTTTTAATACCCCCAAACCAGCCGATAATGTATCACGAAAAGGAATACTTTTAAGTATGTTAAATGATGTTGGAGGAAAAGGAATAAGTTGTTTGTTTAAAATCATTCCTCTCGAAAGTGACGATATCATCAAATCAGTTCCTGCCAAATCTTTCCATGTTTCTACAGCTTCTTTTTTTGAGCCGGCTAAAAAAATATGAGGACCAATATCTAATGATCGGCCCCATAATTGTATGGATCCACCTAATCCTCCTGTTGTTTTATTTCTTTCGTACAGTTGAAAGTCAATGCCAGTCTTAATCAGAAAATAGGCTACGGAAAGTCCGCAAGGACCAGCTCCGATGATTGTCACTTTAGAATTATCCATGTCTGTTTTGAAATGTACATTTTATTAACGGAATTAACAGCTAAAGAATTGTTTAATCTTGCAGAAAATAATACTTTTGAGAATAGATGAAAACACATCATGGAAAGCCCGTTCAATTGTAAGCTTTTAGTACTAAATTATCATTCTATAGAAGAACAGGAAAGCGCTAATGGCATCTATAATACAACAGTTTTCAAGTTTAAAGAGCATCTGGATCTGATAGTGAAGACCGGAATACCCGTAATTGATATCGGTAAATTACAGGAGCCATTAAAATATCCCTTGAATATAGCCATTACGTTTGACGATGGGTACAGTAACCATCTGACAAATGTTTTGCCTGAACTGACCCAACGGAATTTGCCAGCTTGTTTTTTTCCGGTGATCAACCAAATAGGAAAATTGGGATACCTTCGTAAAGACGATATTCGCGAAATAGTGCAGGCAGGCTATAGTGTAGGGTCTCATGGAATGTCGCATACAAGGGTAGGAAAACTATCTCCCGCAGATTTGCAGAACGAAATAACGATGTCTAAAATAATACTGGAGCAAGACTATGGTGTATCTGTAAACTGTTTTGCGCCACCCTATGGTCTTTTTACAAAAGCAACCGTTGCATACATGCAGCGTGCGGGATACACTTATTTGCTGAGTACATCTCTTTACGTTAATACATTTCCGCCTGAAAATGCTGTTATTTACAGGTGGAATATAAGAAATGATACGACTGCACAACAAATAGAATATATTTTACGTTATTATTCAAAACTCCCCATTGGAATAACATTTCCGGCTTTAACAAAACGCCTGGCCAAAAGGTTCTGGGCCTATTTTTAATAACACGATCTTTTAAAAGTAAGCGTACAATGGGATTATTTTTTATCATACTTTTTTGCATAGCGACTTTACTGCTACTCGTTTATATAGGATACATCGTTAGCGCTTTTTTACGGGCGAAATTTGCTCCCCGTCATGTACAACCATCAGGTGATTGTATGCCTCCGGTAAGTGTTATTGTTACTGCATTTAATGAGGAATTGTTTGTAAAGGAACGTGTTGATTTTTTACTTGAGGAGTTAAGCACTATTCACGGATCAGAGGTGTTAGTATTTTCATCCGGGTCAAGAGATAAAACCAATCAGATACTGTCGTTATACAAAAATAACCCGGTTGTAAGGTTATTTATTTCAGAGGCACACCGCCCTAAAGTGCAGTTGGTTAATCAGGGTGTTATGGAAAGTAAAAACGAAATTATTGTTTTTAGCGATTGCCGTCAGATTGTAGAGCAAGGAGCTATAGTAAAAATGATTCATTACTTTAATGACCCTGAGATAGGAACTGTAAATGTGTCAATAAAAGATATGAAAAATGGGGTTAAGCCATCGTTTATGCGTCGTTTTTTAAATGAAATATGTTATCTTGAGAATAAGTCGGGGTCTTCATTTAATTTACATGGAGCTTTATATGCGCAACGTAAGAGTATTTTTCGTCCTTTTCCTTCTGATATTCTGTTCGATGATTTGTTTGCGATAGTTTCGACCTTAAATCAAGGAAAACGCCTTATTCAGGCACCCGATGCGTTTATGTATGACATACCTTTTAAAAAGTATTACAGTAATGACCGTATTGAGCGTTTGGCGAGGGGATTATTGATTTTTTTAGTGACTTACTGGCATGAAATCAGACGTTTACCCACCGATATGTTGTTCCGTTTTTTGATGTATAAGTACTTTAAATTATTAGCGCCCTTGATTACCATATTAGTATTGACTTATGTGGTTTATTGGATGGTTTTGCAACCGTTTGTTTTTTTACAGATACTGGTAGGAGTTGTATTGATTTTATCTTTTTTACCTGGCTTACGTTACCAATTTGTCTTGTTTTTTAAAGTGAATTTTTATTTTTTAAGCGCTACTGTAAAATTCTTTTTTCTGAACGAACGCGGTACTTTATGGAATAAATTAGACCGTAAACAACTTTCCTGAAGAATGGATGTTTTTTGTTCATTACTCCCCCGATTTTTGTTAATAATTAAAACGATCTCAATCGGCGATTTTTCGGTAAATTCAGGGTCTGATGTAACCATTTTGGCATTATTTTACATGAGCGGTAAAAAGTACCATCGGTAATGCAAAACAAATAGTGCACAGACTTAAACGAAACGTAAAAAAAAGATTTAGGATTTGCTATGAGCGGAGAAAGAATTATCCCGATTAACATTGAAGATGAAATGAAAACCGCCTACATTGATTATTCAATGTCGGTTATTGTATCGCGTGCCTTACCTGATGTGCGCGATGGTTTAAAACCCGTGCACCGCAGGGTATTGTTTGGAATGCTCGATCTGGGTGTTTTGCACAATCGGCCTTACAAAAAAAGTGCCCGTATTGTTGGGGAGGTGTTAGGGAAATATCACCCGCATGGCGATGCCAGTGTGTACGATACCATGGTACGTATGGCGCAGGATTGGAGTTTACGTTACATGCTGGTTGACGGGCAGGGGAACTATGGTTCTATGGACGGCGATCCACCGGCAGCTATGCGTTATACCGAAGCGCGTCTGCGTAAAATTACCGAAGAAATGCTCAACGATATTGAAAAAGATACCGTTGATTTCGCACCAAATTTTGACGACTCGTTAACCGAACCAACGGTATTGCCCACTAAAATCCCAAATCTGATTATTAATGGCGCTTCAGGGATTGCGGTAGGTATGGCCACAAATATGGCACCGCATAATCTGAAGGAAACGATAGATGCTACCATTGCTTACATTGATAACCGCGATATTGATATTGCCGGTTTAATGAAATACATAAAAGCCCCCGATTTCCCAACCGGAGGTATTATTTACGGCTACGAAGGCGTGAAAGAAGCCTTTGAAACAGGTCGCGGACGTGTGGTAATGCGTGCCAAAGCCGTTATCGAAAATGTAGGAGAGCGCGAACGGATTGTAGTAACCGAAGTGCCTTATCAGATCAATAAAGCCGATATGATTAAGCGTCAGGCTGAACTGATCAACGAGAAAAAAATTGAAGGCATCAGCGATATCCGCGATGAAAGTAACCGCGAAGGAATCCGTATTGTTTACGAACTGAAACGCGACGCCATCAGCAATGTGGTATTGAATAACCTTTATAAGTATTCAGCCTTACAAACGTCTTTCTCTATCAATAACGTGGTGCTGGTAAACGGACGCCCCGAATTACTGAATATTAAACAACAGATTCATTATTTTGTGGAACACCGCATGGAAGTGGTGATCCGCCGTACCAAATATGAACTGGCTCAGGCAGAGAAACGCGCGCACATATTACAAGGTTTATTGATTGCCATTGATAACCTGGATGAGGTGATCCGGATTATCCGCGAAAGCGAAACGCCGGATGTAGCCCGCGATGAATTAATGGGTAAGTTCAGTCTTACCGAAATTCAGGCGCGTGCCATTCTCGATATGCGTTTACGTACACTCACCGGTCTGGAACGGGATAAACTGAAAGCAGAGTACGATGAATTGATGAAAACCATTGCCAACTTAAAAGATATTCTGGATAAGGAAGCTTTGCGTTACAATATCATTAAGGACGAATTAATCGAAGTAAAGGAAAAATTCGGAGATGAACGTCGCAGTGAGATTGTTTATGTAGGTGACGATCTTAAAATAGAAGATATGATAGCCGATGAAAGTGTGGTTATTACCATTTCGCACTTGGGCTATATTAAACGCACCAATCTGGCCGAATACAGGGCACAGGGCCGTGGCGGAAAAGGCAGTAAAGGCTCTTCTACCCGCGATGAGGATTTTATCGAGCACATGTTCATTGCCTCTACGCATAACTACCTGTTGTTGTTCACCGAAAAAGGACAGTGTTACTGGTTGCGCGCTTATGAGGTACCGGAAGGTACCAAAACCAGTAAAGGACGCGCCATTCAAAACCTCATCAGCATCCCGTCTGATGATAAGGTAAAAGCGTTTATTAATGTAAAAAGCATCAGCGATGAAGATTATATTAATAATAACTACATCGTATTGTGTACCAAAAATGGAATCATTAAAAAGACCACACTCGAAGCCTACTCGCGTCCAAGGGCCAATGGTATCAGCGCGGTAACTATACGCGAAGGCGATATTTTACTGGAGGCCGCTTTAACCAACGGTAAAAACGAAATTATGCTGGCCAGCAAAATGGGTAAGGTGTGCCGCTTTAACGAAGAAAAAGTACGTCCGATGGGCCGTAATGCCAGCGGGGTAATTGGAATTGATCTGGATGATGAAGATGGACAGCAGAATGAGGTAATCGGTATGATTTGTATTGATAATCCGCAAGCGAATGTGTTGGTTGTTTCTGAAAAAGGATATGGTAAGCGTAGTGATATTGAAGAATACCGCGTTACCAACCGTGGCGGAAAAGGTGTAAAAACCATTAACGTAACCGATAAAACCGGAAATCTGGTAGCCATTAAATCGGTAAGCGACGAAAACGATTTAATGATTATTACCAAAAACGGCATTACCATTCGTTTGAATGTAGCCGATTTAAGGGTAATGGGACGTGCAACGCAGGGAGTACGCTTAATCAATATTTCGGAATCGGATGAAATAGCGGCGGTAACCAAAGTAGATCACGAGGACGAGGAAGAAGAAAAAACAGAGGATACCTCCACGATCAATCCCGAAATTGAAAACGGAACCGGAGAAAGTGGAACAACAGAAACGGCAACGGAGGGCGATAATGCGTAAAAAATGTTAAAGCCTTAAAAATGGTATGCCATTTGAAAGTTTTAGCGTCAAAATAGAAAGAACAGATTAGTTATATGGGAAATAGCCATAAGCGGAAGTGCCAACCGGCATGAAAATAACGAGAGGATTGGCTATTCATATATGACAAAAACGTAAAATATTTACCTATGAAAAAAATATCAATCTTGTGTGTAGCCCTATTACCGGTAATGGGTATGGCTCAGAAAAACAAAGTGCAGTCGGCCTGGAGGGCGCTGTCAGATTATGAAGGAACCGTAGCAGATGGAAAACCGGATGTGGTGTATCTGAACAAAGCCAAAGAAGCCATAGATCTGGCTCTGGCCAATGAGGAAACCAAAAATCAGGCAAAAACGCATGCGTATAATTGCCGTATCAATTATGCCTTGTACCAAAACGCTTTGCGCGATGAGCAAAAGAAACTGGAAGCAACAGTGACGGATAAAAATGAACGTACGAATCTGGCTTATGGAAATGTTGATGTTCGGAATTTAGAAATTGCAAGTCAGGAAATAGAGAAGATAACAGAGTTAGACCCCAAATTCATGAATACTATTTTCGAAGGAATGAAAGGTACAGCTAACTTAACATCAGATGATATTAAATTAACAATGGCTATTACTCAGATTAAGCAAGAAGCTGGTAATGTGGCCAATGGCAAGTATAAAGTGAAGAAGTATGAAGAAGCTAGTGATTATTTTTACAAATTAGCCACGCTTAATTCGCAGATATCCGGAGGCCCTGATACGGCTAGTTTTTACAATGCCTGTGTAGCAGCCGCTAAAAGTAAAAACGAAAGCAAAATTCTGGAATACAACAAAAAAATGATTGTGTCTAAAATAGCTTCGCCTTACAATTACGAAACTATGTATAACACGTACCTGAGCCGTAAAGATACTTCTATGGCAATGGATTACCTGAAAAAGGGACGTGAAAAATTTCCTAATGATGCCAATTTAATGAATAAAGAAACGGATTATTATCTGGCAAAAGGTAAATCGGAAGAGGCTTTGGCTAACTTGTACAAAAGTCTGGAAAAAGACCCTAATAACGCGGTATTGCACCTGGTAACCGGTAATATTTACGATAACCTGGCTAACCCTAAAGATAAAGCAACCGGAAAAGATTTGCCAAAGCCTGCCAAGTTTGATGAGTACTTTGCCAAAGCGGAGACCCATTACAAAAAAGCGATCGAATTAAAATCGAGCAATGTAGAGTATTATTTTAGTTCTGCGTATAACCTTGGGGCCATGTATAATAACTACGGCGGTTATTTATACAATAACGGAATGAGTGATGCGACCATTGCTAAATTAGCATCTAAGCAAAAAGAAATTGAGGCAAAAAGCAATGAATATTACAAGAAAGCAATTCCTTATCTGGAGCAAGCTTTAAGTATTAAAGGCGACGATAAAGCTTCTATGTCAGCTTTACGTAAATTGTACCTGTTAACGGGTGACGCTAAAAAAGCGGAAGAGATGACGAATAAGCTGAAAGGTGGAAAGTAATTAAGTAGCCTTTTAAATGATATAAAAAGCAGCCTTAACGGCTGCTTTTTTAGTTTACGCTTGCTCCTTGGTAAACTGCTACTACACATTCTGCAGGGTTAACGGGTTCTGATATGAACAACATTTTTGTATATAGATCCTGTATTAGCCGTTTTGTTTTTTTGTATTTTTTCTCCGGAGTAAAATAAGTGGCTATTAATAAGACCAATGGATTGAAGCTTAAAACCATTTTGTGTTTCACGGATAAGCCCGATAAACTCCCCTTCCTGATTGAAGGAGCCTGTGCCGGATAGAGTCGGGTAGGATGAAGGAGTTATTTCGGGATTGGCAATAGCGAAATGGCCTAGCCGAAATGGTTCTAAAGACGCGGTTAAAGAATCGGTTTTAAATTGATTAACCCCCCATTTTTTTAAGTACCATATTTTTGTTGTTAGCGTTCTTGGTAACTCGGGTTTGTAGTAATAGGTATAAGCGATGTCGTGTAATTTTTTTTCATTCAGATTTGTGATTTGCAGTAAAACCAGGTCGTGTAATTCATCTTTAAATTTTATGGTAGCATTAAATGTAATTAATGAATCGTTTATGTCGTATGCCTGAATCAAAATCTCGTTAACATGTTTGAAAGGGGCATAATTTGAAAGAATTAGCCCATTTTCGGAAATAACAAGCCCTGATGAGGTGCTTATAATACCATATTCATCGGTAGCCAGTGCTTCAAGAGGAGCTTTTTTGAAAAGGTTCTGGATGGGGATTTCTTTGTCAAAGGTTTTAATACAAAAATCATCGAATAGTACAGGGCCTGAGTTAAAGGTTCCGATAGCAGTAGCATGCAACGGAGGGTTTTTGTCAATTATAAAAGTAACGGGTTCGTTGTTGACTACATAAATCAGTTTATCACCTGTTTGTATAATCTGTAATTTGTTCCACGTATTAGGTAGCAGGGTATTGCTATATTTCATATTAATGATTTTTTGTTCCTTGCCATCTGTTATTTTTCCTGCGTATAGTTTTAATCTGGAAACAAAAAAATACGAGTAATTACGGTTGTCTTTATAATTAAACACAATGCCGGCCCTTAAACTGTCGCTCAAGTAATTAGAATTGACGGAGACTTCAATACTGTAATGGTTGCCCGTAGGTTCAACGGGAGCGCGTTTAAGAAAAAAGCGGGATGTTGTATTCATCAGTTCTATACCCCCCAGTTTTAGTTTGCAATGTCCTGTATCATTCGTTCCTGCGGGCCATTGGTTATGGTTAGTGGTAAAATTTTCTTCAAACACCATCATGCGTTCGCCAGCCCAGCTGTATTCTGTATAGTAATTACCGCGTTGGTTAAGCGTGTATTCTATTTCTTTATTTAACTGGCCATCTACTGAATAGTCTTTGCAAATGCCGTTTAATTGCCCCTGCGTGTTATACACATATTCTTTCTGAACGCGACCATTCGGGTAATACCAGCGACAGGTATCGTAATAGGTATTGTTATGATCGGTTGAATCGCTGGCCGATTTGATATAGCCTGCAAAAAAGCGTGTTTTAGTGTTAAGGTAATACGATCTGTAAAAATTAACCGTATCTGTACTGGTTCGGTAGTACAGTGCATCTTCGTCAGAAGCGAGCATTCCTTTTTTATTGAAATAGGAAATGCGGGTGCCCTTTTGTCCGAAAAGGGAAGCGGACGAGATTAAAAACAAAAGAAGTATAGTTACAGATTTAAAATGGCGGGTCATTTTTACGAGGCGTTATGATAAAGTGATTTTGTACGTCAGTTTATTTGTTGTTGGTATTCTATATTAAAAGTCGCCCGCAAAATTACTGTTTTTGAGTAAGATGATAAAATGCAGGATGTGTGTATAAACCAATGGTTTCAGATAAACCTTTATCGGGGAACGGCAGAGCGATTGAAGCGGCAGCCTTGCGCCGGACGTTGTATGGTTTTGCGCGAGCGAGGAAGCGACCACAGGAAGCTACCGGAGCCGCAGCAAAAGCCACAACGGACCAGCAAGCTAAAGCGAAAAGCGCGGTTTTGAAGGGGGGAAATGCGCGGTGGTAAAACTGCCCCATCTCATTTCCGGAAAGAGATCGGTGATTTCAAAAGGGGATAGTGGACTGAGGAAAAAGCAAACACTTCCCATACGAAACCATTTATTTAAGTAATTTTAGGGGGTATAATATGGTATATCAGGATTACAAACACATCATCCCCATTCAGATCCGGTTTAAGGATACAGACCGCATAGGTCACGTTAACAATGCCAATTACCTGACGTATTTTGAGCAGGGAAGGGTAGAGTATTTTAACACGGTATTTCAGCGCAACATTAATTGGGAACAGCAAGGGTTTGTGCTGGCCCGCACTGAACTTAACCACGTGTTGCCTGTTTATTTACAGGATCGGATTTATGTGGGCACCAGGGTGGCAAAACTGGGCAATAAAAGTTTAACTGTTGCCAATGTGTTGTTTAAAGTGGAGAACGATGTGGTAACGGAATGTGCTAATGGTTTGGGGATTTTAGTGGCGATGGATTATACCACGCATCAGAGTATTGAACTCCCGGCTCTGTGGCGCCAATTAATAAACGATTACGAAGGAAACACATTATAAATTACAGTATGGAATACAGAAGATTAGGAAAAAGCGGATTACAGGTGAGCGTGTTATCGTTTGGCACCTGGGTAACATTTGGTAAACAAATTGATAATCAATTGGCTGATCAGTTGATTAGTACGGCTTATGAAGCGGGGATTAATTTTTTTGATAACGCCGAAATTTACGCAAGGGGTAAATCGGAAGTGGTATTGGGCAACATTCTGAAAGGGAAAGATTGGGCGCGCAGTAGTTATTGTGTTAGCAGCAAAGTGTTTTTTGGTTACGAAGAGGGGAGACCCAATCAAACCGGGTTATCGCGTAAGCACATTGTGGAAGGTTGCCACGCGGCGCTGAAACGTTTGCAGGTGGAGTATATTGATTTGTTTTTTTGCCACCGCCCAGATAAAAATACACCGATAGAAGAAACGGTGTGGGCTATGAATACGTTAATTCAACAGGGAAAAATTTTGTACTGGGGAACCAGTGAATGGAGCAATGATGAAATTATGCAGGCTTATGTGTTTGCCGAACGGAATCATTTAATAGGCCCTACTATGGAGCAGCCGCAATACAATATGTTTGAGCGTGCCAAAATGGAAAGGGATTATTTATTGTTGTTCCGCGATTTTGGTTTGGGAACAACGATCTGGAGTCCTTTGTCGAGTGGTTTGCTGAGCGGTAAATACATTGACGCGAACCCGGCCAATACCCGCCTGAATATTGAAGGGATGGACTGGCTGAAAGAACGGACGCTGGGGGATGAAAGTAAACTGGAAAAGACCAGTCAGTTGTATGTGTTGGCGAACGCTTTGGGCACCTCCTTACCTAAACTGGCCATTGCCTGGTGCGTAAAAAATAAAAACGTAAGCACCGCCATTTTGGGAGCCAGTCGTTTGGAGCAGTTAAAGGAAAATCTGGGGGCGCTGGAAGTATTGCCATTGCTGACACCCGAAGTGATGGAGCGTATTGAGCAAATTTTGCAGAATAAACCTGTTCAACCAATGTATTAATGGAACTGCCATTTAAAGAGTTGAAAGTGATTGAACTGGCGGGGGTATTGGCCGGCCCCAGCGCGGGACTTTTTTTTACGGAACTGGGCGCTACGGTGATAAAAATCGAAAACCCTAAAACCAACGGGGATGTTACCCGAAGCTGGAAACTAAAGAAGGAAGACCCGAAAGAAGCCACTAGTGCCTACTTTTGGAGTGTTAACGCGGGTAAGGAATTGCTGAGTCTGGATATTACGAGATCCGCGGATCTTGCGCAGTTGTATGAATTGGTAAAAACCGCCGATGTGGTGATTACCAATTACAAAAAGGGCGATGATGTAAAGTTAAAGGTGGATGATGCCACTTTACGTAAGTTAAATCCGGGTCTGATATATGCCTCTATTAACGGGTTTGGTGCCGACTCGCCACGTACGGCCTACGATTTGATATTGCAGGCCGAAAGTGGCTTTATGTATATGAACGGGGAGGCCAATAGTATGCCGGTAAAACTACCGGTAGCTCTGATTGATCTGTTAGCGGGGCACCAGTTAAAAGAAGCCATACTGATTGCTTTGCTCCAAAAGTATAAAACCGGGAAAGGCGCTTGTGTCAGTGTCTCTTTGTTTAACAGTGCTTTGGCTTCTCTGGCCAATCAGGCAACTAACTGGCTTATTGCCGGGCATTTGCCCGAAGCCACGGGGTCGCTGCACCCTAATATTGCGCCGTACGGGGAGTTGTTTACCACTCGGGATAAGCATTATGTGACGTTTGCCATTGGCAGCAACAAACAATTTCAGTCGTTGTGCGAGGTATTGCATTATCAGGCGCTGGCGATTGAACCAAAATTTTCAAGTAATCAAAACCGGGTTAAAAACCGGAACGAATTGTATAAATTACTGGATACGCATATTTCGAAACTGAATTTTTCAGATTTGCAGGAGGCGTGTATGGCCAACGATATACCTATGGGAAAAATCCGCAACCTGAAAGAGGTGTTTGAGTTACCTGAAGCAAAAGCCATGTTGAACGCGTTTCAGTACAATGGCCGCAAGCTGGAGAGTGTAAAAAGTATTGCTTTTGAATTTCATGAAAATGCAACATATTAAAACATATCTGATTGTTGCAGGTTTAGTATGCAAGGCATTAAGCCTGAGTGCCCAAACTACCTGGTTAAAGCAGGCGGAGGCGGCGAAAGGGTTTAAGCAGGCTACGTATGGATACGAAGTAGTGGAGGTGAAATCGGGAAAGGTGGTGATGGAGCATCAGGCCCACACGGCTCTGGTGCCGGCCAGTACCTTAAAGGTGGTAACAACGGCCAGTGCTTTGGGCTTACTGGGAAAAAATTACCGGTATCAAACCGTACTACAGGCCAAAGGGAAATGGGATATTAAGACGGGTGTATTGGAAGGGGATCTGGTGATTAAAGGCAGTGGCGATCCGTCGTTGCAGTCGCAGTATTTTTATAATGATTCAGCGTCGGTAACTGCCGCCTGGGCAAAAGCCTTACAGGCAAAAGGAGTAAAGACCATTACCGGCAGGGTGCTGGCCGATGCTTCGGCTTTTCAGAGGAGCATGAATGCCAACTGGATTTGGGGTGATATTGGGAATTATTTTGGTGCGCCACCTTGTGGCTTGTCGTACCGCGATAATAAGTTTAGTATATGGTACAGTAGTGGTGTAGCGGGCAGTAACGCAAAAGTGGAAAGAATTAGTCCCGATTATGTGACGCGTCCGTTGCAGATCAGCAGTATGGTCGTGGCAAAGGGAAGTGAGGATGAGGCGTATGTGTATGGCGATCCGTTTGGATTCAGTAAGCAGGTGAGCGGCACTCTGCCGTCTAATAAAACCAATTATGAAGTAGAAGCGGCTTTGCCCGATCCGGCTTTGTTGTGTGCCGAAGAGTTTGCTGGGGCTTTGCAAAAAGCAGGCATAGCCACAGATCCTAAAAAGGTGGTATCGGTTTACGAAAAGGATAGTAGTATGGTGTTAACGGATTTGTACGTGCATCAGTCGCCGGTGTTAGAGCGAATGGTGTACCATACTAATGTGCGCAGTAATAACCATTACGCGGAAACGTTTTTAACCACCATGGGGAAGGGGCGACTGTGGCCGGGAATCAGCGCGGTGAAAAATTACTGGGAGCAACGCGGTCTCGATGTGAGTGAACTGAATATGGTGGATGGTAGTGGCTTATCGCGGGCCAACACGGTAACCACACATTTTTTATGTCAGTTAATGGCCAAGATGGCCCGCGACAGTATGAACTATTCCGCTTTTTACAACTCGCTTCCGGTGGCGGGTAAAAACGGGAGTATGTCCAATATTGGTAAAGGGACGTTTATTGAAAATAATATGCGGGCCAAAACCGGTTACATTAACCGTGTAAGAAGTTATTGCGGCTATGTAAAAACCAAATCGGGGAAAGAGCTGGCGTTTAGTATTATCGTTAATAACTATACGTGTAGTGCAAAAGAAGCGAAACTGTTACTGGAAAATTTTATGGTGGCTCTGGCCGATTTATAATGGCAGCCTATCATTGGATAAAAGTGTTTGATTCGGAAGAGGCTTTACAAAATAATGTAAAGCCTAATAGTGTATTTGCCACTACGGTAAAGGGAGAGAAGATTTTACTGATTCAGCATGATACCGCGTTTTACGCTGTTCAGGAAAGATGTCCGCATAATGGTGCCAGTATGGCGCATGGATTTTGTTTAAAGGATGAACTCACGTGTCCGGTGCACCGTTTCCGGTTTAATGTAGTGGATGGGAAATCGGTTTCGGGGGGCAGTTACGCGTTAAAAACCTATCCTGTGGTTATAAACCAGGAGGGGGTATTTGTTGGCGTAAAGGCAAAGTGGTGGGAGGCTTAATTTCCTGTTTTTATAGCCTCAAATGACTATACACGCGATCCTATAATTTTAGTAATTTTTTCATAGGGCCTTTTCCATAAGGGCTTGTACTCAGATAGTAAACACCTGATTTTAGTGTACTGAGATCAATGTGTACTTCTTCACTTTGCTGGGGAATGTCAATAATCCTGACCGTTTCGCCAATGGAATTGTATATCCGCAAAGGACTGGCATTATAGAACATTCCTTTAAGTGTTAGCGTTTCGGTAGCAGGATTTGGAAATATCTCAAAAGACAAGCCGTCAGCGTTAGAATTGTCAGAGATGCCGGCAATAATACCACAATAGTTTTGTTGAAGGAAAATAGGGGCGGGGGTGATAGAAGCGGATACGGTAGCTAAAGTAAGGCTAGCGGTATAAACCGGAATGTTGTTTACCGTTAACGTATAGTAGGCTGTAGGTGATGGATAGAAACCATTGCTGAATGTTTGCGTACATGGCGTTAAAGTAGAGGTTCCGGCCAGAGTGAGAGTATTGGTTTGGGGCGGATTTAAATTAAAACTGAACATGGTTTTTCCTGAGTAAAAGGGGAGAATGCCGGGAATCCCTGCGGGGAAAGCGGCACCTCCGGTTACATTATAATTGGAATCCAGTTGTAGATACGACATGGTATTAACAGATGCTGTTGTAACATAGCTAACGGTTAAGGAAAGATATTGCCCGTCCGTAATAGCGCCAATCCTTTTAGTAACGATAGGTGGGCCGCTTTGACCGGTGTTAAAATAGCCAAGTTTTTTATAGCTGGAATATATCCCCGTGTAAGAGTTATAGACGCTGTTAACCATATAGTTATTCCAGTAATTGAAATAGAAGAGATTGTTTTTTAAAGATTTTTTGAAGTATCCTAATCCTGCACTATAGAACATAGGGGGAGTAGGATGGATAGATTCGATATTTGAAAGTTTATAAATATTATCTGTTATGGAATTATAAAACAAAAGAACAAGGCTGGGGCCAGCAGGAGTCATGTCGTCGGTGAAAAAGGAGTAAATTCCTGCAGAGTCAGTTACTATGTTGAAAAAGGTATTGGGAGCAGAATAATAAAAGATCTCTTTGGCGTTGATTATATTACCCGATGTGTCTGTCTTTAAAAATGCTCCACGAGGTAATCCAACACTGGATTGCGCTATTCCGCTTATCAGTAACTGATTATTATGATCGAGAAACAGTTGTTTGGGTGAAAGTGTATTAACGAGCGTAGAAGTCCCCGTATTTACGGAAAGGGAGCTAATGCTTTTAACCCAGATTAACTGCCCTGTAGTGGCGTTGATTTTACCAATACGGTTGTTGGAGGCAAAAAATAAACTGCCGGTTTTGGATAAAAGTAAGTTTTTAAAAGCACCCACCGGATACCGGTTGGCCCACACAACCGATAGGTTTTTGTTAATTTTAAAGAGCGTATCGTTCTGATACATGTACATACTGCTATCCAAACCTCTGACGGGTTCATTGGCATTACCAGCCGATGCGTTTAAATAGGGGAGCCCCTGCGCATTAAGAAAAAAATGGACTGAAATAAAGAAAATGGCGGATAAAAAACGTAAATAAAACATGCTAACGATAATTGTTTACAATAAAAGTAAGCAAACAAATAATCTTTTAAAACGGATTTAACAAGTGACGGAAGTAAATTAACAATTACCTGATTTGGTTTAATAGTTGTTTTGAAATAGCGTATTTGGCAAATGGACAATAATGCTGTAAATTGCAGTTACAGTTTAAGTGCTATGAAAAAAGTAATATTAGTTTTGATGGTGTTGTGTTCCCTGAAGCAACAGGCCCAGTATAAAATTGGCGGTGTAGAACTGCCAAACACTTTAAAATCAGAGCAAACTGCCTTAGTAATAAATGGCGCGGGCGTAAGGGAAAAATACTTTATGGATATGTACGTGGGAGGCTTGTACCTGAAGGCGAAGCGATCGGATGCTTCAGGAATTGTAAACGCTGATGAAACCATGGCCATACGTTTGCATATTGTATCGGGTTTAATTACCAGTGATAAGATGACAGCGGCGGTAGATGAAGGGTTTAAAAACGCGTCCGGAGGAAATACAGCCCCGCTTTTACCAAAAATCAATCAGTTTAAAGCTGTATTTAAAGAAAAAATCAATAAGGGAGATGTTTACGATTTGATGTATGATCCGGCAAAAGGTGTCAGTGTTTTAAAAAATGGAAAGTTGACGACAACGATACCCGGATTGGATTTTAAAAAGGCGTTGTTTGGCATTTGGTTATGCGATAAACCCGCCGATCAGGACTTAAAAGACGCTATGCTTGGGAAGGGGTAGAGCGTAATTCTATTGTGATTATGTATAGCTGTGGTAAGGATACTATAAAATAAAGCGGGATATTAATGTATTGAGAATAGCGTGTTTTTGTAAATTGCTCGGTTGTATTTATCGAAAATGATGTTTGGTAGTTAGCAATGGGAATGGTATGTTATTATGCTGGTACAAAGATACTGGTAATTGAGTTTTACATCACTGTTGGGTAAGAAGAGAGTAGTCTTCTATAATTTTGTACCCTAACAATCCTGTACTGTACCCGATATTCATCTCATCTCCTATTTTAACCGATTCAAATACGATTTGGTTAACTTCTATAAAAGCGCTGGAATCCTTGAACAAATGAATGCGATAACTTGCAGAAAGTGGACTATCGGAGTTGTATATGTTTTTTTTAATGCACTGGCCTCTTACTATTTCTGTGTTTCGTTTGTTTAGGACGTTTAAACAGATAAGCATTCCGCCACCACCTAAACCAAAAACTAAAAAATTTCTTAGTATGATGTAAATGATTCGCCATTTGTTTACCAACTGAGAATAAACAACATGTAGGGTTATGGAAGTGGCTATGGTTAAAAGTATAAAACCGCCTGCCATTTTATAATGACTGAACGGGATAATAGTTTGTGGATACCATAAAAGTCCAATCAGAAAAAAAGGATCAGGGACAAAAGTTGTGGACTAAGCAAACAATTTAGAGATTCTGAAGAGGA
>JASGCO010000027.1 GCA_030054095.1 Sediminibacterium sp.
AATTACTTTATTTTAAACTCAATTCCAGTTTCACTTTTAATTATCCTGCGCCCGGTTTTCCAACAAGCAGCAACTATCTACCGAGTCAAAACCCTAGTTCCTTATTTCCAAGAAATCATGTGTATTCCATTAGCCTAAATCCGGGCGATATCATAAATGGCACTAATACCATTGATTTTTACTCCTATAATTACAACAACTACAACAATACTCCGACTATGACGGGCCTTGCATTATGTGCTTATCTTGAAATTCAATATGAAGCTGCACTGACATCTTCTATCAGCGGGCCATCTAGTTTTTGTTTCGGAAATCCTATTACTTTAAATGGAAATATTGGGATGGGAACCACCGCCAACACCCATCAATGGACCCTTGTAGAATGTGATGCTACTGGCTCTACAATTTACCCGGCTACTTTTTGGGCTTCTCCGTCATATAATGGGAACCCCGGAAGTTTTACCTTCCCTAATAATATCCCCTCTTTACAATGCGGTAAATATTTCCGCATTCAATTAACGGCATCTAATAATTGCTCTACACATACTTCTACTAAAATAATACAGGTAAAATGTAAACCTGCCGTAAGATTTGTAAGAAGCCAAACAATTTGTAAAGGCTCATGTATCACATTATGGGCAGGATATAATTCTAGCTTCAACTATTCCTGGGGTCAACTTGGGGGCGATGAACCCATTTACTTAGGCAATACATCAAGTATTGTGGTATGTCCGCAAGCTACTACCAGCTATGTGATGACATTAACCGATCCGGCAACAGGCTGTAGTACAATCTATTATGTAACTATTACAGTTGAAGATGCGAATCCCAATTTCAGTACTTCCGTTTCAACAATTAACTCCAGTTATATAACAGTTGCTGCTACACCTAATCAAATCACAAATTTACCTGCTAACTTAGGTTATGCTTGGACTGTGTATGAATTAGATGCAGCCAGTAATGTGATTTGGTCAGTGGGAAACCCTTCTTGTTGGTGGACATTTCCCGGAACAATCACAAACAATTTTAGTGGTTTAAATGGCTTAACACAAACCTTTGACGGAACAACCTGTTTGCCTTCTGTGGGTCAATTTAAGTACAATACACCTTATCAGATTGTTCGTGGTACCTGGTCAGATGCTTGCCCATATACACAAGTGTATCAAACAATTTATTATGGACAAAGAGGCTTGGTAGTAATAGATGAAGGAGATAAAAACAAAGATGAGGCCATGCAACTAATTCAAAGAGAAATGAGCAACTTAACAGTCCCCCCTTCCCCTCTTAACATTTCTTTATCCCCAACTCCGACAAAAGGCATTCTTAAAATTACACACAGTTTTCAACAACAATCCCTTTGTAAAGTAGTAATAACTGATTTAACAGGGCGATTGATTATGGAACATGAGTTATCGTCAGGAAAAACTTCGGAAACCATCGATATTGGCAAACATGAAAACGGCATTTACTTTGCTAATTTTTATAAGGAAAATACCTTGATAAAAACCGAAAAAATAGTATTAAACAAATAGCACTTAATCTATAACTATCACATTATGCCATAGAGTATCGGCTGTCAGTTAATATTCAATCATAATGTTAGTAAGACTTCAAAAAAATGGCTGACATAAATCTTGTCAGCCATTTTTGTTTTCTTCAAACTAAATCCGTAATACCATGCAATACTAATTTTATTATAAGTCAGCCCCTTTCATTAATTACAAAAACACTATACCCTATGTCCGTTTTTGGTTCCGCCTTACCTATCCATGCACAATGCTCCTTCCCTACTCCCCATTATCAAACAATCCTCCGCTCTTATTCCAGATACTTTTTCCCAGATGTTTAAACGCTTTTTCGGTAGCTTCCCGTCCGCGTGGGGTGCGTACCAGATAGCCTTCCTGAACCAAAAATGGTTCATAGACCTCCTCAATAGTTCCTGCTTCTTCACCAACGGCTGTACTTATGGTGTTTATCCCAACAGGACCGCCTTTAAACTTATCTATAATACAATGCAAAATACGGTGATCCATTTCATCGAGTCCGTTTTTATCCACATTAAGAGCTTTAAGAGAATAGGCTGCCATGTCAATGTCAATAATCCCGTTCCCTTTAATCTGCGCGAAATCGCGCACGCGGCGCAACAAGGCATTGGCTATACGCGGAGTACCTCTGCTGCGGCGGGCAATTTCATACGCCGCGTCTTCGTGTATTTCTACGTTTAATATGTTACAACTCCGTTGTACAATACCGGTTAATACTTTACTATTGTAATAATTGAGGCGACTGGTAATCCCGAAACGGGCCCTTAACGGCGCTGTTAATAACCCGCTCCGTGTGGTAGCGCCTACCAGCGTAAACGGGTTCAGTTTTATTTGCACCGTGCGGGCATTAGGACCACTGTCAATCATGATGTCTATTTTATAGTCTTCCATGGCGGAATAGAGGTACTCTTCCACAATGGGACTAAGACGGTGAATTTCGTCAATAAACAATACATCATAAGGTTCCAGATTGGTTAATAATCCAGCCAGGTCACCGGGTTTATCCAATACAGGGCCACTGGTTACTTTTAAATTTACCCCTAAATCGTTGGTAATTATATGTGCCAATGTGGTTTTTCCCAAACCAGGAGGACCATGTAACAACACATGATCGAGTGCTTCCTGACGTTGTTTGGCCGCCGATACAAAAACCCTCAGGTTATCTACCACACTTTCCTGACCACTAAAATCATCGAACTGAAGAGGCCGCAAGGCTTTTTCAACGTCCCTGTCAGAACCAGATAAATTTTCCCCATTGGGATCCAGATGTTCATTCATGCCTTAAAATTACACCATTTAAGAGCAGGTGAATGCTACAAATTATAGAAAGTTACGTGTTACGCTACTCTTCAGAAGGCTCTACGTAGGTATTAAGATTACTGTTTTTACGACTGTAAAGGAAATAAACAGCCACTCCTATGGCGCCCCAAACTAAAAATGCTATCCAGGTTTCTTTACGCACAAAATACATCAGGAACAGATTAAATAATACGCCAAGTGTTCCTACAACAAATACGGCCGGTGTTCTGTACGGGCGCTCCAGTTCAGGTTTTTTAACCCGTAGAATCATAACCGCCACACACACCATGGCAAACGCCAACAAGGTTCCCATACTGCACATTTCCGAGATTTTATCGATAGGCGTAAAAGACGCTACTAATGAAATGATTCCCCCTACCAGAATAGTACTCTTGTAAGGCGTTTTAAATACTGGATGCAACGTTGCAAACATTCCTTTAGGTAATAACCCATCTTTTGCCATTCCTAAAAAGATACGGGTCTGGCCCAGCATCATTACCAGCATAACAGACGTTAAACCTGCTGTTGCCGCAATGGTAATAATAAATACCGCCCAGTTAATACCGATTCCTGAAAACGCGGATGCTACAGGCGCGGCTTTGTCTAACTGATCGTATTTTACCATACCGGTTAAAACCAGAGACACCAAAATGTAAAGGATAGTACAAATTACCAACGAAGCTACAATGGCGAAAGGAACATCTTTCTTCGGATTAATGGCTTCACCAGCTTGAGTAGAAACCGCGTCAAAACCAATGTAAGCGAAAAATACAATAGTAGCTGCTGTAAGAACTCCGCCAAATCCAAATTTAACTGTTTCCTTTCCATTCTCGCCCACTGTTGTCACTTCATCCGGAATAAACGGTGTCCAGTTATCTGTATTTATATAAAAAGCACCTACAAGAATCACAAATAATACCACCGCAATTTTCACAATCACAATAATGTTGTTGGTACTGGCAGCTTCCTTAATACCTTTTACCAGAATCCCGGTTACAATCCAGGTTATGATAAACGCCGGTAAATTAAAGGCAAACGAAGGCGGATCAATACCTGCGGCATGACATTTATCAATAGCTGTTGCCAAATCATTACATAACCAGATCGGGAAATCAATATGGAATAAGTGCAATAATTTCACAAAATACCCGCTCCAGGCCACAGCCACGGTGGTAGCGCCCATCATGTATTCGAGAATCAGGTTCCAGCCTATAAACCAAGCAAATAATTCCCCTACGGTTCCGTAGGCATAGGCGTAGGCACTTCCTTCTACGGGTAATACCGATGCAAACTCAGCATAGCAAAGCGAAGCAAACAAACACCCTATTCCGGCAATTACAAACGATAATGCCAATGCTGGTCCTGCATAATCATGCGCTGCAATACCCGTTAAAGTAAAAATGCCACCGCCAATAATGGCTCCGATTCCTAAAGAGGTTAGTCCCCATTTCGTTAAAATTCGCTTAAGATCGCTCTTTTTCATATCGGCATCAAACGCCGACACGGGTTTTAATCTCCAAACAGACATAAATTTTTAGTTATAGGTCAAATTAAAGCAAATAAGTTTACAAATGCAAAAAAACGTAAGCTATGGGTACCCCCACGATAACAACAATATATAGCAAAACTACCAGTACCTGCCCCAATGCTCCCAGATCGAGTTTAAGATTGGTTTGCAATACCGCATTAACATGTTGTAAAATAAGCGGCTCCGCAAAACTGTACTCATACCGGCCCGGTTGAATGCCCTGGTATTTTTTAGGATACGAAAACAGAATGCAATCGCGGATAAGCCAGTAAGCACGGTCACTGAGGTGCTTATAATCAATGTGATAGTCTAATTTTTCCTGATCGAGGTACTCCCTTATTTTATGGTTTTTATTCTCGTTATACAATTCCCAGGCCATTAAGGCCGGCACAATTAATAAAATCAGATTAAAACTCAGTAAAAACAATCCGGACAACACCATTACCGAAATAATGCCGAATACCAAACGTATGATGTGGTTTTGTTTCATAAAAAGCGCTTCCAGCAAACGCCCCCCGTCTAATGGAAAAATGGGTAAAAGGTTAAACAGGTTAATGAACAGGAATGTATTACTCAGCATTTTAAGTGTTTCGTTGGGATAACTCCGTCCCAAAATCAATAATACCAAACCAATCAGTATGCCCGGAAGCGGTCCGGCCAGAATAATGATGCTTAATTGTAACTGGCTTACCTGTTGTTTTTTGCCACTGACAAAACCACCCAAAAGAGGGATGATAAATAATTTCACATTGGTATAATTAAAGGCTTTCATGGCTAAAAAATGTCCCAACTCATGCAGTACAATTACCAGTAAAACGGCGGCTATATAACCAATATTACGATCGAACAGCATATAGAACAGAAAACCATAAATCAGTAAACTGAATAAGGAGCGCGTTATACTGTTTTGAGTATTTTCTACCAATACGGGTTTGGGAGGGTACACTATCTGCTGTTCCTGTTGAAACGCATCTGCTTGTATGTTATCTTGTTCCACCTGAGGTTGTATAAGAAGTTTGACGAATTAAAAACAATAAAAATATGGCGGCGGCAAATAAGAAAAAAGCGCCGGTTTGATGCAAAGCCCCCATAATAACCGGTACCTGATAAATCAACGTTAGTACTCCCAAAATGAACTGGATGGTGAGTCCGTAAATAAGAACGGTAATGGCCCGGTACTGGGTTTTACTGAGTTGCAATTTATTCGATTTTACCCAAAGGGTAATTAAAATGCCACACACCACCAAAGCCAGTGTCCGGTGCATAAACTGAATCCCACTCGGATTTTCCAGAATGTTTTCCATAAATGAAGTTTTCATCGTCACCTGCTCCGCTATCCAGCTATCGCCCATTTTAGGCCAGGTATTAAAAATATGACCCGGGCGGATTTTAGACGCGTCACCTTCAACGTACCCCGCGGTAAAGGCGCCGTAAACAATCTGCAGAATCAGTACCACAAAAAACAAAATGGCCCAGGGTTTCAGTTTACGGATGTGTTTTTCTTCCGTTTCATGGTTTTCGTAAATCAACTGTAAAGCAAACCAGAATGTAAACGCGAAAAGCGTAAACGCGCTCATCAGGTGAGTAGCCAAACGGTAGTGACTAACCGCCGGTTTTTGCTGAAGTCCGCTATACACCATCCACCAACCGATTACCGCCTGCATGGCCCCCATTAAAAACAGCAGCCCGAACCGGGGCCACATGGTACGTGTTATGCGCTTTCTGATCAAAAAATAAATGAATCCCAGCAAAAACACATACATCATTATTCGACCAATCATCCGGTGAATGTATTCCCACATAAAAATGGGCTTAAACTCCTTCAGCGTCATGGTATAATTTACTTTTTGAAATTCGGGACTCTGCTGGTATTTTTCGAACCGTTCCTGCCAGGCGGATTCACTCAGCGGGGGCATACTTCCCATAAAACTCCAGTCTGTAATAGATAAGCCGGAATGGGTAAGGCGGGTTAAACACCCTACTACTACCATTACATAAATAAGTAAACATCCGGTTAACAGCCAGTAAATAATGGCCTTATGAGGATTTGAGGAAATAAGTGACATAGATAAATCGTGCACAAATTTACAGGGTAATTGTGGAAAAGCCAATTTTATCTTTTTAATTACACTTGTGACTTAACTCACAATACTTCGTATGTTTGTACTACCATGAAACGTTTTCTGTATTACTTTGTTCAGGGTTTATTATTGTTTATTCCTGTCATTATTACTTTTGCCATTTTGTTTAAAGTTTTCGATTTTTTCTCAGGAATATTCTCTTTTTTTGGTTTTAGCAGCAATACCTTATTAAATACGGTTTTAGGATTAATTCTCAGCCTTTCTGTTATTGCCTTAATGGGCGTACTGGCCTCATCTCTGGTATTTAAACACTTTTTTAACTGGATGGAGGAAAAACTGGAACACGCGCCCTTGATCCGGCACATTTACTCGCCCATTAAAGATTTTACCGGTGCTTTTGTAGGAAACAAAAAACGGTTTAATAAACCGGTTCTGGTTACGGTAGATAAGCTCAATAGCATTCAGCAGTTGGGTTTTATTACCCAAACCGATCTTTCTGATTTAGGAATAAAGGAAAGAGTGGCGGTTTACCTTCCCCTATCTTATTCACTTTCAGGCAAACTGATTATTGTACCTACTGAGCAAATCCAGAAAGTAGATAAAGACGCGCCGGAAGTGATGAAGTTTATCATTAGTGGCGGTGTAACGGATGTGGACTAAATACTTTTTAGCGTTGTTCCGAATCAATCAAAAACTTTATTAAAAATAATACACAATAGAGAACAGACTATGTTATGTTTGTAACTTTGTGCCCGTAAAATAATTTCGTTTATGAGTGCTGAACATATTACTTGCCTTATTATTGGTTCTGGTCCTGCCGGTTATACCGCTGCCATTTACGCGGCGCGCGCCGACCTGAAACCTATTATGTATACTGGCTTAACTCCCGGTGGACAATTAACAGAAACTACTGAAGTAGATAATTTTCCAGGTTACCCTAAAGGGGTTACCGGCCCGGTGCTAATGGAAGATTTAAAAGCGCAGGCCGAGCGGTTTGGTACTCAGGTGCGTTTCGGTTTAATTACTAAAGCCGATTTAAACGCTTCACCTAAACGTTTGGTGGTAGATGATACTACTGAAATTACTGCCGACACCGTTATTATTTCAACAGGAGCCAGCGCTAAATGGTTAGGACTCGAAAACGAAAACCGTTTACGTTTGAATGCCGGAGGGGTGAGCGCCTGTGCGGTTTGCGACGGGTTCTTTTTTAAAGGTCAGGAAGTAGCTATTGTTGGTGCCGGAGATACCGCTGCCGAAGAAGCTACCTATTTGGCCAAACTATGTAAAAAAGTGTACATGATTGTGCGCCGTGGCGAAATGCGTGCCAGTAAAGCCATGCAACACCGTGTAATGAATACTCCCAATATTGAGGTACTTTGGAACAGCGAAACTGAAGATATTCTGGGTAAAGATTCAGTAGAAGGTGCCATTATTAAAAATACCGCTACCGGCGAAAAACGTACATTGACTATTACCGGCTTTTTTGTGGCTATTGGTCATAAGCCGAATACGGATATTTTTAAAGGACAGATTACCATGGATGATATGGGCTACATACAAGTAGTCCCCGGTACTTCAAAAACCAATATTGATGGGGTTTTTGCAGTGGGCGACTGTGCCGATAAAACCTACCGCCAGGCCATTACCGCTGCCGGAAGTGGCTGTATGGGAGCTTTAGACGCGGAACGCTACTTAGCTAGTGCAGGTATTCATTAGTTACATCAAATAGTTTCAAAATAAAAAAGAGAGGCTGCCCGCCTCTCTTTTTTATTAAATTCAATACTTAACATTCAGCGTTTTCGCTTATTGCTTAACCACTTTGCCAACTTTTACCACCTCATTATTTACGGTCATTTTCACTACATAAACTGAAGGTGCCCAGTCCGAACTGGCTATTTGCTGAACACCACTTGCCGGAATCAATTGCGAATGGATGATTTTACCCTGAAGGTCGTAAACACTTACCATAGCTTCATTTCCTGCTGTAGTATCAGAGAAACGAACAGACAGAGATTCTTTACATACAGCATCTATTAAAATGTCTGCACCTGCGGTTGTTTCGGTTAAACCGGTGGTTACACAAACCGGCACGTTTTGAACATACGGCACTTTATTATACTCCGTTACTACCACATCAATACTTTGAGATGAATTAAAAGGTTGCGTAAACAAAACAGTTGTTTGCGCGGCAGTTACCGAAGCGGTTCCTAAAGTCACATTTCCCTGCGAAACACTTACATAAGTGGCCGGCCCTGCTGTAGTATTTACCACAAAACTTACAGCCCCCGGATTAATACATGTTGCATGGCTGGCTACAATAGGTGTTGGCATAGCCGAACGGAACAAACAGGAAGGATCGCCAAACATCACCCATGTTTCCATCACTTCTTTTCCGGTAGCAGTAGGATATTTATCAAGCATACTCATCTGACCATTATAGAACATACTACCGAGTGAATAACATTTTAAATTCGGGTATTGGTTGCTCACAATATCTCCAATTTCATCCTGCGTTTGCATAGGTTCTGCCCAGGCCATCAAAATACTTGAGCCGCAGGAAGCTATGGCTCCTCTTGGTCCCAATGTTCCTGCACCGGCAGATCTGATAAACGCTTCTGAAAAACAAGTGCCACCGTTAAATGTACCATTATTACAGGCCACCTGCAAACTGAAAGGGTATTTACCATAATTGGTACAGGCATTAATATCGCCAATATTGAAATTGCTCGTTACACAAGTATTCTGCGAGCCATGTCCTGAATACAAAAATATACCGGCACCAGTATTTACCGCTGCTGATACCATAGCATCTGTAGGATCGCCGGGAGCATCATTTCCTCCATGTGTGTTATCGTACAATTCGTGAAACTGATTATAGCCCGCCCCGGTTAATAATTTGTTTCCTATATTTCGCATGTGTTGCCAATCCGCTTCCCCATCATCGCCAACGCCAGCCCCCTCATCCGATCCGATTCCTATACCTTTTCCCCACCAGTTTCCAATGGTTGGATTTTTTTCATACTCCAGTGTCCGGTTTACCATTGTGGTTATTTCCTGACCGTTGGCACTCGAAAAACGCCCCATCATTACTTCCGGGTACCAGTCGTTGCCAGCCAGCATTGCGTATTTACTATCGCTCCATTTTGTTTCTGAACTGGTATTTCCCGCATTGAACGCGGGAATTTGCTCATGGTCTCCAACTAATAATACATATAATAAGGAAGGATTTGCTGAATAATAATTCTGGATATATGTTTTAATGGCAGCTTGCGTGGTGCCTGTAAGCGCAGTTGTTACCATTTGCGTCCGGATTCCCTTTTGATTTTTCCAGTTCACAAGTGACTGCATGGTATTTAAAAACTGAGGCGCTGTAATAACCAGCATGCTTCCAAACTCGCTCAATGGTGTATATTGCACCCGCGCATTCGCTGCCAAAGCAACTGGCATATTCTCAAAACGGTGTTGCATCAGATTGCGCTCTTCATTACTATAAACTGCCGGAGCCGTTAGTTTTAATTTTCTTCCGGTTTTAGAAAGGAAGGTTATTTTTATTTCCATCTTAGAATAAACGCGGATGGACTGAGAGACTGGGTTAGCCTGAACAGGGTAAAAATTTAAAGAAACACCCTGCTGACTCCGGAACTGATACAAATTACCAATATCACAGATCTGAGCCGGATAAAACGCATTCTTCGCATAAATCTCTCCGAATACATAAGGTACTTCATCCGGATTTATGTTGCGGGTTAAACTTCCTTTAGATGGTGCAACGGGCACATTGGTCAGATCCTGAAACTGTTGAGATAATACCTCTATTACAGGTTGTGCTCCCTCCGGTACAGCCAGAGATAGAGCATCCCGTAACACTTCCGGGAAACCGGCTGTTAATACCGGGACACAATGATTACTGTACAGTTTGTAATACGTTTGTCCATTAATAGTCACACTTTGTTTTTTTACCTCATCAAACGTTATTTCCATCGTAACCGACGACGCGTCTGAACGTGTAATTTTCACCCCCTCGCGAGCGATAAGATTTATACTGGCAAATACAAATAAGAATAAGTGAATTTTTCGCATAATAAAACCGTTTTAGGATTTCCATAAAAGTAATTCTTTGTTTACGCGATTTCCTGTTTTTAACAGATAAGGCTTGCCCAAATTGTTACATTTGTTGGAAAGCTAAAATCATGCGTCAAAAAATATCTTATCTCCTTTTTATACTTTTCACCTTAGTTCATACAACTATTGCTCAGGATTTACCCAAAGGAATGACTGTCGAAGAAGCTCGAAACATGCCGTTTTATCTGGAACATCTGAAAGCAGGAACATCTGCCCGACAAATGATTACCACTCCTCCCCCTTACACGCAATTACGTAATGCGGCAGAATGGGAAGAAATACAAACCTTGAATATTACCTGGACGAGCTACACGCCGATTTTAAAAGACATTATAAAAGCTGCCCAGCAACAAACCCGCATCACTATTATATGCAGCGACTCGTTGGTTGTAAAGAATTATCTGACAAGTAACAGTGTTCCGCTTACGAATCTGAAGTTTGTTATAGCGCCTTTTAACTCCGTTTGGGCCCGCGATTACTCTGCCAACCCTGTATATGGTAAATATGTGGATTCACTCTTTCTGGTAGATTGGATTTATAACCGTCCGCGCCCGAATGATAATGCCACTCCCGTGCACATCGCCAATGCCTGGAATTTACCACTTTACGAAACCACCGTTGCGCCCTGGGATCTGATCCATACCGGTGGTAACTATATGAGCGATGGATTTGGTACGGCGTTTTCTTCTAACCTGATACTTACTGAAAACCCCTCTAAAAGTGCCGCTCAAATTGATACTATTATGAAAAAATTCATGGGCATTAACCGCTACATCCGCATGCCGGTACTGCCATACGATGGTATTCATCATATTGACATGCACATGAAATTACTGGATGAAGAAACCCTGCTATGGGGGCAGTATCCTGTTGGAATTGCCGACGGCCCGCAAATAGAAGCCAATTTGCAGTTTATTCTTTCAAATTACAATTCCGTTTTTGGAACACCTTATAAAATTGTGCGGATTCCGATGCCTATGGATAAAAACGGGAAATGGCCCAATCAGGCGGGAGGCTGGTATTGCACTTACACCAATGGGGTATTTGTAAATAAAACCTATATTTTCCCAACTTATTACCAGCAATACGATACTACCGCTTTTCGTATTCTGAAACAAGCCTTACCAGGTTATAACATTGTGGGGATTGATTGCGATAATGGCAGTAGTCCTATTATATCTGCTAGTGGCGCCATTCATTGTATTACCCATTCCATTGCGCATAAAGACCCTTTACTTATTTCGCATCAGGCATTACCCAACCAATGTGATACGGGATCTTATCTGATTAAAGCCCGTATTCTGCATAAAAGCGGCATTCAATCCGCTAAAGTATTCTGGACCAACGATACACTGATTGGTTTTACCGCGGCAACACTAACGCTTAGTAACGCCCCCAATAATGAATACCGCGTTAACCTGCCGGCACTGGCATCGGGTAACAGAATTTATTATTACATAGAAGCCACTGCCAATTCGGGGAAAACCATGCAGCGCCCTATAACTGCGCCACTCGGCCGTTATACATTCAGTGTTAACGCCTGCGCACTTACCACTCAGATAAAGGAAAATGAAAAAAGTATAAACGCCGCATCCGTATATCCTAATCCGGCCAGTGCTATTACCTGTATTCCTGTTAAAAGCAAAGGCACCCAAAATATAAACGTTACTTTAAAAAATACACTGGGACAAACGGTTGATGTACTTTACGAAGGAGTAGTTACCGATGGTGATAAAAACATTTTCCTTTTTGCAGATAAGTACTCAAAAGGCGTTTATTTTATTGAAATAAAAGGAGAACATAATACCGTTGTACAAAAAGTTCTGATTCGTTAAACGATAGCGGGCACAGTTCCACTTAACATTTTCTTTAAGCGCAAAAGGCAAATATTGATTACTTTTGCCGCATGTTTAAGTACTTAACCGTATTACTTTGCCTTACAATACATTGGATTTTGGAAGCCCAGTTAACGCCGGGGCAATACACTTTAAAAAAAGAAGTAATAGGCCAACGCTTTAACGCCACAGATATTTATGGCAAAACCCTTCGTTTTTCGCATAACTTTTATGACGCGTTTTACGACAGTACCAGCAATCGCTTATTTTTTTCGACCCGTGCCAAAGATGCCAGTGGAAAGGTGTATTCCAATATAGCGTTTCAATACTGTTTGGACGTAGAAACGGACAGTATCCTTTGGACGAACGAAGCTCACAAGTTCGATATTACTAAAACAAATGACTACCTGTTTTTTTCGAATGATGAAAAAACAACGCGTTTTAACAAACGCAGTGGATTTGAGCAATACGACTACCCTTCCAGAATTTTTTTCACGGACGCCCGCAACAAACTTGGCTTCTGTTTTAATAAATCCGGATCGGTTAATGGTTCTGAAAACCTGAAATGCATTTACCTCGAAGATGGTAACGTAAAGTGGATGAACACTATTAACCGGGATTTTGACTGGAATGAAATTAAATACCTCAACGATTCCATTTTACTGATTGCATCGGGCGGGCTTCATGGGGTAAATCTTAAAACCGGTGATACCTGGTCGCATCCGTTAATTACAGGCGATACCCAACTCAAAAAATTCGTCTTCTCTCCCATTGCCCCCGAATCGAGTACACTTGGAAAAGATCCCTTCCTGAGTTCTCCGCTCGAAAATGTGGTTACTCAACTTTCATCAAACATTTTAATTGATCAGGATCGTATTTACCTTGCCGGAAAAGACAATCTGATTTGTGTTAACACAAAAGGTGAGCTTCTTTGGCGGCACGACTTAACGGCAAATCCCGCCAGTAAATCGTTTCTGTACATTAATGGCAACGATTTATCCCTTTTTAATCTGGGAGTCGCCAGCTTTAAAGACCGGATTATTGAATATGGGAAACCATTTTTAACCGGCCTCGACAAATTAACCGGTAAAGTTAGCTTTAACCAATCCCTTTCCATTTTCAGCAGTCCCGTTGATTTCAGGATAATGGATACTACGCTATTTGTGGCCACCCGCGAAAAAATGTACCAGTTCAATATTGCCAATGGTAACATGATGTACATGCTGGAGTTTAACGAACAGCAGTATGGCCGCTTTACCGGATTTATAGATGGGGATAAATATTACGTGGAAAAAGAAGGCTTTTACGTATCGCTTAACTTCATTAATGATAAAAGTACTTACTTTAAAACGGATCATGGTAAGGTGTATGGACTTGAAAAAAACGAAATCCTTTACGAATATCAGATATCCGAATTATTTGAACTGGATAAAAAGACCGATCGGTACCGTTTTCTGAATAAAAAAGACGAATCGTATGTGGTGAGTCCGAACTGGGAACTTTTGGCAAGGTTAAAGACTGGATCCAATGTGATGCAAATAAAAAATAAGATTTATTACCCAGCAGAACGTAAATTACACATTATCTCACTGAACGATTTAAGCCATGAAAAATAAAATTTACTATCTGTCAACCTGCGATACCTGTAAACGTATTATACAGGAAACAGGAATCAGCCCTGAACACTTTTTGTTTCAGGATATAAAAACAGAACCTATCACTTCCGCTCAGCTCGAAGAAATGCGGACACTTAGCGGCAGTTACGAAGCCCTCTTCAGTAAAATAGCCAGAAAGTACCGATTACTCAATCTTCATACCCAAACACTGAGTGAAGAGGATTATAAAAAATACATTCTGGAAGAATACACCTTTTTAAAGCGCCCGGTGGTGCTTATAAACGGGCACATCTTTATCGGAAATTCCAAAAGTGTAATTACCTCTCTGAAAAACGCGTTGCAAAAGTGAAAATAACCGCCCGTATATTAGTTTACGCGTTGATGGCCTCCATCATCATTACCCTGCTGGAAGTTATTGTCAATTATTTTCATACCCACGATGTAAACGTTTCTTTTGTACTACTCAGCTTTTTTATCACTTTTATAGGCCTGTTTCTTCTGTTGTACAGTTTTTACTATTACACCGTTTCGAATGAACTCAATAAATTATCTGAACGCATCGAAAAACGTTTTCTCAGCAATGCTATCCCACAGGAATTGAATGTACTGGAAGACAATGACGCGCTGGATAAATTAAAACAAAACATCAGCAAGCTGGAAACCGAACGGGAAAAAGAAATAGAACAGTTTAAAAATCTGGATAGTTACCGCAAAGAATATCTGGGAAATGTGTCACATGAAATGAAAACCCCCATTTTTAATATTCAGGGATATCTGGATACATTGATTGACGGTGGTATTAACGACCCCGACATTAATATTTCTTACCTTAAAAAAGCGGATAAAAGCATTGAACGCCTTATTAATATTATAGATGATCTGGAAACCATTACCCAACTGGAAACCGGAGGTCTGCAACTGGATAAAGACCGCTTTGACATAGCAGCACTATGTAAAGATATATACGGGCAACTGGAATTAAACGCCTCCAAACGCAATATCAGGCTTTGTCTCGATAAAAAATACGACAAACCCATTTGGGTTATGGCCGATAAATTCCGTATCCGTCAGGTACTGGCTAATCTTATTACCAATAGCATTAAATATGGCCGCGAAAACGGGGAAACCTGTATCAGCATACAATACTACGCCAACGATGTCATTGTAGAAGTTCGTGACAATGGACTGGGAATTGAGGAAAAACACCTTCCACGCTTATTTGAACGTTTTTACCGCATTGATAAAGGCAGAAGCAGGGAGCAAGGTGGCACCGGCTTAGGATTGGCCATTGTGAAACACATTCTGGAGGCACACGATAAAACCATTCAGGTAGAAAGCAAACCCGGTAACGGGACGACCTTTACGTTTTCTCTGGACTCAGCGCTTGATATATCTGCGAAATGAAACGCCCCGGATGGATAACCCTGCTTTGTTTGATCGGTTTTATAACCGTGGTACTTACGTTTCCGCAAATGTTCTCTCCTCCGGTTAAAAAACTCGGCAATCTTGTACCGGCGCTTTATGGCATACTGGTGGCCAGCCTTTTTATTGCATCTATCGGATTATGGCACTATAAACAATGGGGGGCCTTATTGTTTTTGATTACCCTTTTTATAAAACTGGCATTTTACATTTTAACAGATACAATAGAGAGCGGTTTTTACATTCACGCGTTTATGCTTGTCTTAGCCTCAGTTGTTTTGTGGCGTCATTTTGTTAAAATGGATGCCAATTTATAACGTTTAGCCTTTTACATCGTTCGATCTGACAAAATCATCTAAAATATGATCTGTTATAGATAATAGTTTTGTCCTATCCGAAAAATTTATTATAACTTTATATAGTAAATTATTCATCCCCATACCTCTCAACAGAATGATAGCAGAAGCAGAAACTCAGGAACTGACAGAAACACTTAAAAGTTTTTTCGGCTTTGAGGGTTTTAAAGGTAACCAGGAAAGGATCATCAAAAGCGTTTTAGGTGGACAAGACACATTTGTTATAATGCCTACCGGAGGGGGTAAGAGTTTATGTTACCAATTACCGGCTCTGGTAAGTGAAGGAACTGCCATTGTGGTATCTCCACTTATTGCGCTTATGAAAAATCAGGTGGATGCCATCAGAGGATTTAGTAACGATACCGGCATTGCCCATTTTTTAAATTCTTCGCTCAATAAAAGCGATATCCAAAAGGTAAAAAAAGACGTTTTAAGCGGCAAAACCAAGTTATTATATATTGCCCCCGAAACGCTTACCAAAGAAGATAATATTACCTTTTTCAAAGAATTTAAAATTTCCTTTTTCGCCATTGATGAAGCGCATTGTATTTCAGAATGGGGCCACGATTTCAGGCCTGAATACCGGCGCCTGCGTCCTATTATTGACGCGGTAGGCAGTGTTCCGGTAATTGCACTTACTGCAACGGCCACGCCTAAAGTACAACAGGATATCCAGAAAAATCTGGGGATGATGACCGCCAATTTGTTTAAATCATCCTTTAACCGGCCGAATCTGTATTACGAAGTAAGACCCAAGCAAAACGTTATTAAGGAAATTATTAAGTACGTTAAGCAAAACGATGGAAAAAGCGGGATTATTTATTGTTTAAGCCGCAAGAAAGTTGAAGAAATTGCTCAGGCGCTTATTGTCAATGGCGTAAAAGCTGCTCCATATCATGCCGGGCTCGATGCCAAAGAACGTGCCAAAACGCAGGATGGTTTTTTGATGGAAGACCTTCAGGTGATTGTGGCTACTATCGCCTTTGGAATGGGAATTGATAAACCAGACGTACGCTTTGTTATACACCACGACATTCCCAAATCGCTGGAGGGGTATTACCAGGAAACCGGACGGGCAGGCCGAGATGGCGGCGAAGGCAACTGTGTTACCTTTTACAGTTACGATGACATCATCAAACTGGAAAAATTCATGAAAGATAAGCCTGTTGCCGAACAGGAAATAGGGAAACAAATGCTGGCCGAAACGGCTTCGTTTGCCGAAACCAGTTCGTGCCGGCGCAAATTTATACTTCATTACTTCGGCGAGGAATTTGATGAAACGGGATGTAGCGAGATGTGTGATAACTGTCGTCATCCGAAACAAAAATTCGAGGCCCGTGAAGATCTGCAATTATGTTTAGAAGCCATTCTGGAAGCAAAAGAACGGCATAAATTAAAGGACATCATCAATATTCTGATGGGAACCCTCACAGCTACCGCTAAAACGTATAAGCACGACGCACTGGAAAACTGGGGTCAGGGAGTTGAAGAAGACAAAGAAGAAAAATTCTGGCAGGCTGTATTACGTCAGGCTATTGTAAACGGTTTTCTGATTAAAGACATTGAAAATTATGGTTTATTGCGCTTAAGTGACAAAGGACACGCGTTTCTTAAAAAGCCTTACAGTATTCAGTTTACCCGCGATCACGACTTTAACAATACCGATAAAGACGAAGATGAATTCAGCACCGGTGGCGGAAAAGGATCCAGCGCAGCAGACGAAGTACTCTTTGCTATGCTGAAAGATCTGGTGAAAAAAACAGCTAAAGCTAAAGCCCTGCCTCCTTATATTATTTTTCAGGAAACCTCCCTTGAAGAAATGGCGATACAATATCCCATCACCATTGATGAATTAACTAAAATCAGTGGAGTTGGTGCAGGTAAAGCCGCCAAGTTCGGTAAACCATTTATTGACCTCATCAAAAAATATGTGGACGATAACGGTATTGAACGACCAATGGACATGGTGATTAAATCGGTAGTTAATAAAAGCGGGCTAAAAGTATTTATTATACAGAATATTGACCGTAAAGTAAACCTTGCCGACATGGCCAAAAGCAAGAACATGAAGGTTGATGATTTACTGACCGAAATTGAAACCATTGTTTTAAGCGGCACCAAGGTTAATCTGAATTATTATATTGATTACCTGATGGATGAGGAAAAACGCGATGAAATCCTTGATTACTTTAAAGAAAGCGAAACGGATAGTGTAAATGCTGCTTTAAAAGAACTAGGCGAAAACGAGTATTCCGAAGAAGAAGTACGTTGCGTTCGTATAAAGTTTTTAAGTGAATTCGGGAATTAACCGCTTATTATACTTATCAAAAAAGCGAAGGGATGTTTGTTCAACATCCCTTCGCTTTTTAGTACTGTTTCAGAATTATTGGTATAAAAAACAGCAAGTAAAACTGTCATTCAGAACCAAAAAAACAGGATGATAGTTTAACACCCTAATCTTCCTTAGCTCCCTTACCTACTTTATGAATACGATCATCAGCCTTTAATCTGGCTATAATTTTATCGAGTACGCCGTTAATAAATACTTTACTGTTAGGAGTACTATATTCTTTACTTATTTCGATGTACTCATTAAGGCTTGCTTTTACAGGTACCGAATCAATATACAGAAATTCGCTGATAGCCATTTTCATTAACAACATATCCATACTGGCAATACGATCCATTTCCCAGTTTTTAGTGTATTCGTTAATTAATGCTTCATGGTGTTCATTATACACAATTGTCTTTTTAAACAACACCGTCATAAACGACTTATCATCCGCTGCGTCTTTTAACAAAGGCAATAATTCAAATGTTCCGTTAAATCCTTCGAATGTACGAATAACCGAATTAAAAGCCACAAACGTATCATCCGCCCAATGGATATTCTTATCTTCAAACAAAGACGTTAAAGTTGGGTGATCTCCCAAAAACTCCGTAATCAACTGAATCAGAAATGCCCTGTCATCCTTATCCGTATGATTTGGATTAGACATGTACTGCTTATATGCCTCTCCCGCACGAATATCGTTGAATAATTTACGGATCAGATCAAATTCGTTTTGCCAGGATATTTTACGCTGTTCTATCTGCTTTTTGAGGGCAAGATTATTACTCATACCAACCAGCAAGCGGTTCTGAACAAAACGTAAATTCGGATCCAGATCTTCCGGTTTAGGCAATCGCTTGTGTTTGTTCTCATCAATTACCACATGCGCTGTATGGTGAATATCCAATAACAACGCCAGTATAGAAATGTACAAATCGTACATTTTATCCAAACTGTTGAACAGTTCTTTTTCAAAGAGCTGCACATCTCCCTTGTCATGCTGAAAATAGGAGTACAACGCCTGCATGACTTTTATCCTTAAAAAACGACGATTCAACATAAAGAACGAACTAAAAAATTATAAATGAACAAAAAATTAAAGAACAGCATTAATACGGGCAATGGCTTCCAGGCGCTGCTCTCCAAGTTTATTAGCAGCCATGTAGGTTGGAATACCTTCTTTTTTCGCCATCTGAAATAAATTCCAGGTGGTATCGTATATTTTTTCGGCATGCGCCAAAGCGCGCTCGCTGTTATACCCTTCCAGTTCGTAATACACATTAATGATTCCTCCAGCATTTACTACAAAATCAGGCGCATATAATATTCCCTGTTTACCTACCGCTTCGCCGTGTATTACTTCATTTGCCAATTGATTATTGGCTGCGCCGCAAATTACTTTACATTTTAGGCGACTAAGGGTTTCATCATTTACTGTGGCTCCTAAAGCGCAGGGTGCATAAACATCAATATCCAGATCAAACATCCCATCCGCTTTTACCACCTCGGCTTTGTACTTATCAGCAACCGCTTTTAAGCGCTCTTCATTAATATCATTGATATACACTTTAGCGCCTTCTTTGCTCAAATGGCCAACCAATGACTCCCCTACATGACCTATCCCCTGCACCAATATTTTTTTCCCATTCAGGCTATCGCTCCCCCACACCTCACGTGCGCTGGCTTTCATACTTACATATACGCCATACGCTGTAACCGGACTAGGATCGCCGCTTCCTCCCATATTTTCAGGTAAACCGCTTACATAATCCGTTTCCATTTTTATAATTTCCATATCACGGCTGGTCATGGCCACATCTTCGGCTGTAATATATTTCCCGCCTAAACTATTTACAAATTTCCCAAAGCGACGCAACAATGCTTCACTTTTAACTTTTTTAGCATCCCCTATAATCACTGCCTTTCCTCCTCCAAGATTTAGACCGGCCACAGAAGATTTATAGGTCATACCTCTTGACAAACGCAATACATCGTTCAATGCCTCCATTTCATTATTGTAGGCCCACATACGTGTACCACCAAGAGAAGGGCCAAGTATCGTATTGTGAATAGCGATAATCGCTTTTAATCCAGTAGCGTTATCATTACAAAATACAACCTGTTCATGGTTATTTAAACCCATTTGTGCGATAACCGGATTATTTGCCAAATCGGTATCTTTTATAGCTTTTACTTCCATAATAGTAAGATCGGTTAAGTTGAAAAAACGCAAAGGTACAGATTTTGCCCACATTACCAATCATCCAAAACAGAAAAACCCGCCAGTAAAAGCAATTGTCAGCTATTCCGTTTCCATTCATTTGCGTTTGTGATTATACTTACCGCCATTCCATAAGTTTCAAATTATCACCCTGGCTCTATTTGGGTATTTTTAACGGTTTTACCATGTAACAAACGAGCAAAAAAACTGTTATTACAAGAAAATAAGGGCAATTAACAAAGAAACCCTGAATAGCAAGCTATTTTTACGTATCTTTGTATGCTATATCTCTAACTAAAGAAAGCGCTTAAGAATGAGACAACTCAAAATTACCAAATCAATTACCAATCGCGAAAGTGCGTCGTTGGATAAGTACCTCCAGGAAATTGGCCGTGAGGAATTAATTACTGCTGAAGAAGAAGTAATACTGGCAAAAAAAATAAAAGATGGAGACCAGCGCGCGCTTGAGAAATTGACAAGAGCAAATTTACGTTTTGTGGTGTCTGTGGCTAAACAATACCAAAATCAGGGTTTAAGCCTCCCCGATCTTATTAACGAAGGAAATCTGGGCTTAATTAAAGCGGCCCGCCGTTTTGATGAAACCCGTGGTTTTAAATTCATTTCTTACGCTGTATGGTGGATTCGCCAAAGTATCCTTCAGGCCTTGGCAGAACAAAGCCGTATTGTGCGTTTACCGTTAAATCAGGTGGGTTCATTAAACAAAATCAACAAGGCTTACAGTAAACTGGAACAGGAATTTGAACGTGAACCAAGTGCTGAAGAACTGGCAGATATCCTTGATCTTCCTATAGACAAGGTGAGTGATACCATGAAAGTAAGTGGTCGTCACGTAAGTATGGATGCGCCTTTTGCCAATGGTGAAGAAAGCAGTCTGTTAGATGTACTCATCAATCTTGATTCGCCAAAAGCTGATAACGGTTTAATGAATGAAAGTTTAAGCCGCGAAATTGACAGAGCATTAAGTACACTTACCGAACGCGAACGTGACGTGGTAAAACTGTTTTTTGGCATAGGATTAAACCATGGTTTAACTCTTGAAGAAATTGGCGATAAATTTGACCTGACCCGCGAGCGCGTTCGTCAGATTAAAGAAAAAGCCATTCGCCGTTTACGTCACAGCAGTCGCAGTAAATTATTACAACAATACTTGGGTTAACAAACATGTTATTCTGAAACTACTGAAAGTCCGGCCATAACGCCGGACTTTTTTTATGTAAATCACCAAACTTATCGTAAGGAGCACATTTCTTACAACATGACCATCGTTTCTCAAGATAAGCCCGCACAACGAAACCACACATTTTAAGTGTATTTTCCGGTTAAAAACGAATTACATATTTGTGTCAAACATTTTCAACGAAGAAGGCTGATTTTAAGGCAATATCAGGATTGTTTATCAACCGTTTGTTTTACTTCAGATAAAGGCCAAAGGCATAAAACGAAAAAGGCCACTCATTGCTGGTGGCCTTTTAGATAGTTATTTTACGTGTATTAATTCACTAAAGCTGTAAAGCCGCTATCACCACGTAATTTGATGAACTCAGCATCATCTTTAGCATACGCTTTTAAAGCTGCATCTTTTTCAATAGCTGATTTAAGATTGCTTAATACCTCTGCATTACTTCCCTGACGGGCAGCGGCAACCGCTTTTAAGTAAAAGCTATAAGCCATATCTTTCTCCTGACTGGCATCAATGGTTCCGTTAACAGCACCGGCGCTTCCGGCTAATAATTGCGCTAAAGCTTTATTGTGTGTTTTGTAATCACCAAAGTTACTTACAGCATCAGTGTATTTACCGTTACGTACATCCAGAATACCCATGTTGTATTTAGTTTCAGCACCTGAACCAGCCTTTTTGTAAAGGTTCATTGCCGCTCCGCGGTTTCCGTTTTTGGCTTCAATGATTCCAAGATTATTATACACTGCGGCTGCACCTGAAGCATTCTTTTCGGCACGTTTAAACGCTTCCGATGCTTCGTTTACTTTATTCTGCATTAATAAAGCACATCCAAGGTTATTAGATGTTCTCCAATCGCTGCCAAAACGTTTTTCTGCATTCCGATAAATAGCTACTTTAGTGTTTAAATCACTTGTCAAGTTAGCACTATACAATAACTCTTCAATACTTAAACTGTCAGGTGAAGTAGTTGAAAGCGCTTTTAATTGTTCGTCGGTACGTGATTTTTTATCTACATTAAGTGTTAAAACGGCACGACGCAATTTTGGTAAAATTTTATCAGAAACTTCGGTGTAAGTTTTACTCAGGTTTTTGATCTCTTTTTCACGTTGATCTAAATCTGAATACATAGTTAACACACGAAGGATCAATTCTTTATCTGCAATTGAAGATTGTTCCATTAACGTTTTGAAACCTTCCCAGTCCTCAGCAGTGGTCTGCGTTTTGTACTGAGCCATATCTTTACCAAAGGTAATGTCTTTGTTTTTGTTCTGTTTAAACTCATTCATTAAAGCAGAAGACCCTGATTTTGCACGATCAGACGCCAGATTAGCGTTTAAACTTTGCTCACCATCCGGAGAAGCGTAAGCGCTTACCGAAATATCTTTAAATTCATACCATGGTGAACTGATATTATCTTTTATAAACTTATCCAGATTTTTAATTTCATCACTTTTCAGCTCAGAAGGGCGTACCTGCGATGAATTTACCAAATAGTAAATATTAGCCGTTTGATTGGCTGGCGTGGTTTTTTGAAACGCATCAGCCCCCATCATTGCTTTCTCATCATTTCTAACCAGCAACGAAGTAGCCAATGTTCCATCCGCTAACTTAACCGGATCAAATTTCTTGGTTTTACTTTTAACAGCTCCTTCTCCTCTTAATTCAACGTAAGCATTGCGCATACCGTTTTCAAAAGCGAATTTTTCCGAAGTATATCCGAAACTTCCACCCGAAGTATAGCTGATCTTCTGACCGCTGCCCTTGGCTTTATCACCTACCAGTACAACTGGTTTCAGAGCCTTTTCTCCACCGGCATACACCACTACAGGGGTTAAGGTTAAAGTCACCTTTTTAGCAAATAATTTTGGGTTAAATTTCCCATTCACACTAAACTGCACACTATCTCCAATCATTTCAATTGGATTGGGAGTAGCTGTGTAGCTGATATCCTTTTGCTTTTTAACCATTTTACCGAGTCCATCGCAGCTGGTTAAAACAACTGCTAACGATAAACCGGCACCTACTGTTCGTAAAAACTTTGCGTTCATGAGTAAAGTGTATAATTTAATGAGTCTAATTTTTAATGCGAACAAAAGTAAAAAAATATTTTAAAAGCAAGCGTTTTATTTTCATCCTCTTTATTTATTTATTCACATTCTAAAAAAGCTAATTCGTGATAAAAATCAGCTAAACGGTCAATTTTCATGAAATAAGAAAAGCCGGCTCTTTTTGTAAAGAACCGGCTTAATATTTAGCCTTTTAAGTGAAAATTACTTTAAAGTAGCTACTTTTTTTGCAATTTTCGATTTAAGATTCGAAGCTTTGTTTTTATGGATAACGTTTTTCTTTGCTAATTTATCCAGCATAGAAGATACTTTTGGTAATAAAGCGGCAGCTTCTTTTTTATCACTGGTCGTACGGATTTTTTTCAAAGCTGTACGGGTAGTTTTAGCATAATAACGGTTCTCTAAACGTTTTGCGTTGTTAGCGCGGATTCTCTTAATTGCTGATTTATGATTTGCCATTGCTTAAATAATCTTTATAATTCAACCCAATTTTGGGAATGCAAATATACACTATTTTTTTTATCTGCAAGTGTTAAAAACAAATCCTTTGAAAAAAAATTGCTTTCCTTACTTTTGTGCCAATGACGAAAAAACTGATACTGCCCCTGGTTTTATTGATTTTTAGCCACTTAAGGGCCCAAACGCCCTCTGTTTACGACAAAAATCTGGTCCCTAACGGCAGTTTCGAGAATTTTAAGAAAAGGTCGGCTTCTATTAAGCAAGCCATTCCCTGGACCGAAAAAGGAACTATTGATTTTTACCAGACACCATTAAACAATGATACTACTACCCAGAAAGGAGCCTTGAGCGGTAATTGTTACGCCGGCATCCGTTTTCAGAAACGCTATAAAGAATTTTTACAGGTACGGCTCACCGAAACCCTTCACCGGGGCACCACCTATGAATTTGAAATGAAAGTACGTCTGGCGTTCTGGAGCAATGCTGTGCTACGATCGTTTGGTGTGGTGTTTACAAAAGCCGGATACCGCGGACAGGGCGATGTTATTAAGTCGTTTATGATAGACAGTGTTTGCAAAAAAGGTGGTTTTACCAACGATTTTAAATGGTTTACGATAAAGGGACTTTATAAAGCCGAAGGGGGCGAAAAATACATCACCATTGGTAATTTTTCCCCTAAAATCCGTAAAGACATGATGCGTATGAACCTTCTGAAACTTGGTTTTAAAGAAGCGTATTATTTTATAGATGATGTAAGTTTAAAGCGCCATAAAGAGCCGGAAGAAAAAGTGGTGGTTGAAATTGTGGGACCCAATCTTCGCAATTTTGAAGAAGATTCGGTACTAAAGGTAAAAACGGATGTAAAAGTGGGTGATAAAATTACCCTTAACAATATCTTTTTCGATAATGGGAAATACTACCTTTTACCCGAATCGAACCAGGAACTGAATAAGCTGGCACAATACCTGATGCGCCATCCGGGCATGGAAATTTCGATTAACGGCCACAGCGATAATGGCGGATTGAAATGGAAAAACCAGAAATTAAGCGAACAGCGCGCGCGCGAAGTGTTTATTTACCTGATTAAAAAAGGCGTACAGAATAAAATGTATTTTAAAGGCTTTGGCTCCACTCAGCCAGTAGCGGATAATAGCACTGATGAGGGAAAAGCAAAAAACAGAAGGGTGGAATTTGAAATTATTAAGCAGTAACCTTAATGGTTATAATGTGTGATTTGAAAAATATTGTAATATTAGTTTAAATACTCTTTAAGACATCAATACAGTTGCATGTTTCGCATTTTGAGTAATTGCCCCTATTGATTTTATTTTAGTTTAATCCATAAATTATCATTGTCAAATTCGTCAATGCTTAATTCTATTTTATTCCCGGGATACATACATTTTTTTCCCAAACGTTTTTCACACTCGTCATAATTTGCAATAGCATGAAATGTTTTCCCAATATCTAAAATAACTCCCTGGGGATAAAAGCAAATAATTTCACCTTTTATTTTTTGTCCAATGATTAATTCCAACTTCAATTTATCCCAATAGTCTAAGTATGGAGATACCATTTTATTCCAAACATCCATAAAATCAGTTTGAGAGATTACTGTCAAATGACCAAGACTATCACAAAAACTACCCTCTGGTAAAAAGTAGTTATCGTGTTCTATTATTAAATTAGTGTTGATGTATTTTCCTCCAACATCGTAAAGGGCCCGTTCACAGTAAAAACCCTTATCTAACTCCAGAAAACAAGTAACCTGTTCTTCATCACTATAACAATAGGTGAAATATCTCTTCATTTTTCATTTTACGAATTAACGTTACAAAGTTAAGAAAGGCATCCTGTGTTCCTATATTCTACTCAGTCCATTTTCGGAACAAGACAACCTATAGAGGCTAAAATTGCCAAAAGAGAAATACCAATAACGCGGCTAATAAAAGTATCCCGGTATAAATAAAATACGTATAAACGATCCACGCTTTTACTTCCTGTGCCAGTATTTTACTGCGTTTTTTTGCTTCTTCATGTAATAGATACTGTCCCAGAATAACCACCGGAAAACCAAATCCCTTAAACACGTTCATGCCTGGTATAAAAGATATAAACTTTATAAAGACAAAGCCTATTAATATTGGTAAAAGCACAATACCTGCTTTATGATACCATTCCAATTTAGTTAATGGTAAAGGTTGGTCTTTCAAATCTACATGGCTTTCCCGTAGTAAGTCGTCATCATTATTAAAAAAAGAGTTGACATCCAGTCCCCTTTTCAAAAATTCGGCTTTTGCCGCTTCATAGGCCTCCGGCTGATACTGGTCTTTCTTCATCACAATTATTTCCGCCAGTTGCCGGTCGGTTCGTTGCGACATCACTTCATCAAACGCATTACTCATCTTACAAAACTTGTTTATCTTAATTTTGAAATTAAGCACTTTAAGCGATACTTGTTCCGTTTTTAACCATGCCTCATAATTTTTCATAATCTTAACGCCTTATTCCCGTCCAATCCAAAGATTTGTTTTAATTTTATCCTGATATTTTATTGCCAACTACTATGACAAATCCGGTAAAAAAAAGCCTTTTTAAGCGTATCCTGAAATGGACAGGAATCAGTTTTCTTGTTATTATTGTTGCTCTTATTGCCATTCCTTTTCTGTTTAAAGACAAGCTGATAGCGCTGGTAAAAGAAGAGGCCAACAAAAATCTGAATGCCAAAGTAGATTTCGGCGACTTCGATCTCACCATCTTTTCTTCCTTTCCCGATCTGCGCTTTAAAATCAATAACGTGCAGGTGGTTGGTATTAACGAATTTAAAGACGATACCCTTGCCAATATTGGTCAATTAAGTACCGACATTAACCTTAAAAGCTTATTTGGAGATAAATACCAGATAAATTCAGTTATTATTGATAAAGCCCGTTTACAGGCCAAAGTACTGTACAACGGTAAAGCTAACTGGGATATTGCCAAACCGTCCACTGACAGCACCGGACAACCTACTCCCGAAAGTCAGGAACCCTCTAAGTTTGCCATGAAATTAAAGGAATTGAAAATCAAAGATGCCTATATCGTTTACGACGATCAACAGGGAAATATGTACAGCAAACTCGAAGGGTTTAACTACGACCTCTCGGGCGATTTTACACAAGACAATTTTGTATTATCGAACCTGCTCGATATTGCTAAAACCACTTTTAAAATGGGAGGTGTAGCCTATATGAACGAAGTTCATACGCGCTTTAAAGCCGATCTGGACGCCGATATGCCCAATATGAAATTTACCTTTAAAGAAAATGAACTGGATCTTAACGATCTGGGACTGGGCTTTGATGGGTTTGTAGCATTACCCGATACTAATGTGGACATGGACATTAAGTTTAACACCAAACAAGCCAGTTTTAAATCCATCCTGTCTTTAATTCCAAGTGTTTATACCAAAGATTTTGCCAGTGTAAAAACCGAAGGCAGTCTTACCCTGAAAGGTTTTGCCAAAGGCCGTTACAATGGCGCCTCTATGCCTGCCTTTGCGGTTGATCTTGGTATTCAGAACGCTATGTTCAAATACCCTTCTCTACCTAAGAGCGTAAACAATATTAATGTAGATGTGCATGTCAATAATCCCGATGGTAATCTCGATCACACCGTAGTGGATGTTAATAAATTCCATGTGGAAATGGCCGGAAATCCCATTGACATGAGCGCGCACGTTAAAACGCCAATCTCTGATCCTGATTTAAGAGCCGATGTAAAAGGCATTATTGTACTCAGTTCGGTAAAAGAATTTATTCCACTTGACAAAGGGGATGACATGAATGGAACGGTTAAAGCAGACATCAGTGTAGCCGGACGCATGAGCGCGGTTGAGAAAAAACAATACGAAAATTTTAAAGCCTCAGGCGCACTCGAAATTGATAAAATGAATTACAAAACAGCTTCCCTGCCTTATGAAGTGTTACTCAACACCATGAAACTCAACTTTACCAATCAGTTTGTAGAATTAGCCGCGTTCGATGCCTTAATGGGCAAAAGCGATGTGCAAGCCAACGGTAAAATTGAAAATTTTATGCAGTACATTTTTAAAGACGACCTCATTAAAGGGAGCTTTAACCTCAACTCCAAACTCATGGACCTGAACCAACTTATGGCTTCTTCCGGCACCTCGTCCCCTGCCCCTACTGCCACAGCGGCTCCTACCAGCACTGCTGCCACCGGACCGGTTGAAGTACCGGGCAATATCGATTTTGTATTGAACTCTAAACTTGGAAAAGTCATCTACACCAACATGGAATTAACCAATGTAGAAGGAAACATAGTGGTACGTGAACGAAAAGTAGATATGACCAACCTGCACATGAATACGCTCGGTGGCGCCTTAACGGTAAATGGGTATTACGAAACCACCAATCCTAAAAAACCAACCACTTCCCTCAATCTGAAAGTAGAAAACTTTGATATACAGCAATCCTTTAAAACCTTTAACACCGTTCAAAAACTGGCGCCTGCCGCCGAATACGCCAAAGGTTTATTCACCGCCACCATCGAAAACTTTAAAGTGGGACTTAACGAAAAAATGGAGCCGGATTTAAGTACAGTAAACGCCCGCGGAACGTTTAAAACAAATGCCGTTAGCGTTGGCGGTTTCCCACCTTTCGTAAAACTCGGTGAAGCCTTAAAAGTAGAACAGTTGAAAAACGCGGAAATCAAAAATCTGAATCTGGACTACTTTATAAAAGACGGACGCATCAATTTTAAACCGTTTGTTACTAAAATTGCCAATATCCCTACTAATATTGAAGGCAGCACCGGTTTAGACCAGAGTATTGATTACAAATGGAAAATGGAAGTGCCGCGCAGTATGTTCGGTTCCAATGCCAACTCTGTTATTAACGGGCTATTGGGTCAGGCCAATGCCGCTGCCGGAACCAACGTTCAACTCGGCGAAAAAATTAATGTAACAGCCGTATTTGGTGGAACCGTTATGAAACCAACCGTTAAAACCGGTATGAAAGACGATGCCAAATCAGCGGTAGCCACTGCCACCACTCAGGTATTAAACACAGCCATTAATAAAGCCCAGGAAGAAGCTCAGAAAATTCTGGATGACGCCAAAGCGCAGGTAGATAAAATTAAGGCCGAAACTCAGGCTTTAGCGGATAAAACCCGTCAGGAAGGTTATGCCGCCGCCGATAAACTGGTAGAAGACGCTTCTAACCCCATTGCTAAAATAGCCGCCAAAAAAGCCGCGGAAGTTGCCAAAAAAGAGGTTGATAAAAAAGTGCAGAAAATTCTGGATGAAACAGATGCCCGTAGCAATAAAATAATGGAAGACGCCAAAGCAAAAGCCGACGCCAAAGCCAACGAAGCTAAAAAATAGATCAAATCATTTAAAATAATGAAAATCAATAGTTTGGGAATTACATAAATCGCCCGGATTAGGGTTTATTTTCGTAAATTTGTCATAGTATTTAAACAGGTCGCCTCACAAAGCACTTTAATACAAACAATAGTTTTAACATTTAACGCGAAGAGAACAATATATGAGTGAATTTGAAGACGACGGGCCGGAAAATGATGAATTTGAAGAGAGCTTGAGGCGTTTTGAAGATATGATTGCCACAGGAAACCCCGCGTTTTTTGATGTGGATGAACTGTGTGATATAATTGATTACTTTATGCAATGGGCCAATTACGACATGGTTAAAAAAGCCATTGAATTTGGTCAGGAACGTTTTCCCTATTCGGGCGCCATTAAAATAAAACAGGCACAATACTTATCCTCACAGCATTTTACACACGAAGCCTTAATACTGTTAAACGAAGTAGAACAAATTGAACAAAACAATTTCGATTTGTTTATGGCACGTGGTTACATTTACAGCCAAATGGGCTTAGGAGAGCAGGCCATTGAAAATTTTAAAAAAGCCATTCCTTTGGCCGAATTTAAAGATGAAGTGTATCTGGCCTTGGGAATCGAATTTTTGAACGAAGATAAACCCGACGACGCGCTCTTTTATCTCAAAAAAGCCATCAAGATCAATCCCAAAAACGAAATTGCCCTTAACGAACTCAGCCTTTGCTACGACCTTACCGGTAAAAGCGAAGAAGCCATTCAGTTTTTTGAACAATACATTGATCAGTTCCCTTACAGTTACTATGCCTGGTTTAACCTGGGCTTGGCGTACAGCCGGTTTCAACTCTACGAAAAAGGCATTGATGCCTACGATTACGCCATTGCCATTAACGAACAATTCAGTTCGGCCTACTTTAACAAAGCTAACGCGCTGGCACAATTAGAACGCTATGCCGAAGCCATCGATGTGTATAAGGAAACCTTTAAGCACGAAGAACAGGATGCCATGACCCATTATTACATTGGGGAATGCTACGAAAACCTTCAGCAATGGGAAGAGGCATTGGTACACTATAACAAATCGGTAAAACTCGATCCGGCGCATGGCGATGCTTGGCTGGCCATAGGTGTGGTCCTCGATGCCCTCAACCGCCTGACCGAAGGTGTACACTATGTGAAAAAAGCGCTGGAAATAAACCCCAATGATCCCGAGTACTGGTATGTGTTTGCCGAAATACAGCACAAACTTGGTTTTCTGGAAGAGGCAGCCATGGCGTTTCAACGGGTGATAGAACTCGACTACCCCGATTACGATGTGTGGCTCGATTATACACGCTTATTACACGAAGCCGGTTACATTAAAGATTGCCTCGAAACTCTGGCCGAAGGCATTAAATTTTTCCCGGATGTAGCAGAATTGTATTACCGCATGGGTGTTATTTTACTCCATCAGGCCGAACGCGAAGAAGCCTTTGTTTTTTTGCACAAAGCCCTGCAAATGGACTACAGCAAACACGACAGTATTTTTGAATATGCCCCGCTTATCCAGGAAGATCAGGAAGTCTTACAATTAATTAATCATTACAGTAAAAAATAGTCATCCCTACATGAATACCATTTTGACCCACCTCCCCCAACGCACACAAAAACCACGCACCAATGGCTTAACCATGGTGATGGACAAGGGACTCAGCCTGCGTCAGGCTGAAGACCTGGTGAGCAGTGGCAGCGATTACATTGATTTTGTAAAATTAGGTTTCGGCACCTCTCTGGTTTCGAAAAACGTAAAAGAAAAAGTAAAACTCTATAAATCCGCTAACATTAAAGTGTATGTGGGGGGTACATTATTAGAAGCGTTTATCATCCGTAATCAGTTTGATAATTACCTGCGTTACATCGATGATCTGGGACTCGATTGTGCCGAAGTGAGCGATGGCAGCATTGAACTGGATCACGATAAAAAGTGCGAATACATTAACCAGCTAGCTAAAAACTATACCGTACTTAGCGAAGTAGGCAGTAAAGAAGAAGGGGTTATCATTCATCCGGCCCGCTGGATCAAAATGATGCAAAACGAACTCGAAGCAGGTTCCTTTAAAGTCATTGCCGAAGCGCGCGAAAGCGGTACTGTTGGTATTTTCCATAAAAACGGCAGCGCGCATACCATGCTCATTAACCGCATCGTGAACAAAGTAAAAATCGAAAACATTATCTGGGAAACGCCTCAAAAATCGCAACAGGTGTATTTTCTGAAATTATTCGGGGCTAACGTTAACGTGGGGAACATTGGGGTAGATGATATTATCCCGCTCGAAACCCTGCGTATTGGTTTAAGAGGCGATACCTTTTTTACCTTTTTGCCAGACAGTATGAAAACAGTAATTCAACAATAAACTAATCCATAGCGCATGACACACCCCGTTACCGACACAAAATGAAGCTAACAGGGTAATCTCATGCAGTAACAAAAAACAAATTCTCTGCACATGAAAGAAATTACCGTACAAGAGTTAAAGCAACTCCAGGACACCAACGCCAGCTACCAGTTAATAGACGTTCGCGAACCCTTCGAATTTCAGGATGATAATTTGGGAGGAGAACTTATTCCGCTTGGCGAAATTATGAACCATACCGACCGTATTCAACGCGACAAACAGGTGATAATCCATTGCCGCAGCGGCGCGCGCAGTGCCAACGCCGTAAAATTTTTAGAGTCGCAGGGATTCACCAACCTGCATAACCTGAAAGGTGGCATTATGGCCTACCGCAGCGAAATAGGATAAAATTAAAATCAGAGCCCTTATCAGATCAGATTTTAATACTAAATTAGCAACGCTTTTTACAAAAAGATATGCGGTACGCACGCCGCTAACAGTACAATAAACAGCGTGCGCGTACAATAGCATATAACATTTAAAACATAAATTAACTAGATATGAATTACGACGTTATCGTTATAGGAAGTGGTCCGGGTGGATACGTTACCGCCATCCGCGCCTCACAGTTAGGATTTAAAACTGCCGTTATCGAGAAAGAAAGCCTCGGAGGGATTTGTTTAAACTGGGGATGTATTCCAACCAAAGCCTTATTAAAAAGCGCGCAGGTGTTCGAATACCTGAACCACGCCAAAGATTACGGAATTAGTGCCGATAACATTAAAGCCGATTTCGGCGCTGTGGTAAAACGCAGCCGCGATGTGGCCGAAGGCATGAGCAAAGGCGTTCAGTTCCTGATGAAAAAGAACAAAATTGACGTTATTATGGGTACGGCCAAAGTAAAACCCGGCAAAAAAGTGGACGTTACCGCTGCCGATGGTAAACTAACGACCTATACGGCCAACCATATCATTATTGCTACCGGAGCCCGTTCGCGCCAGTTACCTAACCTGCCACAGGATGGTAAAAAAATTATCGGTTACCGCGAAGCCATGACCCTTCCGAAACAACCCAAACAAATGGTAGTGGTTGGAAGCGGCGCTATTGGTGTGGAGTTCGCTTACTTTTACGCCACCATGGGTACCAAAGTAACCATCGTGGAATTTATGCCAAACATTGTTCCAGTTGAAGATGAAGACGTATCTAAACAACTGGAAAAATCCTTCAAGAAAGTGGGCATTGAAGTGATGACCGAAGCCAGCGTAGAAAGCGTGGATACCAAAGGCGAAGGCTGCAAAGTACTGGTAAAAACCAAAACCGGCAATGTTACCCTCGATGCCGATGTAGTATTATCGGCCGTTGGTATCGAAGCCAACATTCAAAACATTGGTCTGGAAGAAACCGGCATCAAAACCGATAAAGGAAAAATTGTAACCGATACTTTTTACGCTACCAATGTACCAGGGTATTACGCCATTGGCGACTGTACCGCGGGTCAGGCCCTTGCTCACGTAGCCAGCGCCGAAGGCATTACCTGCGTTGAAAAAATAAAAGGCATGCACGTAGAAGCGGTGGATTATAACAACATTCCCGGCTGTACCTATTGCCAGCCCGAAATTGCATCAGTAGGTTACACCGAGAAAAAAGCGAAAGAAGCCGGTTATCAGGTTAAAGTTGGTAAATTCCCGTTCAGCGCATCCGGAAAAGCAAAAGCAGCCGGAGCCAGCGACGGATTTATTAAACTGATTTTCGACGCTAAATACGGCGAGTTGTTAGGCGCGCACATGATCGGCGCTAACGTTACCGAAATGATTGCCGAAGCCGTTGCCGTGCGTAAACTGGAAACCACCGGACACGAACTCATTAAAACCGTTCACCCGCACCCAACCATGAGCGAAGCCATTATGGAAGCAGCCGCTGCGGCCTACGGAGAAGTGATCCACTTATAATTTTCATTCTTATTCTATACCTTAAAAGCTATCCACACCGGGTAGCTTTTATTATTTCATAATAAAGGTGTAATTTAGTTTTATGCGGAAAAGCACTAACCTGTTTATCTTACTATTCCTGTTGTACACAGCTTCTTTACCGGCACAGGACACTAACAAAGCCATTGCCCAACTAAACCGTTATGTAAAACTCGTTAACGATTATCTGGTTGATCTGGACGCGTATTATAACGATGCCATCCGCTTTAAACAAGATTTTGCCAGATACGAACAAGACGATAAACGCTTTCAGGGATTCCGCCAACCCGACCAGACACCCTTTACCCTTACCGACCGGCAGCAACTGAAACAAGACATAGACACCTATAAACCTGCTATTGGTGCCGCCGAACACACGTCCCTCCTTTCACCCATTCACACCATCGAAGAACAACTCGAAAACATCAGCCTGCTCAGAAAATACATGGTGGAGTACGTTTCAGAAAACAATAACAAAGTCAGCATTAACAAACAAAAACCGCCCCAGCTCATTAACGATATGGCCCGGTGCTTCGATGCCATTTATGTAGCAAAAGAACAATTCCGGAATACCGTTATCCGCATATACAAAACCCATTACGCCCTGACCCATCCCGATCCGGTATTAAACCAATTGCAGCGCCACATGGCTACCTGCTTCGATCTGGCCCATGAGATACAATTACGGCTCCGCAATACCGATACCACGCAACACAAAACACTAACCCTTCAACTCATTCAACTGCACGATAGCCTGCAGGCCATGAAAACAAATGTACAACAACGCCTTTATCCCCAACACGCTTTCCTTCAAAACAAAATTCAAAAATCGTACACCGATTTATGCTGGGCCGTAAAACGCTTCTGTAATTTCAGCGAAGATTTTTATAACAACGACCGCTTTGTAACAAGCGATCTTGCCTTTTACAAAGCATTAGGCAAAAAATGGTTTCCATTAAGCACCCTCAAAAGTGACATTGTACACAATAACCTGCTCGTTGCTCAAATTTGCGATAACGAACTCGTAATACACTACGAAAGTTTTCTCCGTTACATGGATGGCGTTTACCTCAACACCGCCGTTATTGGCCATCACAACCACTACGTTCAAAAATACAAGTCTGGTAAAGACACTGCGCTGTTGCAAAAAGTAGATTCTGTGCAGGTTCTTTTTTTACACCCTGTAAAAGAACCTTATGTGTTTCGTGGCACCTCCACCCAACACGGCAAGGTCGATAGTCCCGGTGAGCGCCTGTGTTGCGTCGGAGTAAGTTCAGGCAATTCTGCCCCCCACACCGGCACCGACATCAATTTCGGAACCGTTGCCGTTGGCAGCAGCGTTCACCTTTCCAACGTTTTATTTGAGCTTTCCCAACCAGTACTACTCCCCGCTTCCTATCCCGTACTCAACGAACTCGCCGGCTTTCTCGTCACTCACCCCACTACCGTTGTGCGGCTTGACGGACATACTGATTACGTGGGCAATAAAAAAGCCAACAAACAACTCAGCAAAGCCCGTGTAGAGCGCGTAAAAGCCTACCTTATGGAAAAAGGTGCCAAAGACAAACAAATTAAACTCGATTGGTTTGGCGGCAGTAAACCCCTTGTATTTTCTGAACTCGAAAACGAGCGGGCCGTTAACCGCCGGGTAGAACTCACCATATTGGAAAAATAACCATGAGACCGGTTGTTTTGTATATACTGTTGCTGATTCCTTTATCACTAAAAGCACAGCGGCCCATTATTTGCGATTCGGTTTACCTTTCTCCCGACACATTGCCGCATTATAAAAATGGCGTAAAAGATTTAATGGCCTTCAGCAAGGATTCTATTATCACAGCCATTTCAAAACATTGTGGAGGCCCCAACTCCAATATATACAGTTTAAGAGCGAAACTCCTTATCAGACAAAATGGTACCGTAACAGAAGTTACCTTCAGGCATTTTAACGGAGACCCTGAATGCCGCAAACGGCTGGAAAAAATTCTGCTCAACATGAAAGGATGGAAACCCGCCATTAACAAAGGAAAACCCGTATGTTGTTATGCCCCTTTTGTGATCGGGTGTATCAGATGGCACTAATCCATTGGATCACTCTCGCTTTCTCCTTTGTAACATTACAAAACGCCACTAAAAAAGTAAAGCCCCCATACCGGAAGCTTTACCCACAGACAGACCATTAAACCGGTAATCAACCACATTACCCTTGAAATAGTCTTCTTTTTTGTTGTTTCTATTTTTTCCTGTTTCCAGGCCAAGGCACCTACCAATTGTAGTTACGCCGTGTTGTTTTAATTGTTTTATACAACAAAGGTACATGCGCGCATCTATCCCCTCCCTACCGTTCCGGCTGTTTTTTTCACATTTCCAATTCAGCCTTCTTTTCCTACCTTTGCTCCGCGTATAAAAAACAGAGTATGAAAATTGCATTATTAGGGTATGGCAAAATGGGAAAAGAAATAGAAGCCATTGCGCTTCAGCGGGGCCACACCATTGTTCTGAAAGTAGGTGAAACCAATTCTTCCACCGTTACCGATGCCGAATTACAAGCCGCCGATGTGGCCATTGAATTCAGTACGCCGCACACGGTGCTACCCAATATCAAACGTTGCTTCGCTTTAAAATTACCCGTTGTTGTAGGTACTACCGGCTGGTACAACGAACTGGATAACGTTCGCGAAGCCTGCACAAGCGCCAATGCGAGCTTGTTCTATGCCAGTAATTTCAGTCTGGGTGTTAACCTATTTTTTAAAGTAAATACTTATCTGGCCCAACTCATGAATCAGTATCCCGACTATGACATTAGCATGGAAGAAATCCATCACATTCATAAACTCGACAAACCCAGCGGCACCGCCATTACACTCGCAAATCAGATTATAGATCAGGTGAGCCGTAAAACCCGGTGGAGCATTACCGATCAAAATCCCGAAACCCTTTTTATAAACGACGTACGCGAAGGCGAAGTGCCCGGCACACACATTATAAAATACACCTCCGGCATTGACGACATTGAAATCATGCACAAGGCTCACAACCGCAAAGGCTTTGCCTTGGGTGCGGTAGTAGCCGCCGAATTTCTGAAAGGCAAAACCGGCGTTTATACCATGAGTGATTTGATTTAAGGAGATAGCTCTTTTTACGCTCTCGCTTCAGGAATAAAACACTACAAAAAACTAGTACAATATTTCGCCACAGTTAATAGGCTATCTGGCGCCACCCGGCTTTTACTGAAACCGAAAACAAAGTAAAAGCCGGGCCGGGTGCTCCGCTATAGCCGGCTGGGGCCTGGCGGTTTTTACAGCGGCTGGCGGGGTCTTCGTGCCTCAGCCTCCGCGCACGCGCAAAATCACGCCAGCCCCTACGCCGGGCTGCCGCTGCGCCCCCTTGTCGGGGCGAGATGGCAAACTAAAGTGTATTGAGGATAATAGGTTAAATTTTAGATTTTGATTTCACGGATAAAAATCAGGGAAAGCACTATTGTTTTTTAAACGAAAATGGTTTAGGTTTGGTGCAAATAACGATTTTACTTAACCAAATAACCAATTGAACCTCATTAGATACTGTTACGATGTTGCGTATAGTTGCCGGAATGGGATAATATACGCAAGTTTGTTTCGTGTATTAATGAGTTATCGGCTATTCTAACGGACCCCCTGCAAACTTCAAAAGTCGGACAATTGAAAATATTTTGTACCTTTGAACGTTAATAAATAGAATGGCTAAAAAGTTTCACATATTACTCATCATCTTGACACTTGGTTTCTTTGCGACACCAACGTTGACGTATGCTTGTGGAACAAAATCAACAAAGTCAGAGAAATCTTGTTGCAAAAAATCTAAAAGCGAAAACAGCTCAAAAAAAAACTGTTGTAAAACAAATAAATCCCAAATCGACAAAGACAATAACGATTGCGATGGAAAATGTAATAACTCAAATTGTAGTTGTCCCACAACACATTTTGCATTTTCAATGCCTTTTTGGACTGAATTAAGAGCAAAAACCTATTTTACTGAAAACAAAAAAACAAAAAATTACTACAACGAAAACTATCTTTCTGATGGTTTTGTTTCCATTTGGACACCGCCTAATATAGGCTAAATTCTTGCCTTGACGGCCATAGGATTGTCCAAACGAAAGCATATTATTTGCTTTCAAAAACAAAAATTTTCAAAATTTTAAATTTTCAAAAAATGAAATCAATAAAAATATTGATGGCAATTACTCTATTGCTATCATTCACAGCGTGTAATGCTCAAATAAAAAACGCTAAAACCGAAAGCGTAAAAATATTCGGTAATTGTGGTATGTGTGAAACAACCATTGAAAAAGCAGGAAACAAGAAAAGAGTTGCCAAAGTAGATTGGAACAAAGACACCAAAATGGCAACCATCACTTACGATGCAACGCAAACCAATAAAGATGAAATTTTAAAACGAATTGCATTGAGTGGTTACGATAGTGAAAAATTTCTTGCCCCAAATGATGTGTACGCAAAATTGCCTGAATGTTGCCAATACGAAAGAAAAGCACAAACAGTAGCAAAAGTTGAAACGCCAAAAACAGAAATCAAAGAAGACCATTCTGCATACAATCATTCTGCAACAACCGAAGTAAAGCAAGATATACCGCAACTGAAAGCCGTTTTTGACAATTATTTTGCTGTAAAAGATGCTTTGGTAAAAACAGACGGAAACACAGCATCAACAAAAGCAAAAGAATTGCTAACAGCAATAAATGCAGTAACAATGGAAAAATTGGCTACCGAAGAACACACCGTTTGGATGAAAGTAATGAAAGATTTAGCTTTTGATGCCGAACATATTGCAGACACCAAAGATGCTTCACACCAAAGAGACCATTTTATGTCGCTTTCAAAAAATATGTATGAACTTATCAAAGTTTCAAAAACTGAAACACCTACTTATTATCAATTTTGCCCAATGGCAAACGATGGAAAAGGTGCAAATTGGTTGAGCAAGGAGCAAGCTGTAAAGAATCCCTACTATGGAAATCAAATGCTTACTTGCGGTAAAGTAGTAGAAACAATAAAATAAAAATATAGGGTAGCCTTCGGCTACCCTATTAATAATTTAAAAAATGAAATTCTTAAAATGGAAAATCAACAAAAATATATACCAGCATTGGGCTACAATTTTTTAACAGCCTATTACGATTTGGCAATAAAAATCACTATGCCCGAAAAGAAATTTAGAAGGTTTTTAGTTGAAGAAACTAACCCACAAGCAAACGAGCAGATTTTAGAATTTGGCTTTGGCACAGGACAAAATTTAATTTTAATGCAAAAAGAAAATCCGAGTTCAAAACTACAAGGGTTAGATATTGACCAAAAAGTTAAAAATATTACCGAACATAAATTGGAAAAAAATCACATTGAAATTCCATTGCATTTATATGATGGCAAAATGTTGCCTTTTGCAGATAATAGTTTTGACAAGATTTACAGTTGCTTAGTTTTTCATCAATTAGATACTGAAACTAAATTGAATTGCTTAACTGAATTAAATAGAGTTTTAAAATCAAATGGCAAATTAATTATTGCTGATTGGGGCAAAGCACAAAATAGATTGATGCGTTTTACTTTTTGTTTTGTTCAACTATTGGATGGTTTCAAAACTACAAATGATAATGTTAAGGGTTTTATGCCAAGTTTTATTGAAAAAGCAGGTTTTGAAAATGTTGTAGTTACAAAATCTATCAATACAGCCATTGGCACATTCTCTTATTTTAAAGCAAATAAAAAATGAAATTCTAAAAATGGATAATCAAAAAAATATTTATAAAAAACTGTTGCCGATAGTTTTAATGCTTTTGGCAAACACAAATATATTCGGCCAAAAAGTGGTGCGATACGACTTGTATGTAAAAGACACTTTGGTAAATTTTGCAGGAAACGAAAAACGAGCTATTGCCGTAAATGGACAAATTCCTATGCCAACTTTGACTTTTACAGAAGGCGACACGGCAGAAATTCACGTCCATAATTTGCTCAAAGAAGAAACCTCTTTGCATTGGCATGGCTTGTTTTTACCCAACAAAGAAGATGGCGTTCCAAACTTGACGCAAATGCCTATCAACCCCAATACTACACATATTTATCGTTTTCCCATTATTCAAAATGGTACACATTGGTATCATAGTCATTCGGGGGTGCAGGAACAAATAGGAATGTATGGCAACTTTGTAATGCTCAAAAAAACAGACGATAAAACGTTTAGAAAAGGCATTGACGATTTACCAACTTTACCTATTGTTTTAAGTGAATGGACAAATGTAAAACCCGAAAACATTCATAGAATGTTGCACAATGCCAATGATTATCCTGCGTTGAAAAAAAATTCTGTTCAGAGTTATGCAGAAGCCATAAAAGCAGGACATTTTAAAACCAAACTAAAAAACGAATGGAAAAGAATGTTGGCAATGGATGTAAGCGATGTGTATTACGAAAAAATATTGATGAATGGAAAGTCAAGTTCAGACCTGACAACCATTGACGGAAAGGAATTAAAAGCAGGCGATAAGGTACGTTTACGAATTTCAAACGGTGGTGCTTCGTCCTATTTCTGGCTTACTTATGCAGGTGGAAAAATTACCGTAGTTGCTAATGATGGCAACGATGTTGAACCTGTGGAAGTGGATAGATTGATTATTGCAGTTTCTGAAACTTACGATATTGTTGTAACTATTCCAGCGGAAAATACAGCGTTTGAATTTTTGGCAACTACCGAAGACAGAACCAATTCAGCATCATTATACATCGGAAACGGCATCAAACAACTAAAATCGCCACAACCGAGATTGAAATATTTTGAAGGAATGAAAATGATGAATGATATGATGAAAATGAATGGCGATTTGGACGATATGGGAATGAATATGAGCCTAAACCAAATGGATATGAATGTGGTAATGTATCCAGAAATTACAGGCGACAGCAAACCTAAACAAAGCGACAACGACCCAAATCGGTACAATGCTAATGCTTTGGCAGATATTGTAACGCTGAATTATGCAATGTTGAAATCGCCAAATAATACAACACTTCCAAAAGATGCACCAGTAAAGGAGTTAAAGTTTGAATTGACAGGAAATATGAACCGCTATATGTGGAGTATAAACAACAAGGTAGTCTCTGAAACGGACAAAATCCTGATAAAAAAAGGCGAAAATGTGAGAATAGTATTGTACAATGGCTCAATGATGCGACACCCAATGCACTTGCACGGACACGACTTTCGTTTGCTCAATGGACAAGGCGACAATGCACCATTAAAAAACATTGTGGACATTATGCCAATGGAAACCGACACTTTGGAGTTTAACGCCAATGTAGAAGGCGATTGGTTTTTTCATTGTCATATTTTGTACCATATGATGAGTGGAATGGGCAGAGTTTTTAGTTATGAAAATCAAGCACCCAATCCATTAATTCCAAATCCAAAATTGGCTCAACGAAAACTTTTTGCAGACGACCGCAAATTTCATTTTATGGCAGAAAACGATTTTGCAACGAACGGAAACGATGGAATGGCAATGTATCAAGGCACACGTTGGAGTATTGGTACAGAATGGCGTTTGGGTTACAATGACCATCACGGCTACGAAACGGAAACGCATATTGGACGATACATTGGAAAAATGCAATGGTTAATGCCGTTTATAGGTTTTGATTGGCGTTACAGAAAATTAGAAACCGATGCAATGGGAAATGTACACGGAGAAAAAAACCTTTTTGGACAAACGAACACCAAAGACAACAGACGACAGTTTAGTTTAGGCGTTGCCTATACTTTGCCTATGCTTATAACTTTGCAAACCGAAATTTACCACGATGGAAATTTAAGAGTGCAATTAATGAGAGAAGATATTCCTATTTCAAAAAGAGTAAGAGCATCATTTATGGTAAATACCGACAAAGAATATATGGCAGGATTGCGTTACATCGTAAATAAAAACATAGGACTTACAACGCATTACGACAGTGATATGGGACTTGGGTTTGGACTATTTTTAAACTACTAAATCAAAAAAACGGACACGGACGAAAGAAAAACAGCCGATAACAAGGGTTTTGCAAAATTGGGGCAGAAGTGCTAAATTTGAACATTGGTAATTCTAATGAACATTTATACTAAATTGAACATTTGTGCCTTGAATGCTCCAACTTCGCAAAGCCCGAAACCGTTACCTGCAAGTTTAGAAAAAATAGACGTAATGATTCAATCACAATATATCCTTGATATTTCCGACCTAACTTTTGACGACCACAAAGCTAGTGACTTACTTAGAAAACAAGTTGACTTCTTAACTATTACCGAAACCGAACATACTGGTATCGGACTATTCATAAAATTTAGTGCAGACCCAGGTGTAAAAGACTACAAAGCAAACGAGAATTATTAGTTAACGAGGCAGACAATAAAGATATATTGGAAATGGTAGATGGCGTCGAAATAAAAAATGAATCACAAAATATTTTGGCAAACGCAATAGTACATTTAAAAGAAGGCATCATAGATTGTTTAGAAATATGGAATAAAAATGGCGAAAACTATCCAGTAGTAGAGCCTGAAAATTATGAACTGACTCAAACTTGGCTAGGCTTAAAAGACAAGCGAACAATTAAAAGATAAAACCAGCAGGTAACACAACCTAAATCCCATTTGGGCATTCGGCTTCGGCTTTTGCAAAAGCGGTAGACAAACCCGCTAGCGCGGATTTGCAATCCGTGCGTCAACTATTCAACTATTTCCAAAGTTAATCTACATACAAAACAAAAAAACTAACACACGGATTACAAATCCGCGTGAACAAATATTGACGATGCAGACATGCAGATTACAAAACCACTCGTCAAAGCTCTTAATTACATTTTATCTTTTAGTATTCCGTTAACAATGCAGGCAAAACAATCACATCTAAAACGCTTTCCAAACCTGCATAATTTCTGGCACTGCTAAAAATATAATCCTCTGGTCTTTCTACAATTCTATCAACTACCGGATTTTGGTGTATGTAGTTTAATTTCTGATAAGTAAATTTATCAGAAAAAAGTTCTTCTGCATGATAACCATCCTGCCATACTTTATAACTCTGTTCTCTTTTTAAATGCAAACAAACGCTCTTAAAAAGGTCAAGAAGCCACTCGCGTCTGCTTTCCGGTTCCTCTTTTATCAGTGATATAATTTTTTTACTTGTAAACTTTTTAAAGTCCCGCATAACATCACTAAACGCAATTCCACCTGTTGCCCTGCATATCAGATGAATATGACTTGGCATAATAACATAAGCATAAATCTCCAATCCCTTTTGGGCCTGACAATACTTTAAAGCTTCTATTATTGTTTCTCTTTGTGATAAACGCGTAAAAACATCGACCCATGCAACGGTTGTAATGGTAATAAAATACGCATTATCGTTATTAACAGCCTTGTACTTGGTTGACATCAATCAAATGTACTGTTTTTTGATAAATGTTCTTAATAGCAAAAAGAGGCACACTTTAATGAAACATCATATTAGTGCAAGTAGGAACAGATTCAGGCATTATCTGACATTGAATATTACCGCCCGGATTACAAATCCGCGCGAACGAACGAACGAATGAATTTAAGCAAACAACTATCACAAGCGGGACGCTCGCGATAGCAATGTAGCAATATAGTAATGGGATCAATATCAGACAAACCATAACGCCTGTACTACTCGCATTTTTCGTAAATTCGGCTTTTCAGCCTTACAAAAAGTATATGAGCAAAACCGCGCCTACCGACGAACTCTTTCTACACTTTGAAAAGTACATTCCACTCAGCAATACGTTAAAAAAAGAACTTGCCGACCGAATCGTCTTTAAATCCTTTAAAAAAGGAGAGATCATTCATGATGCCAACACCATTTGCACCAAAAGTTACTTTATTCAAAACGGGTTAATGCGTACCTATTTTATTAAAGACGGAAAAGAAATTACCGAATATTTCAGCGCGGAAAACGAATGGGTAAACTCACCACGAAGTTTTATGCAACAACAACTAGACATTTACTACATTGATACACTGGAACCAACCGATTGTTTTTGCCTGAACGTAAAAGACCTGGTATTCCTGTTTGATAATTTCCCGGAAATGGAACGCTATGCCCGCCTTTCGATGGGCACTGTATTCGGGCATTACATGGACCGCATCACCTCCATGCGCTTTACCACCGCAAAAGAAAAGTACAACCACTTTTGCGAAACCTATTCTGCCATTTACCATCGCGTTCCGCTCGGGATGGTTTCTTCTTATCTGGGCATTGCTCAGGAAACACTAAGCAGAATACGGGCCGAAAAGTGATTTTTTGACCCAGGTCAAAAATCAGGTAAATACTTCATCCGATATTTGTACCTGAATTTAAAGACGAATAAAATGACACATTTCTGCAAACACGTTTTACTGCTTTTAGTGCTGCTGTCTTCAACCGGCACCTTTTCACAAATCACCCTGCCAACACCTCAGGTTGAAAGTATATTGTACCTGGGGCAGGGCAAACAGCAAGCTCTTATCGTTGGCCTTGGAGGCTCAGAAGGCGGCAATGCCTGGGCAAGCGATTACTGGAAAAAAACAAGAGACCAGTTTATTGCCAAAGGCTATGCCTTTTTGGCCATAGGCTATTTTAAGGCCAATGGCGCACCCGATACCCTAAATAAAATTGCCATTGATGCCGTTTATAATGCCATTAAAATGGCCGCGGACACTAAACACGTAAACACCAAAAACATTGCCATTATTGGCGGATCAAGAGGCGCGGATTTAGCCTTGCTTTTAGGCAGCTATTACAGCGACATTCATTGCGTAGTAAGCATCGTAGGCAGTAATGCCGTATTTCCGGGACATACCAATCATTTTTCAACTCCCTGCTGGACCTATCAGGGCAAAGAACTCCATTTTGTGCCTGTTAACGACGCTTCTGTTCCGTATTTGATGAAACGCGATTTAAGAGGAGCGTTTGAAGCCATGTTAAACGATACGGTGGCTGTTGAAAAAGCCAGCATCAAAGTAGAACGCCTAAAAGGCCCTGTCCTTTTTCTATCCGCCACCAAAGATGAAATTTGTCCATCTGTATCCATGGCCGAAACCATGATGGCACGGTTAAAACAGTCAAATTTTAAATACCCTTACGAACACAAAGTGATCGAAGGCGGACATTCGGAACCCCTGAAACATTTTGACCTCGTTTTTGATTTTTTAGAAACACACTTTACGCGGAAACAAGCGGCAAAATAAGACAGATAAATGGCGCAGATCAAAAGACGCTTCAGCACTTTGTACCGGATTATTTATCCACTACGAACAGCCGCAGCTGGTAACACGTGAAATTAAATCACTGATTACAGAAATAAAACAAAACCGTAAATAAACAGGCGCCTGATAAACTCTACGCTTTAGCAAAGCAGAAACCTTTTATGTTCGTTTACCGTTTCCCGCGTGAGGCATTGTAGTGGCAGCCTTGCGCAACACTTTGCCAGCAGCGCAACGTGGCGGAGGCGACCACAGGAAGCCCACGCACACGGATGCGATGTGGCAAAGGGTAAGCAAGCTAAAGCGGAAAGGCCGACCCTGCCACTCTTAATCCTAATAACTAAACCCCAGCAACACCACTACCTATAGCAAGCTCCCATATCCATCAGCAGGGACACGCCCACATCTACTACTGTATGTTTGGGATAAAGGCTATCCCGCACTTAATCTTCCGACTTCCCATCATTTTGCAACAACTATAAACATTGGTATCTTTACCCCATTAGCTGTGACCATTCCTTTTGAACCCATAGTATTTGGCATTCCCATTAACATTCACCTGGTACTGGAATACCTCGCCTTTTTTATAGCGTACCGCTATTATATACGGTTGCGTAAAACAGCGAACGATACTATATCTGATGCCAACCGGCAGTCCATTATCATTGGCGCCATTCTGGGAGCCTTGATCGGATCGCGGCTGATTGGCTTTTTAGAAAATCCGCTGGTAACACTTAACGCTCAAAACCTTATTCAGTTACTTAATACCAAATCCATTATGGGGGGCTTGTTTGGCGGCTTACTGGGGGTTGAAAGCGCCAAAAAAATCATTAAAGAATCCCGGTCTTCCGGCGATTTGTTTACTTATCCTATTATTGCCGGTATTGGTATTGGGCGTGTGGGATGCTTTTTAAGCGGCACTAAGGAATTTACCTACGGCAGCGAAACCCACTTTTTTACCGGTATGAATCTGGGCGATGGATTAACGCGTCATCCGGTGGCGCTGTATGAAATCGTTTTTTTAATACTCCTCTTTATCTGCTTAAAAAAAACAGATCGCTACACCCGGACAGAAAACGGCCTGCGCTTTAAATTTTTTATGCTGGCTTATTTTGGTTTCCGCTTTTGCATAGAATGGATGAAACCTAACATCTTTTATGTTTTTGGATTAAGCAGTATTCAATGGCTTTGCGTAATTTGCTGGCTGTATTATGTACCTACTTTAAAAAAACGGATCTGAAATGCCAACCCGGAAATATACCTATTACGATTACACCATTAGCTTGTGTCCCGAGTGTTTAAAACGTATTGACGCTAAAATTGTGTTTGAAGACGATAACGTTTACATGCTTAAACGGTGCCCGGAACACGGGGCATCCAAAGTACTGATTGCCGACGACATAGCGTATTATAAAAACATACGGAACTACAACAAGCCATCTGAAACGCCTTATACATTTAATACCAAAACCCATTACGGTTGCCCTTACGATTGCGGCCTGTGTCCCGATCACGAACAACACTCGTGTTTAAGTATTATCGAAATTACCGACCGCTGTAACCTTACCTGCCCTACCTGTTACGCGGGGTCCTCGCCCACCTACGGGCGGCACCGCACTCTGGAGGAAGTAAAAACCATGCTCGATACCATTGTAAAAAATGAAAAAGAACCCGATGTGGTGCAAATAAGCGGCGGTGAACCCACCTTGCACCCACAGTTTTTCGAGATTCTGGATTATGCCAAAACCCTTCCCATTAAACACCTGATGGTAAACACCAACGGTATTGAAATAGCGAAGGACTTTGAATTTGCCAAACGCTTAAAAGGGTATGCTCCTGATTTTGAAATTTACTTACAATTTGATTCATTTAAAGACGAAGCCTTAATGGCCCTGCGGGGTGCCAACCTGAAAAAAATCAGGGAAAAAGCCCTGGAACACCTTAACGCCCTGAACCTTTCTACCACGCTGGTGGTAACCTTGCAAAAAGGATTAAACGACGATGAAATGGGCGAGATTATCCATTACGCCCTGCAGCAACAGTGCGTGCGCGGTGTCACCTTTCAACCCACGCAGATAGCCGGACGGTTCAGCAATTTTAATCCGGAAAAAGACAGGATTACCCTTACCGAAGTACGGCGGAAAATTATAGAGCAAACCAAGCTGTTTACCCCCGATGACCTCATTCCGGTTCCGTGTAATCCGGATGCTCTGGTAATGGGCTATGTTTTAAAATTAGCCGGCAATACCTTTCCGTTAACGCGCTACATTAATCCGGCCGATTTACTGGATAACAGCAGAAACACCATTGTTTACGAACAAGATGAAGCCTTGCACCTCAAACTACTCGATGTATTCAGTACCGGCACTTCTACCGATAAAGCCGCAACGGAGCTACACCAGTTGCTTTGCTGCCTGCCCTTTGTGGAAGCGCCTAACCTTTCGTACGATAATTTGTTCCGCGTTATTATTATGCAATTTATTGATGCCTATAATTTTGATGTGAGGGCCATTAAAAAATCCTGTGTACACATCGTGAATAAAGACAACACCATTATTCCCTTTGAAACCATGAACCTGTTTTACCGTGATGATAAACAGAAACAACTGGAAGACCTTAAATTAAAAACCGTATAATCATATATCTATGGATGGATTAATCTACGCTGTTATTGCCGTTTACCTGATTTGCCATATCCCGGCGTTTATTTTGCTAATTATTGGTTTTGTAAAACTTAAAAAGAAGCCACAGGTAGCCAAAAAATTTTTTATTGCCGCGCTTATTTACTTTTTAATTGGAGCCGGGGTGTGCGGTGCCATACTAAGGTAACAACCCAATTTTAGAATGCTACAAACACACTCTGTTTCCCTTTTAATGGCACTAACACAAACATGTAGTGCGCTGCGGGTTTCACTTCTGCTCAGTATATTCGTTGTTCTGTTTTCCTGCAAGGGGCAAACCACAGAAACAAGCAAGCGGGAAACAAGCGAGATGGTTAATGCCGGCGATACCGTTAAAACCCTTTGCCCCAATATTATGGTTGTGTATCAATCCAATGCCGGGCATTACTGGTTTGGCAGTTGGGAAGAAGGCGCTTTCCGTTACGATGGCAAAACCCTTCTGCATTTTACCACCAAACAGGGTTTACCTGCCAACCGGGTAGAAGAAATACGCGAAGACCAGCAGGGAAACATTTTTTTTACTACCGCTAAAGGCATTTGCAAATTTAACGGGCAAACCTTTACGACACTTTACGAAACATTACCCCGCGACAGTTCGTGGCAACTACACCCTGCCGATCTGTGGTTTAAGTGTCCGCAACATCCCGGGCAGGTTTACCGCTACGATGGCCAATCTCTCTACCGGTTAACCCTTCCGAAACTACCGCTGGGGGAAACCTACCGTTCGGAACACCCCAGCCACCTCACGCTATACGATGTCTATTGCGTGTATAAAGACCGTGACAATGCCATCTGGTTTGGTACTGCCGCGCTGGGCGTTTGCCGCTACAACGGCAAAGCGTTTCACTGGATTACTGAAGAAGATATGACCGAATTACACGACGGACCGGCTAACGGGGTACGTTCCATTATTGAAGACCGGGAAGGTTACCTGTGGTTTAACAGTCGTTACCGCTACCGTGTTGATACTACAAGCAAAACCAATAGCGACTACACCGGCGAACGCCGGTTTTACACCAGGCACCAAAGCATCGGAAGTCTGGATGGGAAAAAAGACGGCACCTTGTTTGAATACTTGTCTATTACCCGCGACACAGCCAATACCTTATGGATAGCCACCTACAGAGATGGGGTATGGCACTACGATGGGAAAAGTGTTTCGCATCATGTTATTACAGAAAACGGTGAAACCATTCCCCTGTTTTATATTTACAGCGATACAAAAGGAAAAATATGGTTAGGCACTCACCGTAACGGCGCGTATTATTTTGATGGCAAGCGTTTTGTAAACTTTACATCTTAATGGTTATGACAGAACTCTCTGGCCATTTAATTTTGCGAATACATAACAAACCATTAGATTTGACATGTCCGACAGATTGCTGTTTGTGCGTTACCTGCCAACACAAAATTACACCAATACTTAACCCTTAAAAAGTAAACAATGTTCAATACACTCCTACAAAAAACAAACAGACCTTTTATAGCGGTATTGTTTTTAAGTGTTACCACACTTGCTCAAAAAAATTATTCTCCCGAAACACTCAAAAAAATACAGGAAATGGAGACTAACATTTGCGGTCAGCTCTTATTGAACGACGAAAAACCCAGTACTATTACCGAACGCATGGCCAAATACAAGGTCAAAGGGATGAGCATCGCGGTTATCCACAATTACCAGATTGCCTGGGCCAAAGGCTATGGCTGGGCCGATGAGGCGGAAAAGCGTCCTGTTACTACCGAAACCTTATTCGAACCGGGATCCATTTCGAAATCACTCAACGCTCTGGGCATCCTTAAGCTGGCTCAGGATCACCAACTGGATTTATACACCGACATTAATACTTACCTCAAATCCTGGAAATTCCCGTACGATTCCCTCTCTAAAGGCAAAAAAATAACACTGGCTCACCTACTGAGTCACACCGCGGGTTTAAGTGTTCACGGCTTTCCGGGACACGATATCAAAGGCCCTATTCCCACTTTGCTTCAGGTGCTGGATGGAAAAGCCCCATCCATGACACCAGCTGTACGCAGTTTGTTTGAACCCGGATTAAAATTCAAATATTCGGGTGGTGGCACCTCCATTTCACAGATTCTTTTAACCGACATAGTCAATCAACCTTACGAAACATGGATGTATGAAAACGTTTTAAAACCAATAGGCATGGAACAAAGTTTCTATAACCAGCCGCCCGTTGCAGAAAAACGAAACCAATGCGCCAGCGCCTACACACAAAACGGAGACCCCCTTGCCGGTAAATTTCACGTGTACCCCGAACAAGCCGCCGCGGGCTTATGGATGACCCCCAGTGATTTGTGCCGCTACATCATCGAAATGCAATTAGCTTACGCCGGTAAATCGGCTAAAGTGCTGAATGCAGACATGGCAAAATTACATGTAACCCCTTACATTGATAAAAATGCCGCCATGGGAACCTTTATTGAAGACCATGACGGGGCCATTTATTTTCAACATGGTGCCGGAAACGATGGCTTTTGCGGCCAGTTTTACGGCAGCCTTACCAAGGGCTATGGCGTGGCCATCTTTTTAAATACCGATTTCCCAAAACTCATTCCGGAAGTCATCAACAGCGTCGCAAAAGCGTATGAGTGGGATAATTTTTATACACCGCCCCAACGTAAAAAAAGCGTTAAAGTAGATGATAAAACCATAGCCCGGTACGAAGGCATTTACATTACCCCCGACTCCTGGGCCGGTATCGGTAAAAAAGACAACGCATATCACTTTTACGCCAACAGAACGTATGCAAACATGCACTTTACCTCACCCACTTGTTTTTTTAATGAAGAGTTCAGAGCCATAAAAACGTTTGTGAAAGACGATAAGGGGAACGTTGTGGGCTATACCCGTATGGTGGATGGAAAAGAATTCCCGAAAGCTATAAAACTAAATGCCCCTGATACCGCTCATCTGGAAAACGAATTTTTCGGCGAAATAGGCTGGTACCTGTTCGAACTAAAAAAACTGAAAGAATCGCTGGCTTACTTTACCAGAGGCGCACAACTCTATCCGGAGGACCTGAACATGCTCATCAACAAAGCCCATCTTTATTTATTTAATAACGAATACGATAAAGCCAGAGACATTTATAAAGCTCACCTGGAAGACATGGTTACCCCCAGCTATAGCTGGCGGAATTTAATGAAAGACGATTTCATTTATTTCAGAGACGCGAAATACGATGTCAGTCTTTTCGAAAAAGTATTTGCGGAGTTGAAACTCGAAAAACCATAACACTGGTCTGAATCGAACATAGAAAAGCATTGGCGCCACCCGGCGTTTTCTGAAAAGGAGATTAACGCTGACTACGGTTCTATTGGCAACAGTTGTTTTAATTTGGGACACAAAAACCGCCGGGCCGGGTGCTCCGCTATAGCCGGCTGGGGTCTGGCGGTTTTTGCAGCGGCTTGCGGGGTCTTCGTGCCTCAGCCTCCGCGCTCGCGCAAAACCACGCCAGCCCCCGCGCCGGGCTGCCGCTACGCCCCCTTGTCGGGGGTGAGATGGTAAACTAAAGCGTGTTGAGGATAATAGGTTAAATCTTAGATTTTGATTTCACGGATAAAAATCAGGGAAAGCACTATTGTTTTTTAAACGAAAATGGTTTAGGTTTGGAGGAAATAACTGATTAAGTAAAACGAATAACCGAATTAGCTGTAACCTTTAATAGTAAAGTAATTGCGTGTAGTTGCCGGAATGGGGATGATGTATGCGGGTTTGTTTCGTGTATTAATGGGTTAGCTGTAACCTTAAAAACAGGCAAATAAAACAAATGAGTGAAACACCAGAATTTATAGACACCTATTCAGACGACTTACTTTACTTAATGGACCTTAGAAATAGCCATTTGACTCATCCGGGTAAAATAGTAACTGAATTTTTATTTCAAGCTTCAATGTCACGCCTATTTTGTGTTTTTATGATTGGTGGCATAGAAGCTATGCTTGAAAATTGGAAAGTAAAGGATACTAAAAATATATTAGAACCATATTTTTCTAAAGGAAGTAACGAAGACAGGATTACAGCTTTAACCAACAATTTTAAGACTAATGGAATTGACGTTGACGAAAAAATATTGAAACAGTATTTAGCCATTAAATATGTCAGAAATACTATCGTTCATAGTGGGTGGAATGAAAATCAAAAGGACTTTATAATAGAACAAGGTTTTCCAACTGACACTAGAAAACTTACAGATGAACATTTGCAAATAATGTATGCTGTAAATAATGAAATGATGAAGTATATCGCATCAATTCAATTAAAAGACTACATTAAATTAGGCGATTATCAAAAACTTCCGGACTACGAAAGATACTTTACAAAAAAACAACTTGCAGGTTTTCTATGGCAAAACCTTGAAAAAATAGACTACTTAATTTATGAGAAGAAAGAGATAACTCAAAATATGATTAAAGAAGCTGTTTATGATTGGAATTTATTTAAAGACATCAATTTAACCAATCATATAGATTTTGAAAAATTAGACAGCAGTATTGCATTTCTACAAAAACTTGTTGACGAGAAAATTTATTCTGAAGTTCCTATTGGCTATTTTGACTTTGAGAAAATTAGTTCTACTGAAATTGGCAATTCAGATTTATTAGAAGAATTAAGTAAAATTTTGAAATTAAATACAACTGAAATTCCACAATTCATAGACTCATTTGGCATTGGAAAGAAGTGCTATGAAAAAATGAAAAACATTACAGCGACTTCACTTTTGAAGAAACTATCAAAATCAGAATTATCTATTCCTGCATATAATCTTGACAACGAATTAAAATTGGCAGAAAAAGTATTTAAACTTGGACGACTTTATTACGACTATGCGGAAAAAAGATAAAAGACTACTACTAACACGGGTTTGCGACAGGCGAGGTGACATGCAAACCTGGAGCTTTGTGCTTCGTATCAAGTTCAGAGCAGGTTGACAGTTTTGTGCTCCGAAACCCGCCCGAATTCAAAGCCCGAAACCGTTATAACCAATAGTATAGCGACAGAAACTCAACATATTAACGACGTGACGAAAGAACTTTTAGAAAACGGTTTTCTTCACCTGACTGACCAAACCGAAGAGCAATTAAACGAGTTAATAAATTCGTTAGGACAGGTTATTTTCACTACTGACGTTGTTGTAAAACCTGAAAGCAAAGGAATGGTAACTTCTGCTCGTGGACTTGACTATCATACCGACCACCATAAAGCCAAATACATAATTTGGTATTGTTACAAACAGACCGACTTGGGTGGAGACAGTATTTTGATGGATGCAAAAAAAATTTACGAGCAACTTTCAGACGAACATAAACAACAACTTACAGCAATAGAACTTTTTGAACATAAAATTTTCCCTGACGACAAAGAGAGTTATCCTTTCGTTGCGACAGACGAAAATGGAAAAAGAAAATTTTACTACTCATTTTGGCTTGTAAAAAATGAAGACAAGCTAAATCCTGCTATGCTTGAATTTCAGCGACTGATTAAACAGACCGAACCAATTAGATTAAACTTAAACGAGCGGGACATTCTTGTTGTGGACAATCACAGAATTTTTCACGGCAGGACACCTATTGAAGGAAGCAAAGACCGTTTCCTGAAAAGATTTTGGCTTACAGCAACAATTCATAAATCAAAAAAATAATACAAAATGGAACAGACAGCTTTAATTTATCCTGACCCGATTAGCGCAGAAAGAGTTTCTTACCTAATCAATGAAAAAGGCATTGACCTTGTAATCGCTAACCTTGACCTTGAAATGGTTAAGGTGAAACTCCGTGAACCCGAAGAAGGTGAAAACTGGTCACACGAACAATGTGACAGTGCGGAAATAGAATACAAACGTTATCTGCACTTATGTAAAAAGTTTGGAAAGGGAATTGTTCCAAACAAGATTATGGACAAGTTTTGGCATTACCATATACTTGATACAAGAGCATATCATAAAGATTGCGACACTATATTCGGATATTACTTACACCACTTTCCTTACTTTGGTATGCGGGGAGAACAGGATGCAATTGACTTAAAAAACTCATTTCTGCAGACAATGGAAAAATATCGAGAAACATTCGGTGAAGAAATCGCAAGAGACGAACACACCGACTGTTGGCATGACTGTGAAAACCGTTGTTGGCATGCTTGTTCAGACGACAAATGACAAGACCCGCTAGCGCGGATTTGCAACCGTGCAATAACTCCCCCCTCGTCCTCGTTTGAGCAATAGCGGAAACGAGGACGAACTAATGGTGCGTTTGTAACGCACTGGCCGAAACCCATATTCTATCCATTCACAATCCGATTTAACATAGCGCTACAAACACTATTTTATTTATACATCCTCGTTTGCAACAAGGATGAGAATAAGATCTGAAAAATAAGGGAAAACATTTAGGTTTGGGGAGAATAAATACCCCACTAAAAACCATACATCAAACTGTAAAGTTTTGTACATTAATAGGCTAACAGTGATATAATGCCTCTATATAAACAAAAACAAGCAAGAATGAATAGCCTCAATATAGAAAATGCTGAATGGAAGAAATTCAAACACCTGTTTAAACAACAAGACATTCCCGCAAAGACAATTTTATTGAATGAAGGAGACATTGCTAAACACGTATTTTATATAAAAAAAGGCTGTTTAAGAATTTATTTCAACCATGAAGGAAAAGACATCACTTTTCAGTTTTTCTTTGAAGGTGAAAGCGTTTCTTCTATAGAAAGCTTCCGCACAAACCAGCCAAGTTTATTTACCATCGAAAGTATTGAACCTTGTGTAATTTATTCAATTTCTAAACGGAATTTACAGGCAATTACCGACACATCGCCAAAAATAAAAGAACAAATTGATCAGTTTACGTTTGAACGTTTGGTGTATTATCAGAAATTATTTCTTTCCCGAATTAAAAATAATCCAGAAAAAAGATATTTAGAACTTTTAGAAAATAATCCGAAAATTGTATTGAGGGTACCACAGCATTACCTGGCCTCCTTTTTAGGAATCACTTCGGTTTCTTTAAGTCGCATACGAAACAGGCTATAGAACATTTCTTTACAATTGTTATCGTCCGGGTATTTTAAACTACTGATTTTTGTGCTGTAATCTTAAAACATCACAAAATGAAAGTAGTCATCGTCTTTAACCATCCTTATGATGGGAGTTTTTGCAACGCAATTTTACAATCAGTAACAAAAGGCCTTATAAAGGGAAATCACCAAATTGATCTTATTCATTTAGACAAAGATCATTTTAACCCTGTAATGACAGCTGACGATTTAAAAGGCTTCCGAAACAAAAAACCAGCTGACCCAAAAGTTATTGAGTACAGCCATACAATCAAAAATGCTGACCATTTGATATTTATTTTTCCCATCTGGTGGGAACTAATGCCTGCAATGACAAAAGGTTTTATTGATAAAGTCATTTTCCCGGGAGTTGCTTATGACTATAAAAATGCAAGTAATACAATGATGAAACCGTTGTGGAATAAACTTAAAGGCGTAACCGTTATTACAACGATGAATACACCAAACTGGTTGTACTGGCTACTGTTTGGCAATGCAATTAAGAAAGCTATGTTAATGGGAACATTCTGGAAAATTGGATTTAAAAACAGGAAATGGATAAGCTATAATCAGGTAAAACAAGTTAGTAAAGAGAAAAGAGAGGAATGGCTTACCATACTTGAAAACAAATTTTCGACGTTTGCACAATAAATAAAAACACCAATTAAAACTAATGAGCACAATGGAATAACCCGTGAATAGTAAAATATTAAAACACCATGGTCTTTTCTATAATATCCCGACTGCTAACAGCAAATAACTAGGCAGATTTTGAAAGTCGATCACCTATTGGTTATCCCGTATTAAAAACATTGGTATATTTATAATCACAAAAAGAATTTGCGTCTATTAATTGTAGTATAATAGAAAACCTATATGCCAGTCATCATTAGCCGAAAAGGAATAAAAAAGTACTTATCATCCTTTTGCCAGTGTTTTTTTCATTTGGATCTTGCAATAAAAATACTAAAGAATGGACCATCATTTATGGTGAACTAAATGACAATCTGGCTTATACGGAGGTAAATGGAAATGTTTACTATGACAACATT
>JASGCO010000028.1:0-32453 GCA_030054095.1 Sediminibacterium sp.
TTGTAGTAAGTTTCTGCAATGTTCGTTTTTTTGAATTTATCCAGATAAAGAAGTCCCTTTCCAATTAATTTGTATTGATCGCTCAGGTTTTCGTCAGAACAGAAAGTGAACGCATTATTAAGAACATTGGCAATTTTTCCATAATCCTTCATTTTTTCAGAAAGAATAAGGGCAGTATCAAAATACAGATGACTTTTTTTCCATTCTGTTGTTCTGTTTAATACGCAGGCAATGTTATTATAGGCTTGCTCCAAAACGTTGGAATCTTTGTTTCTTAATGCCAATTCCTGGGCATAAAAATTATATATCAGCGCCTTACTGTAATCTTGGCGAATACCCGCAAAATATCCCTCGTTATTAATAAATGCAGGTAAAAATGCGATTGCCTTGTCTACTTTTGCTTTTTCATCAGATTTAAGTAGTTCAAAGCAAAGTTCAAGGCCCTTTCGGTGATAAGGTTCAGACTTTAGGGCATTATGTTCTATTTCAGAAATCTCATAGATTAGTCTTAATCTAAGTGTATCATCGTTGGTTTTTAATTCAGTTAAAAGTTGATGTATTTCCTGAGGATTTTCTCTGCCCTGCCCTTTCAGGATAGTTTTACTGAAAATAAACAGAGTAAACAGAAAAAAATAGCAGTAATTCATAATGCGATACGTTAAAGATCAGAACGCCATTTTTGTTTGCTTTTCCGCCATATTACTATAAAAAATAAGATTGGTATAATTAATAGACCATACCACCATTTTTGTAGGTTATCCAAAAAAGGTTTGTTCTCTGTATCGTTACCAATCAATTGAAAAAGGCTGTCGGCAAATTGCATCCTTCTTTTATATAAGTGTTTTAAGTTAATAGTGCCGGATGAATTTAAAGTGGAGTCTAAAGTAAAAGACTCAGCGTTATTTAATTTAAGAATCGTTTCTCTGTTTTTTTCGTCCAACTCTTTTTTTGTATCGTATTTTTTGATAGTTCGTAATATAAGAGCACTGTAATTATTTAAGCCACTGATAACAGATAAATTATATGCTTTCTGATGTAATATTTTAGCGCTATCCGGTTTATCAGCATCTGCATAAACTTTTGCCATAATCATATAGCTATTTATTTCCATTTCAGTCCTATCCAGCTCTTTAGCTAAACGTATTGCTTTTTCAAAGGCTATTTTAGAAGCGCTGTGATTATTTAACTTATACTGAACGTTCACCAGATTATTATACATTAAAACCAACAGTTCAGGATTATTCTTTTTTAGATAACCTTCATAAGCTATGGATTTATTGATAAATTGTAATGCTGAACCGAGGTCATTTTTTAATTGATAAAAAACAGTAGCATTTTGCATGCATGCTAATGCCGCACGGTAATCCTTAAGTTCTTCATAAATAACCAACGCTGAATCAATATAAAGAATAGATGTATTTTGAAGTTGCGGGATATTTAAGAATAAGGTACCAATGTTATCGTACATCTGGGCGCAATCTCTTTTATTGTTGCTTTGTCTTAGCGTAAGTTCAAGGGCGTAAAAGTAGTTTTTAGCGGCATCTTCATATTTTTCATCGTTTACAGCATAGATACCTTCATTGTTTAAGAAGGATGCTAAATGATTCAATGCTACCTTACGTTTTTCTCTGTTAGGAGATTTTAATAGCGAATAGCATAATTCCAACCCCTTTTTGTTGTAAGGTCTGGATTTGTACTCATCTGTTTCTTTTTCGGCTATTTCATCCAGAAGTTTTAGCTGTAACGTATCATTGTCGCTACACTCCCATAATTGCTTGTATAAACGCTCCAGTGCCAGAATATCAGATTGTGCATTAACTACTACTCCCGCGCAAACGCAAAAAGATAGTATCAATAAAAAACGAGAGTACATAACTATAGATGATTTAATAACGCTATAAAATCCATTATTCCTTCTACCGCGGTTTTTTGAATGTGCTTGAGGTTTCTTACAAAATCCAGATTAAAAGTACCGGGATCAATCAGAAATTTGGGCGTTTCCGGGTTTATCTGATGTAGCAATCCCGCTGCCGGATACACATTTAATGAGGTGCCAATTACTACAAACACATCTGCTTTTTCGGCAATAAGGGCGGCATTGGCCATTTCGGGAACCATCTCCCCAAACCAAACGATGTGTGGTCTTAGCTGTGATCCTTTTTCACATCGCTGTCCCGCCTTTAATTCCCAGCCATCAATGTTATAAATCAAAGATGGATCTACGGTGCTCCGGGCTTTGCGTATTTCGCCGTGCAAATGCAACACCTGCTTGCTGCCGGCCCGCTCGTGCAAGTCATCAATGTTTTGGGTAATAATGCTCACCTTATGTGTTTTCTGAAGTTCGGCCAATGCATAATGAGCCGCGTTGGGTTTTGCTTCGAGTACCTGTTTACGGCGTTCATTGTAAAACCGCAGAACCAGATCTCTGTTTTTTTGCCAGGCTTCGAAAGTAGCCACCTCCTCTACTCTGTGCTCTTCCCAAAGCCCGCCCGAATCGCGAAACGTCCGTATTCCGCTTTCGGCACTCATGCCCGCACCACTTAATACAACAATCTGTTTTCCTGACATGGTATTATAATTTTTCTTTTACAAAGTTCAGTATCTTACTGTAAATATGTAATCGGGTTAAACCACCACTTATACCATGGTTTTTATTGGGATAGGTCATAAACTCAAAGGGTTTATTGTACTTGATCAGTTCTTTGGCCAGTTCCATGCTGTTTTGATAGTGTACATTATCATCGGCACTACCGTGAATCAGTAAGAAGTTGCCTTTCAGTTTTTTAGCATGGTTTACCGGAGAATTATCTTCATAACCGCTGGTATTATCTTTGGGTTTGCGCATAAAGCGCTCGGTGTAAATATTATCATAGTATTTCCAGTTAGTAACCGGAGCAACGGCAATAGCGGTTTTAATTAAGTCGGCGCCCTTGGTAATCATCAAACTGGCCATATAGCCGCCATAACTCCACCCCTGAAAACCAATCCGGTTTTTATCGACATAGGGCTGATTCCCCATATATTTGGCCACTTCCAATTGATCGGTTACTTCCAGTTTTCCGAGTTGCAGATAGGTACTGTGTTTAAATACACGGCCGCGACCAAATGTCCCGCGTCCATCAACGCACACCACAATGTACCCGTTTTGAGCCAGTATCTGATGCCAGGGCATTTCAAACGCGTCCCATGCATTATTACATTCGTTGGCACCCGGACCATTATACGCATACATATAAACCGGATATTTTTTGTTCGGATCAAAATCGGCAGGTTTTATCATAAAGCCATTTAACTCTACTCCTTCTGATGTATTAAATTTGAAAAACTCTTTTTTACTGAAAGTGTATTGTTTTAACTTGTCGCGAAGCGCCGCATTATCTTCCAATACCTTAACGAGTTTCCCATTACTGCTTCTTAACTCGTAAACCGGAGGTGTGTTTCCATTGCTATAGGTACTCACATAATACTTAAATCCATTGGCAAAGTTGGCATCGGTAGTACCATCCTGAGCAGATAAACGTACTTTCCCTTTACCATCCAGTTTTACACTGTACACATCGCGGTTAATGGCTCCGTTTTCGGTACTGATGTAATACACTGTATTGGTTTTTTCATCAAAGCCTTTAAATTCGATCACATCCCAGTTGCCCGACGTAATCCGGTTAATTAATTTGCCATTTAAGTCGTAGTAATACAAATGGTTAAACTCATCCATTTCACTACTCCATATAAAGCCTTTGTTACCTACAAACGTTAGATTATCGTGTACATCAATGTATGTTTTGGCCTCTTCGGTTAAAACCACTTTAGAGGAACCGTTCTGAGAATTGACAAATAACAATTCAATTTTATTTTGTAAACGGTTCATGCGTTGCACGCAAAGGGTATTGGCATCGTTGGTGTACTGAATGCGGGGAATATAAATATCCACTTCATCGCCAATATCAATGGATCTACTTTTCCCGGCTGCCACATCGTAAATGTGTACACTCACAATGGAATTATCTTCGCCCGCCTTAGGGTATTTGAACGTATACTTATCCGGATACAGGTTACCATTGTACATATCCATGCTGTACTCTTTTACATGGCGCTCGTCAAATTTTACAAAGGCCAGGTACTTGCTATCGGCGCTCCAGTCAAAATAGTCGGCTTTGCTGAATTCTTCCTCATATACCCAATCGGCCCAGCCGTTTTTAATTACGTTCCATTTTCCATCATTGGTAACTTCGGTAGTGCTTTCGTTCTCCAGATTTTTGATATAGAGGTTATTATCCCGTACATAGGCTACCTTTTTACCATCGGGCGAAAAGTGCGGAAAAAACTGCTTTCCGGCAGCATCCAGCTGGCTCACCTTTCCGCTTTTAAGATCATAAATAAAATAATTGGCTTTGGGAGAGCGACGGTAAACGTTTTCCATGTTTTCGTGCAACAACAGTTTATCTTCATTTGGGCTAAACGCATAAGTGGTCAGATTCAGTTCCTTGTTTTCGAATCGGATCTGGCTCTGGCGCACTACATCTCCTGTTTTTTTTCCGCTCTTTAATTCGTATTTACACAGTACTTTGTCCTTTTCAACTTCCTCAATATCTGTGTAATACAAGCCGTCATTTAAGGCATTAAACCCTCCGGCCGCTTTAGGATAAAACGCATACTTTACCCATAAATCTTCTAATGTAATTTTTTGTTGGGCTAAAGCCACAACAGCCTGTACTGCAATGCATGCAATTAAAATGATTCTTTTCATAAACTACCCGAAATTAAGGAATTAATTGGTTATTAGAAATTGGTTTTATGAGGCCCGGTAATGGTTAGCTCTGATATTTCTGGCTGCCAGATCAACCGTTTCGGTGATACGTTTTACCCTGGTTTCTTCTCTTTTGGCACTTTGAATCCAGTCCAGAATTAGTTTTCGCGAAGATGGCGGAAAAGCATGGAAATGAATGGCTGCAGCCGTATTCTGTTGTAATGCGGCGGCAAGGTCGGCAGGGATAATCAACTCTTCCACTTCATTTAGCGCATCCCAGGTTCCCGATTGTTTGGCCAGTTCTACCATGGCTATGCCCGAAGGGTGCATTTTAGCGGCGTCGGTAAGTTGTGCGATCTTCGCTTTATTTACTTTGCTCCAATTGCTCCCGGGTTGTCGTTTCGAAAAATACCGGTAATAACTGTGTTCGTCCCGTTTGTTGGGTTTACTGTCAATCCATCCGAAACACAAGGCTTCATCTACCGCTTCCGAATAGGTTACGGTCGGAAAACCACTCTCCTTTTTATAAAAGATTAACCAAACGTTTTCCTGGTTTACATGGTGTTGCTTTAGCCAGTTTCGCCATTCGGATGCGCTTTTCGGGTAAAAAGCAGGCACTCCGTTTTTTAGTTCTGATTGTACAGGTTCAACTTTATTTTTTGGTTTTGCCATAAATCAGAAACAATAACACGGGAAGTAAAAAAATATCCGCCAGCACGGCGATAATAACGGTTATGCAAACCAGAAAGCCAAAATAAAACGTACTTTGAAAATCGCTGATCATTAAACTCATAAAACCGCCCATTAAAATAAAGGTCGTTAAAATAATGGGTTTACCGGTTTCAAAGTAGGTTCGTTTAAAGGCATACAGGAGGCTCTTGCCGTATTCCAGTTCTATTTTTAAGCGCGATATAAAATGAATGGTATCATCTGTCGCTATCCCAAATGCGATGCTGAATACCAATGAGGTAGCGGCTTTTAATTCAATCCCGGCAAAGCCCATGATACCGGCAATAATAATAAGCGGAATCACATTGGGTAAAATAAACACCAACACCATCCGCCAGCTCCGGTGCAACAGGTAAGTTAAAAGCGCAATAACCAAAATGGAAAAACCAAAGCCCTGTATCATGTTATCTACCATGTATTCGTTGTTCCGGTCAATCAAATGGGCGGCACCGGTAATTTTAAATTCGAGTTGCGAGGTATCGGTAACTGTTTTAATAAACTGCATCAGGGCGGCATTGTGTTTCGACGCTTCTAAACTTCCCATGTCCCGTATTTTGGTGCTGCTCCGGCTTTTAAGCGCGTCTTTGGTCATCAGCACCTGAATGTCGCGGTTGTTTCGGTTCGCTTGCAGAAGTTTTACGATTTCGTTATACTCTTCTTTATCCGGAAACGCTTTCTTATCGGGCACATCGTATGAGTTATGGTAAATGGTTTTGACCAGCAAGGCGGGCGAAACCGAGAAACAGGCACCATATTCCTTTCTAACAAAGGTATCTACCCGGTAAATCTGTCGCATCAGTTCGTAATTCCATAAAGGGGTTTTACCATCTTTACTGAATATAGCCAGTTCCAGAGGCCGGACACCACTGTAATGCTTATCAAAGAAATTAAAGTCCTGTTTTATTTTTACCTTATCACTCAGGTCTTCCAGTAAAATATTGTTTACCCGTATTTTATAAATACCAATGGCAGATAAAATAACCACAACCGAGGTCAATCCCAGTATAAATTTCTGGTTACGGAAAATCCAGAATAAACCACTGCGCATTACCGCGTAGGTTTTATTGTTATGGCCATGTACACTTACCAGTTTTTTAGGCGTGAAAAAGTAAAGCAAAGCCGGTAATAGTGTATAACTTAAAATAAAGGCAATGACTACTCCTATGGAAGTGTAAATGCCAAAGTCGCGGATGGGTTTAATGCTCGAAAACAATAGCGATAAAAAACCGACAACGGTCGTCACCAGGGTTAAAAAGGTAGGAAAGCCCACTTCCTTTAAAATAAGCGGATAAATTTTGCCGCGTTCTGTGCCTTTGGCTAATTCCTCAAAGTACTTACTGAAAAAGTGTACCACGTCACTCATCCCCGCAATAAAAATCATGGTGGGCAACATGGCGCACATTAAATCCACATCTTTCCCTAACAGTGCCATAACGCCCAGGGTCCATAATATAGAGATGACCACAATGGATAAGGGCACAATAATCCCGTAAACACTTTTAAATGAAAACCACAGGAAAATAACAACAACGGTTAACGAGAGTAAAAGGAAAAGAACAAATTCTGTTTTAAGGTTATTGAGGTAAACGTTTTGTGCAAAAATGCGGCCAACGTAATGGATATCATCAAACTGAAATTGCCCGATAATCCGTTCCAGCCGGTTGGCTAACGAGTCGCTGGCCGTTTTGGTCAGGCGTTCTTTAGTTCTTAAAAACACCGATACCGATTTCCCGTCTTCAGGAAAAAAAGAGCCGATCAGGTTATCCGAATTATAAATTTTTGTACTGTCGTCTTTGTACAACGATGGGTTTTCAAAATGCAACACGCGCTCGGCAACCGGCGAAAGGCCATTATACGATATGAGTTTCAGGTTGGTGGGCGAGTTTACTTTTTCAATATCCGGCACTTCGGCAAACAGGCGACTGATGCTATCTACTTTTTTCAGGAACACCGAATCAAAAATGCCCGCTTTGCGCTCAATGCCAATCAAACAAAACTCATTGTCGTATTCAAAGGTTTTGCGGTACTGGTCATATAATTCCAGTTCGTGGTCTTCATTCGGGAAAAACGCCTCAAAGTCGTAATTAAACCGGAGTTGAAAAAGCTGGAAAACGCAAAACAGGGAAAACAGAATAACAAAACTTACAACAACGGTGTAATATGTTTTTTGCGATTTGATAAAAGGAGGAATTAAGCCGCACAAAGATACGTTCTATTCCTGAGCTGCGAAAACGCTTTGTAACCAGATTTGGCGCAAAGGTGAAATTATCTGAAACTTACCGGTACAAGAAATTATAGCGATTCCACCTATTTTTTATACCACTTCCTCTACTAAAGATCTTTACATCTTAATCGTTTGCTTACGGTCTGGCCCTACACTCACAATGGTAATAGGTGTTTTTACCGCCTCTTCAATAAAACGGATATAGGCCAGTAAGGCTTCCGGTAATTTATCTTTACTGTCAATTTGCGTTAAATCGCAATTCCAGCCTTTAATGTCTACATACACCGGCTGAAGGTAATCCGGATCAATACTGTAGGGTAAATAATCAATTACTTGTCCGTTATAGGTGTAATGCGTACACACCTGTATGGTTTCAAAATCGCTCAGTACATCGGCTTTCATCATCATCAGCTCCGTTACCCCATTAATCATAATGGCGTATTTTAAAGCAGGGATATCTAACCAGCCGGTACGACGGGCACGCCCTGTGGTGCTGCCAAATTCGCGTCCCATCTGGCGTATTTTTTCGCCGGTACTGTCATTTAATTCGGTAGGAAACGGCCCGCTACCCACGCGGGTGCAATAGGCTTTAAAAATGCCAATCACATTACCAATGCGGTTTGGCGCAATGCCTAAACCATTACTGGCGCCGGCGCAAATGGTATTGCTTGAGGTTACAAACGGGTACGATCCAAAATCAATATCGAGTAAAGAGCCCTGAGCCCCTTCGGCCAGAATGCGTTTACCGGCCTGCATGGCATTGTTTAAATAATGCTCACTCTCAATCAGCTGTAATTGCTTTAATTCCTCTATGGCTTCAAACCAGGCGGGTTCCAGTTCCTGCAGGTTATACTCAAACTGATGGTAAGCCAGCAATTGCTTATGCTTTTCTACCAGAGCTGTGTACTTCTCTTTAAACTCATTGGTTTCAATATCCCCTACCCTTAAACCGTTACGTCCGGTTTTATCCATATAAGTAGGCCCAATGCCTTTTAAGGTAGAACCGATTTTGTTTTTTCCTTTGGCAGCCTCACTGGCGGCATCCAGTAACCGGTGGGTTGGTAAAATAAGGTGTGCCCGCTTACTGATGAGCAATTTGGTTTTTACATCCACCCCAAGCGTTTTAAGCGCGTCAATTTCTTTTTTAAAGATAACAGGGTCTATTACAACACCATTTCCTACAATATTAATAGCCGTTGGATGGAAGATACCGCTTGGAATGGTATGCAATACGTGCTTAATACCATTAAATTCCAGCGTATGCCCCGCGTTGGGTCCACCCTGAAAACGTGCGATAATATCATAAACGGGAGTTAATACGTCCACAATCTTCCCTTTTCCCTCGTCTCCCCATTGTAATCCTAAAAGAACATCTGCCTTACTCATAAACTGATTAAAAATAAGCGACAAAGGTATTATTCCTTTCAGGTGTTTCAAAGTATGTTTGATAACAATTTATAAACGTTGAACGGAGGATAATCTGCCTTAAAATCAGTTTATTTTTTGGTGCCGGCCCCTTTATTATTCGTAAATTTACCAACGTGCAAAAAATTACGATTGCCATAGACGGGTATAGCAGTTGCGGAAAAAGCACTCTTGCCAAGGCCCTGGCACAACGGCTCAATTACAGTTATATAGATACGGGAGCCATGTACCGCGCCGTTACGCTTTACGCTATTCAACATCAGTTAATTGAACCCAAAACCCACGAAATAAATCTGTCGGGTCTTTTAGAGGCTCTGGTAAATATCGAAGTGAGTTTTCAGTTCAATACCCATTCCCGTAGTTCCGAAACCTACTTAAATGGAGTCAATGTGGAGCGGGAAATCCGTACCATGCAGGTAAGCGAAAATGTCAGTAAAATCAGCAGCATTAAAGAGGTTAGGGAAAAAATGGTGGCCCTTCAGCGTAAAATGGGGCGTAGCAAAGGTGTGGTAATGGATGGCCGCGATATAGGGACGCACGTTTTCCCCAATGCCGAATTAAAACTGTTTATGACCGCCGACACAACGGTAAGAGCCCAGCGCCGGCTCGATGAGTTAAGCAGCAAAGGCCAGTACTACACCCTTGAGGAGGTAAAACAAAATCTGTTAAGCCGCGATTATGAAGATAGTCACCGTAAAGAGAATCCGCTTATTCAGGCTAAAGATGCCATAGTATTGGATAATACCGACATCTCGCGCGAAGAACAGCTGGAATTTGTATTAAAACTGATTACCGATTTGCAGTTAACCAAAGACCGCAACGCGTCTATGGCCTCAAAATAACTCATTTAATTCTTTTTTATTTCTTTAAAAGTCCGGCAACTAATTTCCAGTCTGCTTTCAGATTCCAGAAGGTGGAAAGCGGTAACTTGGTATAGTTCATAAACGCTATTAACAACGCCAGAGACGAAAGCCCGTAACTGATGTTGGCGGTTAATAAAGCCCCGTTAATGCCCATACTTCGTATTAGTAATGGAGCCGCCACAATAGTAAATAAAAAGCCGACACTATTACAGATAAGAGTACGTTTCAATTGTCCCAATGCCGAAAAATAATGCGCCAGAATACCCGAAAAACTAATAAACAAAATACCCGGTAAATACGCTAACATAATACTTTTTATACCTGTAAAACTTTTACCCAGCAACGTTAAAAACAGCGAATCGGGCAATACCATAACCACCAAACCGGCAGCCAGACTCAGTAAAAACGATAATTTGGCAAAGCCAAGGGTCATACCCCGGCTATACGCTCCATCCCCTTCGTTTGCTACTTTCGATAACACAATCGGATTAAGCGCTGCCATAATCACCCATACGCTTTCCATTAACGAACAGGCCGAAGCGTATAACCCAACCTGAGCATTGTTTTCAAGCAGATAATAACTGTACCGGTTACTTAACACGTGCATAAATACTGCCATCTGGCAATAAAATCCAATCAGGAGAATACGTTTCCAGGGCCATGAGCCTGTATTCTGATTGGTGGCAAAGCGTAAAGCGTAAAATGTAGTCAATATAAAGGTGAGTAAAAAGGAAAGAAACAAAGGATATAAATACCCTTCAAAAGTGTAAATACCAAAAATACGGGTCGTTAAAAACAAACCGGCGAGTAATAAAAAAGGCTGAAGTATGCTAAAAATATTATAATGTTTCAGATCCTGTTTACCAAGCAGCACCACCAGATTAAAGGTATTAGCTATTACAACAAACGTTAAGGGAATAATAATCCAGATGTGGGTCATTGCCGATTTTCCACTCAGCGTTAAAACTAAAGTGCTGGTAATAGCCATTCCGGCCGTTATCAAAAAACCGGTTCGGTACAAACGCCAGAGGTTAATATGCGGAATAAACGACACCAGGCTATACCCGGTTATTATCTCATTAATGATTTGAACAGCTGCCAGATTCAATACCATCACGCTCACCTCCCCGCGGGTTTCCACCCCCAGGTAACGCGCCGATAAAATCAGTACCAGAAAATTAAAAATGGCTACTCCTCCCCGCGTTAATAAACTCTGAAAAATCGTTTTAAGCATTTTGATCCTCAAAATAACGCAAAAAACCACGAATATTGCCCCTCCATCTCCCTAGTTTTCCAACACATCAGAAATAAAAAGCGGTAATTTGCATAAAAACCGTAAAATCAGTAATTTTGCGCCCTAAAATTTCGACTAATGACAGGACAGATAACTTTTACCATGATTAAACCGGATGCGGTTGAAGCCAACAACATTGGCCCCATTCTGGCAATGATTAACAAAGCGGGTTTTACCATTACGGCCATGAAATACATGCGCTTAACCAAAGAACAAGCCGGCCAGTTTTATGCCGTTCACAAAGAACGCCCGTTTTATGGTGAATTATGTGATTATATGAGCAGTGGCCCTATTGTAGCCGCTGTATTAAAGAAAGATAACGCGGTAAGCGACTACCGTAAATTAATCGGCGCTACCGATCCTACTAAAGCCGAAGATGGAACTATCCGTAAGGTGTTTGCCAAGAGTATTGCCGCTAACGCGGTTCACGGCAGCGACAGCGATGAAAATGCCAACATAGAAGCCAACTTCTTCTTCTCGCAACTCGAACGCTTTTAATAACAAAACCCCGCCCTAAAGCGGGGTTTTGTGCTTTACTATCACCATTAATCAATTATCTAAACTCTAAAACCAGCATGGAAACCTTAGAAAAAGTAAATGCCGATTACCAGACCCAGTTAAACGAATGGATCAATTACGAAAAAGCGGCTATAGACCTGATTAGTGCCATTGGCAAATTATGGTTCGAAAAGTCCATTGAATTGATCTTATTCCGTAACCAGTTGGTTGACCGGAGTGCCAGCGAGATCATGAATCTCCACCTGTACGCTAAAAATATTGTAAAAAAACCGATTACCGTTCACGATACCGTTATACTGGCCAATGAAATTTTAAAAAGTAACGTAGGCCCCGGACGTATTGATATTGGTAAACTGGCTTACGAATGGCATCAGGAAAAAGGTAACTATAAAACCAGTGCCGACTTTATCAACGATAAATTAAAAGGACTTATGGGTGGCGCTGCTACCATTACGCCCAAAGATGTGGTGCTTTTTGGTTTCGGACGTATTGGCCGTTTGGCTGCCCGCGAAATTATTGCGCAGGCCGGTAAAGGCGAACAATTACGGTTACGCGCCATTGTAACCCGTGGTAACTCAAACGAAGAAATTATCAAACGTGCCGATTTACTACGTACCGATTCGGTACATGGCGTATTTCCGGGAACAGTAATCGAAGATCTGGATAACAAAGCCCTTATCATTAACGGTCACACCGTTCACATGATTGATGCTAAAAATCCGGAAGATGTGGATTATACCAAATACGGTATTACCGATGCTCTGTTAATTGACAACACCGGCGTATTCCGCGATGACAAAGAACTAAGCCGCCACCTTCAGGCAAAAGGAATTGCCAAAGTATTACTGACCGCTCCTGCCAAAGGTGATGTGCCAAATGTTGTACATGGTGTAAACCACGAAACCGTTGATGTAAAAAATCAACGTATTTTCTCGGCCGCCAGTTGTACTACCAACGCCATTATGCCTATTCTTTATGTTATTGATAAAGAACTCGGTATTCAAAAAGGACACATCGAAACCGTTCACTCTTATACCAACGATCAAAACCTGTTGGATAACTACCACAAAAAATACCGTCGCGGACGCAGTGCAGCATTAAACATGGTAATTACCGAAACCGGTGCCGAAAGCGCGTTGAAAAAAGTATTACCACACTTATCCGGCAAATTTACCGCCAACTCAGTGCGCGTTCCGACCCCTAACGTATCGTTAGCTATTTTAAACCTGAACGTTAACCGCGAAGTAACCCGCGATGAAGTCAACGAAATCGTAAAAAAATACGCCCTCGAAGGGGCTTTGGTAGAGCAAATTCAGTATGCGTTCAGCAACGAACTGGTAAGCAGCGATGTGATCGGTAATCCTTGCCCAAGCGTATTCGACTCACAGGCCACTATCATTTCGCCCGATAAAAAAAGCATCGTATTATACGTATGGTACGATAACGAATACGGCTATACCCGTCAGGTAATCCGTTTCAGCAAACACATCAGCGAAGTACGCCGTCCGGTATATTACTAAAATCAACTATTTTACACAAAAAAGGGCTTCTCAAACTATGAGAAGCCCTTTTTGCTTTTACACACGTAAATGGTTCTTTAAACCTGGATTATGTAATAGGGATCGTAGCGAGAGGTGAAAGCCCAATAAAGCAGACAGTTTGGCGAATGAGGCATAGTCACCTCTATGGTGAAGGAGCCAAACTGGCGAAGTTTACTGTTTTGAGGGGATTTCGCCTCGTAGTAGATGTTCTATGGCATAATCCGGGTTAAAATTGAAACCCCAGTGTTCCAATCACTTCTCCGGCAAAAAAATGATGGTGGGCCGATCCGCCACCTGGCCCTAATACCAGTACTTTGCGGTAATCGGCATATACGCCCTTAGCCGTGAACTCAAACATAAAATGCTTATACAGATCCAGTTTTAACCCTGTTTCCACCCCGGCCACCCATCCGGCAATATGCCAGCGGTTATTTACCCGGGTACCAAAAATGGTAACATCTGTTCTTGGGTACACCAATCCCCCACCCGATTTCACCACATAACTCACATTCAGCAGATTGTTTTTAGGTGTTTTGTAAAGTTGCCAGCGCTTCAAAAAATTGAGCATCCAGAAATTGGCACCATCCGTATGTTCGAAGTGAACAAAATTATCCGGATTTAAAATAGTATCCGTGTCAACAGGCTTTCCGTTAATCTGCCCCTGCACCCTAACTGTTTGGTAACGGCTCACCACATACTTGGCATGATCGTAATTTATTTCTATTCCCATATCGGGGCGTTTTTTAAAATAATACCCCACCCGGCTCACAAACTGCGGAATGGTAATATTAATAACGTCCTTTATCTGATCAAAATCGGGACGGTCATGGGCCTTTGCTTTTACAATTTTAAAATCGTAATAATGGTAGCGCTCCGTTTCACTATAATACGTATTACTTAAATCTTTCAGGTAAATCGTACTTTTCGAATACCAGGCCCGGTTATAGCCCCACGATAAATAAAAATTAGACTTAAAAGGGCTTGATTTTACAGGGGTAATATCGTTTGTTTGCGCTTGTGTATTTGTCAAAGCCGCTAATCCTGAATATAAAACTAAAAACAGCGTTATCCGTCTTATCATAAAAATAATCCTAGGTTAAAATTTCAGTGGTACCGAAAACCGCTTCTTTGTTTCTGTAAAAAAGATTCACCAGACCTCCCTGAAATGAAAATGCTAAGATACTCAAGTTTTATAATGTGGCCGAAACAACTGTCAAAAATCAGGAATAAATTAAGCGCTAAAACGTAAATAGACAGTAAGATTTTTTTTGAATATATGTTGAATGTAATGTGTACTATGGCGGCCTCCCCATTCCTGCCACACCACCTTTTCCAAAGTTCAAAACTTTGGAAAAGCTTACCCCACCCTCCGGGGCCGGGCTGTCCACTATAGCTTGCTGGCCCTTTGCGGCATCGCATCGGTTTGCGGTGGCTCTGTTCCGCCGCCTCCTTAACCGTGCGCTGACTCGCAAAGTCCTGCGCAAGGCTGCCGTTCCCATCCCTGGCCGGTGGGGTAAACAGAATACGAAAAGTAAATGAACACACTTAAGTTTTTCTATCTACCATCGCCACTCGTTTATCCCACATTTAACAGCTTTTTGCATTAAGCGGCATAAGAGGTGTATATTTGTAAAGTAAACTATTTAAAACGTATGAAACGATTTTTTTTAATAGCATCACTTAGTGTAGTGTCGCTTGTTGCCAAATCCCAATTATTAAAAGATGTGTGGAATAAAAATAAAGACAGTCTCGAAAAACTGGGAAAGAACGCGGTCAATACCGTACTTACCGGCACGTCCACCCCAAAACTTACCAACGATGAAGTCATTAAAGGCCTAAAAGAAGCTTTATCGGTTGGTACCAATAACTCCAGCGGCGTAGCCAGTAAACTTGATGGGTTTTATAAAAATCAACGCATTTTTATCCCCTGGCCGCCCGAGGCGCAAGCCATGAAAGACCGTTTAATTAAAATGGGAATGAGTAAAAAAGTAGCCGATTTTGAAATGAGCCTTAACCGTGCCGCTGAAGAGGCTGCCCTTAAAGCGGCGCCCGTTTTTATTGATGCCATTACCAATATGAGCGTACAGGATGGATTTGCCATTTTAAAAGGCAGTGATACAGCTGCCACATCGTATTTACGTAAAACCACTTACGCCCCGCTCGAAACAAAATTTACACCAATTGTAAAAGAAGCCATCGCTAAAGTAAAAGTCACCAGTTACTGGACTCCTCTAGTAACTGCCTATAACAAACTCCCCGGTGTTAAAAAACAAAATCCCGATCTCGATAAATACGTTACCAATAAAGCCATTAACGGCTTAATGCTGCTTATTTCCGACGAGGAAACCAAGATCCGCAAAGACCCTATGGCCCGCGTAACTGATCTGCTTAAAAAAGTATTTGGCAGTTAAAGCCTGCCGGTTCTTCGTTGCCTGACAATTTGCGTTCAAACCCGGTTATCCGGGTTTGTTTGTTTCCGCTAAGTCCTTATCAAAAACACGTTGTAGTGTACCGTATCGTACGCCTGTTTTACCTCATTCGTTTTACCCTTAAAACGCTGATAAAATCACATAAAATTCACTGTTTTTATTTTTTTAAATCGCCCTACTTCTTTATATTTGTTCAATAAGCTGTGGATATGGAAAAACAAGGTATGGCAGCAGCCACCAGTCATTTGAATTTTGAAGAATTTAAAAATATTGTTCTCTCAGATTACCGTTTAATTAACGAAAGCCGTCAGGCTTCCCTTCTGGGGCGTAAAGAAGTGCTAACAGGCAAAGCCAAGTTTGGCATTTTTGGCGATGGTAAAGAACTGGCGCAGGTGGCTCTCAGCAAGGTATTCCGCAATGGCGATTTCCGCAGCGGGTATTACCGCGATCAAACCTTTATGTTTGCCATAAAAGCGCTTACCTTACAGGAATGGTTTGCCGGTTTATATGCCGATACCAATGCCGAAAACGAACCCATGAGCGCCGGACGGCAAATGGGCGGGCACTTTGGCACCAAAAGCCTTAACGCCGATGGTAGTTTTAAAGCTCTGGTAAACCAGAAAAATTCCTCCAGCGATATATCGCCAACCGGCGCGCAAATGCCGCGTTTATTAGGATTGGCCTATGCTTCACATTTTTACCGCATCAATAAAGATCTGCATCAGGAACCTTATACGCAGTTTTCCGACAAAGGAAATGAAGTGGCGTTTGGTACCATTGGCGATGCCAGCACCAGCGAAGGCTTGTTCTGGGAAACCATTAATGCCGGCGGGGTATTACAGGTGCCTATGGTAGTAAGCGTGTGGGACGACGGACACGGCATCTCCGTTCCTAAAAAATACCAGACTACCAAAGAAAGCATCAGCGAAGTATTAAAAGGATTCCAGAAAAACGAAGGCACCAACGGATACGAAATTTTAAAAACCAAAGGATGGGATTATGTACACCTGGTGGACACCTATCAGAAAGCGGCCGCTATTGCGCGCGATAAACACGTTCCTGTTTTAGTGCACGTAGAAGAAGTTACCCAGCCACAGGGACACAGTACCAGTGGTTCGCATGAACGTTACAAAAGCAAAGAACGTTTGCAATGGGAAGCCGATTTCGATTGCGTTAAAAAAATGCGCGAGTGGATTGAGCAAAACGCCATAGCCACCGCCGATGAGTTAAACCGTGTGGAAGAAGAAGCGAAAGAAGCGGTTAAACAAGCGAAAAGCACGGCCTGGACCAATTACCTTCAACCCATTAAACAGGAAATACAGGAACTTAACGGCATTTTCGAAAATTTAATAGCCGATGGCGTTTCCGCCGATCTGGTACAAGCCGTTCAAAGCGAATTACGCTCTATAAAAGAACCCATCCGTAAAGATGTTCAGGTTGCCGCCAAAAAGGTAGCCAGAGCCATAAAGCACAGCAATTCTCCTGCCCGTGAAGCATTAAACAACTGGATAAGCCGTTCTAAAGCGGAAAACGAAGAACGTTATGGTTCGCACCTGTATTCGCAAAGCAGTCAGCAGGTTAAAAACATTACGCCTGTGCCAGTTCAGTATAGCGAAGAAAAACAAGTAGATGGCCGTGAAATACTCCGCGATAATTTCGATGCTATTTTAGGCAAATACCCCAATACCCTTATTTTTGGCGAAGACTCCGGAAAAATAGGCGGCGTTAATCAGGGACTCGAAGGCTTACAGGCCAAGTACGGCGAACACCGTGTATTCGATACCGGTATCCGCGAAGCTACCATTATGGGTCAGGCCATTGGTTTAGCCATGCGTGGCTTACGTCCCATTGCCGAAATACAATACCTCGATTACCTGTTGTATGCCCTGCAATTAATGAGCGACGATCTGGCCACCGTACAATGGCGCACCAAAGGTGCACAAAAAGCACCGGTGCTCATCCGTACACGCGGCCACCGTTTAGAAGGGGTTTGGCACAGCGGTTCTCCTATGGGAATGATTGTGCATGCCTGCCGTGGTATCAACATTTGTGTGCCACGTAATATGACCATTGCCTCCGGATTTTATAACACCTTACTGGAAGCCGACGAACCCGCGCTTATTGTAGAGCCCTTAAACGCCTACCGCTTAAAAGAAAAGCAGCCGGCCAATTTTGGGGAATACAAAGTGGCTCTGGGTATTCCGGAAACGCTTACCGAAGGTACCGATGTAACCCTGGTAACTTATGGCAGTTCCGTGCGCGTAGCGCAGGATGCCGTAAAACTATTACAGGAACACGGCATTTCGGTTGAACTGATTGACTTGCAAACCCTGATCCCGTTTGATATTCATAAAACAATTGTTAACTCGGTGAAAAAAACCAACCGTTTGGTGGTACTCGACGAAGATGTACCTGGCGGTGCCAGCGCTTATATTTTACAGCAAATTCTGGAGGTACAGGGGGCTTACCCGTATCTGGATTCGGCACCAACAACCCTAACCGCAAAAGAACACCGTCCGGCTTATGGTAGCGATGGCGATTACTTCAGCAAGCCAAGTGCAGATGATGTATTCGATTGCATCTATGCACTCATGTATGAAGTAAATCCCGGACAATTTCCCAAAATTTATTAATTTCGTTCACACATTAAAAAACTGGTATAGTATTGGATTAATACCCGGAAAATAAAACTCACTATGAAATTATATCATTACGCCTGTATCGCTCTTTTTGTATTTACTTCCTTTGCCGGTTTTGCGCAGGACGAAGAAACAACAGCACCATCCAAAACAAGTGAAGGGATGCCCAAACTTAAAAAGAAAGAAGATACCAAACTTACGGAAGTAATTACTACCGATTCACTCCCCGCCTCCGAACTATTGAAACGGGTGGTTAACTTTGTAAAAGTAGAAAGCACAAAATACAGTAAAACCAATGGGGTAACCACCGGCAGCAAAGCTGAATTTGTCGCTAACTTTCCGGTAAAGCCCAAAGACCTTAACCCGCAAACCGATTATACCGGCAAACTAAGCATGAAAGTATCGGTAGAGTGTAAAGACAGTAAGTACCGTTATACCATTACTCAGCTAAAACATGTTTCCCTTAGTGGTAAAACATCGGGTGGTAGTATTGATAACGTAGTACCCGATTGCGGCAGTATGGGCATGAGTGATCTGACCTGGAAAAAACTGAAAGGCGAAATGCTCAAAAATGCCAATGTTGTTATTGCCGATTTAAAAGAAGCCATGCAAAAAACATCTGATCAGGCCAGTGGCGATGAGTGGTAATACTCCGTTCATTCATTAATAACAGATACCGTATTCAAAAGCTGTTCCATACCCGGAACGGCTTTTTTGTTGCCTTTTGCACAGCTGTATTCAACCCTGATTACGCATTAGAAATTTGTAGCGAGAATCAAAAAACCAATAAAATCTGAACGTTTGCGATTGAGGTAGTCCGGAAGTGTTTTTTATTAGAGTATTCAGAATGGCCTTATCTGTTATAATAGTACATTTGCAATTATGCCGGAGTCGCCGCTGATTAACCTTATAAAAAAGTACAAAATCCATTTTATACTGGGGGCTGTGGCATTCTGGACCCTCATCGGTATTATCATCTTTGCTTCAGAACTGGTAGCGCATCATGTACTGGGCATACGTAACATTGATCCGGTTGAACAAAAACAATACCTGTGCCGCTGGGTACTTTGGTTATGCCTGACACCATTTCTGGTGTACGCGGCACTAAAGCTTAATATAAAAAATACGCATATTGTTTGGTTTATTCTTATTCATCTTATTCTGGGCAACCTGTTTCTGGCTACCGAGTTCTTTATCGAAGTCAGCATTATTAAGCCCATCGCCGATGAGTACTATAAGCGCGATGTAGGTCTCGATGAATTTGCAGCACCGTTTGTATTAAAGTACTTTGCCTACATTATTAATTACTTTCTTATTTTGGGTATTGTAAATATTTACGTTTACATTAATTCGTACCAGTTAGCGCAAAAGGAGTTGCTGCAAAAGGAAGTGGTAACCGGTAACCTGCGTTACCAGCTGGCTTTATCGCAACTGGAAACACTTAAAATGCAGATTCATCCGCATTTTTTATTTAATACACACAACGCCTTATTAAGTCTTATCCTGAAACAGGAAAATGAAAAAGCCGCGGTAATGCTCAATAAACTCAGTAACCTGCTGCGCTTAACCATGACCTCGCGCGATAAGGATTTTGTAAGTTTAAAAGAAGAACTGGAAGTATGCGACCTTTACCTTGATTTACAGGCCTTACGTTTTGCGCAGCGCTTAAGCATTCACCGCGCCATAGCACCCGATACCGAACAGATGCCTGTGCCGTTTTTTATTTTGCAGCCCCTGCTCGAAAATGCCATTGTGCATGGCATTGAACGTACCGATGAACACGCGTTTTTAACACTCAGCAGCCGTTTACACAATGGCTACCTGGAGTTACAAGTCGAAAATACGGTGCCAGCAACGGTTAACACCACGCAACTGATACCGGGTATAGGACTGAACAATGTAAAAGAACGCCTTACGCAATACTATCCTCAGTTGTACACGCTAAAGTTCCATTCCCATGCCAACTGTTTTACCGTAACCCTTCAACTACCGGTGTATGAAAGATAAGATACAAGTAATAATTGTGGATGATGAAGCCCCGGCCATTGAGGTGATTGATACGTACCTGAAACCGTATCCGGAGTTTAAAGTAATGGCCACCTTTACCAGCTCTAAAAAAGCGCTGGAAGCCATTGTACAGCAACAGCCCGATTTAATTTTTCTGGATATAAAAATGCCGAAACTGAACGGCTTTCAGTTACTCGAAGCCGTATTGCCCCACTACAACCCCTATGTTATTTTTACAACCGCTTTTGATGCCTACGCTATACAGGCGTTTGAAATACACGCCATTGGTTACCTCTTAAAACCCATTGAAAAGGACAAGTTTACCAAAGCCATTCTTTATTTTCTGGAATTGTATCATAGCCGTAAACTCGAACTGGTGTACGCGGGCATTTCTTCTTTGCTGGGCGAACAAACGCAGGCAAAACCGGCTCCCCTCGAACGTATCAAGGTAAAAGAAGCCCGGCAGATTGTGTTTATTCCGGTGTCGGAAGTTGTGTACATTGAAGCGTTTGGCGATTACGTAAAAGTACATACCGCATCGAAAGAACACGTAGCGGATTACAGTATTTCAGGGCTGGAGAAAGAGCTCCCCGCCAATCAGTTCAGGCGCATCCACCGCTCGCATATAGTAAATATTCAAAAGATAACTTCGTTTATTCCTTCCTTTAATGGGGAATACACGGCGGTAATGAGTAGCGGGGTTCAGTTAAAAGTAAGCCGGCATTATAAACATACGATTCTTCAGGATTTTAAAGGGCTTTAAGGAGTTGTATTAAAACGCGTTTTGCGGCAAACGCCTTAACCTTCATTTAATACCACTCACCTGCCTTTTCTTTCACCTTAACGGGTTTTGCTTTTTAGTTCCTGTTGCATTCCGCATTTTCACAAAAAAATGTTTATGAAATCCAACCGCATTCCTTCCGCCATTAAATACATTATAGGCAACGAGGCCGCCGAACGCTTCAGTTATTATGGGTTACGCGCCATATTAACGGTTTATCTGGCCACCCATTTTTTTAACCCTACGGCCGACCCTTCTTTGCAGGCGGGTGCTGAGGCTAAGGCCAACGAGGCCACTCATTTTTTTATAACGCTGAATTATTTGCTCCCCATTGCGGGAGCTTTATTAGCCGACTGGTTTTTTGGTAAATACAAAATTATCGTGTGGCTGTCGCTGGTGTATTGCGTGGGTAACCTTATTATGGCGGCTTTTACCGATCAGTACTCGTTTTTTATGCTGGGCCTTATTTTAATTGCCGTTGGATCGGGTGGTATTAAGCCTTGCGTATCGGCCAACGTGGGCGATCAGTTTGATGACAGTAACAAAGATCTTATTTCTAAGGCGTTCAGCTGGTTTTACCTGAGCATTAATTTTGGATCGTTTTTTTCTACACTCCTTATTCCGTTTGTGTACGAACGTTTGGGCGCTTCCTGGGCCTTTGGCATTCCGGGCGGCTTAATGCTGCTGGCTACTCTTTTGTTTTTTATGGGACGTAAACATTACCGGCACGTACCGCCTACCGGGTTTCCGCGCGCGAATTTTTTTAGTATTAATGTTTACGCGTTTAAGAACCGGCACAAACGCTCAGATGGAACACCACTGTTGAACGTGGCGCTTGAAAAGTACAATCCCACCGCGGTTGAGGGGGTTAAAGCGGTTTGGAAAGTGTTACTGCTTTTTTCGTTTGTACCGGTTTACTGGATGCTGAGTGACCAAAGTACTTCAGAATGGGTAATACAGGCCACCAAGCTCGACTTGTCGGTATTTGGGTTTACCTTGTTGCCCCAGCAGGTGCAGGCGGCCAACCCGGTGCTTATACTTATTCTTACGCCTTTGTTTACAGGAGTGTTGTATCCGTTTCTCGAAAAGCGGGGGATTCGCTTTAACGAACACCGTAAATTGTTGAGCGGGTATGTGTTGTTGTTACTGGCGTTTGTGGTTATTTATGTGTTACAGGTAAAGATCGACGCGGGTCAACAGCCTTCGGTGGGCTGGCAGTTACTGGCCTATGTTTTACAAACGGCGGCCGAAATTCTGGTGTACCTAACGGGGCTGGAATACGCGTATGCTCAGGCACCGGCTTCTATGAAAAGTACCATTATGTCGTTTTGGTTACTGACTATTTCGCTGGGGAATTACCTGGTATCGCTTATTAACAATAACATGGCGCAAGGCGGAATGTTGAGTCATTTGCACGGATCGGCGTATTATTTGTTTTTTATAGTGCTGATGGTGGGTATTACGGTGTTGTTTGGTATAACGTATTTTAAAAAATTGGTTCACGCGTCTGATACACCTCTTTCTGTATGAAAATAAGTATGAAAAAAAGAATAGCATTGGCCGTTTTAACACTGGCCTTATCCGCGGCATCCGCGCCGGCGCAAACGAAACCCCTAACACAAAGCATAGTTTTGGGCGAAACGCATACCCTCGCCTCTTCGGTTTTAAAGGAAAAGCGGGTGTTGAATATTTATGTACCGGAAGGGTACTCCGCTAAAGATACGACCCGTTACCCGGTTATCTATTTGCTGGACGGGGGTGTTGGCGAAGATTTTATACATGTGGCGGGATTATTGCAGTTTAGCAGTTTTGAATGGGTACACCGTGTGCCAAAGGCCATACTGGTGGGCATTGGCAATGTGGACCGTAAACGCGATTTTTTATTTGCGGCCCAGACTCAAAGCGACCGGCAGAACGCGCCGACCTCGGGTGCTTCGGCTGATTTTATGCGCTTTATGGAACAGGAAATGCTTCCGTATGTGCAGCAGCATTTCAGGGTAAACGGGCAACGTACCTTAATAGGGCAATCGTCGGCGGGGTTACTGGCTACGCAGGTGCTGTTTGAAAAACCGGAGTTGTTTAACCGTTACCTGATTGTGAGTCCGGCTTTATGGTGGGATAACGGGGCTTTGCTGAACCGGGAAACAAAGGTAACCACTGCATCATTTGCCACGTCGGTGCAGGTGTATCTGGCAGTGGGTAAAGAAGGACTGGCTCCCTGCGAGGCACCTCATGTAATGGAAGTGGACGCGAACCTGCTGGCCGAAAAGCTGATGAACGCGAAGAACAAAGCCCTGAAAGTGACCTTTGATTATTTTCCGGAGGAAGACCATGGCACTATTTTGCATCAGGCGGTGTATAAGGGCCTGGGAGTATTGTTCCGTTAGGCTTGGTTGTAAATATAATGCCGCGTTGGTTTACCATTGGTTACACATGCCCTTTTTGCGTAACCCTGGCCGAGGGATTTAACCCAGATTATGCGTTAGAAATCCTATTACGCGCCAAAATCCCTTCAAAATCTGATACTTCGCAACGTTTTCTCATTCACCATAACCGTGGCTATGTCTCATTCGCAAACGTTCAGATTTTATTGGGCTTTTGACGCTCACTACAAATTTCTAACGCATAATCTGGGTTGAAGCGGCAGCCCTGCGCGGACGTTTGGCGAGTCAGCGCGCAGCGGCGGCGGCGACCTTAGAAGCCCCCGCACGCGGCTGCGATGCCGCCAAACGTAAGCAGGCTATAGCGAAAAGCCCGGTTTTTAGCGAAGAACGCGCGTGGGAAAAACGGCCCCTCATATTACGCCACCTGATTTTAATTTTTAAATAACACGAATGACGACTCTACATCATTTTATTCCTCTGGCATCGGATCGTTTGGATTTGGTGCCGTTGCAATTAGCCGACGCGCGGTTTATTCTGGAATTGCTGAATAGCCCCGGCTGGTTGGCGTTTATAGGCGACCGTAAGGTACATACGCTAAGTGACGCGGAGGCATACGTGCGTCGTATTCAGGATTTAAAAACTGCCTGGTACTGGGTGGCGCATAGTAAAACAGAGCAGGAAGCGGTGGGTGTGGTAACAGTATTGCAAAGGGATTACCTGGCGCATCCGGATGTGGGTTTCGCGTTTTTGCCGCAGTACCAGGGCAAAGGACTGGCACTGGATGCCACGCTGACCGTGCTGCACCATGTAAAAGCGGAAGGGGTAAGTACCATTGGCGCCATTACCCTGCCCCATAATACGGCTTCTTTGCGCTTGCTCGAAAAAGCGGGGTTTGTAAAGCACCGCGTATTTGTACACGAAGCGGAAGAGTTGGTGGAGTTGCAAAAAGTATTATAATTGTTTAAAGTCTTCTCTTTTCAGAGGGGGCAGTACAGGGATGTGTGCTAAGGTAAGAGACACGCCTCCTCCCTACTTCCGGGGATAAAAAATAACAACAAAGATCAGGGTTTTGGGTATTGCCCGGTTAATTTTTTTCAATTACATTGCATAAAATACCAGCTTACAATACCATTACCGCAATGAATGCTTTATTACAAACCGATAACATGCACACTGTGTTTACACGTTATGCCGTGTATGGCTACTTCGCCGAATTAACAAGGGATTTGGGGACACATTTATTTAAAAAAAGAGAGCTAACTTTCGTTAGCTCCCTTCTTAAATGTTTTCACAACGGAATAATCCTTATTGTGATTAGCTTCAAATTGTACACAAATATATAAATAAAAAATCAGATACAACAACATGGAAAAAAAAATTTTAGGATTGGACTTAGGAACGAACTCTATAGGTTGGAGTTTGATTGAGCAAGATTTTGAAAACAAGCAAGGTAAAATTATTGGAATAGGAACACGCGTTATTCCAATGAGTCAGGATAAACTCAGTGAATTTGGCAAAGGAAATTCTGTTTCTCAGACTGCGGAAAGAACCGGTTACCGATCGGTAAGAAGATTAAGAGAACGCTATTTGTTGAGAAGGGAGCGTTTACACCGCATTTTAAATCTGTTACAATTTTTACCGGAGCATTACGCCGCTTGTATTGATTTTGAAAAACGACTGGGAAAGTTTATTAACAATACGGAGCCAAAGCTGGCCTACACTCCATCGGGCGAGTTTATTTTTAAATCATCCTTTTTAGAGATGCTGGAAGATTTTAAAAGGCACCAACCTGAATTTCTAAAAAATGAAAAGGGAGAAGATCGCTTAATTCCTTATGATTGGACGATATACTACCTGCGGAAAAAGGCGTTGACTCAAAAAATTGAAAAAGAAGAACTGGCATGGCTACTTTTAAATTTTAATCAGAAGCGCGGGTACTATCAGTTAAGAGGTGAAGAGGAAGAAGAAAATCCCAATAAACTAATAGAATTTCATTCTCTGAAAGTAATAGAGGTAAAAGCGGATCCTCCGCAAAAAGGCAAAGATGACATTTGGTATTCGTTGATTTTAGAAAATGGTTGGATATACCGGCGGTCGAGTAAAATAGATCTTGCTGACTGGAAAGATAAAGTCCGGGATTTTATTGTTACCACCGATTTAAACGATGATGGCTCTGTAAAAAAAGATAAAGAAGGCCATGAAAAACGAAGTTTCAGGGCACCAGGAGCCGATGACTGGACCCTGTTGAAAAAGAAAACAGAACGTGAAATTGAACGATCTCAGAAAACAGTTGGCACTTTTATTTACGATACATTACTGATTAATCCCAAACAAAAAATAAAGGGCCAACTCGTAAAAACCATTGAGCGCAAATTCTATAAAGATGAACTCCGGCTGATTTTAGAAAAGCAAAAAGAATTTCACCCGGTATTCAATGACGAAACCGTTTACAATGCCTGCATCAAAGAACTTTATCGTTATAATGAAAGCCATCAGATGCTGTTAGGAAAAAAAGACATAGTACATCTCTTTCTAAGCGATATTATCTTTTACCAACGGCCACTAAAAAGCAAAAAATCATCTATCGGTAATTGCACATTAGAATGTAGAACGTATAAAGATGCGGAAGACAATGAAATAAAAGTACCTATAAAGGCGGTTTCTAAATCTCACCCCTTATATCAGGAGTTCCGGTTATGGCAATGGTTGAGTAACCTAAAAATATACAGGCGGGAAGATGATAAAGAGGTGACTTTGGAATTTTTGGGAACCATTAAACAAAGAGAAGACTTATTTAATTTTTTGAATCACCGTAAAGAGATTAAACAGGACAGTTTGATCAAGTTCCTTTTAGAAGATAAAGGGTTAAAAGGAAAAGCACTTACTACAGAAGTAGCTAAATTCCGTTGGAATTTTATTGATGATAAAGAAAAAGCCTATCCCTGTAATGAAACCAAAGCACTGATAGAGTCACGACTCGAAAAAGTACAGGATATTAAAAATGATTTTCTAACACCAGATACAGAAGAACAATTATGGCATTTAATCTATTCGGTTACAGATAAACTGGAGTATGAAAAAGCGCTTGCCTCTTTTGCCCGAAGGCATAACCTGCACATTTCTTCGTTTGTAGATAGTTTTAAAAAATTCCCGCCGTTTAAGCCCGACTATGGTAGTTACTCTTTAAAAGCCTTAAAAAAGCTAGTGCCTTTATTGAGAACAGGTAACTACTGGAACTGGGAGACCATTGATAGTTCAACCAAAGCTCGGATTAGTAAAATTATTACTGGTGAATACGATGAAACCATTAAAGACAAAGTAAGAGAAAAGGCGATTTCACTTAAACAAGAAACGGATTTTCAGAATCTGCCGCTTTGGCTGGCGAGTTATGTTGTGTATGACCGGCACTCAGAAGCTGCTATGACCGGAAAGTGGTACAGTATAAAAGATATGGAGGAGTATATTACTGCCTTTAAACAGCATTCGTTGCGTAATCCTATTGTTGAACAGGTTGTAGTTGAAACACTACGAGTTGTAAAAGATATATGGAGCCAATACGGATCAGGTAAAACAGATTTCTTTGATGAGATACACATAGAATTAGGCCGGGAGATGAAACATACAGCTGATGAGCGGAAACGTTTGACTAATACAGTAACGGAAAACGAAACTACCAATGCCCGGATAAAAGCCTTATTAGCGGAGTTAAAGAATGATACCGCTATTGAAAATGTACGCCCCTACTCTCCGGTGCAACAAGATTTATTGAAACTATATGAGGAGGGTGTATTAAATTCAACTATTGATGTGCCTGATGATATTTTAAAAATCAGTAAAACGGCGCAACCGAGTGCGCCGGAACTATTAAGGTATAAGTTATGGCTGGAACAAAAGTACCGGTCACCTTATACAGGCGAAACCATCCCATTAACAAAATTATTTACACCTGATTATGAAATAGAACACATCATTCCAAGAAGTCGCTTTTTTGATGATAGTTTCAGTAATAAGGTTATTTGTGAAGCCGCAGTAAACAGGTTAAAAGATAATCAATTGGGTTTTGAGTTTATTAAATATCACAAAGGAAAGGAGGTTGAAACGAATTTCGGGAACAAAGTACGTATTATGGAACCGGAACAGTATGAAAACTTTGTAAAAGAACATTATGCCAAAAACAGAGTTAAAAAAACAAAACTGTTACTCGAAGATATTCCTGAAAAAATGATTGCGCGACAGATGAACGACACCCGTTATATCAGTAAGTTTATCAGTGGAGCTTTATCGTATCTTGTTCGTAAAGACAAAAATGATGATGGTATTAATTCTGTAAATCTGGTTTTTGGGAATGGCAAAATTACCACTCAACTTAAACAGGATTGGGGATTAAACGATATCTGGAACGAACTGATATTATCTCGTTTTGAACGAATGAATGCTATTACAGGAAGTAAGTCGTACACTGCTTACAATGAAAAATACCAGAAGGATTTACCAACCGTTCCCATAGAGCAATCGAAGGGATTTCAGAAGAAGCGGATAGATCACCGGCATCACGCTTTAGACGCGCTGATAATAGCCTGTGCTACACGTAATCATGTCAATTATCTGAACAATCAACACGCGCTTGACAAAACAGCGGACAAAAAAGAAAAGCAAGTTAAGCGAGAAGATTTAAGAGCCGTTTTATGTGAAAAAAAATACAATAGCGATTCGGATAAAAACTATCAATGGCTGTTTAAAAAGCCGTGGTCGTCGTTTACGCTTGATACCAGGCAGCATTTGGAAAAAACGGTGGTAAGTTTTAAACAAAATACCAGGGTGATAACAAAAACAAACAACCGGTATGAAAGCTATAAAACAGAAGATGGGGCGTTAAGAATAGGTAAAGATGGTAAACCTAAAAAAGAACTCACGCCTCAAACCAAAGGAGATAGCAAAGCCATTCGTAAATCTATGCATCAGGATACTGTTGGCGGGCTAATTAAACTGAAAAAGTACAAAAAAGTATCTTTAAGCAGTGCTTTGGATAATCCGGAGTGTATTGCCAATAAAAAACTGAGAAGAGCGATACAGCAACTTGTTAGGGAGGGATTGGATAAAAAGAAAATTCTGGCCCGTTTTAAAGAAAGTGATTTTATATGGAACAGTGAAGACATCAGTAAAACGGATGTGTATTACTGGGAGTTGGATCATAACGGCAACGGATTAAACGTGGCTTCGCGCCAAAGCATAGATATCAGTTTTACTGAAGATAGAATTAAAGATACAGTGGCCGATACGGCCATTCAAAAAATACTTTTAAATCATTTGGCGAATTACCAGAACCGGAAAGACGAAAAAGGCAAACCGGTTGCTCCTGAAACGATTGCTTTTACTCCGGAAGGGATTGAAGAGATGAATAAAAACATAAGGCAATTAAATAACGGGAAATTTCATCAGCCCATTTTTAAAGTCAGGACATACGAACCAAAAGGGATGAAGTTTACTGTTGGACAGACTGGAAATAAAACCAGTAAACTGGTAATTGCCGCCAAAGGCAGCAATTTGTTTTTTACAGTTTACAAGAACGAAGAGAGTAAGCGGGTATTTGAAACTTTGCCATTAAACGAAGTGATTGAACACCAAAAATGGCGAGCTACTTTAGAGAAGGAAGAACAGTTACGTACACCACTGATTCCGATTAAGAAGGAATTGGGTACTTTTTTATTTAGTTTATCCCCTAATGATTTGGTTTACTTACCCTCTGGTGAAGAACGAGAACAAGGGAACAGAATTGATTTTAGCAATCTAACAAAAGAACAACAGAATAATATTTATAAAGTGGTCAGTTTTACAGGGTATAAGTGTTTTTTTGTAAAACACGATGTTGCTTCAAGTATTATTGATAAACTTGAATTCTCAGTTCTTAACAAAATGGAAAGATCCATAGATGGACAGATGATAAAGGAATGTTGCATGAAGCTAAAAGTAAATAGATTAGGCAAAATAACAGTAGTTTAAAGACATTGTACATGCAGAATACAACTGATAAATTAATGCCTGATGGTATTTACCATGTTTATAACCGTGCCAATGGGAATGAGCCGCTTTTTGTTTCTGAGGAGAACTATGTGTTTTTTATTCGTAAGTACCAGGAATTTATTTTACCTGTAGCCGATACATTTTGTTATTGCCTTATGCCCAATCATTTTCATTTTTTAATACAAATAAAGCCAGAGGATGCGTTAAAGCGGGTGGTAACTTTTCCAAAGTTTGAAACTTTGGAAAAGTTGGTAAGCAAACACTTCTCAAACTTTTTTAGTAGCTATACTCAGGCATTTAACAAACAACAAAACAGGCAAGGCAGTTTGTTTATGAAAAATTTTAAACGCAAACAGGTACAAGACGAGCACCACTACCCCAAACTGGTACATTACATTCACTTTAATCCGGTGCAGGCCAACCTTTGTAAACAACCCGAACACTGGCCGTATTCTTCTTACGCTGGTATTTTAAACGGTGAACTTTCCTTTCTTAAAACAGACGAACTCCTGCGGTGGTTTGGAGGATTGGAATATTACAAAGCTTACCACGTGTTACCCATCGGCTCCGCTTTATAAGTCCTGAATTTTTACTATGATTAAACGTACCCTATATTTTGGCAATGCCGCCCAGCTCCGCTTAAAGCATCGGCAGCTTAGCATAGAACGCCGGGTGGACGATCAGTTGCAAACATCCCTTGTTCCGGTAGAAGACATAGGCATTATGGTTCTGGACCATCCACAGATTACCATCAGCTCGGGTCTGTTACAGGCTTTACAGGCCAATAATACCGTGCTGATTTCCTGCGATGAGCGCCACATGCCCCAGGCCCTTCTGTTCCCTTTGGAAGGACACAGTACCCAGCAGGAACGCTACGATGAACAACTGAATGCCAGCGAGCCGTTAAAAAAGCAACTCTGGGCCCAAACCGTTACCCAAAAAATAAAGAACCAGGCCCGGGTACTCGACCATTTCCGCTTAGATTCCACTTACCTGGTACCGCTTTATAAAAACGTAAAAAGCGGCGACAGCGATAATTGCGAGGCCACCGCCGCCGCCCATTACTGGAGTAAACTTTTTGCCCATATACCCGGGTTTAAGCGTCTGCCGGGGCAAACCACCCCGCCGAACCACTGGCTGAATTATGGTTACGCGGTGTTACGCGCCACCATGGCCCGCAGTATTGTGGCCGCCGGCCTCCTCCCTACCCTGGGTATTTTTCACCGTAACCGCTACAATGCCTTTTGCCTGGCCGACGATTTAATGGAGCCCTACCGCCCTTACGTGGACCAAATGGTGTTTAACATGGTACGGCAGTTTGGTTTGTGCGAGGGTATGGAAAAGGAGCATAAGACCGAATTACTGAAACTCCCCGCCATTGATGTATGCCTGGAGGGAGAAACCAGTCCTCTGATGCTGGCCACCCAGCGTACCGCGGTGAGCCTGAACCGCTGTTTTGAAGGTACCCAGCGCAAACTCCTGTATCCTGAATTTTAAGCCCTTATGGACATAAGCACCATTAACCGTTTAAATGCCTACCGAGTCATGTGGACCTTAGTAATGTACGATTTACCCACCGAAACAAAAAAAGACCGGCAGATGGCGGCCCGTTTCAGAAAAGAATTGTTACAGGACGGGTTTGCGATGTTTCAGTTTAGTATGTACGTGCGCCATAGCGCCAGTGCCGAAAATGCCGAAGTACATAAGCGCCGGGTGGTGAAGCAATTACCCGAACACGGAAAAGTGGGTATTTTACAGATTACCGATAAACAATTCGGGCAAATGGAGATCTTTTTTGGCAAAAAGGCACAGGAAAAGCCCGATTTACCCCAGCAACTGGAATTGTTTTAACCGTATTTAGAAATAAAAAAATCCACCCTTTAGGTGGATTTTTTGGTACATGATAACATTTTTTTCTTTGTGATTTTCGTTTTTTACCTTGATATCAGAGGGATTTAGGCCCTATATGCTGTTATCAATAAATCAAAGATACAATTTGAAAGCTAATCACAACCAAACGATTACGAGCGATTTGTCACCCAAGGCTGTTATCAATAAATCAAAGATACAATTTGAAAGCTAATCACAACTTTTGATCTCATTCGCTACTGTGGGGGAATGCTGTTATCAATAAATCAAAGATACAATTTGAAAGCTAATCACAACTATCGTTTCAACTTCTATGTACACGTCGAAGCTGTTATCAATAAATCAAAGATACAATTTGAAAGCTAATCACAACTATCTTCAAACTTTCATCTACAACCAAAAAGCTGTTATCAATAAATCAAAGATACAATTTGAAAGCTAATCACAACTTTCAAACCAGCTTTCTTTTTTACTTGAATGCTGTTATCAATAAATCAAAGATACAATTTGAAAGCTAATCACAACACTTATATTCTTTGTTTACAGTAGGCACAAGCTGTTATCAATAAATCAAAGATACAATTTGAAAGCTAATCACAACTCGACCTTAAGCTCATACAAACAGGAAGTAGCTGTTATCAATAAATCAAAGATACAATTTGAAAGCTAATCACAACTTAAAGGTTATTTTTTTTAAATCCACTTCTGCTGTTATCAATAAATCAAAGATACAATTTGAAAGCTAATCACAACCAGTTTCATTTTGGAATTTCCAAATGTTAAGCTGTTATCAATAAATCAAAGATACAATTTGAAAGCTAATCACAACAGCAATAATGAACGGAGCGAAGGAGACTATGCTGTTATCAATAAATCAAAGATACAATTTGAAAGCTAATCACAACTCTTTCCACATTAATGAAAATTCAGCCGGTGCTGTTATCAATAAATCAAAGATACAATTTGAAAGCTAATCACAAC
>JASGCO010000028.1:32553-36323 GCA_030054095.1 Sediminibacterium sp.
GCTGTTATCAATAAATCAAAGATACAATTTGAAAGCTAATCACAACATGTCATGCCCAAGCATATACATCTTGTCAGCTGTTATCAATAAATCAAAGATACAATTTGAAAGCTAATCACAACGAATAACGCCCCCGAGCGGCGAATTATTAAGCTGTTATCAATAAATCAAAGATACAATTTGAAAGCTAATCACAACTGCCTAGGAAATTGGCAAAATCAGAGTCCTGCTGTTATCAATAAATCAAAGATACAATTTGAAAGCTAATCACAACTTTCAATATTCTGTATTTTTTCTTCCAGAGGCTGTTATCAATAAATCAAAGATACAATTTGAAAGCTAATCACAACCGATTTCTTCTATGATAGCTTTAACCTGGTGCTGTTATCAATAAATCAAAGATACAATTTGAAAGCTAATCACAACTATGGTAAATCACAAAGTATCATATCAATAGCTGTTATCAATAAATCAAAGATACAATTTGAAAGCTAATCACAACTTGCGTCTTTATCCTCTTTAGAGTCGATGAGCTGTTATCAATAAATCAAAGATACAATTTGAAAGCTAATCACAACTAGCTAACGCCTTTAGCACGATCATTACTTGCTGTTATCAATAAATCAAAGATACAATTTGAAAGCTAATCACAACTTATTAACTTATTTACTTATTTTGCCGCATGCTGTTATCAATAAATCAAAGATACAATTTGAAAGCTAATCACAACGCGCCGCATTGGCGGTATCATTGAGCTTTTGCTGTTATCAATAAATCAAAGATACAATTTGAAAGCTAATCACAACACGAAAACTACTTCAACGACATAGAGGACCGCTGTTATCAATAAATCAAAGATACAATTTGAAAGCTAATCACAACCATAACCTGCAATCACTATGTAAACATGAAGCTGTTATCAATAAATCAAAGATACAATTTGAAAGCTAATCACAACACCCGTGGCCGAACCAAAGCCTTTTTTTATGCTGTTATCAATAAATCAAAGATACAATTTGAAAGCTAATCACAACAGAAAATGAAGCCTTGAAAAAATGGCTGAAGCTGTTATCAATAAATCAAAGATACAATTTGAAAGCTAATCACAACGCAAGACCTAGATGTCAGAATTTTGAAAATGCTGTTATCAATAAATCAAAGATACAATTTGAAAGCTAATCACAACTTTTTTCGATTGCGCGCTGGTAAGCCTGGAGCTGTTATCAATAAATCAAAGATACAATTTGAAAGCTAATCACAACCATTTGGTTGTCGTTTTTTCCAGCTTTGAGGCTGTTATCAATAAATCAAAGATACAATTTGAAAGCTAATCACAACAACCCACCTGTAAGTGTGAGTGTTGCTCCGGCTGTTATCAATAAATCAAAGATACAATTTGAAAGCTAATCACAACCCCTGGCTCAATCTTAATGATTGATCTGATGCTGTTATCAATAAATCAAAGATACAATTTGAAAGCTAATCACAACTCAAAAGGCTAAAGTAGCTGAAATGGCCGAGCTGTTATCAATAAATCAAAGATACAATTTGAAAGCTAATCACAACTCTACGCTCTATTATCTCGTTAAACAACCGGCTGTTATCAATAAATCAAAGATACAATTTGAAAGCTAATCACAACTGGAACATGGTTCCGGATTTCTGTTTCTATGCTGTTATCAATAAATCAAAGATACAATTTGAAAGCTAATCACAACATCGTATTTTAGCGTCAAATAAATACTGAAGCTGTTATCAATAAATCAAAGATACAATTTGAAAGCTAATCACAACCATTTGGTTGTCGTTTTTTCCAGCTTTGAGGCTGTTATCAATAAATCAAAGATACAATTTGAAAGCTAATCACAACAACTGATTGCAATTGAAAAAATAGCCGCGGGCTGTTATCAATAAATCAAAGATACAATTTGAAAGCTAATCACAACTCAAAAAGCAACAGTCTTGTTTACCGGATGGCTGTTATCAATAAATCAAAGATACAATTTGAAAGCTAATCACAACAACTGATTGCAATTGAAAAAATAGCCGCGGGCTGTTATCAATAAATCAAAGATACAATTTGAAAGCTAATCACAACCCATTATTACGATGTAATAGATCTTAAGTGCTGTTATCAATAAATCAAAGATACAATTTGAAAGCTAATCACAACACATAACCTATCTCTCCTGTTTCAACTATTGCTGTTATCAATAAATCAAAGATACAATTTGAAAGCTAATCACAACGTATTGTTATGACAAGTTCTACCCAGGATGGCTGTTATCAATAAATCAAAGATACAATTTGAAAGCTAATCACAACTTATAAATAGTTTTACCACAAGCAATGCCAGCTGTTATCAATAAATCAAAGATACAATTTGAAAGCTAATCACAACCTGGTGTTAATGATTTATTTGTTGAACCTGGCTGTTATCAATAAATCAAAGATACAATTTGAAAGCTAATCACAACTAACACAGAATTTAAGTTTTGAGTTGGTATGCTGTTATCAATAAATCAAAGATACAATTTGAAAGCTAATCACAACAAAAAGGAATGGATGCAATTTAAACAGCTGGCTGTTATCAATAAATCAAAGATACAATTTGAAAGCTAATCACACTTGCTACCGAACTACTATCTCCTACCCCCCCCTAAACACACAAAGCGGCCTATAGCCGCTTTGTTCTTCTGAGCTCTGCCCTACTCCTTTAGTTTACCGCAAATTTTACAGGTGTGCCGGGTATATCGCCATTTACACCCATAAACACCACCCGGAACCAGTACAATCCACCTGCTAACAGGTTTTCGATTTCGGCCGATGCCAGACTGGTGGTTTTAGCGATGATCCAGCTGTTACTGCTTTGCGGATCGAGGCAATATTCCCAACGGTAAAGGGTTTTACCACGGGGAGTTACCCGTAGTCCCACCGCGCCGCTATGGTCGAGCTGGTACACCACAAATGGTAAACGGTTAAACACCGGCTTACGCTTTACATCAAGTTTGGCCAGATGCACTATTTCCGGATCGTTGTCGCATACGCTTTCTACGTAATGTGCTAAATCGTTCATTAGTTTTACCAGGTTACTTTCCTTATCGTGCATTAAAGCGGTTAATGATTTTCCTCCGTCCTGCGCTTTTAACCAGGCGCTTTCCAGATCGTTAATGGCCGTATCCAGTTCGCTGAGCGAAGGATTGGGATTAGAAAAAACAGAACCGTTATCCGCTATGGCATCGTACACATGGCGGGATTTGCTGATTTTTTCGGGTACCGACAGTTTACTGATGTTCAGTACCACTTTAAGATGTGTTTTCATAAAATGATTATTAAACGGTTAAGCAGCATCTGCTTTTTAAAGCGCTGAGTGTGTTCCGGTTGCGATAAATTGTAATGCTTAACGAAAAGAGACCCTGTGTATTAAGAGAACGTTTTGGTGGTTACAGATTTACCTGACAGCTTGTGTACGGATATTGGCTGGTTTACATGTCACGAAATGGTTTAGTGTTTTTTAATGGTTTATTTACCTGTTAAACGCAAAAGCTACGGTACTTGTTACCGCATTTGTAAAGTGTTTTACAAGTGGTTGTCATTTACCGGTAATTGGTAGCCACGGCTCAACAGCCGGTACAGGTAAAAGCGGATGCCGTAAACAAATGCGTGCTTATCCTTTAGGAAAACGAATCATTCCTTTAGCCGGAACTACTTTTCCTAAAGGAAAAGCATAACAACCTCTTCCCAAAATATCTTTTCCTAAAGGAAACGAA
>JASGCO010000028.1:36423-55187 GCA_030054095.1 Sediminibacterium sp.
TAAAGGAAAAGCATAACAACCTCTTCCCAAAATATCTTTTCCTAAAGGAAACGAACCTATTCCTTTAGCCGGAACTATTTTTCCTAAAGGAAAAGCATAACAACCTCTTCCCAAAATATCTTTTCCTAAAGGAAACGAAACGATTCTCTTAGCCGGAACTATTTTTCCTAAAGGAAAAATGTAATAGCCTCTACCCAAAACATCTTTTCCTAAAGGAAACGAAACTATTCTCTTAGCCGGAATTATTTTTCCTAAAGGAAAAGCATAACAACCTCTTCCCAAAATATCTTTTCCTAAAGGAAACGAAACGATTCTCTTAGCCGGAACTGTTTTTCCTAAAGGAAAAATGTAACAGCCTCTACCCAAAACATCTTTTCCTAAAGGAAACGAAACGATTCCCTTAGCCGGAACTATTTTTCCTAAAGGAAAAGCATAACAGCGTTTACCCAAAACCTATTTTCCTAAAGGAAACGAAACGATTCCCTTAGCCGGAACTGTTTTTCCTAAAGGAAAAGGATAGCAGCGTTTACCCAAAACCTATTTCCCTAAAGGAAAAATATAACAGCGTTTATCCAAAGCATCTTTTCTTAAAGGAAACGAAACGATTCCTTTAACCGGAACTGTTTTTCCTAAGGGAAAACATGTATAGCCTATACGCCCGAAGAGTCTGCCAAAAAATGGTGTAAACTCCCCCTGCGCTCAGATGTTCTATTAATCGCGTAAAGAGAAATAGGAGCGGATACCTGTTCCACTCCAAACCGGCATAAGATATGTTGCCGTATCTGAACCGCGTTTTTACAAGATGGTGTTTATTTGAAAGCCTGCCTAAAAATAATCTGCGAGGCCTCAACCGGAGGCAAGCGCGTTTGCTGAACGTATTGATGCATTACAGGGAGAAAATCCCTTTCGGATAGCAGCGGCATTTATTAGCGTGGTTAAACACATTCAGCACAGCAATGAATACCAATGATAAGGTATGACGGACTTTACACCCGTTTGGGTACAGAAAACCTGTTATGTGTTGGGCTATCGGCTAAAAAGATTACTTTTAACACCACTATGAAAGTTTATTATACACTACTGTGTTGCCTGATAAGTCTGCTAAGTTCACAGGCGCAAATTGATACCGCGTTCTGGTTTGCCGCGCCCGCCGTTTCTCCTGATGCCTGGTGGAAAGAGGATGTGAGGTTGCAGATTTCGGCTCTTAGCAGTTCCGCTACGGTAAGGCTGTATCAGCCCGCTATTGCCGGAAACGCGAAATACGATACTACGTTCAGTATAGCGGCAAACACCACATTTAACTATACATTATGGCGGCATAAAATCGCCTCCCCCCTGTCTCTGGGGTTTGATTCTCTGGAAGTTCGCCCGGTAAACAGCGTGGTGCCTTATGGTTTAAAAATAGCGTCAAGTGCCAAAATCCGAGTTGTGTACACCCTTCAATCACGCGCGCCTTCCTTTTTTAACCCGGAACGGTTTTCACTAAAAGGGCGGAATGCCTTAGGTACTGCCTTTCTGTGTCCGTTTTCCAATCAGGGTTTAAACCATACGTTGCTCAGCGACTTAAATGGCGACGGGCAGGTAACCCCTGCCAGGCAACGTATTTCCGTAGTAGCCTCCCGGCCCAATACAACCGTTTGGTTTACTACTCCCTGCGCCATTGCAGGATACCCGGCCAATACAACACACAGTGTTTTACTGGTAAAAGCCGGCGACTGCTACGCTATCGAAAATGCCAGCGCGGCCACCGCCACAGTTGGAAACAATTTAAGCGGCAGCGAAATTCTTGCCAATAAACCCATTGCGGTAACGGTATCTGATGATTCGTTTAAAGGTGTAAGCTCAGGGTGCTATGATCTGGTGGGAAACCAACTGGTTCCGGTAAATAAAACAGGCACCAATTATGTTTTAACCCAAACGTCCTCCTTTACCACTTCGCCGGCCGGCGCTTATGTTGTAGCCACGCAAAACAGTACCCAAATCAGTTTTAACAACGGCATCACTACCACCACCACCACACTTAATAAAGGCAGTCTGTTTTATTATAAACTTACTACTCCTTCTGCCTCTTTAACCTGCAGCGCGCCTGCCTATTGCTGGTTTATGACCGGTTTGGGCTGCGAGATGAGTGGCGAGTTGCTGGCGCCTGTTAATTGCGGGGGAGCCAATACACAGCCGTTTACCAGATTCCATCCTCAAACCCTGGAAGTGGATATTATTTGTCTGAACACAGTATCCTCTACCTTTACCCTCACCGACGCCTCTAATACGCCTATTGCTCTGACCTCATTAAGTTTTTATCCGGTTGCGGGTACCAATACGCTGATTAGCCCGTATTACGTTACCGCTAAAATTACCGCCGGCACTTTAATCCCTGTTCCGCCCGGCGATTACCGGCTATCGAATACATCTGGTCCCTTTGTTATCAGGGTAACCGAAGGCGGACAGACCACCGGTTCAACGTATCACGAATCTGCTTCGTTTACCGGCGATACCGAAGTATCTGTTGCCGGAACCTCTACCGTAGCCTGTAAAAACCAATCCGGCAACATAACCCTTAATGGTTTTGTAGGAGGTAACGCTCCCAATGGTATATGGACTACGGCTAACGGTACGGGAACGTTTGCACCCTATACCTCCACCACTAATCTTGTAAATACTACCTATTCCCTTTCCGCCGCTGATCAACTCGGCTCCAGTCTGAAATTTTATTTAACCGCCCAGGGCGGCTGCTTACCCGTCAAGGATTCTGTAGTTGTTCAGTTAAATACACCCGCTTCTATTTTCGCGCCTCCGTTTTTCGCTATTTGCTCCAGCTCTACCGCTGTATTTCAGGCAACGACGAATCCTTCCAATGCCATTGCATGGAGTGGCGGAACAGGAACATTCAGTAGCCCTACCGGCAGCATTGTTACCTATACACTCGGTGCAGGAGATTATACCAATCCGCTCTATATTACTATTACCGCCACACAAGCCATTCCCGGCTGTTCTAACACCAGCGTGTCGGTGTATTGTATGCTCGGCTCGCCGTTTCAGGTAGCCGCGGCCGCTTACCCTTCTACTATTTGTGTGGGGCAGGCAGCCACTCTCAGCGGTTATCCCGGCACAAACTCATCCAGTCAGGTTATTTCCAGTCACTGGTGGGGGCTTTCCGGTAATCCGGTTGTTGTTTCTCCCGGCACCACCACCTCTTATACCTACTCGGCTTCCTATGCGGCAGGTTGCGGCTCCTCAACTGTAGTAACCGTTACGGTAGATGCATGTATTGGCATAACGGAATTGAATGGACTCGCGAACAGCAGCGTATTCCCCAATCCGTCAACAGGTACTTTTAATTTAAACCTGCCTCCGGGCAACTACATTATTTATGATGGCATGGGGAAGGAAATTTTCAAAAGCGACTGTGACGGAAAACCGCAAACGGTAAGTTTAGCAACTAAACCAGCAGGGGTTTACGTTTTAAAATTTACGCGTGACAGTGGCAGCCATTCTGTTTTAAAGCTTATTAAACACGACTGAGTGTTCAGGTAAAGGGGTTAACGGATGTGGAGCGGGCACTGACCATAAAACTCCTGGACACTGGAAATGAAGTAAAATATTATTTAAACATCAGAGGTATGAATACTAAAAAGGGTGTAAGTTTTTTTTTGGTGATAGTAGCACTAATTACGGGAAATAAATTAATAAAGCATATTGACTTTCAAAACTGGAAATTTGAAAAACCAGCCATTGACACGGTGTATTTGATTGCCTTTGTCGGATCGGTTGTTTTCATAGTTAAAGAAATGATAAACAGATTTAAGAAATAACGTATTGTTGCTAACATGCTTTGTGTTTCAGGCCAGCCAAAGTACCGGATTCATTGTGGCTTTACGTACAATTACTAAGTGGGCTTTGTCATTTGTTTTTTAAGTAGTACTTTAAATCTGGCAAATAGCCGACTGTTATATGCCATTAAATTGAAAAATCAATACCTAAAACTACTTTAATGAAATTTATCTTACTTAGCATATTAATTATAGCATTGGCGGGATTAGCATTTTACTTTTACCGGTCGAAGCAAAAAGATATTGTGTCTAAACCTCAGACTAAAGAAATGTCGAACGAGGACTTTCTTGACAGTGAGTTATTAAATCAGCTGAGAATTAAATATCCTGAACTTAATTTCAAATCAGATGGTGGAAAGATAAGTGCGGATAACGGTCTCTCTGTTGAAGCTAAAATTATCAACCACAAAACACTTCCACAAAGTACATCATTTCAAATAAATTTTTACACTTCTCACAAGCACTTTCAAACTAGTATTGAAGAACGGCTCTCTGGAATTGGTGAAACTGACACTGGTGCACTGCAATACGGAATACAATCTTTTCTTTCGGGCCAATTTCCGGTCATTATACATGGAATAGATTTAAAACACGACCCTGAAATGGACTTTGATGTAATTGATGGAAACAAGAAAACACATTGGCATCCACTTATTGGAGATATTCAATTACAAGGAGAACTTTCAGAAAAATACGATTCGACCATATATGAAAAGACTTACAGTTTTATAAAACCATTATTGACTTCAAAACTTAAAGAATCTAATCTGGACTTTCATTGGTTTAGATATTACATCAGTAAAATGCCAAACGGTGAAATAATTGGTGATTGTTACTATGACAATGAACCTTATGACGAAGGTCTGGAAGTTTTAAAGAAGTTAGTAGCAACGTGGGATGTTTCAGAATTTGCAGGACAGAAACAGTTTATAATGCTTAGGCGTTGTAGGGATTAATTACAGATAATATTGGTCTGGCAAAAAGCATAGCAGGTGAAAATTTACTGCTGTCCCTGATTTCCCAGCGCGTTATCCCGGTTTATGTTTTGAAGGCTAAACCCAATCGGATAGGTTATTTTATAGCGCACATATTTGCCATCTTTTTGGGCCGGAATCCATTTGGTAGCACTGATTAAACGGATCGCTTCTTCGGTGCAACCGCCGTTTACACCCTGTTTAACCAATATGTTGGTGGGGTAACCGTTGGCTTCCACAATAAATTCGAGTACCACTGTTCCCTGAATGTTGTTACGCATGGCCACCGATGGGTAAAGTATTTCGGTAAGAATGTACTCCTTTAATCCCTCTTCACCATTTTTATAATACTCAGGCGCCACATCGGCCCGTTCGTAAACCGTAAAACTGGTGTCTTTCGGTAAGTTGTTTTTTACCGGCGATTTCCCTCTGAATTTCTGATACTTTTTGTACTCCTCTGCCGATAGTTTTAAACGAAACGCGCATTCTTTATCTACGATGCCTTTGTCTTTTTCTTCGTAAGGCAGATAATTAAAAAAACGGAATATCCGTTTTACCTCCGCTTCCAGAAAATTGTTGTACTTTTTATCAAGGGTAAAATTACGGATCTTCCCTTCTTTGGTAACCGTAAAATAGGTAATAACTTCCTGCTTGTAATCGGAACTTAGTACGCTTTTAGGAATTTCCAACTGGGTTTTCAATACCTGTTCCACATTGGCTTTACCGCCATTGATACGAGGAATGGCAAATTGCTTCTCTTCAATAACTTCGTATTCTTCGTAGGTTACCTGACCAAAGTAGCTAAGCGCCGACAGGAGAAACAGAGTGATAAATGCTTTTTTCATATTCTAACTGTTTATTTTAAGTAGTTTATTCTTTTATTTATCGTGTTCTTTTCAGAGTAGCAATAGTTTACATCCGTTTCGCTTTTAAGAAACGGCATTTACCACTCATGTCGTTAATCAGTTCTGCATGACTGAACCGTTCGCTCTGAAGCGCATACTGCTTTACCGAATCGGCGGTTAAGGGGTTTAATTCAAAAAAAAGATCCCCTCCCGGATTTAAGTGTTTTTCACACAGGTCTATAATACGTTTATAGAAAACAGTAGCGTCAGCGTCTTCTACAAACAAAGCCAGCGATGGCTCCTGTTGTTTTACCCGTTCGTGCATGGTATCTGCTTCTTCGCGTTTAATGTAGGGTGGATTACTGACTATGAGATCGTATGTTCCCAGCAAGGCTTCACAAGTCGCGTTTAATACATCGGCCTGCAACCAGTGGATTATTACCTGATGGCGAACCGCATTTCCCTTTGCCGTTTGCAGGGCAGGTTCCGAAACGTCTAAGCCCGACACTTTCCATTCCGGACGTTTGGCGGCTAACAGAATAGGAATGCAGCCACTCCCCGTTCCTATATCCAGCACGTTTTTTGTATCTGATGCCGTTGTCTTCAAAATCAATTCTACCAGTTCTTCGGTTTCGGGGCGCGGAATCAGTACCGAAGGGTTTACATAAAACGCGCGGTCGTAAAACCAGGCTTCGTTTAACACGTATTGCACGGGTATGTTTTCGCTGAGAGCTTTACACGCGTCGTACACCTTTAGTAATTCACTTTGATTCAGATTGTCATTTAGGCGTAATTGTAAATCCGTTTTTGAAAAACCGGTGTATTTATTAAACACCAGGTAAATGACTTCTTCCAATTCTCCGGCATCGTAAAGCCCGCTTAATTTCTGCCTGAAAAAAGCGACCACATCTTTTACACTATTACTTGCTACTTTCACACACTTCTTTATTATTGCTGTATTACCAGTTGTTTTACGTCCGTTGCCCCATTTGGTGTTGCCAGCTGAACAAAATATATCCCTGATCGTAACTGCTTAACGTCTATCTGTGTGTCCCGTGTTACATATCCGGGTTCGGCTACCAAGCGCCCGGTGCAATCGTAAATACGGCAATAACGGGTGTCTTGTGATGGTAACTGTACTTTAAATGCCGCATTGGCAGGATTGGGCACCAAACCTCCTTCTTGTTCTGTTTTCTTCTCCGTTAAATCTGTTAGTAACACATTGCATAAAAAAGCGGCCTTCCCATCCAGCTTGCCATAACCAAAACGGTAATTGGGCAGACTTCCGGTAAAGCTATCGCCATAGGTACAATTGGTGATGGCGCTTTTAACCAGTTGGTTAGTTGCCGCCGGACTTTTTTGTAAATACAAAGTAGCCAAACCCGCCACAACCGGTGAAGCCGCAGAAGTGCCGCCGCCATAATAGTGCATACTTCCGGTAGATACAGCTGCCGGCTGGTTAGTAATGGCCAAAGGCAATAAACTGACCGGGAACGCGCTGAACACGCCATTACCGGTAGCCGCCACGTCGGGTTTTTGCCGCCCGTCGCGGGTGGGTCCCCAACTACTGGTAGGCGATATTTTACCGGCCACCGAACCACTGCTTTGTAATACATTGTTTACATCGAGGTAATTGGTCAGGTTTTCGTAATTGGCTACAACAATCACCTGATCGCTGCACTGAAAACTACTTACGATGGTTTGTAAAGTATCGGGGCGTACATAATATGCCATTTTGGGATACTGACTGATTATGGGCAAACCACTATCCATAAAATCAAAATTCCAGGCATCGTGTTTACCTGTACCCTGGCTCTCTATCCGCCACTTATAAGTTGCGCTGTCGGCGGCAATACTTACGTACAATTCGTAAACGCCTTTAGAATTAATGCTGGCGGTAGTATATACCACGCCAATTAACTGGTTATTCCATTTCACCGTATCGGTTTTGGTACCGTTTAACCCATAATTCCATGCTTTAAATCCGGTTGATCCTAAATTGGCGAAGGTACCTGCCCGGTTAGCCCCCACATTAAACTGTACTTGTTTAATAGCGTTAGTGTCGGCATACGTACGGTAGTTTTTAAATTTAGTGCTGTTTTCCATCCAGGTAAACAGCGTATCGCTGTTGGTTAAATTGGTTTGCGCATGGAAACGGATATGCCCGGCGTTGCCCGCCGCGGCCACTAAAACCCGTCCGGGCTGATTGGTAATCATGGCATCTATCATCTGCGCTTCCAGATCGGTGCCATCGTGACTGCCGTAGTAATCGCCCAAACTGGCATTAATCACCAGAGGCTTTCCGGCCTGAGTTGCTTTACTGATCAGGTACTGAATGGCATCGGCAATAGTTGGACCAGCTTTATTAAAATCCAGTGCTACTACCACGATATCTGCCTGTGGCGCGCATCCTTCGTGCTGGCCGTTAGCCAGACCGTTACCCGCCATAATTCCCGTTACGTGCGTCCCGTGCCCGAAATGGGCGTTATCATTGTGTGTACACACGCTGGCATTAATCTGGGCGGCCGTCCATTCGATACCATAATTAAAAGGTTGTGGAACTGTTGAACCCGAAGTCGGTTTCTGATCCCATATATACGCGACGCGGGTGGTGCCGTTGGCATTTTTGAAATCGGGATGGTTAAAATCCACACCGGTATCTATAATACCCACCATTACCCCGCTTCCGTTATAAGCCTGAAGTAAGGGGGCCTGCCCCTGTTTTACCGGTTTAATACGGTTACGTACCACCATGGTATCGTTCAGCGGCCGTTTGCCTGGTTCAATGTATTCGGCATACTCAATCAGTTTGTGTTCCAGCATTTTACCCAGTGCAGGCGCATTGACCTCAACTGCCGCAAAAGCCCCTGTTGAATACACTACCCGGTAATCCCAAACGCTTTCCTGCGCCTTTAAGCGTTCTGTATTGGCCTTTACCAAAACCGTAAAACGCTGGGTTGGAAATTCATTACGAAACAACCTGTATTTTAAAGCCGTATTAAAAGGTGTTTGTGAAAAAACCTTAACACAAAAGAACACAAGCAACGCTATCAGGTGTTTTTTTCTTAGATTCATTGTAGTTAAATTTACAAAATATTTCAAGGTATGATGTGGCGTTCCCTGCTTTTTTTGACGAGTCTGCTTTTCCTTTCCGCCAAATGTATTCCGCAACAGGATAGTATCCCCATGAATTCGGTTGCCCAGATACAGGAGGGTATTTTTTTAACACATGCCGATTTCAGGCACAATACGGCTATTCTTAAAAACGCCATTGTTAGTACCATTAACCGCGATCAGTTGTTTTTTTTAGCCAAGGTAATGGATAACGATACGGTTAGTTTTAAAAGCGGGAATACACTGGTTAAATTACCTACCCGCAACATTTGGGGCTTTTTTCAGAACAATACGTTATACATTAATTTTGAAGGCCGTTTTTACCGGGTACCGGTTTTTGGCGCCATCTGTTACTTTCCGGCAACTGTGGAAACCTATTATAATACCGGTGGGTTTTACGATCCGTATTTTGGGGGCGGAATGGGCATTGGAATGGGACCTTCGGGAAAAACCCAGGAGATACGGGATTTTTTGATGGATTATTACAGCGGGAAGATTATTCCCTACTCTACCGATAAGGTGGAAGAGTTGTTACAAAAGAACAAAGCGCTTTACGATGATTTTATGAAACTGAAACGCCGGCAGCGCCGCGAACAAACCTACCGCTACATCCGTAAGTTTAACGAGCAGCAAATGTTATACTTTTTGAAGTAAGGTGTGGAATCTTTACCTGTGTTGTATTGCAAAACAGGTAAACCCTCTCGTTTATGCATTACTGTTCAGTATGGCATTTCAGGTAATCAGCAATTGCCATTATATCTTTTGATGTAAGTTCTTTCTTAAATAAATGTTCATAATCCGCATTGAAGCTATCCTCTATTTTTAAGGCATACGGATCCTTTTCGTTTTTAAGACTGTCGCTATTTAAAATAAATGATTTAAACCAGTCGCCTTTGGGGATTCTATCAAAAATTCCTGTTAAACCATTTGAACAAATGCTGTTCTCTATAGGGGCATGACACTGGCTGCAATGTTTCATAAATACGCTTTTCCCATGTTCCTGTTCTGGGGTGCGAATATGCCTTACTGTGGTATCTTCGGCAATAGACGATTTTACATCACACTTGGCAGAATGTGTTAAACTGTCCGGGATCCCCGAACGGGGGCCACAAGACAATAGTACACCTACCAAACCTATTAATACCCATCCTTTTTTAAAACACCCTTTCATTTGTTTCCGGCATTACTTTAAAGTGTAAAATAAATATAGGTATTTTGTCTGTCCGGATCTTAAAAAATGCCTGCGGGGATATTAAAAAGCACGGTTATAACAAACTACCTGTTGGTAAATGAAAGGGTTAGAATTATAAATAAAAGATGTCCTCCTTTTATTTCTTACTTCTTTCCACCAAATAAAACTTCAATTCTTTTCCGTTTTTATTCCAGGTGCCCGAAAAGTTTTCAGTCATAGCCGCATCGTCATAACTCCCGTCAAACAGTTCTTCACCACCTTCCGTATGCGCCACTAGATATATAATTCCTAAACCATTACTACTTCCTTCTAAAGGTATTTTTATTTTTTTTGATTCATAAAAGTAGTATCCCGAAACCGGAATCTGCAAAGCTCCGGAGCGCTCTGCGTTTGTAGCTTCTCCAAAAACCAGTTGCGCTTTAATTTTATATTTATCTATATAACCTTCGTAGTTATATGACATCTGAGATTGTTCATTTAACGCTTCCGCATTAGCCACTTTCATGGCCTCTGAAATAGCCTGTGCTATGGAATCAGAAATTCGTTTGGCTTCCGCTTCTGAGGATATGATAGTCTCTTTTTGAGGAGGTCTGCATTCTGATAAAAGAAAACCCAGCATGGTAATTGTAAGAATTGATTTTTTCATGTGATATTGGTTGTTAAAATAGTTTGCCTAATACTGCTATGTGTTTATTGATTACTTCAGGGGCTTGATTTCCACATTAGTTCAATCCTCTATTCTTATGTTATTCGGTTTTATCATCATTTCTTATTGTAATGTTATATTCTATTGCCGACTCAGAACATTTTACTGAAACATCTGTACAAACATTGCCCAACAGGTTTATTTATTTGGTTAATATATTATTTGGGGCAAACGTATAATATTTACTTTTTAAAAACAATAGTGGTTTCCATGGTTTTTTAGTCCCCAAATCTGTTTGGGGCAGTATTATATCCTGAGCCATAACTACAAGTGTAAATAATCACCAGCAACATTTCCTTATCCGGTACACTTGAGATGGCATTGCAGACCATACCTGCTTTGTATTTGCTTTCTACTTTCTTAAGTTTGATGACATAAACCCTTCTTTCATATCGTGTTAAATCATAGTTTTTATGTCATTTCCTGTGTAACTTCAAGGCATGTTGCCTTTACCCGTTTTTTCAGCTTCAGATATACGCACTATTGACGCGTTTACTATTAAAACCGAACCCATCGCGTCTATTGACCTGATGGAACGGGCCGCCCTGAACTGCACGCGATGGCTGATAACGCGCTACCCTGCCGGTACAGCGTTTAAAGTAATATGTGGGTTAGGCAATAATGGGGGCGATGGTTTGGCCATTACCCGTCAGTTGTTAGAGGCGGGCTACCGGGCACAGGCGTTTTGTGTTTACTACGCCTCTAAAACCTCTGACGATTTTTCGGAGAATAAGCGTAGGCTGCTGCAGTTTTTTCCTCAGGCGTTAACAGAAGTGCATTCCAGCGCGCAATTGCCTGTTTGGGAACCGGATGATGTGATTGTTGACGCGTTACTGGGCTCCGGCTTATCGGGTCCTTTACGTGGGCTGGCCGCGGATAGTGTTACTCATATTTGTTCGGCCACTAACGAGGTGGTATCTATAGATATTCCCTCAGGTTTAGTGATGGACGCGTTTACCGAAACACATTCGGCAGTTGTAAAGGCGACTTACACACTCAGTTTTCAGTTTCCGAAACTGGCCTTGTTATTGGCTGGTAGCGGTAGTTACGCGGGCAAAATGGTGCTATTAGATATTGGGCTGCAGTGGGATGGCGCTTTACCCGGCTCGCCTCAACGTTTTTACCTGACGGCTCCCTATGTTAGGGGACTGATAAAACCCAGAGCCACCTTTTCGCATAAAGGCAGTTTTGGGCATGGGATGTTATGTACCGGAAGTTTCGGAAAAATGGGCGCTTCGGTATTATGTGCCAGAGCATTTGCCAGGAGTGGCGCCGGATTACTGACCACCTGTATTCCCGAATGTGGGTACACTATTATGCAATGTGGTTTACCTGAAGCCATGGTTATTACGAATGGCGACAAGCACCTTATTAGCAATCACATAGATCTGGAGCCGTATAGTGCTATTGGCGTTGGTCCGGGTATTGGTACCGAACCAGAGACGCAGCTTTTTGTAAAGTATTTACTGGAACAGTTCCAAAAGCCGATGGTATTGGATGCCGACGCGTTGAACTGTATCAGTTTACATAAAGACTGGCTGAATGTGATTCCGGCCAACTCTATTCTTACGCCTCACCCGAAGGAGTTTGAGCGCCTGACACAAAAGGTAAACAACGATTTTGAGCGTCACGCCCTGCAGCTTGCTTTTTCGAAAACCTACAAGGTATATGTGGTTTTGAAAGGTGCTTATACCTGTATTACTACTCCCGAAGGGATAGCTTACTTTAACAGCACTGGTAATACAGGTTTGGCCAAGGGGGGCAGTGGCGATGTGTTAACAGGACTACTGACCGGTTTGCTTGCTCAGGGCTATACCGCTCTGGAAGCTGCTATTACCGGGGTTTTTATACACGGTTATGCAGCGGATTGTGCCAAAGCTCAAAAAGGGGAAATGGCCATGTTACCCAGTGATGTAGCGGAACATTTTTCTGATGCTTTTCTGAGTTTGCAACTGGGTTAAGGGGCCTGTTGTTTTACATTCATCATTTACAGATAAAACACTTTATACACGCTCTCCCCCTTCGCATAGGGATTGAAGCGGCAGCCCTGCGCAGGCGTTTGGCGAGTCAGCGCGCAGCGGCGGCGGCGACCTTAGAAGCCCCCGCACGCGGCTGCGATGCCGTCAAACGTAAGCAGGCTATAGCGTAAAGCCCGGCCACGGTGAGTGGAATGACCTTTTCCAAAGTTTGAAACTTTGGAAAAGGTGCGCGCCGAAACGTGGATGCGCCTGAATTTTCTACTAATATTAGATAGTCAAGCCACAAAAAGTCTGGAATCATTATCTACAAAGGACTTCATTACATTTACAGAGGTTTTAAACAACAAGGAAATTAAGAAATGCTGAAATTTCTGGTAGATTTCTTTAAGTTCAATCGCACTTTGTCTTGACACAGGGCCGAAGGAGCCAGGTTGTGCGACGGTAGCAAAAGTCAAGGCTGCGGAACTTTGCACGGTGAAATTGTCGCGTTGCAAGCCGAAGATTTAAAGGCGGATAAAGCGACACCTATTTCTGTAACTCGGCGCTGCAAATCTTCTTCGCACATGCCTTCGCTTTTGCAACACTCTATTTCACACACGAAAATTTCCGAGGCCATGTAAAGATCATGAGAAGTACTAAAGCGTTAAGTACTTTTTAGGGACGACTAAATAGTGTTTTATTTTAGCGGTATGATTTGGTTAGGTTCAGTAAGGCAAAAAAAATACCGGCAGTATTCTCATTGCCGGTATTTCTCAAACAAAACAAACATTGCATAAAGCACACAGCCCTCCGCTAAAATAAGGGCCAACCAACCAACCCGTGGTTATTTTCAATATCAGTACACCGCCAGATCTTTTTCTTCCATCATCTTTTTCAGATTAATCAACGCGTAGCGCATTCTTCCTAAAGACGTATTGATGGAGACTTTTGTTACATCGGCTATTTCTTTAAAACTCATGTCGTAATACATCCGCATCATTACCACTTCACGTTGATCGGTGGGTAACAAATTTACTAAATCTCTTATTTGTTTTTTTAAACTATTTTTCTGAAGTTTTTGTTCGTAGTCTTCATTTTCTGAAGCAATGCAGGCAAAAACATCTACCTCTTCCCCATCTTCATTTCGGTAAACCGGGGCAGGCGGCATTTTTTTAATCCGGCGGTAATGGTCAATAATCAGGTTACGGGCAATGCGTAACATCCAGGGCAAAAATTTACCCTCTTCGTTGTATTGTCCCCGTTTTAAGGTTTGAATGGCCTTTATAAATGTGTCCTGAAAAATATCTTCGGCCAAGGCTTTGTCGCGAACTACTACCAGAATACTTGAAAACAGTTTGCGTTTATGACGTTGTAATAAAACTGAAAGGGATTCTTCATTTCCATTGATATAGAGCTGTAATAACTCGTTATCTTCTAACATTTGAACAGACATAACTTTATTTACTTGCTTGTGAGACCTTAATTTATTTTGCGAGTAAATGTCTTTTCAAATAGAAATGATAAAATGATTGTTTCAAATTTAACCCTTTTATTGAATGACTCCAAATAAAAAATGGCTAAATCGATTACTTTTTGAGTAAATGGCGCTTTTAAAAGAGTGAACTGTTCTCTAAGGACAAAAAACAGACACTCTCGATTAGTGTATTTATGCTCATTAAATTTGCTAAAAACACGAGGCTAATATGAGCAAAATTTGTAATTATACTCGTAATTTTACTATCCTGTATGTCAAAAGCAAAATCGGTTGAAGCACTTGATCCCAAAGCCTTTATTATTATTAAAGGGGCGCGTATGCACAATTTAAAAAGTCTGGATGTAGCTATCCCCCGCAATAAACTGGTGGTTATTACCGGTTTATCGGGATCGGGTAAATCGTCTCTGGCTTTTGATACCTTGTATGCCGAGGGGCAACGGCGTTATGTGGAAAGCCTTTCGGCATACGCCCGGCAGTTTTTAGGGCGGCTCGAAAAACCGCTGGTTGACTACATAAAAGGTATCTCGCCGGCCATTGCCATTGAGCAAAAGGTGATTTCGCGGAATCCCCGCAGTACAGTAGGTACCACCACCGAGATTTACGATTATTTTAAATTGTTGTTTGCCCGCATCGGTAAAACGTATAGCCCTGTAAGTGGGAAGATTGTAAAACGCCACAGCGTGAGTGATGCGGTTAACGTTATTGGTGCGCTCACTTCCGGAAGCCGTTGCCTTATTTTATCTGAATTAAGAGAGAGCAAGAACCGCTCGTTTAAACAATGGCTTGAAGTATTGGCTCAGCAAGGTTTTTCGCGGATTGTACACAATGGCAGCATTCAGAAAATTTCGGAAACCGATCCTAAAACTCTAAAAAAAGAGTCGAGTGTTTACCTGCTGATTGACCGTTTGGTAGTACAGCCTGAGGATGAAGATTTTTTAAACCGCTGCGCGGATAGTGTACAAACTGCTTACTACGAAGGGAACGGGGAATGTAAACTATGGGTGGAAAAAGACAGTGGAGGCTACGAAACGTATGGGTTTAGTAACTTGTTTGAAGCCGACGGAATAACTTTTGAGGAACCTTCGGTTAATTTTTTTACGTTTAACAACCCTATAGGAGCCTGTAAAACCTGTGAGGGATTTGGTAGTATTATTGGCATTGATCCGGATCTGGTTATCCCGAACAAAAGTCTTAGTATATACGAAAACGCGGTGGCTTGCTGGAATGGAGAAACCATGAGCTGGTACAAAAAGCAATTGCTTAAAACGGCGCATCATTTTAATTTTCCGGTTCACAAACCCATTGCGGAACTTACCAAAGCGCAATACCAGTTATTATGGGCCGGGAATGAGCATTTTGAAGGGATTAACCAGTTTTTTAAAATGCTGGAAAAAGAAAGCTACAAAATACAATACCGGGTTATGCTGGCGCGCTACAGGGGCAAAACTACCTGTCCGGATTGCGAAGGCACGCGTCTGCGCAAAGATGCCAATTATGTAAAAGTAGCAGGTAAATGTATTAACGATCTGGTGTTGAGTCCGGTGAAAGAACTGCTTCCGTTTTTTCAGAATCTGAAACTGGATGAGCACGATACCAAAGTGGCCAAGCGACTGGTTACCGAAATTACCAACCGTTTGCAATATCTGGTGGATGTGGGGTTAGGTTATCTTACCTTAAACCGTGTGGCCAATACATTGAGTGGTGGCGAAAGTCAGCGGATTAACCTGGCCACGTCTTTAGGCAGCAGTCTGGTAGGGAGTTTATATATTCTGGATGAACCCAGTATTGGTTTGCATCCACGGGATACGGAACGCCTGATTAAAGTGCTTCGCAACTTACAGTCACAGGGCAACACGGTTATTGTGGTTGAGCACGACGAGGAAATTATGAAGCAGGCCGACGAACTGATTGATATTGGTCCGGAAGCCGGAACAGGCGGCGGAAATCTTGTATTTCAGGGAACGCATAACGATTTGATAAAATCGGATAAAAGTTATACGGCTAAATATCTTACCGGAAAATTAAGCATTGAAGCTGCCAAACGGAAACGACCGTTTAAAGAATACATTGAAGTAAAACATGTCAACGATCATAATCTGAAAAACGTTTCGGTTAAGTTTCCGCTTCACATGCTTTGTTGTGTTACCGGCGTAAGCGGATCGGGTAAATCCACACTGGTAAAAAAAGCGCTGATTCCAAACGTACAAAAATACCTGGATGGGTATTTTACGAATGTAAGCTACGATCGTTTACTGGGTGGCAGTTTAAAGCAGATTAAAGCCCTTGAGTTTGTAGATCAGAACCCTATTGGTAAATCGTCGAGAAGTAACCCGGTTACTTATTTAAAGGCGTATGACGAAATACGGAACCTGTATGCCGATCAGGGGTTAGCCAAAGCCAGAAATTACAAAAGCGGCCATTTTAGTTTTAATGTGGATGGCGGTCGCTGCGAAGTGTGCGAAGGCGAAGGTCTTATTACGGTTGAAATGCAATTTATGGCCGATATCCAGTTAACCTGCGAGGCCTGTAACGGCAAACGTTTTAAAGCCGAAACACTGGAAATTTTATACAAAGGTAAATCGGTGGCCGATGTGCTGGAAATGACGGTGGACAACGCGGTTCTTTTTTTTAGTGAAGACAAAACGAATAAAATAGCGCAACGTATTACCGATAAATTAAAACCACTTCAGGATGTAGGTTTGGGATATGTGCAACTGGGACAAAGCAGCAGTACACTGAGTGGTGGCGAAGCGCAACGTATTAAACTGGCCAGTTTTTTAACGGCGGTAAACAATGCCACCCCTACTCTGTTTGTGTTTGATGAACCAACAACCGGCTTACATTTTCATGATGTGGCCAAATTACTTAAATCGTTTGAAGCGCTTATTGGTAAAGGCCATTCTATTGTAGTAATAGAGCACAATACCGATGTGATTAAGTGTGCCGATTGGGTAATAGATTTAGGGCCTGAAGGCGGCGATGAAGGGGGGAATATTGTATTTGAAGGATTACCTGAAGATCTGGTAAAGTCAAAAGGTAGTTACACCGCTACCTATCTGAAGGGAAAAGTGTAAATAATAAACTCTTCGGCCTTTAAATTCGTATCTTTATTTGTAATTTTCACAATTTGAAAATGCATGCCTTGTTCAAACATATTACACTGTGCGTTATTTGCTTTTTTATATGTATGTCAGGGGCAATTAAATCTCAAATTGTTTTTGATACGATACCTTCCGATCTAGCCTTCATTCCACGCAACAATCAGACTACTGGAGATTTTGTTATTGCAGGCCGGATTACTGACCATAATTATTCATTTTTAAAAATCTCCATTTTTGATAAAACCAATCAAATTTTATATAAGAATCAATCCTACACAGTAAACTCTTCCGGTTATTTCAGATTAGTTCCTCAATTGCTATCTCAGCTCTCTGAATATGATTTAAAAATATACCTCAGCAATGGAATAGATTCTATTCTCGTAAAAACCGTTTTTGATTTGGTTTGCGGGGATATTTTTATAATTGCTGGGCAATCTAACGCACTATCCGCATGCGATTCTATAAATACCTATTACCCCCAATACTACTCCCCTTTTTTCAGAACAATTGGAACACATTATTCAAATGCTATTCAGCGTGAAAAGGCACCAAGTAATACCTCATTGAGTGAGGATTTTAAATGGAGCCGACCTAGTTCTTTATACTCGCAAAACGGGTTTATGGGACTCTTGCCGTTAAAGTTGCAGTACGAGTTAATTTCTTCTACAGGCATTCCTATATGTTTTATAAATGAAGCCGTACCTGGAACATTTTTAAAAGACCATCTTGCATCTAATACCCCATCTGACATAATTCCTGTAATTGATTCAAATACAATCTACAACAGAGTTTTTTTAAAAGCAAAGAAACACAATCTGTCAAATTTTATAAAGGCTATAATTTGGTATCAGGGCGAAAATGACATTCAATTAATTACATCAGAAGCTTTGCAATATGAAGAAAATTTCGCAAAACTTTATAACTCATGGAAATCCGATTTTAAACATGTTGAAAGGATTTATGTATTTCAAGTTAATAATGGCTGTCATGGTAACGATTTTAACTCAGGAGGATTAATACGCCATATACTGGCTCAACTGAAAAATTCCTTTTCTGAAATTAGTGTAATTTCTTCCATAGGTGTTCCTTTAAGTCCCGACATATGTCATTATACATGTTATAATTACACAAAACTAGCATTGCGACTATTACCGCTTATTCAAAAACATATTTACAAATTTGCGTTAAATGACACAGATATTGTTTCACCATCAGTACAAAGTATTAAATACAAGGACTCACAAGTAATACAAGTCCATTTTGATATCCCGGTGAATATCCAGCCTCCTCTACTAGTAAATGGATCACTAGAAAACGTCAAAGATTATTTTTTTGATAAAGGGTACCATCCAATACCTGTGAAAAGTATAAAATCAGAAAATAACATTTTGAGCATTACTTTAACAGACACTGCTAAAATTCATAAAACTCTAACCTATTTACCAAATTCTTATTACAAACAGGGGCAATCTTTATATAAAGGTCCTTGGGTAATGAACAGAAAAAATAATTTAAACGCGTTGTCTTTTTTTAACTTTCCCGTATTACA
>JASGCO010000058.1 GCA_030054095.1 Sediminibacterium sp.
TGAACAGAAAAAATAATTTAAACGCGTTGTCTTTTTTTAACTTTCCCGTATTACAATTAGAAAAATCTATTGATAATGGGCTGGTCATTTATCCTAATCCTGCCAATAACATTATTTCTGTTCAATTCGGTGGTAGTAATATTTCGGATATAATTATATCTGATTTATCCGGAAGATTAGTATATGTAGAAAAATTAAATGAATCCGTTTGTAAAATAAATACTAAAACATTTACAAACGGCTACTATCTAATAATGGTAAGAACAGAAAATGGCAATTTATATAGGGAAAAATTAGTCGTTTTAAAAAATGAATAATAGGAAACTAGAAAACAACATCATTTTACTGAAATTAACCTTCCTTAAATCAACCCTTAATCATTTTTAAGTATTTTACACAATTCTCTAAAAAAACAATTTCCGATTTATCATTTTTCCGTTCAATGCATAACGCATAAAACGGTATGTCATTTCTGCACCACACTTTTAAGCCAGCTTCTATTTGTAATGCAATGCGTTGCTCAAAATAGTTAATCTGGGGTGACAGGCAGATCAATACATCGTATTTCCGGGAAGATAAACTTTGTAAACAAGCAGCGTTCGGCATCCCCAACCAGGTAGCACTTACTTTTGTTAAACACTGCCAGTCAGAATAGGTTGCCTGTTTTACTCCCGTTTCAATGTAGTACACGTCTATTTGTTTATCGGTACCAACAATCCACTTATCCAATTCGCTTTTGGCTCCTTTCATAGGCGCGCTAACTACCAAAGCCAAACGCTTTACCTGATCCCAGTTAATAAACCGTTGTCCTTTGTTGTTAGTAGTGCCTAAAGCCTGCTTAAATAAAAAACGGCGTATCCCTTCCATAGTTTTACGAAACGCTGATGTACCTTAAAAAATCATCAATGGTTGCCTTTAACGACACTGTACTTTTTCCTCCTGCCGCATTAATATGTCCGCCTCCGCTAAAATAGGCACGGGCAAATTTATTGACATCCATTTTGCCTTTACTCCGGAAACTGATTTTAATAATGCCTTCACTTTCCATAAATAATGCGCAGAACGTAATGCCTTTAATGCTGAATGGATAATTGACCAATCCCTCTGTATCGCCTTTTTGGTAATGGAATTGCTGTAGTTCTTTTTCGGTTAGTGACATATATGCAACGCCCTTATCTTCGAGCACTACCATTTTATTGGTTAACGCATATCCCAATAATTTCATGCGGTTGTAGCTGTAGGTATCGTAAACGGCGCTATGAATTTCACTTGGTACAATGCCTGTTTTGAGTAAAGCCGCGATAATTTCATGGGTACGGGCGTTTACACTCGGGTAACGAAACGACCCTGTATCGGTCATCATACCGGTATAAATACAAGCGGCCATTTTTTTATCAATCAGCTTTTTATCGCCCATACTTTCTATGAAGTCAAAAATCAGTTCACAGGTACTACAGGCATTAACATCGTGAAAATATAAACTGGCGTAGTCTTCAGGCTGTTGGTGGTGATCAATGATGACCTTTTTAACCGGGCTGGTTTTCAGGACTTCTCCCAGTTTTTCGAGGCGCTGAAACGAATTGAAATCGAGCGTAAAAATGGCATCACTTTTACTTAGAACGGTTTTTACTTTTTTTTCCTGTGTCTGAAAATTAAGTACCTGCTTATCGCCGGGCAGCCATTTTAAAAACTCAGGATATGAATTAGGAACAATAACATGTACTTGTTTTCCTTTAATTTTTAGGTAATGATATAAGGCGAGACTACTCCCCATAGCGTCCCCGTCGGGACTCCAGTGTGTAACAATACTAATGGTTTTACTGGTTGATACCAGTTTTTTAAAATCCCGGATAGAGTCTCTGCGCATAATCCTGTAAAGGTACAGTTTTAGTACATGTAAAAAAACAAAAAAGGCTGTCTGATGAAGACAGCCTTTTAACTCTTTAAGAAAACAATACGTTTATTGTCCTCCGGTTACAGCCTTTGCTTTTACCTCCCCTTTGATTTTTACTTTCATCGTAGGGAATTTTGCATTAGAGGTAACGGTCACATTTTTATCGAAACGACCTTCGCGCTTGGTATCATATTTTACTTTGATAACCCCACTCTTACCGGGCAGGATAGGTTCCTGCGGCCAACCTGGTTTTCCGTCAATAGTAGTAGCTGTACAACCACACTCTCCGGTTACCGCTGTGATGGTTAACGGGCTCTTACCTGTGTTTTTGAATTTGAATTCACGGATACCATTGGCTTCGTATTCAACCACACCATAATCAATTACATCGCTCTCAAATTTTAATTCGGGCGCATTCGGATCTATGCTGGGAACCGTTGATTCCTGTGCTTTAACCATATTAAACATGCTAATGCTTAATACAAGAATTAAAGCTGATAATAATTTTTTCATAGTACTTTGTTTTTTTGAAAAACTAATTAACCCTTTTTCTCTACGGGCGCGCCCTGAGATGTTTTATTCTGAGGGAAAGCTTCTTCTACCGGTTTCGCTTCTACATTTCCTTTAATGCTTAAAGTGATTACACCGCTCTTAGCATTGGAGTTAACCGTTACTGTTTTGTAGATACCACCAACACGTTGTGTATCGTATTTTACTTTAATCACTCCGCTTTTGCCAGGTAAAATAGGATCTTTAGGACATTGCGGAACAGTACAACCACAGCTTCCCATACAATTGGTAATCACTAAAGGCTCTTTACCATTATTGGTAAACTTAAATTCACACTCACCGTTATCACCTTGTTTAATGTTACCATAATCGTGCGTAAGCTTATCCATTTTAATATCTGCCAAACTGGTTGGCTGAGCAACAGCCGTTTGAGCAGCACCGTGGTTGTGGCCATCGTTAGCACTATGACCATCCTGAGCAAAAGTAAACGCAGTTAAACCTGCCACAAAACCTAAAGTAAGAATCAATTTTTTCATTTTCTGAGATTTTTATTTATTTAAAAAATTAGCATAAATCGTGCCATAAAGATATTACAACGGGTCAATACTTTATGTATTTTTACGAAATTTAACAATAAAATTTTAAATAGATTAACACGATGGAGATAGCAAAGACCTATAATCCGCAGGAAGCAGAAGCACGATGGTACCCGCACTGGCTGAAACACCAATTTTTTAAATCGACACCCGATGAGCGCCAGCCTTATACCATAGTCATTCCGCCACCTAACGTTACGGGGGTTTTGCACATGGGGCACATGCTGAATAACACCATTCAGGATGTATTAATCAGAAGAGCCCGTATGTTGGGGTTTAATGCTTGTTGGGTGCCCGGCACCGATCACGCAAGTATTGCCACCGAAGCGAAAGTAGTGAAATTACTGGCCGATCAGGGCATTTCGAAAAACAGTTTAACGCGCGATGAATTTTTGAAACACGCCTGGAGCTGGAAAGAAAAATACGGCGGTATTATCTTAAAACAACTTGAAAAATTAGGCGCTTCGTGCGATTGGGAACGCACACGATTTACCATGGATGAACCCATGAGCGACGCGGTACTGGATGTATTTATTGACTTATACAATAAAGGACATATTTACCGTGGTGTACGTATGGTGAACTGGGATCCGAAAGGGTTAACCGCTGTAAGTGATGAGGAAGTTATTCACCGCGAAACAACCAGTAAACTGGTTCACGTAAAATATAAACTAAAAGACAGTGATACCTATTTAACCATTGCCACTACCCGCCCCGAAACCATTATGGGCGATACAGCAGTATGTGTGAATCCGAACGATGAACGCTACACTCATCTTAAAGGCAAAACCGTTATTGTTCCGGTTGTAAACCGTGAGGTACCTGTTATTTTTGATGACTACGTAGATGCTACTTTTGGTACCGGTGTTTTAAAAGTGACACCCGCGCACGACATCAACGATTTCAATTTAGGCCAGAAACATAAATTGCCAACTATTGACGCGCTTAATGCCGATGGGACAATCAGCGCCGCTGCCGGAGCTTACGTAGGAATGGATCGTTTTGCCTGCCGCAAGCAAATCATTAAAGATCTTGAAGAGCAAGGCCTTATTGAAAAGATAGAAGAAATCAAAAACAAGGTAGGTTACAGTGAACGTACCGACGCGGTAATAGAACCCCGTTTGAGTTTGCAGTGGTTCCTTAAAATGAAGGAAGTCAGCAAACCGGCTCTGGATGCGGTATTAAATGAAGACGTAAAACTGATTCCTGAAAAATTCATTAATACCTACAAACACTGGATGGAAAATGTACACGACTGGTGCATTAGCCGTCAGTTGTGGTGGGGACAACGCATTCCGGCCTGGTATGATGACAAAGGAAATACCGTAGTATGCAAAACACAGGAAGAAGCCATTGAAAAATTAAAAACGCTGAATCCTTCTGTAAGCCCTGGTTCTCTTAAACAAGATGAGGATGTACTGGATACCTGGTTCTCCTCGTGGTTATGGCCTTTAACCGTTTTTGATCCGAACATCATTAAAAATGGATGGGATAAAGCCAACGCCGACCTGAAATACTATTACCCAACCAATGATTTGGTTACCGCGCCCGAAATTTTATTTTTCTGGGTGGCGCGCATGATTATTGCCGGTAAAGAATACACTGGTCTTAAACCGTTTACCAATGTGTATTTAACGGGTATTGTAAGGGATAAACAGGGCCGTAAAATGAGCAAAAGTCTAGGTAACAGTCCTGACCCTTTGGACTTAATTGCGAAGTATGGAGCGGACGGCGTTCGTGTAGGCATGCTGTTAAGTTCTCCGGCCGGTAACGATTTATTATTCGATGAAAATTACTGCGAACAAGGCAGAAACTTTACCAATAAAATATGGAATGCATTCCGCCTGATAAAAGGATTTACAGTGGATGCGCAAGCTTCTACACCTGATTCTTCAAAAGCGGCTATAAACTGGTTCGAAAATAAGTTAAGTGAACAGTTAACTATAATAAATGATCATTACAGTAAATACCGTATGAGTGATGCCTTAATGGCCACCTACAAACTGGTATGGGATGATTTTTGTGCCTGGTACCTCGAAAGTATTAAACCCGACTTTATTGAAGGCGTAGCTCAACCACTGGACACTTATACGTATGAAAAAACGCTTGCTTTTCTGGAAGATGTATTAAAGGTTATACAACCCTGGACTCCTTTCCTTGCCGAAGAAATATGGCACCAGATAAAAGAACGTAAAGAAACAGATTGCGTGGTAATAGCCAGTTGGCCTCAGATTAAACCAACAGATGAAAAGGTATTGGGCGAATTTGAAGTGGTAAAGGAAATTGTACAAACGGTGCGCAACATAAGGGCCCAAAAGCAACTCTCCCCTAAAGAAAAACTTCAGGTGATTGAACGCTCCGACGCTCAACACAGCTATTTTGATTCGTTAGTATGTAAACTTGTTAATCTGAGCGCGTTTACCTACAGCAAGGAGGAAGTTAGCAACGCCGTTAATTTTATGGTAGGAACCACTGAGTTTTATGTACCTCTGGGCGGTAATATCAATAAGGAAGAAGAAAAAACCCGTTTACTGAAAGAACTGGATTATAATAAAGGCTTTTTGAATTCCGTTTTGAAAAAACTGGATAACCAGAATTTTGTAAGCAAAGCCAAACCCGAAGTTCTGGCGATGGAACAAAAGAAAAAAGCGGATGCCGAAAGCAAAATTAAAACCATTGAGGCACAGCTTCAGCAATTGTAAACATTAATTTTTATTAACAGAAAGCGTGAATAGGGCGAAAACCTGTAATTTTACGCATCAAAATTTAAACATAATGAAAGTATCAATTATCGGAGCGGGAAATGTAGGAGCCACATGCGCTGAATACATCGCTTTAAACCGTATTGCCAGTGAAGTGGTTATTTTAGACATTAAAGACAACTTTGCCGAAGGTAAAGCACTTGATTTAATGCAAACGGCTACATTAAATAAGTTCAATACCAAAATTTCGGGAAGCACCAACGATTACAGTAAAACGGCCAACAGCAGTGTGGTGGTAATTACTTCTGGTATTCCGCGTAAACCTGGTATGACCCGCGAAGAATTGATAGGCATTAACGCCGGTATTGTAAAAAACGTTACCGAAAATGTACTTAAACATTCTCCCGAAGCCATTATCATTGTGGTATCTAATCCAATGGATACCATGACGTATTTAGCACTTAAAGAAAGTAAGTTGCCAAAACAACGTATTATTGGTATGGGGGGGATTCTGGACAGTGCCCGCTTTAAATGCTATTTATCAATGGCGTTAAACGCTCCTGCCAGCGATATTCAGGGAACTGTGATTGGCGGACATGGTGATACCACTATGATTCCGTTAACACGTCTGGCTACTTATACTGGTAGTCCTGTAAGTGAATTTTTAAGTGCTGATGCATTGAAAAAAGTAGCTGCTGACACGATGGTTGGTGGCGCCACATTAACTGGTATGCTGGGCACCAGTGCCTGGTATGCACCTGGTGCTGCGGTAGCCGCTCTGGTAGATAGTATTGTTAATGACCAGAAAAAACTTTTCCCGTGCTGTGTATATTTAGATGGTGAGTACGGACAAAAAGATATTTGTTTAGGTGTACCTGTAGTTATTGGCCGTAACGGTTGGGAAAAAATTGTAGATGTTAAACTGAACGCCGAAGAACAAGCCTTATTTAATAAGAGTGCTGACGCGGTACGTAATATGAATGCCGTTTTAAACGAAATTAAGACCGCATAATATTGGGGAATTCTTTTTTTAGCAAAAGCCCGGCAGAAAACTGTCGGGCTTTTTGTTTTTTACATCAATACCTCTACAATTATACAAGCAGTTTAAAATCAAATAGATAAACCGGAATCAATAAGTAAACTGCCATTTGTAAAGCGCCATGACCATTGTTCATAAATCCATACCTTACATCTTGATTTACTACTATTAAACTCTTATTTTTAATCTGTAAACAAATAAATGGCGAACTAAAACGTTTTATACGATCATGGCAATTTCACTTTTTAACATTAGTAAAAAGAAGACCTCTACCAATGAGTCCATCATACATGAAGCTTATTTTAACCAACTCAGAGAACGTGAATACAAACGACTGACGGAGACCGGACATACTTATCTCGATTATACGGGTGGAAATCTGTATAGTTCCGTTCAGGTTAATCTCCACCATAAAATGCTGATGGATCAGGTATTCGGTAACCCCCACTCTACCAATCCTACTTCCAGTCTTTCTACGCAAAGGGTTGAAGAAACCCGTCAAAAGGTTCTGGATTTTTTTAATGCCGCAGATTACTACTGTATTTTTACACCAAACGCATCCGGAGCGCTTAAAATTGTAGGAGAAAGTTATCCGTTTGATACCGACTCTATATTTGTTCTAACTTCAGATAATCATAATTCTGTAAACGGCATTCGTGAGTATTGCAAACGCAACGGGGGCGCATTCGCTTATGCCAAATTGCAATACGAAGATTTGAATCTGGATACGGCACATCTGGAATCGCTGCTGAACAGCGCCTCCGAAAAGAAACGCAAATTATTTGCTTTTCCGGCACAATCGAATGTTTCGGGTGTAAAACACGACTTAAACTGGATAGAAAAAGCGCATCAAAAAGGCTGGGATGTATTGTTGGATGCCGCGGCGTTTGTGCCTACCAGCCGACTGGATCTTGGAAAAGTAAAACCGGATTTTGTATCGGTTTCTTTTTATAAAATTTTTGGATACCCTACAGGGATTGGTTGCTTATTGGTGAAAAAAGATAAATTCGATGTTCTGCAAAAAAAATGGTTTGCCGGCGGAACGGTAACGCTTGCAGCCGTTATGTCTCCCGATCATTACCTGGCTAATAACCACGAGCGTTTTGAAGACGGTACCATTAATTATCTGGATATTCCCGCTATTAAAACCGGACTGGAATTTATTGAAAACATTGGAATGGATCGCATTAATGAACGTGTTAACGCGCTCATGCACTACCTTTACACCGCTCTGAAACACATTAAACATGATACTGGAGTAAGTGTGGTAAAACTTCTTGGTCCCGAAGAACATAAGAATGCCGGAGGCACACTTATTATGACCTTCTTTAATCCGGATGGCAGTTTGGCGCCATTCGAACTGATTGAACAAAAGGCCAATAAACTCAACATCTCTGTAAGAGCCGGCTGTTTCTGCAATCCGGGTATTGATGAAGTAAACAATTGCCTGACCTCATCTGAATTACATGCATATTTCTCGAGCCGTGAAAAAGGGAACTATCAGGATATGATACATTACCTCAATAAAATGAGAGGTGCTATACGTGTATCTGTAGGTATCCCAACCATACAAAAAGATCTGGATATGTTTATTCGTTTTGTCAGCTCATTAAAAAACCAGATTATCCGTTTTTGAGCAACGTGCTCTTTTAACTGAAACCTACTTATGTAAGTGAATAGTGCAGAAAAAATAATTCCGTGCCCCGATGCCATTAAACCTTACATTCGCTATCCGGCGGCAGATAGGTTTGTGCTTATTTTTTTCGGAACCATAATGGCATTGGTTATTTTAGGCTGGATTCCGTTTTTTATGGATCCTATTAATTTCTATAAACCCAAACTTTTAATACTTTACCTGCTTGCAACTGCCGCGTTTGGCAGTATCTGGTACTTGCTGTTCAGGAATTATAAAAAATACAGGCAGGATCTTAAAACAGGGACTATCCTTTACTACACGGGGCAAATTATCCGGAAAGAACATAAACTTGTGAGAAGCGGAAAAAGCAGTACATGGGTTTATCTTTTACATTCAGACACCAAAAGTATTCCTGTTTCAAAAACATTTTACGCGCAAATAGAACAAAACGATTACATTGAATGGTACCAACTTCCTGTCAGTAAAATTACCGTTCACTATTCTAAAACACATCCTCCTGAACCGGTTGGCTACAGGGTAAGAAATTAATCGTTTTATATCCATTCCATTTCTATCTTTACATCTTATGCCTGTAATCTGTAACGCATGAACCGTATTGATCGCTTATCTGCCATTCTTATACAACTACAATCTAAAAAATTTGTAAAAGCTCAGGACATTGCCGAACGGTTCGCCATTAGTTTAAGAACGGTTTACAGGGATGTAAGAGCCCTTGAAGCCGCCGGAATTCCTATTAATGGGGAAGCAGGTATTGGCTATTCGCTTATGGATGGTTACCGGTTACCGCCGGTTATGTTTACCCGCGAAGAAGCCATTGCCTTTCTGACAGCCGAGAAACTGGTGGAGAAATTAACAGATCCGGCTACAGAACAGCATTACAAATCGGCCATGTACAAAATAAAGGCTGTTCTTAAAACGCAGGAAAAGGAACATCTGGAACACATGAATGATCATATCGAGGTGTTGCGTAATCCTTATTTACCAAAAGACCATTTTTCCGACAGTCATATTCAAACCATTCTGCAATGTATTTCCACTAAGTCTGTTCTGGCAATGCAGTATTTTGCCAATCATAACCAGCAACAAACAAAACGCGACGTGGAACCAGTCGGCATTTTTTACGCTGGATCGCACTGGTACCTGATTGGCTATTGCCTGCTACGCAAAGATTACCGGACATTCCGGATTGACCGTATTTTGTCGGCCCACAGTACCACCACTCATTACAGTTTACAGCACCCTTCTTTAAAAACATACCTTACGCAACTCAGTAAGGAAAAAGACCTTCAAAAAGTGGTGATGCTGGTTGATAAAGCTACGGTAAAACACCTTGGTGAACAAAAATACTACAATGGTTTTGTGTCTGAAAAACACATGGGAGAGCGCGTAGAAATGACCTTTCTGACTGACTCTCTACACGGTTTTGCCAGATGGTACATGATGTTTGGCGATAAAGCAGACATTATTAGTCCGGATAGCTTAAAAGACCGAATTCGCCATCTGGCATCTGACATTTTAAAAAAATAACGTCCTGCTGACATAAGGTTGTCACCTCGCCCCTTTTTCTTTGTGTTATAATTCAAAAAAATAATACTATGACGCAATTAGAAGCCTTTCAAAAAGAATTGGAAACTGAAGCCGTAACCACACGAAAAATGCTAGCCATTGTTCCCATCGAAAAATCCGATTGGGCGCCACATGAAAAAAGTATGGTACTAAAGAAACTGGCAGTACACGTAGCGGAACTTCCCGGCTGGATACAAATGGTTTTAAACACGAGCGAGTTGGATTTTTCTAAAAATCCCTATCAACCTGTTGAATATAAAACGGCTACGGAATTGGTAAATTACTTTGAGAAATGCCTGGAAGAAGGTAAATCCGCACTGTTAAAAGCCACTGAATCTCAGCTGGAAGAATCCTGGACCCTTCGCGACGGAGCTACCGTTTACAGTACGGATTCCAAACGGGATGTGATCCGTATGTCGTTAAGCCAGATTATTCACCATCGTGCGCAACTGGGCGTATATTTAAGATTGCTGAATATTCCTATTCCCGGAAGTTACGGCCCCAGTGCCGATGATATGAGTTTTTAGTCAGGTACAATCCCGGTCAGGAACACAGTCTTCCTGCCGGGATTGTATTTACAGTAGCTCGCTATGGCGCCTATTGCATAATTGGAATTTAAACCCGTAATAGCGTAATACACGTGCCATTTCTAAACAGTAAGATTGCGTGGTATTAAGCAACATAATACTGGCAAATTCCTAAAACAGCATTCCGCCTTGTTCCTCCGAAAAAAACAGTATTTTCGTTTCCTGTGTTCATTGCATGCTATTATCGGGAAACGTCATAAAAAATAGTCAGAATCGGCCCAAGTTACTTCTGTCAGGTATATTTATTCTTCTGCTGGCTGTAGCCAATAATATCAACTGGGGAAAAAATCATTGGAAGAATATTCTGGAAGGAGACGCCAAGGGGTACTACGCCTATTTACCCGCTGTATTTATATACCATGATCTTAATTTTGGTTTCTTCGATACTATTGATAAACAAAAGTATTTTGATAAAAACATTTACTACGAATACCGGACCGGAGCTAACGGAAAAATTATAAATAAATACTACTGTGGTACGGCCATTTTACAATTACCTTTTTTTCTTACCGCTCATGGTTTAACTCACCTCACACATGGCGATACAGATGGCTATTCCCGCTTGTATCCGGTTTTCATCAATATTGCGGCGCTGTTTTACATGTGCCTGGGGCTCTATTTTCTGAGTTTGCTGCTACGCTTATATCAGTTGTCCGTTAAAACGATCTGTTATACCATTATAGCCTGTGCTTTTGGTACAAATCTCTTTTACTATACGATATCCGAACCCGGCATGTCGCATGTGTATTCGTTTGCTTGTATTACCTTATTTTTTTATCTGGCCAAACGGTATTTTATGATGTTCCGATACACATACGCGTTTTGGTTAAGCCTGTTGCTGGGACTTATTGTTCTTATCCGTCCAGTAAATGGCATAATTCTTCTCTGCCTGCCACTGGCTGCCGGATCACTTCAGAATTTTAAAACCGGTGTACTCTTACTTTTAAAAGACATTCGGAAACTGATATTCCTGATTGTTAGTTTCTTTCTCTTCCCGTTTGTACAACTGATTATTTACAAAATTTCTACCGGAAGTTTTTTGGTGTATGCGTATGGTAACGAACACCTTTACCTCTTTTCGCCCAATGTGTTCAATATTCTTTTCAGTTATAAAAAAGGCTTATTCCTTTACACCCCTCTGTACCTTATCAGTCTTACCGGTATTTACTTTTTATGGAAAAAAAATCGTT
>JASGCO010000029.1 GCA_030054095.1 Sediminibacterium sp.
ACTTGTTAATGAATTAGGCGTGAAAAACATCATTCTATATGACAAAGAAGATTTTACCCTGCAAACTGAAAAATTTGATGTGATTTTTGATGCTATTGGCAAATCGAACAGGAAGCAATGTGGAAAAATTTTGAACAGTAATGGTATTTACAAAAGTGTAAATTCTACAAATGCTACTGAAACCATTCAACAATTACAACTATTAAAAGAGCTATTTGAGAAAGGATTGTTTAAGGCCGTCATTGATAAATTTTTTGATTTTGACGAGATAATAGAAGCACATAAGTACGTTGACACCGGAAGGAAGAAGGGAAATGTAATTTTGAAAATAAGTAAATTACAAGAACATCAGCCATTATAAATTTCTGCCTTCTTTTAAAAGAATTCCCTTTTAGTGTGTCATACTAATCCCTAAACACATCTATTTAAAGTATTCTAGGCAAATACAAAAAGTAAGTCACTTCTTATCTTAAGAGAACGAATTTAAGTCAACTACAATCTAATTCCGCAATATCGTTTAACATCTATTAAAACACTATGAATTCAGAAAAAACAAAAAAAAACGAACTGGAAGATATCAAAGCCAGCGTGAAACTGAAACTTGCATCACTTTGGTCGAGTTTAATGTTTTTAATTATCTACCTTGACTATTTCCACTTATATATGCCAGAATCACTGAAAGATATGATAGCAGGCAAGGTATATGTATTTAATATTACGCAAGGGTTTCTATTTGCGGCACTCGCTATGGTAGCAACTCCAGCATTGCTCATTTTTCTTTCGATTACCCTACCGGCTAAAGTAAATCGCTGGGCAAATATAATTACTGCCGCTATTAACATACCATTAATATTGTTTAACCTAGCAGGCGTGGCTTGGGTTCACATGGTGGCAGGGGCAATCATACAAGTTATTCTGCTTGGTCTTATCATTTACTATGCATGGAAATGGCCCAAAGTTGAAACAGTAAATCCGTAACAAAAAGTGCTTAAGAAATAGTAAAGGTATTAAAAGCGTGTAGCACTTACTGGCTATAGTGATAGTTTGACGGCCCGCCTGCCGTTTTTTATTTGCCATCGCATCGATGTAACAAAAGAAAAGCTTGTCGGGCCGGATTCAGAATCGGAAAATCATTACTTACTATTTAACACAACCATATAACACATTATAAATAAGATAATTACTATTTTCATGTTCCTTAAGATAAATCAGTAAAAAATAGACCGTTATGCCTTTGACATTATGTGTGTACGACCCAAAAGAAGACTTCGATGAGTATCCTCCAAATTCAATGAAAAGCATTCAAGATTATCTGAATTCACCTCCGCCCTGGCGAGCCGACTTATATGAAATTATCGTTCTGTTTGATGAATTACCCATGAACATAATTGATGATATGAATACGTTTGGTGTCCTGCAAAATATTTTACCTCAATTACAAGAAGTTAAAGAACGTTTATTACAAAATAAATTTGCGCTGTTAAGAACCGTTGGTGAACATACAGCCGTCTTTTTTATTTTAAAACCAATTGAGAACAAAGTCTTTTTTTCTACATACAATAAATTTCCATCTGATTATCTTTCTTATTTTCCTTTAAAAGATTCGCCAATGTTTTATAGTGACGGGAGAAATCAACAAGAACTTTTATACAAGTTTGTAGAGAATGAATACAATAACAATTATCCCTTAAATAAAGAGTTTACAATATTGGATCACATTAAAAATGTTGAAATGGATTTGAACGCCTTAGTGGATAGTATAGAGCATCAAATAGTATTAGGCTACCAATTAATTAACGTTGAATCTGCAAAAAACAAATAACCGGTAATAACGTATTGGCTGTATTGTAGCTAATTGGTAAACTCAACATTTGTGACTCTATAAACACTTATATCAATAGAGAACTAACGTTTTTTAATACCTCCCGACAAGGGGGCGAAGCGGCAGCCCGGTGTGGGGTGTGGCTTATTTTTGCAAGGCGCGGAGGCTGAGGCACGAAGACCCCGTAAGCCGAGGGAAGGCTTAGTGCGGTGCCCAAAAACAGCCACACCCCACACCGGCTATAGCAAAGCACCCGGACCGGCTTTTACTTAGTGAAAATTACGGTAAAGCCGGGTGGTGCCAACAAAAATTAATGACTCTTCTTTTAAACACCTTCAGATACTTTCAAACTAATACTGCCCTACATCCTTCTATTCCATACTTTGGTCAAAATATATAGCTGCTTCGGTATTTTGTGTTTATCTTGTTTTTTTAAACTGTTACCATGTTACCACGCTTTTTTAACACCATCCTTTTAGCCGTATTACTTGCTTTTTCAATAAGCAGTACCGCCCAAACACAATACCTTGAACGTAAAACAGACAGTCTGATTTTAAGAGAACTAAAAGATCCTGATGGTCCGGGTGGCGTATTTATGATAGCGCAACACGGAAAACCCATTTATCAAAAAGCTTTTGGTAAAGCCAATATTGAACTGGATGTTGATATGCGTACCGAAAACGTGTTTCAATTAGGCTCTATGACCAAACAGTTTACCGCCATTGCCATTTTACTACTCGAAGAACAAGGCAAATTACGTGTTAAAGACGCGGTGAGTAAATACATTCCCGATTACCCCGGGGGCAATAACATAAGTTTGCACCATTTGCTAACGCATACCTCTGGCATTAAGGATTTTACTAAAATGAAAACCTTAAAAGACATTGCGCAAAAGGAAATGAGTCCGAAAGAGCTGGTTGATTTTTTTAAAAACGAACCCGTTGACTTTTTACCTGGCGAAAAATTTGAGTACAACAATTCGGGCTATGTGCTGTTAGGGTATATCATCGAACTGGTGTCGGGCCAGTCGTACGAAAACTTTATTAAAACCAGCATTTTTGACAAAGCTGACATGAGCCATTCGGGTTACGCCAGCGACCGGCAAATTATTAAACAACGCGCCTATGGATACCAGAAAAAAGAAAACGGGTATGTAAACAAAACCAATATTCATTTCAGTGTGCCCTATGCATCTGGCGCCTTATTATCCACGGCCAACGATCTTTTAAAATGGCAAAACGCGTTAAATACCAACACCCTGCTAAAAGCGGAAACCATTAAAAAGGCTTTTAGTACTTACACACTAAACAATGGTCAGGCTTTTACCTATGGTTATGGCTGGCACATCAGAGATCTTAACGGTACTCCCGATCGCGAACACGGTGGCAGTATATTTGGATTTAAAACCATGGGAGTGTATTTACCCGAACAGGACATTTACGTTATTGGACTCAGTAACTGCGATTGCCACTCGCCTACCCAGCTTACAAAAGACATAGCGGCTCTGGCGCTGGAAACGTTAACAAAAAAATAAATCATAAGATTTAGTCTTATAATGCCATAGACCATCGGGCGGCTACCTCTTGCATACTCTGAACGAAATCGTACCTTGCATTTGCAAAACGTAAAGCCAGAGCTTATGAAAACCCGCTTTATTTTTCTGATACTCCCCGAGGTTCACCTGTTAGATCTGGCCGGTGCCGATCAGGTACTCAGCGAAGCCATTGACTTCGGTACCGGTTTTGAAATAGTGTATTGTAGCTGTGCCTCCACCCTTCAAACCTCAGCCGGTTTAGGATTAGGGCCACTCCGGCACTTTTCGGACATCTCCTACCGGGCAGGCGATTACATTATTATTCCCGGATCGCGTATAAAATACATCACATCGGATACCTTTAAACGCCATACCGATGTGTTTGAATGGCTGAATACAGCGTATCAAAACGGTGTGCACCTTGTCAGCATTTGTGTTGGGGCTTTTGTGCTGGCAGAAGCCGGATTGCTGGACGGAAAAAACTGCACCACGCATTTTCAGTTAACCCAACAATTAAAACATCAGTACCCCGCCGCGCAGGTTCAGGAAAATGTGCTTTTTGTTTCGGAAGGCACCTTGCACACCAGTGCCGGTATTGCCTCTGGAATTGACCTGATGCTTCACATTCTGGAACAACTCACCGATAGTTTTATGGCCCATCAGGTAGCCCGCGAGCTGGTAGTGTATAACCGGCGCGCTGGACATACGGAGCAACTGGGGCCTCACTTTCTTTACCGGAACCACATTCATTCGGGGATACACAAGGTGCAGGATTACATTGTAACCAATATTTCTAAAAAACTATATCTAAGTGAACTGGCCGAACTGGCCAATATGAGTGAACGGCATTTTACACGGCTCTTTAGAAAAGAAATTGGCATCACCGTAAACGCATACATTAATAAGATAAGAGTTGAACGCCTGAAAACCCTGTTGCTTCACCCCGATTTATCGAAACAACACCTTGCGGAACAGGTAGGTTTAAAAAGCTACAAACAGGCCGAGCGCTTACTGAACAGCAAAGGCTGAAAATGTCCCATCTTTGGCCCAAGTGTTTTAAGCACGGTTCTTACTTTTGAACCATGCAAAACGTAAAGCCTTACAAATGGTTATACCTGATAACCCGGAAACAGATGCTCCTCTTTTTATGGATGAGTACCTGCCTGTTGGTTCAGGCTGCCAGACAGGATGCGGATATTTGCCATTACACCATACACCTTCGTTTTGACCAGATACATAAAAAAGCCATCTCAGATGTAACCCTTTCCGTTCAGTTTCACGACACCAGTTCCGTCCTGCAACTAGCCGCTCATCACCTGCACATTTATTCCGCCAAAATCGGAAACACGCCCCTTGCGTTTACCTGCGATACTATTCAACATCGTGTAAACCTGATGTTAGATCGCCATTACGCATCAGGCGAAAAACAAGAATTGATACTGCATTACGAAACGCGGCACGTTAATGCAACGGATCCTAATGCCCCTGGTGGCAGTTTTGGACAAGGCATACGATTTATAGCACCCAGTACGGTAAACCCGGCCAAACGCCGGCAGCTATGGGCACAGGGCGAATTGCTGAACACCTCATGGTGGCTGCCGTGCAGCACTAATCCTTTAGACCTTTGCACTACCGAATGCAGTGCTACGGTTGAATCTGGCTTTACATTTATTACCAACGGGCAATTACAACATCAACGCTCACATCCTGATAGCACGGTTACCTTTTATTACAAATCCGACAAGGCTTTTCCTGTTTACCTGATGGCATTTGCCATGGCTGAATACGCGCAAATTACACAAACAGTAAATACCGTTCAGCTCCAAACCTTTTGTTATCCCGACGAAACAGAAGCCGCCACAGCCTCTACCGTTCGTTTCCCCGATATGCTAAAATTTATGGAAGAGTGTACGGGGTTCCCCTACCCGTTTAAACACTATGCGCAGGTAATGTTGCAGGATTATCCCTTTCCGGGCTTAACAGGGCAACATAGCTTTGGGTTGATCTCTGATAATTTTATTGATGATTACAGTACGCATCAGGACTATCAGTACTTATGGGATGGTGTTTCTTTTTATGCTTTGGCCGGTCAATGGTTTGGAACTATTATACAACCCGCGCGGGTGTCCGACTTATGGTTAAGCAAAGGATTTGCCCAGTATTTTGAAGGGCTATACACAGCCAGAAACCATAGCGAAGCCGAATACCAGCTTTGGTACCATCCCTTTGAAAACGCTAACTGCCAAAACGATTGGGATAGCGGTAACCGTCATCCCATTGTGCCGGATTTCATCCCCGATACCGCCTTGTTTGCTACCGACAGTTATGCCCGTTACAGGGGCGCTCTGGTACTGCGTATGTTAAGGACCGAATTAGGCGATACACTGTTCTTCCGGAGCATTGCCCATTTTATAAAACAACACGCGTTTAAACCTGTACAAACGTCGGACTTTATCGCGAGTGTAAACACAGTAAGTGGTAAAGACTTTAACTGGTTTTTTAAGCAATGGTTGTATCAGACAGGATATCCGGTATTTCAGATAAAGGGCACATATAACGTAAAACAAAAACGTTATACCTTGTTGGTTCAACAAAAACAAAAAACGGATACCGGAGCGTCATACAAACCGCCACTTTACTTTAAAGGTAAAATGACCATTGAAATAGATCAGCAACGTTTCACGGTATTTATTAAAGATCAACCGGAAACTACGTTTTCTTTCGCGCTTCCGAAAGAGCCTGAAATAGTGCTACCCGATGCGGAAGTCATTTGGATAAAGGAATTGCAAATGGATAAATCCTTAACAGAATGGCGCAGTATTTTATTACATAGTAAAACAGCAGCGGCTCAAAATACTGCATTAACCGAACTTGTAAGGCTTGTAAAGGACACAAGCATTCGTAAAACCGAACGGCAACATATCCAATCTGCCTTAAAAGAACTCATTGAAAGTAATGCCTACTGGCGTTTAAAACTAAATGCGTTAACGCAACTTCAGGGGCTGCTGGAAACACCTTACAATGAGGAAACCATTGCCTTTTTAAAACGGGTGATCCGCAAAGAACGTGCATGGGTTAAAGCCGCTGCCATTACCGCTTTAGGAATGAGTCGCTCCTCTGCTTACAACAGCCTTTACAGCCAATGTCTCAACGATTCCAGCGAGCGGGTCATCAGCGCGGCAGCCGTAGCACTTGGAAAAACCAATGCTAAAGGGATATTTGAGCAATTACTGGCGTTAAAACAAAAGCCTTCCTGGAAAAACCAAAGTTTACTGCACTGCCTGAATGGGATGGCATTTCTGAATGATGCGCAGGTAGAACCGATTGCATTGGCCGCTCTGGCCGATAATAAGTCGCCCCGCTGGTTTTTGGGAAATGGCTGGGATTACCCCTTTGTAGCCGTACAAACACTTAAACGCATCGGTAAAACCGGGGAAGCGCTGAAACTGTTACTGAGCCGTTTCCAAATGGCCATGAACGAAAACAACACCGATGATGTGTTTTACCAAACCCTTTTAATAAGTACACTTGGCGACCCCAAAGGGCGCGAAATTTTTGAGCCACTTAAGCGACGTTACAAACAGGATGAAAATGCCCTTAGCGCTATACAATTTTATGAATCGCAACTGAATCCCTCTCCCGGAAAATAATAACGAAATGGCAGATTTCACACCTTATCATCCACGTCCGATAAGTTTTTTAGAGGTAATAGCGCTTGGCAACGAACGCATTAAACTTTACAGCATTTCCTGTAAAAACGATGTGGTGGATAAATGCTTTATCCACCGGGCCAAAGCGCAACTGGGAGAATGGCTTAACAACAAGAATTTAACTGGTCTTCCGGTTTACGAAGTAGCAACCCTTATTTTACATGAGGGAAAGGACGGTTGCTTTGCCGTTTTATTCTGGTGGACGGATGAAAACATGCTTCAATTGTTTGCTTATTTTTCGGAATATACCGCAGCACCCAACTTCCGTTTAATTTCAGACAAAGGTCTGGTGAGTTGTGTATGGGAAATGGCGGTGCTTTGGTTCGAACGTCAGGCTTGGGTAAAAGAAGTATTAATGGCTCCACATCCAACTGACGGATTATCACGATATTTAACTCACCATTTAAACGAAGACGTATAATGACAACGGTACGAAGCGCGCATACAGAAGATTTACCCGAATTGAGCAAACTGTTTGATGCCTACAGGCTATTTTACAGAATGGATAGCGCGGTGGAAGATGCATTGAACTTTTTGTCTGAACGCCTGCGACAAAACGATTCGATAATTTTTGTAGCAGAAACTGCAGATGGCAAACTGGCGGGCTTTACACAACTCTATCCCCTGTTTTCATCCACCCGCATGAAACGCCTGTGGCTGCTTAACGATTTATATGTAACAGAAACGCAAAGAGGCAAAGGTATTTCCAGATTGTTACTGGCGGCAGCCCAACAACTGGCCATGGATACAGGAGCCTGTGGCCTGTTGCTCGAAACCGAAAAAACCAATCATATTGGTAACGCGCTCTATCCGTCCATGCAGTTTGAATTACAAACCTCTACTCATTTTTATTTCTGGACCAATGCTAACACTTCACAGCACTAAACAATTCCTTAGGGAAATTACGTCTGTTACACAAACAGGTAGGTACGCCTTGCTCTTACTGCTCTGCCTTTCGGGGAAAGGTAAAGCGCAAACCGGTTTACCGTTTATTACCGCTACAAACAAACAAGCTTATATCATTGAAGATAATGCAGATACCACCAGTTGGTTCCTTACACCGGAAGCTAAACCGGATGTTTATACGGCGACTAAAAGTCCGAAGCCCCGCCGCATAACACTTTTAACGGATAAAGGCCGCTACAGTGTAAAACTAAAAGCGGGCACCTCGCACGATTTTATGGTTATATTAAATGGTAAAGACACCTGTTATACCCGCTTTGTATGTCTGCCTTTAAAAAACGACAAAACCATATCTCCTCCTGTTCACGATACCATTCCTTTTGTATTAACTGCCTACAATAACATAAAATGCAAAGTACTCCTGAATACCAGTGATACGCTTTACCTGAAATTTGACAGTGGCAGCACCGGTTTCAGAATCACAAACGAAAAACTAAAGCAATTGCAATTACCATCGCTTCACGGGCATACCGTTAGTATGAGCAAAAGCCGTTGGGATAATGTTTCTATACACCCTGTTGCATTAAGCGGGCAGGAAACAGACGGGCGTTTTGGCTGGGATGTGCTGGATGGGAAAATTATAGAAATAGACTATGACCGGCAATGGTTCATTATCCATACACAATTACCTCATATACCCAAAGGGTATAAAAAACAGGAACTGATCTATAAAAGTGGATTACTGGTGTTTAAAGCGCAGTTTATTGTAAAAGGGCAATCGTACAAGGATTTGTTTTTATTTGATAGTGGTTACCAACGCAGCATTATGCTGGATAAAGCGTTATCGTCAAAAGACCACTTCCCCGTAAATACACTGCCTGTACTTAACAAAACCATGGTAAGAAATGGAGCGGGCGATACCATTCCTTTAATTACCGTAAAAAATGACCTGTTCAGGATGGGATCTGTTTCCATTCGTAACATTCCTCTTCAGGTACTTAGCGGCCCCAACCCTTCCGGGATGCAGGTTCATATTATGGGGAACGATTTACTGAAACGGTTTTCAACTATTTTTGATTTTCAGAACCATGTGGTGTACCTTAAACCGAATCATTTGCTATCCTACGACTTTGCACAAAATTGATAACACTCTATAATCTAAAACATACATAACATGAAAAGAAGTGAATTAACCCTCCCCGATTATTTTGATCGTTACATCCTTAAAACCGATGATATAACGCTACACGAAGCACTGCTCATTAGTCTGGATGAATTAAAAACTGTACCGCTTGATACATGGAAACAACTGGGACATGCCGTTTATGCGCCCGGTAAATGGACTATTCACGCTTTGCTGCAACACATCATTGATACGGAACGTGTATTCACCTACCGTGCCCTGGCCTTTGCCCGTGGTGAAAAAGACTTGAAATCGTTTGATGAAGATCAGTACGCGGAACTGGCACAGGCCGACCGAAGAACGCTGGATGAATTACTAACTGAAGCCATTGCTCTGAGGCAGGCCAGCATTCTTTTATTTAAAAGTTTTAGTGCCGATATGCTAAACCAAACCGGGCTAGGTTTTAAAGGTCCGTATTCAGTAGCTTCTATCGGTTTTATTTTAGCGGGGCATCAACGCTGGCATTTTGAAGTGATAGAGCAGCGTTATCTTCCGTTGTTATCGCATTAAACAGTGCTTGCTCAACAAAGAAGTGTATCTTTGCTGTGAAAAGAATTCTTGATGAACATTGAAGCCATTCTCAGCGATAAAACACGTAAACCCAAAGAAAAAACCGAATACCTTTCTGCTTTATTATTAGAGAATAGTATAAGTGTGGATACCCTTTGCGCGTTTGCCCAAACCGCTAAAGATCCGGCCAAGGCGACCTGCATTGAGGCGCTCGAATACGCCACCCGCCAAAATCCGGGCATTGCCAGCGAAACCATGTTCCGTATGGTAACGATGTCACTGGCTGCCAAAGCGCCCCGTGTAAAATGGGAAAGCGCCAAAGTTATTGGCAATACCGCCCGTTTATTTCCGAAACTGCTGGATGAAGCCATTACCAAATTACTGGATAATACCACACACGAAGGCACAGTAGTGAGGTGGGGCGCTGCTTTTGCTTTGGGCGAAATTCTGAAACTAAACACCAGCCTCCATGCCAACTTACTGGCAACATTAAAAACCATAAGTGAACGGGAAGAAAAGAACAGCATCAAAAAACTCTATCAGAGCGCCATCAAAAAAAGCGGATAATCTTTGCTGGTTAAATCTTACCCCCTATCTCGTTCTGCTACAAACGAGTTAAAGTTTTTAAAATAAAATTTGCGAAACCGAAAAGTTGCACATATATTTGCAACCAAACAGTTTCATATTAAATTATTTTTATGCGCAGAGATGTTTTTCAGGCCATTGCCGACCCTACCCGCCGTGCCATTGTTACCCTGATTGCTTTACAGGCGCTTACACCTAATGCCATTTCGGAACATTTTGATATTACGCGTCAGGCAGTATCGAAACACTTACGCATTTTAACGGAGTGCGAACTGGTGGAGCCTAAACAACAAGGCCGGGAAATTTACTACCAACTGAATATTCATAAAATGAAAGAAATTGATAAATGGCTGGAGCAGTTCCGGAAAATATGGGAAAAGCGCTTTAGCCAACTCGATGATGTATTATTAACGCTAAAATCCAATAAAAAATGAATTCAAATCTGCTTTTCGATTTTTCTGTTAACAAAGAACAGAACAGTATTCAGGTAAAACGGGAGTTTGCAGCTAACCTTCCTCTTGTTTGGGATGCATGGACCAAACCCGAACTGCTTGACCAGTGGTGGGCTCCAAAACCTTATCAAACACGAACAAAAACAATGGACTTCAGGGAGGGCGGCTACTGGCTGTACTGTATGGTGAGCCCAACTGATGAAAAACACTGGTGCCGTGCCGATTATCAATCCATTGCTATCCATAAACACTTCTCGGGACTGGATGCGTTTTGTGATGAGAATGGCGTTATTAATACCGAACACCCACGCTCCCTCTGGAATAATGCCTTTTCGGAAGAATTGGGCACTACCACGGTTAACATTACCATTCACTATACTTCTCTGACCGATCTTGAAAAAACCATTGAGATGGGCTTTAAAGAAGGCTTTACCATGGCCATGGAAAATCTCGATCAGTATCTGGAAGCGCAATTTAAACTCCGTCAGGAATACCGGAAACACCGACCGGCCAGAGTTTGTACCTATCTTAATTTTCCGGGCAACACAGAGGAAGCATTCTTATTTTATAAATCCGTATTTAAAACCGATTTTATGGTGGGGGGCATACAACGGTTTGGCGACTTACCGGCCGATCCCGCGCAGCCCCCGATAGCCGAAACTGTAAAAAATATGGTATTACACGTAGAATTACCCATTACAGCCGATCATGTACTGATGGGAACCGATGCACCGAAAGAAATGGGCTTTACGGTGACACAAGGAAACAATATGCACATTAGTCTGGAACCCGATACAAGAGCCGAAGCCCAACGTATTTTTGATGAATTGTCGGCAGGCGGCACCATTTCCATGCCACTTCAGGATATGTTCTGGGGTGCTTACTTTGGTTCTTTTACCGACCGCTTTGGTATTAACTGGATGATCAACTGTCAAAACCCATAAAACAAATTCGTTATCCCAACACTTTAAATCTATGAAAACATATCATATCATTTTCTGGAGTACTGCCGGATTACTCTTTTTAACTCAGGGCATTATGCCTATACTAACCTTTAATCAGGAAGGCAGTCGCGAAGCCATGGCTCACTTAGGGTATCCCGCTTATTTTGGCACCATGCTGGCGGTTTTTAAATTACTGGGAGGTCTGGCCATTATTATTCCTAAAGTACCCCATCGGATTAAAGAGTGGGCTTTTGCCGGATTTGGGATTGACTTTATTTGCGCTTTAATCAGTTTTGTTGCGGTAGACGGTCTTACAGGCGTGGTAATACTTCCTGTTATTGCATTTGCCATACTCTCACTTTGTTACTTCGCATATATAAAACGTTCTGATAACTAGTTAATTAGCGCTACATAATTACTAACATATCCCTATTCCCGTCTTCTTTTAAGAACCGGGAATAGGCACGTAAAAGGTTTTTATTTTAGGGGACACTCCGCTCTTTTCTGCTTTGTTCTATCCATAAACGTAGGTATATTTTCCTTTATTGTTTGTCCACTTATAAAACTAACCCGACCACTTATTGATTTTACTTTTATTTTCCTGCGTATTCTCTTAAATTAGTTTCGGAATATGCGCCTGAAACTCCTCATTTCATTACTATGCAGTATCTGGTTTGTTAAAGCCCAGCAATACTACTTCAAAAATTACAGCGCAGAAAATGGCCTCCCTTTTGTTCAGGTTTATGCCATGTATCAGGATAGTAAAGGCTATTTATGGTGCGGTGGATATGGCGGTTTAAGTAAATTTGACGGAAAAACCTTTACCAATTACTCTCCTAAAAACGGGCTGGTAAACCATTATGTTAACGCCATTATAGAAGATGAAAAGGGACGTATTTACGTAGCCACCCGCGAAGGATTAAGTATTATTGACAACAAAAAAATTTCGAATTATACACAAAAAGACGGATTAAAAGCAGACAATATAAAATCTTTGTATAAAGGAATGACCCATGGCGTTTACATTGGTTCCGAAAACGGGCTTTATAAACTCAGTCATGATTCCATTAAAGAAATACCCGAGTTCAAAAACAAGAACATTAATTGTTTAATTAAATTAAGTAATAATACCCTTTGTATTGGCAGCAATGAGGGCTTATACTTTTACGGCCATCAGGGCACCATCCATATTGACTCTTCATCGGGCTTACCTAATCCTGACGTAACCTCTGTAGTAGAGCTGAAGTCGAAGAATACCCTGCTCATTGGCACAAAAAAAGGATTGGCCTTTTATAACGTGCAAACCCAAAAATGCACCAACTATTTTATTGAAAACGGACTTATTGATGAGCACATTACTACTATACTGGCCGAACATGATGAAAAAATATGGATAGGCACTACCAGCGGATTAATGCTGTTTGATGGATTTACCTTTCACTTTTACAATATAGGTGAAGAAAACAATGCCAACATTATTCGTTCCCTGATATTGGATTATGAGGATAACCTTTGGATAGGTACCCACAGCGGTTTTTTTAAATACCGCGATAATTCGTTTAACACATTTGATAAAATTACAGGACCCGGCCGGGCATCATTGTACCAGATATTCAGAGACAGCCGTAATGAATTATGGATGTGCAGCGACAATAATGGCATTTACCGCTATACAGAAGGCTACTTCAGACACTATACCATGAAAGACGGACTACCCAGTATCATTTGCCGGTCGGGACTGGAAGATAATCAGGGCAAATTATGGTTTGCTACAGTCAAAACGGTTTGCATTTTTTATAATGAAAAATTTTATCCGCTTAGTTTACCAAAAGACTTTAAAGGAGATTATCATGTATTATATAAGGGTAAAAACGGCGACATTTACATTGGCGGATCAGGCGCTTATGCCAGAGCCCGTTCTCTGTTAAACGGGTATTACTTTGTAACCCGGCATTTACCGGCAAAAACAGATTTCCCGGTGGAAGCCTTTGGAGAAGACAAACAAGGCCGGTTGTGGTTAGGTACCTGGGGCGATGGGTTAATGGTAGAAACCAAAGATGGAATACGTAATTACAGTAAAGAACATAAAATACCCATAGATGGTTTTTTTACCATCCTGATTGACGACGATAATTTTTTATACGCCCCAACGTTAAGCGGTTTGTTTATTCTGGATATTGATAATGACAAACATTATCTCATCAACGAAAAAGACGGATTAAACTCAGAACTGTGCTATTCCATAAACTTTGCTGAACAAAAAAAGACCCTATGGATAGGCACTAATCAGGGCATTAACAAATTTGACCTTAACGCGTTTAAGAAAAATAAAAAAATACAAATAAAATCACTGGGGCGTAACGAAGGGTTTAGTGGTGTTGAATGTAATGCTTACGGTATATGGGAAGATAAAGACAGTACCATGTGGTTTGGAACAGTAAGCGGATTGGTAAAACACCGTCCGCAAACGTATAAACGTAACCTGATGGCCCCGCGCCTGGTAATTAACGCCATTGAAGTAATGAACCAGGATACCTTGTTACCCGATTACAGTGAACTGGAACACAGTACTAACTCCATTTCGTTTTACTACAGGGGAATTTGCCTCACCAACCCGGAAAATGTACTCTACCAGCGTAAACTGGAAGGACTGGATAAAGACTGGAGTATGCCCAGCACCGATTACTTTTGTAAATACGCTAATCTCCCGCCCGGAAACTATACACTTAAAGTTAAAAGTTGCAATAATGAAGGTATATGGAACGAAACCCCTACCGAATTTCATTTCACTATAAAAACGCCATTTTATAAAACCTGGTGGTTTATTACGTCTATTATAGCCTTTATCGTTTTACAGGTATATATTGTATTTAAGATAAGATTGCGCAACATTAAAAAAACCCAGCAAACCGAATACGAACGCAAAGTAGAAATGAGTAAAATAGAACTCAAAGCCCTGCGGAGTCAAATGAATCCGCACTTTGTGTTTAACTCACTGAATTCTATACAGCATTATATTTTTAACAGTAAGAGCGAAGAAGCCATTAAATACCTTAATAAATTTGCACGACTGGTCCGGATTATTCTGAACAACAGCGATAAACCTACCGTAACAGTTGCTGAAGATTTAGAGGCGCTGCGGCTATATCTGGAACTGGAGCAAATGCGTTTTGAAAACAAATTTGATTATAGCATCAAAATAGATGAAAGTGTGGATGTTGATTACGATGTAATGCCACCGCTTTTAATGCAGCCTTATGTAGAAAACGCTATTTTACATGGTTTAAATCCCAAACCCGATCAGGGATTACTAAAAATACACATTGCTACTCAAAACAATCTCATCATCTGTACCATTACAGATAATGGTATTGGGCGAAAACGTGCCAGTGAAATTAAACGTACGATGCCCGGGAGAAAACACAAATCGTTGGGCATGAAAATTACAGAAGACCGGCTTAAAATTTTAAATGAAATATATCGCTCTAACCTGAATGTAAAAATTACGGATCTTGAAGATGAACATGGCAAAGCACTCGGAACAAAAGTAGTACTCTATATACCAATAATTTCTTAAATTTAGCAACCTATGATCAAAACCATCATAATAGAAGATGAAAAAAAGAGTCGGGATATGCTCGCCGGACTTATCGAAAAAAATTGTCCCGAGTTATCAGTCATTGGCTTGGGCAAAGACGTTAACGAAGGCGAATCGCTAATCCGTCAATTAAAGCCCGATCTGGTTTTCCTCGATATCAGTATGCCCGACGGCAGCGGCTTCGATCTGCTGGAACGGGTACAGGGATGTAAATTTGAGTTAATTTTTGCTACCGCCAGCGATCAACACGCCATAAGAGCCATTAAATATAGCGCATGCGATTACTTATTAAAACCCATTGATGTAGAAGAATTGCAACAAGCTGTTCAAAAAGTGGCCAACCGCAAAAAAACAGCACCTCCGGATATGGAAAATCTTCAGTTTCTGATCCAGCAATTGAAACGCACCGATGAAAACTTTGCCAAAATAACCCTCCCTACCGGATCGGCTTACGAAGTCGTTAACCTGAAAGACATTATCCGCATGGAAGCCGATGGCAGTTATACCTATTTTTATCTGAGCAACCACCGGAAACTAATGGTTACAGCCAGTCTTAAACACTACGAAGACATTTTACCTGAAGCGGATTTCCTTAGAGTACATCATCATAATCTTATCAATATGAATCATGTTATTCGTTTTTTGAAAGAAGATGGAGGCTATGCCATTATGAGTGATGATAGTAAAGTAGAAATTTCGCGCCGTAAAAAAGACGCGTTTATGGAACGCTTAAACAAACTGTAGTTCTTTAAAAAAGTGTTTTCTCTTGTAGACAGGAATTTACAAATGCAAAAAATGTCAGCACTGTGGTTTTTGACTACTTTTACACTTTGTTATGAAAAAATTTGAAAATAATTTTTATACCAAACCTTTACTTTCAGACATAACCCTGTTCCTTTTTACATTTTTGCTTTACTTCAAAAGTCTTTTTTTCGATTTTTCGCCAGCCGATGATCAATGGCTTATTGTAAACAGCGAATCCCTGCTTAGTAAGTGGAGCAGCATTCCGGATGCTTTCCGCGATTGTATTCAGCGTTTTATGTATCGCCCGTTTTTAAGAATATCACTTATTACCGATTATCACATTGGCGGACTATCTCCCTTTATTTATCACTTTAGTAATATTAGTTTTCATGCTATTGCCGTATGGCTACTATATAAAACGTTGCAAAAATTAACTACTCCCACTCATATAGCATTTTGGCTTGCTATGATTTTTGCCGCCCACCCTATTCTGCTCAATGCGGTTAGCTGGATCCCCGGTCGAAACGACTCCCTTTTATTCATCTTTTTTTGTGCCGCTTTGTTTCATTTGATCGTTTATGTCTCTTCCCTGAGGCGTAAAAACCTGATTCTGCATAGTGTATTTCTGACCGCGGCGTTTTTTACAAAAGAAACAAGTATTGTTTTTCCCATTATCTACTTAATGATCCTGTTACTGGTTTTAAATAAACCCTTTCAACAAACCATAAAATTTATAGTCATCTGGTCATTCATCGGCGCAAGTTGGTTAATTCTGAGAAATCTGACTGTTGAAACAAATCCCTTAGCAAGCATACATAACGTTCCCTCTTTTTTAAGTGCGATGGCATACAATACAGGTAAACTTATTGTACCGATAGAACAATCAGTCTATCCTATCGTTACCAAAACAGGTATTGTAATTGGCAGCCTTATCATTGCCGGTCTTTTCGCCGCTTATTTTTATGTTCCAGCAGTTCACAAAAAAAAGGCTTTAACCGGTTTAAGTGCTTTGTTTCTGGCATTACTATTACCAACCTGGTATGGATCAGGTACCACTTTAGGCGAACAATACGAACATCGGTTGTATTTATCCTGTTTTGGGCTATTTCTGTTTTTGAGCCAGTTAAAAGGGATAGATTCTAAAAAAGGACAGTATGTGCTAATGTTAATTACATTACTATTCAGTATAAAAACAGTTGCCCGGATGGATGTGTACAAAACACAGGAAGCATACCTGAACGATGCTATTTCGGGATGCCCCAATAACTATTTCCTTCATTTTCAGGCAGGCAATTTATACGCTAAAAGCGGACGCTACGAACAAGCCTTAGCACACTATGACCTTTCTCTGAAAATTAATCCAACTAAAATTCAAACATTCCAGAACAGAACTAATGTATACATTGCGATGAATCGTTTGGATTTGGCCATTAGTGATTTAAACTCTGCACTTAAACTATCTGGTAATAAACCAGAACTACTTTACACACGGTACCAGATTTACCGGGAAACTACCGATACTACTAACGCGATAAAGGACCTTACACTGTTGTTACAAAACCCAAATGCCACTTCCCAACTTCTCTCTGAAAACGATTTTGCCTTTTACTTCAATTTTCAGTTAAAAGCAATAAACCGGTTAATACAGATTAACCCCGGCAATACGGCTTTAATTATTCAAAAAGCTAAATTTTTCATGGATTTTAATCAAAAAGACAATGCACTTACCCTTTTAAAAGAAGCCTTGAAAACTTCGCCACAGGATCCTAACCTTCTTCTTTACCTTAAAGAATGCCAAAAATAAAACTAAGATTTTATCACCAGATAAATAATTTAGAGTAATTTGTATGTAAGTAAACAATTAGGTATCACGTTAAATTAAGATATTAAAAAAATCATCATGGAAACTAAAGAATACAGCAACGGCGAACTAACCATTGTATGGCAACAGCACCTGTGTGCTCACGCGGGAATTTGTGTTAAGACACTTCCCAAAGTGTATAATCCTAAAGAACGTCCGTGGATAAAACCGGAACATGCAAGCACGGAAGCCTTAAAAGCTCAAATTGCAGCTTGTCCTTCTGGGGCGTTAACCTTTAAAGAACAGTAAATATGGCTGTTCGCGTACAAGCAGGCATTGGAGTAGAAAAATACTTTACAAAAGTAAGTGCCGGAACCAATACCATAATTACAGACGAACCTATAGATAAAGGTGGCGGCAATAAAGGGTTTAATCCGTATGAAGTGCTGGCGGCTTCGCTGGCCAGTTGTACGGCAGCTACCCTTCGCATGTACATTGACCGTAAACAATGGCAGGTTGGTAAAATAAACGTAGAAGTTGTTCTTGAAAACGATCCTCAAAACCATGTAGCACATTTTAAAAGGTATATTAGTTACGAAGATGCACAACTTGATGAGACTCAGGAAAAACGACTACTTGCGATTGCAGAAGCCTGTCCTGTTCATAAGCTTTTAAACGGCGCCATTCATATTAATACTTTTACATCTTGATGCATGACGGAAATTAAACATACAAGCAACGAAAAAAACGGGAGTTTTGAGATTTTATTCGACGGGCGCCACGCCGGAACAATGACTTATACCTGGGCTGGAACCGATAAATTTATTATAGACCATACCGAAGTAGAAGAAATGTATAACGGTAAAGGCTTGGGAAAAGAAATGGTTATGGCGGCGATTGAGTTTGCCCGTAAAAATAATCTCAAAATTATGCCACTTTGTCCTTTTGCCAAAAAAATCTTTGATGCTGATAAAACATTAAGTGATGTAAGGTTTTAAATGTTTGACTTATTCATTATAAATCTTGTTCATCTTTATATTAAACACCTTTTTAAATGAAACTATTAGCTTTTGCCGGGAGCACCTCCTCTACATCAATTAACCGCGAACTTGTCAAGTTTGTACTAAAATCGTTTACAGAACACGATGTTCAGTTACTTGATCTTAACGATTACGAAATGCCGCTTTTTTCCACAGATAAAGAAAAAGCAGGTTTTCCAAAAGAAGCCCATCTGTTTCTGGACGCTATTGCTAAAAGTGATGCTATTATCTGTTCAATGGCTGAACATAATCGGAATTTAACCGCGGCTTTTAAAAACACGTTCGACTGGTGTTCGCGTATTACCCCAAAAGTTTTTCAAAGTAAAAAAATGCTATTGTTAAGCACCTCTCCCGGAGGTTTTGGGGGTGGGAATGCCATGAACATTGCCAAAAATACTTTCCCTGCTTTTGGAGCCGAGATTATTGAAACATTTTCGCTTCCTAAATTTCACGAAAATTTTGATCTGCAAAATGGTATTACAAATCCTGATTTACTAAAACAGTTAAACGAGAAGATAGACAGCTTTAAACTTCACCTTAAGTAATTTATTAAAAGACAAGAGCTGTTATCAGATACACTCTGGCAAAATAAGTATGTACAAAACGCTTCTGTAATTTAATACTGCTCGTACCAACTGAATTTATCGTGTACAATTTGCTCTTTTTCCTTTTTCAGGTATTCTAAAAATGAGATAGCTACCGGAGAATGCTTCTTATTTTTTAACCATATTAAACTCCAGGTAGTTATTATGGGCAACCCCTTTACTGGTATAATTTGTAATTCATCCGTAAATAACTCATTTCTGATCCCTATTAAAGGCATAATGGAATAACCTAAATCGGCCAATAAAGCTTGTTTAACCGCTTCATTTGATGTTAACTCCATTTTTTTTAATACAGATAAATTATTGCGTTCAATAAAGCGTTCCATCGTTTGAAGGGTACCAGATCCCTTTTCTCTGAAAATTAACGGCAAATCCTTAAACGCTTCTTTTATACTTAATCCTTTTTTACTTTTCGATCTGGGAGTTCCCACCAGAAATAATTTATTACGAAGCAAGTCCAGTTTATCTACTTGTAAATTGGAAGGTAAAACAGAAACCAAGGCAAAGTCAACTTCATTTTTTTCTAAACTATCCAGAACCTTGTTTTTATTCGTCACATCCATTAGAAGTTCCACACTACCATGTCGTTTCATAAACCCTGAAAGAAAGTAAGGCATAACATATTTTCCGGTTGATACTACCGAAATTTTTAATCTCCCGGTCAGTTGTCCCTTGTAAGCCTGAGTCTTGTAATTTATGGCATAAACCTGATTCAATATGGCCTCGGCAGCTCCGGCTATTTCCTTGCCAAAATCGGTAATGTAAATCTTACGGCCTATCACTTCCGTTAGCGGAATATCAAACTGATCCTGAAAATTTTTTAACTGAATAGATACAGCTGGTTGTGTAAGATGTAACTCTTCCGATGCCTTGGTTACGCTTTTAGTTTGCACAATTTTTAAAAATATCTGCAACTGGTTCAATGTATAATTCATAAATATTTTTTATATATTTTATTATAAATATAAATAAAAATATATGTAACAGATTATTCAATTTTGCATCATCATTTATTAAAACCCAAAACAATGACAAGAATTACAGTAGCAAAAGGAGACGGCATAGGTCCGGAAATAATGGATGCCACTCTGGAAATAATTTTAGCCGCAGGTGCTAAAATCGAAATTGATGAAATAGAGGTTGGTGAAAAAGTGTATCTGGCCGGTAACACTTCGGGTATAGCTGCCGAGTCGTGGGATATTATCCGGAGAAACAAGATTTTTCTTAAAGCCCCTATTACAACCCCTCAGGGTGGCGGGTATAAAAGTTTAAATGTTACTACCCGTAAATTTCTGGGATTATACTCTAATGTACGCCCTTGTATGAGTTTACATCCCTTTGTAAGCACCAAACATCCGGTTATGGATCTGGTTATTGTAAGAGAAAATGAAGAAGATTTATATGCCGGCATTGAGCACCAGCAAACCGATGAAGTGGTGCAGTGCCTGAAATTAATCAGCCGGCCTGGTTGTGAAAAAATAATCCGCTACGCTTTTGAATACGCTAAACAACAAAACCGTAAAAAAGTAACCTGTTTTACCAAAGACAATATCATGAAACAAACGGATGGACTGTTCCATCAGGTGTTTGACGAAATAGCAAAGGAGTATCCCGAAATAGAAAACGAACACTGGATAATAGATATAGGTGCCGCCAAAATGGCCGATACTCCCGAAGCGTTTGATGTAATTGTAATGCCAAACTTATATGGTGATGTTCTGAGTGATGTAGCCGCACAGATTACAGGCTCGGTTGGTTTAGCCGGATCGGCTAATATAGGCGAAGAATGCGCCATGTTTGAAGCTATACATGGATCTGCCCCGCGAAGAGCAGGACAAAATGTGGCCAATCCATCCGGGTTATTACAAGGCGCGATTATGATGCTAAACCACATCGGGCAAACAGAAGTTGCTGAAAAAGTTCAGAATGCCTGGCTGAAAACGCTCGAAGACGGCATTCACACGTATGACATTTTTAAAGAAAATATCAGCAAACAAAAAGTAGGCACAAAAGAATTTGCCAAAGCTGTTATTGCCAACATTGGCCAAAAACCATCCATACTAAAACCCGTTTCTTACGCTAAAAATGCGGCATTACACCTTCCTAAATACAAGCGAAAATCCTCTGCAAAAAAAGAACTCGTAGGTGTTGATGTTTTTATTCACTGGAACGGAACAGATCCCAACGAACTGGCCGAAAAAATTAAAGGCATTGAAACTCAGGACGCGCAACTATCTATGATCACCAACAGAGGCATAAAAGTTTGGCCGGATGGTTTTAAAGAAACATTTTGTACCGACCACTGGCGCTGCAGATTTAAGCCCTCTAACGGCTCAAAAATTGACAAAACAAGCATTACAGAGTTATTAGCAAATGCCATTAAACAGGATGTGGATACTATCAAAACAGAAAATTTATATGCGTTTGAGGGCAAAGCAGCTTACTCTTTAGGACAAGGACAATAATTTATAACACTATGAACATACAACTTATACAGGGCGAATTTAGCGCCAGTGATGCTTTAGAACTCATCACGCAAATGGCAAGGATAAAGATTAAATACCATGAAGACAAAGTTATTTCTGAGTCCAGCGCTGAAGATATAAAATATAGGGAATCAAAAATTAAAACCCTTCAAAATGAACTCTCTAAACTAAGGGCGTTTACCCATTCAGCAGGAAGCAACGTAAAACTGGAGGCTACCATTTGTATTGAATAACATGAACCAAAAAACTATTTCCGGTGTGTTAGCACTACTTATCATGCTCATTGCTGTTGTGTTTTCCGTTACAACCAAAGAGGCTGTAAATGGCAGTTTATATGCCTCTCTGGTTATTATATCCGGCCATTTTGTATCAGTTAATTTATCGGCACACAATAAACAGGATTAACTGTTTTAAATATGTTTAAAGAACGTCCACTTCTGATAGCAACAAAGCACGAAAAAGAAAAATGTATGGCTCCGGTTCTCGAAAGAGAACTGGGCGTTAAGTGCTTTGTCGTTTCAGATCTGGATACTGATGCACTTGGAACATTTACGAGTGAAGTGGAAAGAAAAGATCCTCCTCTGACTACACTGCGTAATAAATGCCTGATGGGGATGACAAAAGCAAATTGTGATCTGGTCATTGCCAGCGAAGGATCCTTCGGCCCACATCCTTCTGTTTATTTTGCACCAGCCAACGATGAAATGGTCATGCTGATGGATAAAAAAAACGATCTGGAAATTATTGCCCGGGAAATCAGCATGGAAACAAATTTCAACGGGATTGATATTACGACTGAAAAAGAATTGCTTGATTTTGCAGAAAAAGCCCTATTCCCTTCCCACGGACTAATTATCCGGAAATCAAAAGACGATTTTACAGGCCTGGTTAAAGGCATCACTACTTACGATCTATTAATTACGACCTTTTCCTCCCTGCTGGCTGATCATGGAGGCGCTTACGTGGAAACCGATATGAGGGCCATGTATAATCCTACCCGTATGAAAGTGATTGAAAAAGTCACCCAAAAACTGATCAATACCATAAACGTCTACTGTCCCTCCTGTCAAACACCAGGTTTTAGAGTTGCAGAAGTTATTAAAGGGCTCCCCTGCGGGTTGTGTGGTTTTCCTACCGAAAGCACCTTGTCTTATATTTATCAATGTGTCAAATGCCATTTTTCGAAGGAAGAAAAGTATCCTCACACTAAACAAGAAGAAGATCCAATGTATTGCAATATCTGTAACCCTTAATCTGATACTAATAAGAAAAGAAGAACTCTATACGCGATTAGTCTATCATCCCCTCATTTTATTTCTACATCAGTTCACCAATATGTAAGGCCAAATGCCTCACTTTGTATCTAAATCCACTCCCTCCATTTGATCCAACTTCGTTTCTTTCTTCTTTGGCCGACCCCGTTTTTTCTTTACTTTTTCCATATCCTTCTTTTTATCAATCTTCGCCACTTTATTATCTTTCTTATCTATTTTTTCATCCTTGTCCTGCCTACGCTTACTTCTTGATGAGGATACTATTTCTGGTACTTCTTTTGAAAGTACTTTGGAAATCAACACGGAAGGTTTATAATTATCCCTGTCCGACTTGAACAATTCCAGTACTTTAGTCATCTGTTCTTTTTCCAAACCCAGTTCTTCTGTTTTTTCTTTTAAGGTTTCATCTGACCATTTTGCGTACGCTTTATGCTCTTCCGAGGCTCTTGCATCTATTGACACCCCATTGTTATCTATGGCTATTTGTTGCTTTGCACTTAAATCATCTTGCCGCATAACAGGAAGTGTTTTCTCCCAGGTTGCTCCGTGCACATGCCATTCGTGCAACAAGGTGGCATACAAATTTTCGATGGAGTCGTGCAATTTCAGATTAAGGGCTATTTGTATTTTTAAGGGCGATTTGGCATCTACCGCTTTTAGTTGATTCTTTTTAAGGTAAGTCAACTGATCATAGTTTTTATAATCCTCTACATGTTTTTGTTTATTCCCAATAAAAACAGCAGTAGAGCCAAACCAATTAAAATTCTTATTAAAAACACCCATAATTTCTACTATGTTAAGATCGCCCTTAGATAAAGGCGATTTTTCCAATATAGGTCTAAATTTCTCGGTTACAGTTTGAAACATTTCATACTTACTGCCTATCCCTTTATTTTGATCTGTGAGATCCCATTCCTTAATATCTACTTTAAACTGAGCCGGCTGATTTCCTGAAACCGGTACAATCGCTTTTTTTTGTTGTGTTAAGTGCTTATCGGCCATTTGCTGAACAGACAACTGATGGATAGACTCTGAACGATTGTTTGTTACCCCTTTGCTCTTTTGAGATGTATGACCATGATGAAGGCCCCCTTTATCTTCTTTTTCCGGCGATCCTTTGGTTATTGCCTTGTACATTTTCCGTTTTATTTTGGTGTCTCTAATTTACGTTTAAACTTAAACTAAACAAGAAGGTGATACCTGCAATTTTATTACCTTTAAAACATGGTTTTGATAAAAGATATTCTTAAAGCGATAGAAGACTACGCGCCATTGCGCTATCAGGAGTCGTACGACAACGCCGGATTAATTACAGGAGATGCATTGGCAGAAGTTACTGGCGCATTGCTGAGTTTAGATTGCATTGAAGCCACCATTGAGGAAGCCATAGAAAACAACTGTAACCTGATAATTGCCCATCACCCTATCGTATTTGGCGGTTTAAAAAAAATTACCGGGAGTAATTATGTAGAACGGACGGTTATCAAGGCCATCCGAAATAACATAGCCATTTACGCGGCCCATACCAATCTCGATAACGTAAAAAATGGTGTAAACGCAAGGATAGCGCAAAAACTGGGACTAACAAACCTGTCTGTTCTGGCACCCAAAAAACAATTATTAAAAAAACTGGTCACCTATGTACCTGAAAAACAAGCCAATGAAGTAAGACAAGCCCTTTTTGAAGCGGGAGCCGGTCATATAGGCGAATACGATAGTTGCAGCTTTAACTTAAGTGGAACAGGAACCTTCAGAGGGAATGAAACAACTCATCCGTTTGCCGGGAAACCCATGGAATTACATCAGGAAAACGAAATCAGGATAGAAACAGTATTCCCCGCTTACCTCGAAACAACTATTATACGGGCACTTTTGGATGCGCATCCATACGAAGAGGTGGCTTACGACATTTATAGTCTGGATAACGCGCTTAATACCGTTGGCAGCGGCATGCTGGGCCAATTACCGGAAGCGCTTCCCGAACAGAATTTTTTACAACTGGTTAAAACGCAATTAAAAGCCGGGGTACTGAAACACACCGCTTTTACGCGAAAAAACATCAAAAAAGTAGCGCTTTGTGGTGGAAGTGGTCAATTTTTACTCAAAAATGCCATTTCAGCCGGAGCCGATGCCTACATCACCGCCGATTTTAAATACCACGAGTTTTTCGATGCTGAAGGTAAATTGTTATTGATTGATGCCGGGCATTACGAAACGGAGCAATTTACCCCGGAAATTTTTTATGATATAATTCAAAATAAATTTCCTAAATTTGCAACCTATTTATCGAAAATTAATACCAATCCGGTAAATTATTTTTAAAAGATGAGCGCAAAAATCAAAGAAAAAATCGATGCTTCTGTAGAGGGCAAATTACGTGCCCTGTACGAGTTACAATTAATTGACAGCAAAATTGACCGTTTACGTACTGTTCGCGGTGAACTGCCTTTAGAGGTTGCTGATCTGGAAGATACAGTAGCTGGTCTTGAAACCCGTTTGGCCAACGCTCAGGGCGAAATGGAAGAACTGGAAAACCAGTTAAACGAGAAAAAACAGGCTATTAAAGATTTTCAGGCCAATATTAAGAAATACGAAGCCCAGCAAAATAAAGTACGCAATAACCGTGAATACGATGCCATTACAAAGGAAATCGAATTCCAAAATCTGGAAATTCAGTTAGCGGAAAAACGCATGAAAGAAGCTAAATTTCAGATCCAGTCGCGTACGGAATTGCTGGAGAACAGCAAAACAGAATTTGAAGAGCGGAGCAAAGACCTTCAGGTAAAAAAGGCGGAATTGGACGAGATCATTGCTGAAACTGAAAAAGATGAGCAAGATTTAATTGCACAAAGCGAAGATGCCTCAAAAAACATAGAAGAGCGTTTATTAAATGCTTACCGTCGTATCCGTGCCAATACCAAAAATGGATTAGCGGTAGTGGCCGTAGAACGCGACGCTTGTGGCGGTTGTTATAACAAAATTCCACCTCAGCGTCAATTAGACATTCGTACCAATAAAAAAATTATTGTGTGCGAACACTGCGGACGCGTTTTAGTAGATGGTTTATTGATACCGGATACCATAGATGCTCCTCAACAATAATATTGAAACCGCCCTCCGGCGGTTTTTTTGTTTATATACCTTATTACATCATGATTACTTTACCAATACAACACCCTCAACTTAAAAGTGGTTTCGATAGCCCCTTAATTGAAAAAGCCATGAATTACGCGGTGAATTGCCACAGCAGCACTAACCATTACTATAACAATTACCCTTACTCGTTTCATCTGCAAATGGTTTACAACATGGGGTGTCAATTTGCTCATTTACTAGACCCGAAAGAAATAGAACCTGCCTTAGCCGCTTGCTGGGTGCACGACACTATTGAAGATTGCCGACAAACTTATAACGATGTTAAAACAGCCTGTGGCCTGCAGGTTGCCGAAATTGCCTACGCGCTAACAAACGAAAAAGGACGTAACCGCAAAGAGCGTGCTAACGAACAATATTACGAAGGAATAAGGACTACTCCCTGTGCCGTATTTGTAAAACTTTGCGATCGCTTAGCCAATGCGTCTTACTCGAAAGTGACCGGAGGATCTATGCTAAATGCTTACCGTACCGAAAACGAACTGTTTATCGAAAAACTAGGGACACATCCCTATACCGAAATGGTGGATGCATTGAGGGATTGTGTTTGCTAAAGATAATCCAAATTGTTTTTTGTACATTTACGTTAGTGCTTTTACTTTACAAACCCCTTGCGCAACATACGTCATACGAATAGAGAGTAAAAAATAGTCACTAAAATAACATGCCTAAAACACACTCCACATGAAAACCTATTCAAAAAAAACAGACGAAAAACCTAAAATACCCGATAACGAAGGAAAAGCCAAAAACAAACCAAAACCGGCAGCACAGTTTAAAGATAACCGCCCTCAAACTATTGCTCAACAGAAACTCAGCGGAATAGCCGACAAACATTTACAAAAATCACCCACCCTACAAAAAAAATCAAACGAAACCATACAACTAAAAGGCGACCGATATTATTGGGTAAGACCCAATGGTGGTTCCTGGACTTATGTAGGTGCTTTTAAAAGTCACGCGGAGGCGAATCAATGGTGGGCGGAAAATAAAAGTAGTTATCCCGATGGGGAATTTTCGCAGGGAAATTCAAAAACAAAATTTAAATAGAAGACTTATTGCTTTTTGATAAACTGTTTTATTTCCTGCAAAACGCCTCTGGCTTCCTCATCCGTCAATTGCATCCCGAATGTTACAGTTTTGGCCTGACACTGAAATTGCAACCGTTCTCCACCTTTTATCCAAAAACTTTGGTTAATGGTATCGGACCAACTACTGTGATGCAACTCTATTAGTTTCAGATCCGTTATTAATTCCAGGTCAAAGTCTTTTACTTTTCCCCTTTTATTAATTTCACGTTGATAATTTAAAAATCCAGCTTTTATCCAGATCTTTTCCTTTCCGAAACGCTTCCATAAAAACGCCCGCATAATCTTTACTTCAAAATAGGCCCAGAAAGACAGATAAATAATGATAAACAGTTTTGCATCCTTATTTTGTAATTTAAAATAATTGGCAAACACAATAATCCCACATACCGTCCAGGCCATTAGCCACAAAAAAAGCAATCCCAATTTACGCTTATCTGTTGTGGGCAAAATAACGATACTCAATAAATCGTCTTTCTTTAATATGCTAACCCGCTTCCCTAAAACTTTCATAAATACATCCTGTTATTTCTATAGCTCCATTATTTAAAGTTTCAACAAGGCCTATAGTGATACTAATTAAGGATGTTGCAAATTTACTTATATTAGCGATTCTATGAAGGAAAAAACACGCACATTAGGTCTGCTCGACACTACATTTCTGGTAGCTGGCAGTATGATTGGCAGTGGCATTTTTATTGTAAGTGCCGATATGATGCGTGATTTAATGAGTCCGTTTTGGGTCTTGATGTGCTGGTTACTTAGTGGTGTACTTACTCTGTTTGCCGCGCTTAGTTACGGTGAACTGGCAGGCATGATGCCTAAAGCCGGGGGGCAATTCATTTACCTGCAGAAAGCCTTTGGTAACCTGACGGCCTTTGTTTATGGCTGGACCGTTTTTACTGTTATACAAACCGGTGTTATTGCCGCTGTTGCCGTTGCCTTTGCTAAATTTTGCGCTATCTTCTTCCCTGTATTTGACAATAGCAGATTACTGCTCGATATAGGCTGGTTCAAGATCTCGAACGCCCAGTTTCTGGCCATTGCCTCTATTCTGTTTTTAACCTGGGTAAATACCCGTGGAATTGATAATGGTAAATGGATACAGCGGCTTTTTACCGCTGCCAAACTGATAGCCTTACTTAGTATTATTGTATTAAGTCTGTTTGCTCTCGGAGGAACAAATTACCTGAGTCTGAATTTCACCAATCCTTTTGAGGCAGCTCATTATGATGCCGGTAATGGCAGCATAGAACCTCTTACCGGTATTGGCATAGCCTGTGCTTTGGGTACAGCCATTATTGGCGCCCTGTTTAGCAGCGATGCGTGGAACAATGTAACCTTTATTGCCGGCGAAATAAAACAACCACAACGTAATATTCCACTAGGATTACTCATTGGCGTATGTATCGTTACCCTGCTGTACTGCCTTGCCAATTTAGGTTACTTTATTGTATTACCGGCCCTTGGCGATCCTCTGGCCAATACGGAAACACTGCGCAATGGCATCTATCTGGCTACTAATGATCGTGTAGGAACCGCCGCTCTTAGCGCCATTATGGGGCAAGGTGCCGTTTATGTTATGGCTGTTCTTATCATTATTTCCACTTTCGGATGCAACAACGGTATCATTTTAGCAGGATCGCGTTTGTTTGAAAGTATGGCCAACGAAGGACTGTTCTTTAAACAAGCTGCCCGCTTAAACCGTTTTCAGGTACCTGCCGGCGCGCTTTGGGTGCAGGGGATCTGGGCCAGTGTCCTTTGCCTCAGTGGATCGTACGGCGATTTATTAAATTACGCTACATTTTCTTCCCTATTGTTTTATTGTGTTAGCATTGGTGCTTTGTTCCGGCTGCGTAAAATTGCTCCGGAAATGGAACGACCGTATAAAGCGTTTGGTTATCCGGTAATACCGGCGCTTTATATTATAATAACCGGCATTATTTGCATTAATCTGATAATTGCCAAACCTTTTAATACGATTATGGGATTGGTTATTATTGCTATCGGCATTCCTGTATATTTCCTGTTCAACCGTTCAAACCGTTCATCACAACAGTTTTAATAATCCCTGTTTTATTTATATATTGATGTAAAATTTTACCTTTATTGAACTGTATGGTATCTATACAATGACCATTACACGTTACAGTATTAAAAATATACATCTGAACATGAAACATTATCTATTCATCATCACATTCCTTATATCCGAATTAGGAGTTAGTCTTTGGGCGCAAACCGGCACCACACTTACAGATAGTATTTTATCTGGCGGCATTCAACGCAAATTCAGACTTTACAAACCTAACAGCTATAACGGGAACACAGCCGTTCCCTTAGTGTTAAACCTGCATGGCTATACATCCAACGCTACCCAGCAACAATTTTATGGTAATTTTATGCCGATTGCCGATACAGCCAATTTTCTGATTGTACATCCTGAAGGAACAGCCCCACTTGGTTCACAGTTCTGGAATGCCGGTATTGCGGGATCGCCCAATGATATAGCGTTTCTGAATGCGCTGATTGACTCCTTAATGCTACAATACACTATTGACCCTAATGCTGTTTACAGTTGCGGCATGAGTAACGGTGGCATTATGAGTTACTATATGGCCTGCCTCTCTAACTCGAAAATAGCCGCCATTGCTTCAGTTACGGGGACTATGTTTAACACCTGGCTAAATGTACTTCCGGGACGTATTGTACCTGTCATGGAAATACACGGTACGGCCGACAATACCGTTCCTTATACAGGAAGTACCACAAATAATATGGCTCCGATTGATACCGTTTTGAAGCGTTGGCGCGCACATAATGCCTGTAACAGTTCGAGTCTGGTAACCAACGTCACCAATACAAATACAACCGATGGAGCTACCGCTATAAACTATAAATTTTACAATGCCAACGGCAAAGCCTATGTTGAACATTATAAAGTTAACAACGCTACACATACCTGGCCTGGAGCTGGTATTAACCTTGGTGTTACCTGTATGGATTTTAATGCTTCGGTCGAAATCTGGCGTTTTTTCAGGCAATTTAAACTCAATCAGTTGCAGATAACCAACTTACCTGAAAATGAAAAACAAAAAAATGCCACGCTCATTTTTCCAAATCCATCCAGTGACTACATTTACATTAACTTACCAGCATCGAATCTAAAAGAAATACGAATCTGTAATCTGGAAGGTAAAATAGTACAAAGTACTAATACCTCCGTTATAGATATCCGTCATTTAGAAAATGGTGTTTACCTGATGTCCATACAAACAGTGAATGGTAGCTTTAATCAAAAAATTGTAAAAACACCATCGCATTAACCATACAGTGGATAACGTTACCTTTTTTGAACAACATGCCCGTTGCGGTATGGTTGGACTTGTAGGAGGCTCGGCATGGATTGACCGTTCAATTCGCAAAGCCCAGAAAGCCATTACTCCAGATGGCCAAAAAAGTTTGTTTTCCCATGCCTTTATTGTAGGCGAACGCCGGGCCGATGACCATATCTGGGTTATTGAAAGCGATCTGGAGTTTCACCGTAAACAAATAAAACTGGGTGTTCAGGAAAATCGTTTAAGTAAGTACTTTAACGCGCAGGAGTATCCAAATATAGCGTTGTTAGATTTCCAGTTGAATCCTGATCAGATAAAACGTGTTCTATCTTCAGCGTTGCAACTCGTGGCTGACCGGGCACAGTACTCCCTTCGCGAAATTATGGGTGTATTACTTGCATTTGTAAGTCAACAGGAACGACACTCCAAAAACACTCTGGCGCAAGACCGGTCCTTTTTTTGCAGCGCGATGGTTCAACACTGTTTTCAATCTATCCCTCTGGTATTTGAGGAAACAGTAGCCACCAAATTACTAACTCCTGAAGATATTTACCGCACTACTTTACCACATCGTAAATTTGAACTCATTCGATCCGGGGCATAGTTCGCTATCATATTTGTTTAAAATACCTGTATAATTTTGCTTTGACGGGTTAAGCTGAACAACAGTCGAATATTTATATTTCATTTGTTCGTAAACCACATCTCAAAGAATCATTCCGAATTGTTCCAAATATGGTTTATGATCTTTCTATCAAACAATTTAAAACTATACCTGTATATCTTAATACCCGATTTTCCTATATCAAGTTCTTTTTTATCGCCATTAATCAGGAAAAACACGACAATGTATTTAGTTTTAAATTTTCGATCACACCTTTCCACTGATTTATTCCAACATTCCAGAATGGCATCAATATCTTCAGCACTCAATTGTTTGATTGTATAGGAAGCTGCCGTTGAATCATCCATTTTTTCTGGCTTCCGTAACATTTTATAGATTAACGCCTTTTTAACCTGATGAGATTCTATTATCTCCTTACCCGCAATTTGTTTTTTTGATTGACTCAACAAACAGACTGAATAAAACCAAAAAAGCAATAACCATTTAATCTTTCTCATTTCTATCAATTGTAGCTTAAACTGTAGATAATGTGTTACGCTTAAACGAAATTTATGAAGAAATAATGCACTACTTAAAGCAATATTTTGCGCCAAATAGTGCGTTATGTAAACTGTCAGCCAAGGAATAATTAAAAAGTAAAGAAATAGGTAAACCGAATGAACTTCAATGTCTTGTTATAAATAGAATTAACTTCCTGCTACAACCCTCTGCTTTACATAATTATCATACAATTCATGTACCAGGCCATCACTTAATCCGATTTGCGGAACAAATACTTTTTCGATATCAGCGGTCTTCATAACGGTCAGAAAAATTTTAGCAGCCGGCACAATTACATCCGCGCGATCCGGTTTAAGATCCAGGCGCTCTATGCGTTCCTGATACGTGTAGGAACACAGCATTTCATAAATACCTTTCAGGCGATCATAACTCAAATGCTTGGTCTCTTTTTTACCACTCATTTTAAAAATTTTATTGATGTTTCCCCCCGAACCAATGGCGTGTAAAGGATGTTCACCCAACGTATAGGTTTTCAACCAGTCTTTCATGTGTTCCCACTCCTGCTTTTCCACTTTATCGAGCAACATACGCACGGTACCAATATTAAACGATCTGGCCGCCTTTACCTTATTATGCGCGTAAAGTGTCAGTTCGGTGCTTCCTCCTCCCACATCTATATAGAGGTAAGAATGCTTGGGATTCAACAGTTCTTCCACATGGTTACTAAATACCAACGAGGCTTCCGCTTTGCCTTCTATAATCTCTACATTAATACCTGCTTCCCTTCGGGCACGTTCCATTATTTCTGCGCCATTCGACGCATCGCGCATGGCACTGGTAGCCACGGCCCTGAAACCATCTACCTCATAGGCTTTAATCAAATGGCTATAACCTTTCAGCGCAGTAATCAGGCGGTCAGACTTCGCTTCTGAAATACGGCCATGTAAAAACACATCATCTCCCAAACGAATGGGCATACGAATTAACTCTTCTTTATTAAAATGGGGTTTTCCATCCACCTCATACACCCTGCAGAATAAAAGACGCATGGCATTACTTCCAATATCTATAGCGGCAAATAGCATATCAATTATAAATTATTTTCCCTGTTTTAGGAGTTGGACTCTTTCCTTTTTCTTTCGACAAATAATCGTACACTTCATCCTGAACCCTCACCTTCTTTTCACCTGGTTTTGCCCGTTTGTACTGATTCGTTTGCTGTTTATCCAAAATACGGAGCTTGGTATTACCGCTCAATTGTATGGCAATAATGTCTTTAATCTGCTTCCGGATGGCTGTATCAAAAACCGGTACGGCTACTTCACTTCTGCTGTCCAGGTTCCGGCTCATCCAATCGGCACTGCTCAGGTAAATTTTTTCCTGTCCCAGATTATGAAAAATAAATACCCTCGCGTGTTCCAGATATTTATCAACCAGACTATATGCTCTAATGTTTTCGCTATAGCCCGCAAGTTCCGTTACCAGTGAACAAGCTCCCCTTACAATAAGCGTTACCTCTACCCCTGCACTACTGGCTTCATACAACTTGTGTATCATTTCCTTATCAACGAGACTATTCATCTTTAACGTAATAGCGGCTTTCTTTTTTTTGCGGGCATGTTCAATCTCTTTATTTATTAAATCAACAAACACTTGCCGCATATAAAATGGTGCTACCGCCAGATGTTTAAACTGCGCAACTTTAAAATTATTCTCATAAAAATCAAAAATGCGGATAACATCTTCTGTAATAGCTTTGTTTGCCGTTAATAAGGTAAAATCGGTATAAATACGGGCCGTCTTTTCGTTAAAGTTCCCTGTTCCGATGTGCGCGTAATGTACCTCTTTTCCTTTTTCGCGTGTAGAGATTAAGAATAACTTGGAATGTACTTTCAGACCGGGAACACCATAAATCACCTGCGCGCCTTCTTCCTGTAATTTATTGGCCCAGTAGATATTATTTTCTTCATCAAAGCGGGCCTGTAACTCTACCAATACCGTTACCTTTTTACCATTTTTTACCGCATTAATGAGCGCATTGGCAATTTTAGAGGAATCCGCCACACGGTATAAGGTAATTTTTACCGATTCCACCACCGGATCCATAGATGCTTCCTGCAACAGGTTAATAATGTGATTAAACGTATGATAAGGATAGTGCAGTAATACATCCTTTTGCTTAATGACTTTTAACGTGGTGGTGGTTATATCTTTTAAATCTGGATGTTGCAATACCGGCGGGTGATTATAAATCAGCGCCTTTTCTCCCAGATTAGGAAAATTAATAAAATCTTTAAAGTTATGGTACCGTCCTCCCGGAATAGCATTATCCTTTTTAGCCATTCCTAACTTTTTCATGATGTACATTAACATGTCGTTAGGCATAGCGGCATCATACACAAAACGCACGGGTAAGCCCTGTTTACGGGCTTTCACACTTTTACTGATTTTTTCGAGCATGCTTTTGCTAACATCATTGTCTATGTCCAGCTCGGCATCACGGGTCAGTTTAATATTGTAAGCCTCTATGGCATCGTAACCAAAAATCCAGAAAATTTCATTTACATTAAACCGAATGACGTCATCCAATAAAATAATATGGTGCTTATTTCCCTGTTTGGGCAATACTACAAAACGTGTAGTAGCACGGGCAGGAATTTCGATAAGCGCGTACCGGTTCTTTTGTTTCTCTCCTTTGGGTTTCAGTTTTACATACAGGTAACTCACTTTATCCTTCATGTAAGGAAAAGGTTTCGTATCATCCACCATTATCGGAAACAACGAGGGCATGACTTCGTTTTCGAAGTACTCTTTTACATAGTGTTGTTGCGTAATGCTTAATTGCGATTCGTTAATAATGTACACCTGATTTTTGGCCAGTTCCTTCAGTAAATCCTGATAGATGGTCTCGAACTGGTTTTGTTGTTCTATTACTTTACGTTGCAATTTAGTCAGTAATTCCTTAGGATCTTCTCCATAAATAGCAATGGCTTTACGCCCAAGTTTACTTAAACGTTTAATAGTAGCTACGCGCACCCTGTAAAACTCATCGCGGTTATTACTGAAGATCCCCAAAAATTTGAGTCGTTCAATCAATGGGGTGGTTGGATCCTGCGCTTCCTGCAAAACCCTTTCGTTAAACGACAACCAGGAAATCTCGCGGTTAATGTAAGGCACATTCTTCTTCATACCTGATTTTATACGTTAAACTGTTTTGGATATTTATAAACTAAGACATTTCCTGTATTTACCTGTTTCCACTCGCTTACATTAAACCCAATCTGCAAAATACCACAAGTTGGAATATTTTCAAAAAACATATCGGCAGCCAATTGATTACTAAGATTCGTTAGTCCGGGATTATGACCAAAAAGCGCAATACTATTACTGGATTCAGGAAAATTACAAATAAGGTGGTACAGTGTTTCAACAGTACTTTCATATATAGCCGGTTCTATAGTAACTTCCGACTCATTTATCTGAAGAGCTCTTGCAAAAATGAATGCTGTACTGATAGCCCTAACGGCCGGACTACTTACGAGAGTATCGGGTTTGTTCTTTTGAGACGCCAGCCATTTACTTAGACTATAAGCGTCGGTATAGCCCCTTTGATTTAACGGACGGTCAATGTCCATCAACCCTTCGTGTCCCCAGTCGCTTTTTGCGTGTCGAATTAATGTAAGGGTTTTCATCCCTTTAAAATTACGAAAAAGCCCAAAGTTTATGTTAAGCAGAAATTAAATTCTACTCAAAAGTATCAACAATGCTTACATGAAAACCTATGTTACAGGTGGTCTGCCTGACGGATTACTTTACCCTTACACCATTCTGATAAGCAACTACAAACCCGTTAAACCCCTGATTTTTCAGTTCGTCACGTTTTTTTAAAGCCTCATCACGGGTAGTGTAATTACCAATCAACACTTTATAAAAGCCGTCTTCATTACTAACTGTAGCTTTACCGGCTGAAGCATATTTGCTTTTGGGAGGCTGAGTGTTGTATGCGCCAATCTGCACACGAAACACTTGTCCACCCGAGGTAGCAACCGTCGTTTTAACAACAGGTTCAGCTTTAACAGGAGGTTCCGGAACAGAAGACGTTACAGGAGGTGTCATTTTTGCTGGTTCAGGATTTGCTTTAACTGGTTCAGGGACTTTACTTACCGGTTCGGGATTGGTCTTTACCGGCCCTGGTGATTTAGCAGTTGGTTCTGCCGGAGCAGATGAAGCAGGTGTGGTAGCCGGTGCGGATGAGGTTGCCGGCTCGGGACTCTGAGCTACAGCAGGAGCAGCTCCCGCGTTAAAATTAACCGCGTAAGTTTCGCCTTCAACTTCCTTTTTGGTACCGTTATCCAGATAATAAAATTTCTGAACAAAGTTTCCGCTACCACTTGCCGAAGCGCTTACCTCTACTTTAAAACTAACCGTAAACTCCGACTCTACCGGGATGCTCACCCATACAATTTTCCCACGGTTATTCTCGAAACTGAAATTTCCGGTTTTACTGTCACCTTCGCTAAGAGTAACATTAGCCGGTACATCAATCTGGTATTTACTGAAATTGGAAATGGCACCCTTATTAATCTTTACTTCTATCATCCGGTTGGTACCAGGAGCCAGTTCGGAAGGAAAATTAGCTGTCATTACTACCTGAGCCAAAACAATACGAACAGCCAGAAAACAAGTAACAAAAAACCTTAACTTCATTTGTTTTAAATTTATACAAATATATAGATATTCGTTAGTCACGCAAGTATGGGCAACTCTAAATTAAAGCCAGACTGGTTCCTGCAAACAGATGTAGTAAAATTAGCGAAAGAGCTGATTGGACTTTGCCTTGTAACTAACATCAACGGTATAGAAACCAGCGGTATCATCACCGAAACCGAAGCCTACGAGGGCATTACCGATAAAGCCTCTCATGCTTACGGAGGCCGGCGCACCAAACGTACCGAAACCATGTTTCAGGAAGGCGGAATCAGTTACGTGTATTTATGCTATGGCATTCATTCCCTTTTTAACGTGGTTACAAATATGCAGGATGTTCCTCATGCCATTTTAGTACGTTCTATTTTTCCTCTCGAAGGTTACGACATCATGCTGAAACGGAAAGGCATTAAGCAATCATCGTTAAAAATTGGTATGGGACCGGGAAACGTAACCAAATGTTTAGGCATTGGATTAGAGCATAACGCGCTCTCCCTTCAGGAAAATACAATATGGATTGAAAAAAGAAACTCTGTAAAACTAACGGCTCAACTTATACAAACCGGGAAACGTATAGGTATTGATTATGCTCAGGAAGACGCATTATTACCCTACCGTTTTTGGGTAGAGCATAAAAGCATTCCAAACTTTACAGTTTAAAACTTCAAAATCACATCCCGGATAATCTGAATACACGCCTTCAATTGTTCTTCATTGATACACAAAGGCGGTGCAAAACGGATAATGTCACCATGCGTAGGCTTGGCCAGAAGACCGTGTTCTGCCAAGGTTAAACACACATCCCAGGCGGTTTTTCCGTTTTTTTCTTTTATAATAATGGCGTTTAACAAGCCCTTTCCTCTTACAAGAGTAATGCAATCGGTTTCTTTAGCCAGTTGATTCAAACCCTCACGTAACAAAATCCCCATACGCTCGGCATTACCGGCCATATCTTCTTCTTTCAGAACCTTTAAGGCCTCCATCGCTACAGCACAAGCCAACGGGTTTCCGCCATACGTACTACCATGCTCTCCCGGATGAATGGTTAACATCACTTCGTGACTGGCTAATACCGCGCTAACCGGCAACACGCCACCACTCAAGGCTTTTCCCAGAATAAGAACATCGGGTTTAACTTCTTCATGGTCACAGGCTAATAACTTACCCGTACGGCACAAACCAGTTTGCACCTCATCTGCAATAAATAATACATTATACTTTGTACATAAATCGCGAACGCCTTTCAGATACCCTTCTGCCGGCACATTTACCCCCGCTTCTCCCTGAATGGGTTCCACCATAAACGCTGCCGTATTCGGATCGGAAATTGCTTTTTCGAGAGCGGTTAAATCATTATAAGGCACTAACTCATAACCAGGCATATACGGACCAAATCCCTTATAACTACTGGGATCGTTACTGCTGGAAATAGCCGCCAGCGTACGGCCCCAGAAGTTTCCTTCCGCAAATACAATTTTTGCTTTGTTTTCAGGTACGCCTTTTACATCGTAAGCCCAGCGACGTGCCAGCTTCAGAGCGGTTTCTCCCCCTTCTACACCAGTATTCATCGGCAATACACGATCGTACCCAAAATACTCTGTAATAAACTTTTCGTATTCGCCCAGCAAAGCATTATAAAACGCCCGCGATGTTAGGGTTAAACGTTGCGCCTGAGCAGTTAAAGCATTAATAATACGAGGATGGCAATGTCCCTGATTAACAGCACTGTAAGCTGACAAAAAATCATAATACCGTTTTCCCTCCACATCCCACACATACACCCCTTCGCCACGCTCCAGTACCACCGGTATCGGGTGATAATTATGCGCGCCGAAATTCTCTTCCAACTCTATTAAATAGGCTGATTTTGTCATACTTTCTACCATAATAGCTAATCTTTTAGCTAACAAAGATAGGCATTATCCGTCTAAAAAACTTAGCTTTTTTTATGAGATACGTCTCTGTCCGGTTAACATTCTTTAACAAGTGGTTAACCGCCTGAAACCCGCACCATTACTATATTTACAACCTGTTTGTTTAAACTGCAAAGATATGATAGATATAAAGGAAATTAACGAACGTATTCAGCGCGAAAGCGCTTTTGTGGATATGTTAAGCGTTGAAATGGATAAAGTAATTGTTGGCCAGAAACACATGGTGGAGCGTTTACTGATCGGTTTGCTGAGTAATGGCCATATCTTACTGGAAGGGGTTCCCGGGCTTGCAAAAACACTGGCTATTAACACCCTTGCCAAATGCGTGGATGCGCAATTTTCCCGCATTCAGTTTACCCCCGATTTGTTGCCGGCCGACGTAATCGGCACCATGATTTATAATCAGAGACAGGAACAATTCAGTATCCGTAAAGGTCCTATCTTTGCCAACTTCGTACTGGCCGATGAAATTAACCGCGCCCCGGCTAAAGTACAATCTGCTTTACTGGAGGCCATGCAGGAAAAACAGGTTACTATTGGCGATCAAACCTTTAAACTACCCAATCCGTTTTTGGTACTGGCTACTCAAAATCCTGTTGAACAGGAAGGAACCTATCCTTTGCCGGAAGCTCAGATGGACCGTTTTATGTTAAAGGTCGTAATCGGCTATCCTACCAAAGAAGATGAACGTAAGATCATTGCATCTAATATTTCGCCTACAGGAATGCCTGTACCTAACAGCATTCTTAAACCCGATGATATCATTAAAGCGCGAAGCGTTGTGAAGGATGTTTACATGGATGAGAAAATTGAACGTTACATTGTAGATATTGTATTTGCCTCACGTTTCCCTAAAGATTATAAACTTCAGAAATTTGAAGGACTCATTTCGTATGGTGGATCGCCACGCGCCTCTATCAATCTGGCATTGGCAGCAAAAGCCTACGCGTTTATCAAGCGTCGTGGATATGTCATTCCGGAAGATGTTCGCGCGATATGCCTCGATGTAATGCGTCATCGTGTAGGGCTCACCTACGAAGCCGAAGCGGAAAACATTACCAGCGAAAACATTATTACCGAAATTTTAAATACTGTAGAAGTACCATAATGAAACAGTTCAAAATTTGAAAGCGTTTTTGTAATGTAACAAACGTTTCTTTTAAATTTTAGATTATTAAATTTTGGATTAACCAGTGGAAACATCAGAATTACTAAAGAAGGTTCGTAAGATCGAAATTAAAACCCGAGGCTTAAGTTCGCAGATTTTCTCAGGCGAATACCACTCGGCGTTTAAAGGTCGGGGTATGGCCTTTTCGGAAGTAAGGGAATACATGCCCGGAGACGATGTTAGAACCATAGACTGGAACGTAACAGCCCGCTTTAATACCCCTTATGTAAAAGTGTTTGAAGAAGAACGCGAACTTAGTGTGGTATTGCTGGTAGATGTGAGCGCCAGCGGCTTATTTGGAACACAGAAACAATTTAAACAGGATCTGATTACTGAATTGTGCGCCGTAGTGGCTTTTAGTGCCTCGCAAAACAATGATAAAATAGGGGTTATTTTCTTTAGCGATAAAATCGAAAAATTTATTCCGCCTAAAAAAGGAAAATCACATATCTTAAGGATTATCCGTGAGTTAATTGAATTTAAACCTGAAAATAAGCAAACCAATATTGAAACCGCGTTAAAATACATGACCAATGTTATTAAAAAACGTAGCGTCGTATTTCTCATCAGTGATTTTCAAACCGATTTGCCCTATTTTGACGCGCTTAAAATTGCCAATAAAAAACACGATGTGGTTGCCTTACGCATCATTGATAAAACGGAAAATGAAATCCCGGATATAGGCCTGGTGAAATTAAAGGACAACGAAACCGGTAAAATTATGTGGGTAGATACATCCAGTAAAACCTTCCGTAAACAGTTTAAAGCCAATCAACTTAAATTTGATGCCAGTATAAAAGATATCTTTAACCGAAGCGGTATAGATGCTACATCTATTTATACGCACGAAAGTTATATTAAACCATTAATGAACCTGTTTAAAAACCGATAACAACGTGAAGAATTCTTTCAGATACCTGTTACTTTTACTGTTTGTGGTACCGTTTTTAAAGGTTGCCAAAGCGCAGGATATTAAAGTATCTGCCATTTTAGATTCTTCTAAAATCCGGATCGGGGAACAGGTAAAACTGGATTTATACGTTACCTATAACGCCAACGCTGTTAAAAATTTTCAGTTACAGTGGCCTGAAATAGTAGATACCATTGTTGGTAAAGTGGAGGTTATAGAAACATCGCCCATTGATACCATGATTCCTGATAAAAACCAACCGGCCATTATTCAGCAGCATCAGCGGTTTATTATCAGTGCATACGATAGTGGTTATTTTGCCATGCCTCCCTTTCGTTTTGTTCTAAACGGAGATACAGCTCACCCTCTTTTAACGGAAGCTTTGTTGTTGGAAGTTCATACGGTTGCTACAGACAGCAGTGAAGCAAAAGTTAAGGATATTAAGCCTTTATTTGAAGAACCCTTTAACTGGAAATGGTACATTCATTATGTGTATTATGGTTTGGCTGCGCTTGCCATTATCGCCACTATTATTGTTCTTACCGTTTATTTTACCAGAAAATCGAAAACGGTTGTAAAAGAACCGGAAAAGCCGAAAGTTCCGGCCCATATCACTGCCTTGGCCTCACTTGAAAAAGTAAAAACCGAAAAAGTATGGAAAGAGGATAAAATAAAAGAATACTATTCTCAGATTTCGGATACCATCCGCTTATACATTGAAGAACGGTTTGGTGTATTTGCTCTCGAAAGCACAACCGACGAAATTATGCTGGCTTTCCGAACTCAGGTAGTAGATCCGGTAAGTAAAGAAAAATTACAACAATTACTACAGTTATCCGATCTGGTAAAGTTTGCCAAGATGAGTCCGATTGAAGCGGAGCATGAGTTTACATTACAAAACGCGTTCGATTTTGTAAATGGGACTAAACGTGAAGAAGAATACAGCGTTGCACCTGAAAATAATACTGCCGATACTACTAACCCTATTAATACTAATACTCCATAAGCATGCTGAGTTATTTTTCTGACATACAGTTTGCTGAAAAACACTGGTTTTGGTTAATGCTGATCATTCCTGTGCTGGCCATTTGGTACATCTGGAAATTAAAACAATACGAAGGTGAATTTCACTTTTCGTCGTTCTATAACCTGAAGGGTATTAAAAGTAGTTCGCGCGCTGCCTGGCGTCATAGCTTGCCGGTATTACGATTTGGTGCGCTGGCGTTGCTTATTACGGCACTAGCTCGTCCACAATCGCGCAGTAGCTGGAAAGACAGTAAAACAGAAGGGATTGATATTGTGGTGAGCATGGACTGTTCCTACTCTATGTTGGCCAAAGATTTTAAGCCTAACCGTATGGAAGTGGCTAAAGAAGTACTGCTCGATTTTATTGACGCGCGCCCCAACGATCGTATTGGTTTAGTGGTATTTGGCGGCGAAGCCTTTACCCAGTGTCCGCTGACAACCGATCATAAAGTAGTAAAAAATATGGTTCCCGCTATAAAAGCCGGAATGGTGGATCAGGGTACGGCTATAGGATCGGGGCTTGCCACAGCCGTAGCCCGTATTAAAGACAGTAAAGCTAAAAGTAAAGTCGTTATTCTGATCAGCGACGGGGTAAATAACATGGGCGAAGTAGCGCCTTTAACCGCCGGAGATATTGCCAAAACCTACGATGTACGCGTTTACACTATTGGTGTGGGTAGTAAGGGGAAAGCGCTGATGCCGGTGAGTCAGTATCCTAACGGTGAAATGGAATATGATTACGTAGATGTTGAAATTGACGAAGCGGTTATGACGGAAATATCCAACATGACCGGCGGTAAATATTTCCGTGCTACCAATAAAGACGCGCTCATCAACATTTACCGCGAAATTGACCGTATGGAGAAAACCATTATCAGCGAACAAAGTTTCAGTAATAAAGCCGAACGTTTTTTACCTCTGGTTTTGGCGGCAGCCTTACTATTGTTACTTGAATTTATATTACGTAAAACCATTTTCAGGAGTATCCCTTAATGTTTAAATTCGAACATATCGTTTATTTTTACGGATTACTCGCTATTCCGGTTTTCTTATTGCTATTTGTATGGCAATTGGCTATAAGAAAACGCCGCTTAAAAAAAGTGGGCGATTTTCAACTTGTTAATCAGTTGGTGCCCGATTCCTCAAAAACCAAACGTATTATTAAATTCTGTTTGTTTTCGCTGGCATTTGCTTCGGTTGTATTAGCCTTGTGTAATTTACAAACCGGTAGTAAAATGAAAGAGGTAAAACGTGAAGGTGCCGACATCATTGTGTGTCTTGACGTTAGCCGGAGTATGTTAACCCAGGATTTAACCCCCAATCGTTTAGAGCGGGCCAAAATAGCTCTGGAAAAAATGATAGACCGTTTACAGGGCGATCGTTTGGGCTTGGTTATTTTTGCAGGTGAAGCCTATGTACAAGTTCCCATTACAACCGACTACTCCGCGGCCAAATTGTTTATGAGTAGCATTAATACCGAAATTGTTCCGGTACAGGGCACGAATCTTGCTGCGGCCTTACGCAAAGGCATGGAGAGTTTTGCTGACGACAAAGGGAAAAACAGAGCCTTGGTACTGATTACAGATGGTGAGAATCACGAGGAAGAAGCACTGGAAGCAGCCGATGAAGCCGGTAAGGCAGGTATTATGATTAACACCATAGGTATTGGATCAGTGAACGGAAACCCTATTCCCAACTTTGTAAATGGCCGTTTATCAGGTTACAAAACGGACAAAGAAGGCAAAACCATTATATCGAAACTAAATGCCGAATTACTTAAACAAATTGCCGCTAAAGGGAACGGCGTATTTGTTCAGGCATCCAATACCGATATTGGCTTAAACGCGGTATTGGATAAGATTAACGAACTCGATAAAAAGCAACTGGAGAGTAAAATGTACACCGATTACGAAGATCAGTTTCAATGGTTCATCGCCTTAGCGCTGATATTACTCACTTTAGAATTTATGATCAGTGAACGGATCAGTAACTGGTATAAAAAATTAAATCTGTTTGGAAATGCGTCGTAAGTTTATTTTACCGCTTTGCGGCAGTCTGCTACTTTTAGCGCCCATAAAATTGGCCGCTCAGGAAGAAGCCAAAAACACCTATGAAGGAAATGCCATGTACCGTGAGGGAAAACTGGCTGAAGCTGCCATGTTTTACAATCAGGCTTTAAAAACAAAAAACGATTTCAGAAAAGCCAATTATAACCTTGGGAATACCATTTACCGAACCGGGCAATTAATGAAAAGTAAAAAAATTGCCTTACCTGCTAATATGGAGCTTAAACGCGATACCTTAGTCGCGCAAATGTTTGATGAAGCAACGGCTCAGTTTGACATTGTTTCGCAGAGCGTTAATAATAAAGACACCATTCAAAAAGCCTTACATAACGCGGGAAATTGTCAACTCTTGAAAAAAGATTATAAGAAAGCGGTAGAATATTATAAAAAGGCATTAAAACTAAATAGTAAAGACGAAGAAACACGTTATAATCTGGCCTATGCGTTAAAACACATGCCTCCTGAAGATAAAAAAGGCGGCGGCGGTCAAAATAAACAGGAGCAGCAAAATCAGCAGAAAAAGGAACAACAGCAGCCTCAAATGAAAAAAGAGGATGCCGAGCGAATGCTATCTGCTCTTAAAAACGCAGAGAAACGCATTAGAGACGGCAAAAAAATTAAAGGCGATCCTATGAAATCGACTCCTGAAAAAGACTGGTAAAAATTTGGTTGGTAAATAATGTTAAACCCTTTTAAAGAGCGAAGCGGAAGTGATAACTTTAGGAACCATGCGTACTTTTTGTATAAGTTTTAGTGCCCTACTCCTGATTGTACTGACCTCCTGCCATATGTTTGGACAAGGTTTTACGGCACAGGTCAGCAGCAAAAAAGTTCAGGTGGGGTCTCCTTTTGAACTTGCCTTTACCATTGGGGTTCAGGCCTCTAATTTTACGCCGCCTAATCTTAACGATTTTGAAGTGGTGTCCGGTCCCAATCAAAGTTCGAGCATTCAAATTGTAAATGGTGCCGTATCGCAACAAGTGGTTATTTCGTATGGATTGGTTCCCAAAAAGGAAGGTAAACTTACAATCGGACCAGCTACTATTAATTCGGGTAACCAGAAAATAGCCTCCAATCCTATTACAGTTGAAGCTGTAAAAGGTAATGTCAATACATCTTCCGGTGGAAATGAGGATGAAAATAATGCCGCTTATAAAAGTAAAGTCAGTGGCGATGAAGTATTTATCCGCACCTTTGTGAGTAAAACCAAATGCTATCAGGGCGAACAAATCACTGTTACGCAAAAAGTGTATTCACGTTACGATGTAGTTGGGATTAAAGACGCCAAACTCCCCTCCTATTCCGGTTTCTGGACGCAGCAACAAGATAAGAACATACAAGTGCAACCTCAGCAGGAAAATCTGGAAGGTGTTCAGTACGTAAGTTTCGAATACACCAAAACCTTTGCTTTCCCTACCAAAAGCGGGGAACTAACTATTGAACCAACAGATCTGGAACTGGTGATCCGTAAAGCCTCAAACCGTAAACCCCGTAATATCTTTGAACAATTTTTTGGTAACGGTGGCTATGAAGATGTTATTGCCAAAATAAAAAGCAAACCGGTAAAAATAAATGTAATGGAATTACCGGAAGCAGGTAAACCCATTAACTATAACGGGGCAGTTGGTAATTTTACCTATAAAGTAGAAACGAATAAACAAAGCCTGAAAGCGAATGAAGCCTTAAACCTTAAAATTTCGATAAACGGAAAAGGTAACCTTAAATTAATTGACGCGCCTAAATTAAACCTTCCTGAAAGTTTTGAAGTGTATGACCCAAAAATTAACGAAAATATTGGCACCGCGGGTAGCGTGAGTGGCTCAAAAAGCTTTGATTATCTTATTATTCCGCGCGAAGAGGGAACTTATCAGTTGGATGATCTTACATTTTCTTACTTTAATCCGGAAACAGGACAGTACGTTACCCTTCCTTCTCCTGGCATTACACTTCAGGTTTTACCCGGCGATCCTAACGCCGTGGCCACAATTTCTACTCCTTCCAAAAACGAAGTCATGGAAACGGAAAACGACATCCGTTACATTAAAAAAGGAAATTTTGAACTCGAAAAACAGGAAAAAGAATTTTTTAATTCTTTTGGACACATTGCCTTGTTACTGCTGCTACCTTTAGGGCTTATTGGGGCATTAATCGGCCACCGTTCATACCTCAAAAACAATAGTAACATTGCTTTGGTAAATGAACGTAAAGCCGGTAAAATAGCGCGTAAGCAGTTAATCGCGGCCGAAAAACAAATGAAATCGGGGAACAAAGATTTGTTCTATACTGAAATTCTAACTGCACTTAATCAATACCTTAGTTATAAATTAATATTGCCGGTGGCCGAACTGTCAAAGGAAAGCATACGCCAGCATTTACAATCAAAACAGGTTAACGATACCATTCAGCAAACTCTGTTCAGTACACTGGATTCGTGTGAATACGCCAAATACGCGCCAGGTACAGTAAGTGGCGACCTTAATAAAGTGTATCAGGATACTGTATTACTGATTACGAATTTAGAAGAACAATTACAACGCAAAGCATAACATGACACTGAGTAATGTTTATCATACCTCCCCCTTTTACGGCAGACGTGTAGTAACGGACCGCGTTCTGTTCATGTTGTTTTTTATGCTTTCATTTTTTCTGAGCAGAGCTAACCAAACCAATACCGATTTGTTACAAAAAGCGGAAAAGGCTTACGATCAGAAAAAATATAAAGAAGCTATTTCTGCTTACGAAGAGCTGGTTAAATCGGGGTACAAATCGTACCAGCTGTATTTCAATTTAGGGAATGCGTACTACCGCAACAATGAACTGGGCAAAGCCATTTACCATTATGAACTGGCGCGTAAGTTAAATCCGGATGACGAAGATGTGCGTATTAACCTTGGTATTGCCAATGGTAAGACTATAGACAAAATTAATGTACGGGAAAATTTCTTTGTTACGGTTGTTAAGTCAAATATCCTTAGTACTTTCTCTACCGGCACCTGGGCATGGTTAAGCATTATTAGTTTATTGCTGGCCTGCGGACTTATTTTTCTGTTTTTCATCAACAGTAACCCCATTCTTAAGCGTCTGGTTTTCGTTTTAGGTTTAATGGCCGTTGTGGCTGTTTTTTTAACCTATTCGCTTGGTTATTCTTCTCTTAGGGCAAAGCAACAAAACAACTATGCTATTATTTTAAATAAAGAAATTAAAATCATGAACGAACCCAATCCGGGTGCTGTTTCTAAATTTACCCTGCATGAAGGCACCAAGGTTAACATTATTGAAAATAATGGCGACTGGCTGTTAATCAAAATTGATAATGGTAACGAAGGCTGGGTAAAAAGCACCGTTGTTGGGATTATTTAGTTTATTAATCTTTTTAACAAAACCTTATCATTTTAGCTTCACTACTACAGGTAAGTTTCAAAATAATGATTTTAATGTGGTTTATTCGTTTTTGCAAACTAATCATTCCTATTGCTTCTGTTATTGGTTTATCAGGATGCATCAGTTCCCATAAACCCTTTGCCGGCAGTTCTTATAGTCCTGTTCTTGTTGAAAAGAAAAAGGACCTGCACCTAAATACCGGCTTATGGCTTCTTAAATACGCGAAAGCAGATGCAACCTATGCGATGTCTGATCACTTTGCTATAAGGGGGGCCATTATGACTACCTATGGATTATATCAGGGGGAAGGATCCGTACTATTATACCGCTCTAAGGCAAAAAATACTTTCTTTTCTGGCGTATTATTCAATTTCCAGCAAAATAATATAAAAAGAAAATTTTCAAGTGTGATGTTTGCCAATGGAAAAGACTATCAATACGACTGCAGGTACTATAGCCCTGGTTTAGTAGTAGGCTGGCAATTTTTTAAACAACACTATTTTTCACATCAGATTATTTCTAAAATATCATATAATATGGTAGAAAAGTATAATTATAACTACAGACACGACAATGCATCGGGGAAACAAACCGGATATACTGTTTTTGATCATGAGAATCTAAAAGGCCCCATTCCTGACTTTTTCTCTATAGAGCCTTCTTATACTCTGATCGGCAAAGGTAATAGAACACTATACTTTCTTCAACTTGGATTCAATTTTGCTGAATATACCTATCGCCACACCTATCAGTTTTTAAGTGAGTATTATGGACGAACCATTGAGGAAAGTTCTAACTTACATCCGGTTCATAGTTCGGTTAATTTTACTATTGGTTTTATTTTAAACCATTAAACCGTAAATAGAAAGTAGAAAATTTACTGCAAGCCGAAATCCCTGTAAATTCAAGTGTTTCCTCGAATTTAATCCTCAAAATGGGAGTAATCATTTCTTCGTCTGAAATTCTTGCGGGAACACTTGATTTTATTGTGCTTTAGGCTCTCGCTACAATTTCTACCGTCTATTTACGGCAAAAAAAGGCAAACTATATAATGCCAAATACATATAAAACGAGTTATCTATAATATGCAACTGTTACAGACAAACAAAATGACGTAAAACTAACAGACGTTTAGCTTTTCAGCATACGCAGTAAGTTTCCTAACTGCAGTTTTAATTCCGTACGGGGCACAATCTTATCGAGAAAACCATGCTCGAGCACAAATTCCGCGGTTTGAAATCCTTTAGGCAGATCTTTACCAATGGTTTCTTTTACCACACGGGGTCCTGCAAATCCTATTAATGAACCAGGTTCCGCGATGTTTAAATCGCCTAACATGGCATAGGACGCGGTTACACCACCGGTTGTAGGATCGGTTAACAACGAAATATAAGGTATTCCGGCCTGCGCCAGTTGACTTAATTTGGCTGAGGTTTTGGCCATCTGCATTAAACTAAACGCCGCTTCCATCATACGGGCTCCACCACTTTTACTGATAACCAAAAGGGGTGATTTTGTTTTAAGACAGAAATCTATTGAGCGGGCTATTTTCTCACCTACCACACTTCCCATACTGCCACCAATAAAATTAAAATCCATACAACACACTACCAGATCTTGCCCGTTTACGGTACCGTATGCACTGCGAAGCGCGTCTTTTAATCCGGTTTTTTTTATGGTATCTGTTAAGCGGTCGGTATATTTTTTGGTATCCGAAAAATCCAACGGATCGCCACTTACCAGGTTTTCGTGTAACTCGGTAAACTGGTTGTTATCGAAAATGATTTCGAAATATTCTTTACTGCCGATGCGTTCATGATAGCCGCATTCCTGACACACGTATTTATTGTTCGCGTGATCGGCAGCGGTATGTATTTTTTTACAGGACGGGCATTTGTACCAAAGTCCTTCCGGCGTTTCCTTCTTTTCTTTGGTAGAAGTGGTAATCCCTTCCTTTAATCGTTTAAACCAACCCATTTCTAACTATTTTTTAAAAGAAAAAGACACATCACTATTTCATAATGTGTCTTTTTCTTGTTTTTAAGCAATTGTAATTGTTTTATCCAGATACACATCCTGAATAGCGTTTAATAACCCAACACCTTCGTTCATTGGTTTCTGGAATGCTTTACGTCCTGATATTAACCCCTGACCACCGGCACGTTTATTAATAACCGCTGTGGTTACTGCTTCCTGTAAATCGGTAGCGCCTTTACTTTCGCCCCCACTGTTAATTAAGCCCATACGCCCCATGTAGCAGTTGGCTACCTGATAACGGCAAAGGTCAATCGGATTTTCGGAACTTAATTCTGAATACACTTTTGGATGCGTTTTACCAAAATTAATAGCGTTGTATCCACCGTTTTTATCGGATAATTTTTGCTTGATAATATCGGCCTGAATGGTTACTCCCAGGTGATTGGCCTGAGATGAAAGATCGGCCGCGGTGTGATAATCTACACCATCTTTTTTAAATCCGCTGTTACGGGTATAGCACCATAAAATGGTTGCCATTCCTAACTCATGCGCGCGCTCAAACGCCTGTGCTACTTCTACAATTTGACGTGAGCTTTCGGGTGAACCAAAATAAATGGTAGCGCCTACAGCTACTGCGCCCATGTTCCAGGCTTCTTCTACCGAACCAAACATGATTTGATCGAATTTATTCGGATACGTTAAAAACTCGTTATGGTTAATTTTTACAATAAACGGGATTTTATGCGCGTACTTACGGGCAACCGATGCCAATACACCATAAGTAGAAGCCACCGCGTTGCATCCGCCTTCAATGGCCAGTTTTACGATGTTTTCGCTGTCAAAATAAATAGGGTTCGGTGCAAATGAAGCGCCGGCACTATGCTCTATCCCCTGATCAACGGGTAAAATGCTCATGTAACCAGTACCTGCCAAACGACCGGTATTGTATAACTGGTTCAAACTACGTAATACCTGCGGATTGCGGTTAGATGGCGAAAATATACGGTCAACAAAATCGTTTCCCGGTAGATGAATGTGTTCTTTACTAATAGTTTTACAAGTATGGTTTAACAAAGCGTCTGCCTGAGAACCTAAAAGTTGAGCAATATTAACTGACATATAAATTTTAAATAGGCGACAAATATAGGAAAAAGAAGCGGATTTAAGAAGGCCATTTCAGATCAAAAACAAAGGTTTTTACTAATCCTGATTTAAACTAAACTATTGATTTTCAGAATAATGAATTAGATAACAATCTGCACCTACGTGGGGTTCTGCCTCTTAATAAACTGCAGGTTGCGTTTTAATCCTTTATAACCGGTTCGTTTAACGGCCGATTGCTTAAACACCTTTTGGAACGTTTCTTCGGTGAGTTCTGTCCAGTCGCCTTCCGAAAAACCGAGGAAACCGGATGTATTTTTAAACAAGGGTTCCTGATGGGGCTTACTGAAACGGTTCCAGGGGCAAACATCCTGACACACATCGCAGCCAAAAAACCAGTTATCCATTTGATCTTTAAAGCGGTCGGGTAGTTGTTCTTTTAACTCAATGGTTAAATAACTGATGCAGCGCGATCCATCTACCACGTAAGGTTCAACAATGGCTTGTGTGGGGCAGGCATCTATGCACCGGGTGCAGGTTCCGCAATAATCTTTAATGGGGCCGTCGGGTTCCAGTTCCAGATCTATAATCAATTCGGCAATAAAGAAAAAGGAACCGTGCTGCCGGGTAATCAGGTTAGCGTTTTTACCAGTCCAGCCTAATCCGCTGCGTGTAGCCCAGGCTTTTTCTAAAACGGGCGCGCTATCTACAAACACCCGGCCTTCTACAGACCCTAAGGTTTCGCGCAGGCGTTCCAAAAACACAAACAGTTTATCTTTAATTACCAGATGGTAATCTTTTCCGTAGGCATACTTACTTATTTTGGGGCCATCAGGAGAATGGGGCTGCTCATCGGGAAAGTAATTATACAGCAGCGATACAACGGATCTGGCACCTTCGACCAGTAAACGCGGATCGAGGCGCTTGTCGAAGTAATTTTCCATGTAGCGCATTTCGCCGTGTTTCCCTTCTTTTAACCACTTTTCGAGGCGGGGGGCTTCTTCTTCCAGAAAACCGGCTTCGGATATACCGCAAAAATCAAACCCCAGTTCGCGGGAAAGTTCTTTTACATATCGGGTAGCGGTTTGCTTATTCATTAGTGTTCGAAGATTCTGAATGCAAAAGTAGAAAAACCAAAGATACCAGATACGGATTCTTTTAACCGACATTATGCAAGAGGGATTCGTAGTGAGAGGCAAAAGCCCACTAAAATTTTAAGGTTTGCGATTGAGGCATAGCCACCGTTATGGTGAATGAGCGAACCTTGCGAAGCCTCAAATTTTGAAGGGATTTTGCTTCGTAATAGGATGCCTATTGCGTAATGTGGGTTTAATACCGGAAGTATCTCCTCTATTCTACCGGTTAGCCTTTTTCCGCATAGGGATTGAAGCGGCAGCCCTGCGCGGGTTTTTGCGAGTCAGCGCACGGGCGAGGAGGCGGCGGAACAAAGCCACCGCAGCCAGATGCGATGCCGCAAAAACCCGCGCAGGCTATAGCGAAAAGCCCGGCCACGGTGGGCTGGTAAATCTTTTCCAAAGTTCTGAAACTTTGGAAAAGATGCCGCGTTGAAACGTGGATGCGCCGGAAGAATTAAATTATATAAACGTTTCAATGAATTGTAATTTTTATCTATGCCAGACACTTGTTGGGTAATAGATAAACGATCAAGCGTCTGTTTCACCGTTTTGACCGTTGAAAAAGGTGTAGGGAGCAGTAAATTTTATTATTTTTAATGCATCGGATTGTATTTATGGGAAGATTTTTAAACGGTACTTTTTTAATTGTTCTTTTTGGGTGTTATCTTACAACAAATGCTCAACACATTTACTACAAACAACTTAATGACAGTATTCTGAATAACCTTACTGATTCTACGCAAAAGATACGGTTTATTGAGATGGATAGTGTACTCTACCGCCGGCAGTTAAATTACATTCTGCGTTTCTACCCTACCCTGAATTATAACTCGATTCGCATTAAGGCCGTTAACAGTCAAAAACCATTAGACACCCGCCCTACTTTTTTCAGTATTTTTAAACGGGCCGAAAAGCGCGATTATGTCATATATGTGAGTAAAGGAACACTATCACCAATGGATAGTATTTTACCACAGCATTTAACACTGAATAGTCAGGTAGGCGCATTTGCACACGAGATCAGTCATATTTACGATTTTAGTACCAGTCATGTATTCCAGTTTATTTCATTGTTTCTTAACCGGCATTCGCAACGAAAAATGCGCGATTTTGAATACAGTACAGACAAACTTACCATTGAACAGGGACTTGGGTATCCGCTTCTTAACTGGGCCAAAGAGGTGAGAGAAAAACTGAAAATAGAAAACTGGAAAACAGTGAAGGGTTACGATTTTTATAAACAAACTATTGAAGACCGGCGAATGCCTCCGGAAACAATACAGCACTTTATGAGTGATTTTCCGGTTTACCTTCAGAACCAGTATAAGTAACAGCATTGTTCAGAACGCTTTACTTTGTATATAGATTTGGCATCACCCCGGAAAAAGTTCTACCCCAAAAAATAAGATACAAAAAAGCCGGTCAGTAAGTACTAACCGGCTTTTATTATTTTGTAAGCGGGAATATTACATCATTCCGCCCATTCCTCCCATGTCAGGCGCGCCTGGCATTGCTGGTTTTTCTTCTTTCTTTTCTACCAGTACGCAATCGGTAGTTAACAGCATGGCTGCTACTGATGCTGCGTTTTCAAGCGCCACACGGCTTACTTTGGTAGGATCGATAACGCCTGCTTTTAACAGGTTCTCGAATTTTTCGGTACGTGCATTGTATCCATAATCGTCTTTGCCTTCTTTTACGTTATGAACAATGATACTGCCTTCGATACCGGCATTCGCGCAGATTTGACGTAATGGTTCTTCTAATGCGCGTTTCACAATAGCAATACCTGTCGTTTCATCTTCGTTATCACCCTTTAATTTTTCGAGGGAAGCAATAGCGCGGATATAAGCTGTTCCACCTCCGGCTACAATTCCTTCTTCAACCGCGGCACGGGTAGCTGCCAGAGCATCATCCACACGGTCTTTTTTCTCTTTCATCTCTACTTCTGTAGCGGCTCCTACGTATAATACAGCTACTCCACCGGCTAATTTAGCCAGACGTTCCTGTAATTTTTCTTTATCGTAATCGCTGGTAGTAGTTTCGATTTGTGCTTTAATCTGGTTAACACGGGCAGTAATGTCCGCTTTTTTACCTGATCCGCCAACAATTGTAGTATTGTCTTTATCGATGGTGATTTTTTCAGCTTTACCTAACATGCTAAGGTCAGCGTTTTCTAATTTAAAGCCACGCTCTTCAGCAATAAAGGTTCCGCCTGTTAAGATCGCGATGTCTTCTAACATGGCTTTACGACGATCACCAAAACCAGGCGCTTTAACTGCTGCAATTTTCAGGTTAGCACGTAAACGGTTAACCACTAAGGTTTGCAGGGCTTCTCCATCTAAATCTTCGGCAATGATTAATAACGGTTTACCAGTTTGAACTGCTTTTTCAAGCACTGGCAACAGTTCTTTCATGCTGCTGATTTTTTTCTCATAGATAAGGATGTATGGGCTTTCCAACACACATTCCATAGAATCTACATTGGTTACAAAGTAAGGTGAAATGTAGCCACGGTCGAATTCCATACCTTCCACTACTTCAACAGTGGTTTCGGTTCCTTTGGCTTCTTCTACAGTGATAACTCCTTCTTTTTTCACTTTTGCCATCGCTTCGGCAATCAGCTTTCCGATGGTGTTATCGTTATTGGCAGAGATAGTAGCCACCTGCTCAATTTTTTTGTTATCGTTACCAATAGTTGACGATTGTTTTTTGAGACTTTCTACTACGGCCGCAACAGCTTTATCAATACCACGTTTCAGATCCATAGGATTGGCACCAGCCGCAACGTTTTTAAGTCCGGCTGTTACAATGGCCTGACCTAATACGGTAGCGGTAGTTGTTCCATCACCAGC
>JASGCO010000059.1 GCA_030054095.1 Sediminibacterium sp.
AATACCCAATAATACGTTTATTACAAGGTATATAGTTGGTGTATGTATTCTGGGCATTAACCTGATGTAACGCAAGATAAATAAGCGTTGTAATAAGAGGCAATAACCGTTTTAAAACACTGTTTTTTTCCATGCTTTGTTAAATTAATCTGATAAAAATCTTCGTAGAACGATTTACGGAGAAGTGCCCGGTGCGTTTGATCACGCACCGGAAATTGTAACTACTCCTTAACTATCTTAACATTCACTAGTTCTTCCCCAATCTGAATACGGGCAATATAAAAACCGGAAGGATATTCCTCCATATCAATGATATTCTCACCTTTCTGAAGCGATACTACCTTTAACAGGTATCCACTGCCGTCTAATACATGAAGGGTTCCGGAGGCTCCCAGATTACTTATTTGGAAAAAGCGGATAAAAGGGCTGGGGAATATGGTAAAAAGTCCACCCTTTTTAGGTTTATCGTCAAGGGATAATGGCGTAGAATTGCAAAAGACCTGATTCAATGTATCTAATAATGGCGTACCGGCTACAATGCCTGATCCGGGTACGGTTTCAATATAATCGCCGGTTATTTCCCATATAATAGTACCACGAGCATTATTATTTTTGATGTACTGCGCTTTTAGCCCGATTGACTTTTTATCATCGTAAGACACAAATGTTCCGGCCGCTGATCCGGACGGTTTTCCTATTAAGTAAGGAACCTGAGCTGTGTTATCCCAGTAATAGTTAAACAGATTCATCTTGTCCAGAATGTTAAAGTAAGTCGGCGATCCAGCGTCTGTCTGAAAGGTAACATTGTCTTCATTACAGCTGGTAGCCTGATGCAAAGCCGTAGCTCCTGTTTGAGAACGGCCATAAAAAGCTGTTCCTATATTAATTTTTGACGCAGGTACATTGTATGTGTTCGTCAGCATGGTAAATGCACTATGTACGTTAAACGCCGGATTACCTGAAACAGGAGCGTATAAAGGCGCATTGTGATTAGCCAAACAATCAAAGGCACCAAAAAAATCATAAGACATGAGGTTAATCATATCCAGAATAGTTTTTACGTTATTCCACTCTATGTCGTTGGCTTTCACCGGATCAGCGGCGAAACAGGCAGATAAGAGATAATTTTTCCCGTTTTTGGTACCAAGTACGGTAATTGAATCCCTTATTTGCTGAAGCAATAAGGTAAAATTTTGTTTATCGGCTGGTGTTCCTGAGTGAGCGGCATATCCCGGATACTCCCAATCAATATCAATTCCGTCGAACTTATAAAAATTAAGCAAACGATTGCATTCTTTTGCAAATAATGCCCTTTTAGCAGAGCTTGCCGCTATTGTAGGAAAATTGTCGGAAAGCGTCCAGCCACCGATAGACACCATTACTTTAACCCCTGCCGCATGCGCTTTATCAATAAGCGAGGTATTCGGATAATACGAAGGCGGTGTGGTGGACCAGTTAATTTGTCCCTGCAAAAGATTTTCATCTGCCCAGGAATCTGTATTTGAGATCAATCCACTGGCTTCTGGTTTAAAGAAGCAATAATTAATTATGGAATATTTAGCGTACGCAATAGATGCCGGTGCTACCAGTTTAGCACGATCGTACCATTGCCAGTTAGGGTAATAACCAATAATTTCTTTACAAGGCTGTGCAAAAAGGCCAAGCGATAGATTTAGTGTGATGAGTAATGCGAGTAAATTTTTTTTCATGTTTCAGTTTTTAATCATTAATACTATAAATACATAACTATATGCTAATTGAGAGCACAGTTCTTGGCAAAAGACCTCCCATCTTTTAAGCCTATTACAATAACATTACTTTTAGAAGACGTGTTTCATTTAGTATAACATTAATTTATTTACCTCTGCCTTTCATCAGAGTAGGACTTGGCACCGGTTTTCCAACCCGATAAACGGGCTTTTAGTTGGTTGCCAGTGGGTCTTAGAGCCTATTCTCTCGCCACTTCTTTATAAATTAATGAACACGACAAGGCGAACATTAATTACTACAAATGTAAATAAATAAATGGATTGCGTTAAAAACAAAAAATGTATTTTTTTGGAATCCTAAAAATTACGGGCATTTTTAACACTAAAATATATAGTTAGTTTATTTCAAAAACGAGTAATAAAACTAGTTAAGACTCATTCCTGTATGGATTACGGATGCAAAAGATCATCCCTTCCACTCCATTAAAATCAAAATACCGGTCAAATGTCATTCCTATTTTTTCGAGCACTTTTACTGATGCCGTGTTTGATTTCATACTCCTGCCCACAATTGCTGACAGCTTAATCTCTTTAAAACCATACTCATTACATGCTCTGGCACTTTCCGTTGCATATCCCATTCCCCAGTACTTCCTGAAAAAACGGTATCCAACATCTACTTCCTGCTTTTCTTCTGTGTATTTTAAACCGCACCAGCCAAGAAACGTATGATCTGATTTTAAAACAACGGCCCAACGCCCAAAACCGTACTTACGATAATGGTCATATTGTTCCAGAAAACGGCGTGCCACCTCTACACTTTCAAAAGGTTCATCACCCGTGTAGCGGATCACTTCTGGATCAGTATTTAACTTCCAGAAACTTTCTGCATCATCTGGTGTTAATTCACGGAGGTAAACACGTTCCGTTTTAAGGATAATACGCATAATCGGATGGATTACTTACTCTCTTGAATTTTGAGGTAAGTTGTTGTATTGGCAGGATCTATCGTCATCAATCGCTCTACTACCCTTCCTTTTTCTTCGGGTAATCCCTGCGAAAAGATATTTACTACCTCATCCCGTTTGGCATTGAAAAATAATTGCATATTAAATGAAGCCGGTCGCAATTGATATACTTTTAGTAATTTGTCAAAAGAGGTTAATATGGTTGCTCTGCCCTCATCGGGTTTTTCCTGCATTATATCAAGACCTTTGCGGTGGTATTCATAAGTGCAATCACGGATACCCTGAAAAACGGGAGTAAGTGCGTTTTCTACCAACCAGTAACGGTTACGGTTACTTTCATTACTCTTCCAGCCCTTTTCAGAAGCACTTTGAGCGTTATTAACAATTTGCTGTGCTTTCTGCCAGTATTCAGTGCCTCCCAAAGGAGAAAAACTGTCATAATCAATAGCCAGCATCACGTACGCATAATAGGCCAATACTGAGGTTAAATTCGACTGAAAACTATTGAGGTTAAATTCCAGCTGTGTAAACTGTTGGAAACGGAACTGAAAATTCTCATCAATGTAATTAAACATTGGCGCATAGTATGAACTTTTAAAAACCGGGCGACGGCTCTGAACCTGAATAGTACCTTCATAATCTTCGGTAGATGCTTTACTGGTAACGTTAATCAGAATTGAGCAATCAATCCGTTCCTGAACACTATATACATCCTTTCCCCATTTGGTATTATTCATAAATTCATAAACTACCTTTTGCATCTGGTCAAATACCTGACGCTCTACCGTTCCCTGAATCTGATTGTAATTAATGGTGACCTGACAGTTTAATTCCTGTGCTTTAAGCGTAACTACCGACAGGAAAATAAAAAGAACACTATGCAAAAAATATCTTACGCCCATTTCATGTATTTGATCAGATAAGCAACGATATCTGCTGCTACATCTTGTTTTGTTTTCAACTCAAAATTAACCAAATTATTGTGTTTGTCAATAATCGTTACCTTATTGGTATCGGCACCAAAGCCTGCGCCTTTTTCCAACGCGTGGTTTGCCACAATAAAATCCAGATTTTTATTCCCCAGTTTTTGTTTGGCATAGGCCTCCAGATTATGTGTTTCCAGTGCAAACCCCACCAAACATTGTTGGTGTTTGCGTTTACCTAATTCAAACAGTATGTCTCTGGTTTTTATCAGTTCTATCTGAAGTGTTTCGTCTTTCTTTTTAATTTTTTCAGGGGCCATGCTAACAGGTTTGTAATCGGCCACCGCTGCCGTACAAATAGCGGCATCTACTGAATCATAAACGGAAACGCAAGCCTCATACATTTCCTCACCCGATTCTACCCGTCTCAGGTTTATACCCTTAACAGAAACCGGCTCGGTGCTGGGGCCTAATACCAAAATAACACTTGCCCCCTGATGCACCAATGCTTCAGCAATGGCAATACCCATTTTACCCGAACTCCTGTTACCAATAAAGCGAACCGGATCAATGGCTTCGTAGGTTGGTCCGGCGTTTACCAGAATGGTTTTCCCATGCAAAGGTAATTTCAGGATAAACTGTTCTTTAATATACTGCACAATGGTTTCTGGTTCTGCCATACGACCTTCTCCTGTTAATCCACTCGCCAACTCACCGTTTTCGGCCGGAATGATATAATTACCATATTGCATTAAACGTTCCAGATTCTGTCTGGTACTTCCATGCCTGTACATTTCCAGATCCATAGCCGGAGCTACAATAACCGGACACCGGGCACTCAGATAAACTGCCAGTAACAGGTTATCACAGGTACCGGATGCCATTTTAGAAAGCGTATTGGCGGTTAAAGGTGCCATAATCATAAAATCGGCCCATTCTGCCAGATGTACATGATTTATCCAATTATGTCCCGCATCAAAAAAATCGGTATTTACTTCATGCTTGCTTAATACAGAAAGGGTTTGTGACGTTACAAATTGCGTAGCAGCTTTTGTCATGACCACTTTTACCTGAGCGCCTTCTTTAACCAGCAAACGCACCAAATGAGCGCATTTATAGGCGGCAATTCCACCTGATACCCCTAAAACAATATGTTTCCCGTTTAGCATTAATAAAAGACAAAAGGCAGAAAGCTTACGCTAACTGCCTTTAAATGTTTTCAATCATTGCTTATTCAGCAATTTTTGAAGGATTACGGTAATAAATTTTATCATCTAAAAACTCCTGAACGGCAATAAGACTTGGCTTAGGAAGTTTTTCATAAAATTTTGAAATTTCAATTTGTTCTCTGTTTTCAAAAATTTCTTCCAGATTATCCGTGTGCGTACTGAACTCCTGTAATTTACCCGATAATTCTTCTTTTAATTCAGAACTGATCTGGTTAGCGCGCTTGCTCATAATGGCTACTGCCTCGTAAATATTACCGGTAGTAGCGTCAAAACGGCGGATATCGCGGGTTACCGTTGACTGGTCAGCATTTGTTTTTTTGAAATCCATGTTTACTTACTTTTATCTTTAATCTCCTTACAACTGGCATAAACCGATTCTGCCCGGCTTAAAAACCTGCTTTGGGGGTACAAATCTACAAATTTTAAATAACTTTCAATAGCCCCGTCCAATCTTTCCTGTTTTTTTTCCTGAATACTGTTTATGGCCAATAAATAATAGGAATTAATCATCATGTAATACATTTCCTCAGTATAAGTACTATTAGGATACTCTTTTACAAAATTTTTGGTAGCGGTAATCGTGGCCTTATAATCCTGTATTTTATAATATTGCTTTACCACATCAGACTCTTTATGCTCTATTTTAGCTCTTAGTTTATCAATAATACGGTTACAGCTATCTAAACGCTCACTGGATGGATACGCATCGGCAAATGCCTGAAATTCCTGAATGGCATTTTTAGTAGCTGTTTGATCCAGTTGATAATTGGGTGACGTTAGATAATAACAATACGCGTTCATAAAATAACACTCTTCGGCGTGCTTACTTCCGAAAAACTGACGTGTAAAATTTTTAAAATGGTATTGAGCCAAAATGTAATCGCCCATATTATACTCACTCCACGTATAGTAGTAATAAACCTCTTCCGATTTATCGGTGCCTTTCATTACCGGAATCAGTTCTTCGTATAACTGAGAAGCTCTCACATAATTCCCTTTATTATAGTATTCAAGGGCCTTTTTGAGTTTTAACTCGTAATCGCTGCTTTTAAGGAGTTTATTATAACGGTCGCAACTGACTCCTCCAATACCTAAAGCAACTAACAGGACTATGATGATCTTTTTCAAGCCTTCAAATGTACCATAAAATAACCAAACTTAATCAGATTTTAGTGTGTAAACCATTAAGAAAGGCCTGTTAAAAATAGCTAATTATGTAAATTGATCCGATTTTACCGCCATGCGCTGAAATATTGGTTTATTTTTGCGTTTCTCCCCGCAGTGAAAAAAAAGCGTTCTATATGGCTCCTGTGTTTCATAGCCTTTTGTCTGAGTTTTTACTCAGGGCAAACAGTACCTTCTCTTACGGCCATAAAAACAGATGAAAAAATAGTGGTTGATGGTTTACTGGAAGAACAGATCTGGCAGAGATCCGAAAAAACAGGCCGCTTCTGGCAGAGTTTCCCGTTCGACACCTCTCTTGCCAAAAGCCGCACCGAAGCCATGGTGAGTTACGACGGGGCTTACCTTTATATTGCGGCTATTTGTTACGACAGTATTCCCGGTAAATTTGTTATACAATCACTGAAACGCGATTTTTCCTATCCCGTAAGTGATGCTTTTGCTGTATCAATTGACCCGTTTAGTGATATGCAAAACGGATTCAGTTTTGGAGTAAACCCTTATGGTGTGCAGCGTGAAGGTTTGATTGCCTTAGGAGGCGGGCAAGGCGTTACAACTAACTGGGATAATAAATGGTACAGTGCCGTAAAGCGGGAACCCGGAAAATGGACGGTTGAAATGGCTATTCCTTTTAAAACACTGCGGTTTAAAGATCAGTTAAAACAATGGCGTATTAATTTTTCGAGAAACGATCTAAAGCAAAACGAAAACAGTAGCTGGGTGAAGGTACCCAGGCAATTTAATATTGCTACATTAGCCTTTACTGGTTTTCTTAACTTTGAGGCAGAACCACCCGCTAAAAACGGACCTAATGTTTCTTTTATTCCTTACGCTATTGCACGCTTTAATCAGGATTTTGTGAATAAAACCGAACCAAAACTGGAAGCCAATGCTGGTTTAGATACCAAAGTGGTATTAAGTTCGGCCCTTAATCTGGATGTTACGCTCAATCCCGATTTTAGTCAGGTGGAAGTGGACCGGCAGATTACAAATCTGACACGCTTCAGTTTATTTTTCCCCGAACAGCGTCAATTTTTTCTTGAGAATAGTGATTTGTTTGAGCGTTTTGGTTTCCGTCAGATACGCCCCTTCTTTTCAAGACGGATTGGTTTAGAAAATGGAAATATTATCCCCATTATAGCCGGAGCACGGCTTAGCGGCAAACCCGGCAAAAACTGGCGTATTGGCGTTATGGATGTACAAACCGCCGAAACCAACCTGAATTTTACACCTGTTTATGCCCAGAATTATTTTGTGGGGGCGGTGCAACGGAATGTGTTTAAACGCTCCAATATTGCCTTCATTGCCGTTAACCGCCAACAGTTGGATAACGGCGGTTTATCGGGTACCAATTATAACAGAGTGATGGGATTAGACTATAACCTATCCAGTAATGATAACCGCTGGAACGGGAAGGCGTTTTTCCACCATTCGTTCTCCAATTCAAAAAATGAGAATGCCTTTACTCATGCCTCCTGGCTCAATTATTCCTCCCCTACTTTTCAGGCAGAATGGAATCATGAATATGTAGATAAAAATTTTAACGCGGAAACCGGGTTCACGCCCAGAATTTTTCAAACCAATCGCTTTGGACAAGTAATTCGCAATTCCTACTGGCGCTTGGAACCGTCTGCCAGGTATTATTACTACCCTAAAAAATCCATTATTAACAAGATGGGACCTTTGGTGTATATGGACTATTATGCTAACGCCAACCTAAAAAGTACAGATGCTCTGGTTCAGGGAACGTATGGTTTATATTTTACTAATACAGCCTATATAGGAGCTGATTACCAAAATTATTATACGCAGCTTATTTATCCTACGGATGTAACTTTTACAGGGCAAAAAGTACTACTTGATTCTGCCCATTATTACTATGAAGCCGGCCGACTGACACTAAAAAGTGACCAACGCAAATTGCTAATTCTGAATGCGGTTGGCAGTTATGGCTCGTACTTTAATGGTGAAAAATTATCTGGTTCACTGGAAGCGAGCCTGCGTATTCAGCCCTACGCCATTATATCGGTCAGCTATACCCGCGATGAAATCCGTATGCCGTACCTGAATAAAAAGGTTAACCTTGATCTGATTAGTCCGCGTGTAGAGCTTAGTTTGAGCCGTAGCTTGTTTATTACTACATTCTGGCAATACAACAGTCAGATAAAAAACATCAATTTTAATGGACGGTTGCAGTGGCGCTTTAAACCAATGAGTGACTTATTTATTGTATATAGCGATAATTATGACAATGCTGATTTTTCTGTAAAAAACCGGGCCATAGTGGCAAAATTTGTGTATTGGTTTGGTGTTTAGGTTAAATCCCATCAGGAACACTCACAAGTATTATCCGGTAATCCGTAAACAAAATACTAACTGTTAGTAATATAAATCCTGATCGCTACCAGTCACTGGAAGAACCTCCACCTCCTGAGTCTCCTCCCCCGCCTCCATAATCGCTGTTTGAGCTACTGCTGCCATAATCACTATCAGAAGAAGAACTATAACTGGTTGTATCGGAACTGTACGATGAATCATAAGATGAATCTGATGAACTCCCCACATAACGCTTTCTATTAGATTTAGGTTGGTAATAGCGGAAGAGTTTAACCGACCAGATTGCCCCCAGTAACAAAATCACTTCTGTAAAAACGAATACGCCAACAAGTGGCCAGGCCGGTAAATCAAACGTATAGGCAAACAGACTTACCGTAAAAATAAAATGCAGTACTATAACCACAAATGCTATGATAGAAAGAAATACCAGAAATACATAAAAAGCCGGAGATAGTTTTTTCTTATTCAGGGAGAACTGTTTATCTCGCCTGAACCATAACAACAATACAATGATAAGCGGAACGGCCTCCAATAGTGTTACACTTGCCAAACGCCACCATCCTTTTCTGATACTTTCTTTCTTTATGGTTAACGCTTCCTTAATTGCTGCAACCGGTTCATTGCGGTTTAACAGGGTTAGTACACGAGCTAAGCGAACTTCCTTTTCTTCATCCGAAAAATTTTGTGCGTTATTCATTTCCAGTGCGTAATAAATCTCCGGTCTTCGGCTTACTCTGTACTCCGGATCAATTTCGATAGTTGTGTTTACCATGAGCGTAATTAAACGGTTACTACTCCAGCTAAATGCCCGATTTAGATAAGATACCTGGTTTTCGCTGATTACACCTTCCATTATAAGCGAAGGTTCATAACTCTCCGAAAAACCGTTCAGTAATTCTGATAGGTTATTAAAGTCCGATGCCGATAAAACGCCAACTTCATCACTGAGTTTGGCTTGTCTGTAATTATCAGTCCGTATTTTATACAGAGGTCTTTTTCCCTTGTTCTCTGAATTTATTGCACTTATAATGGCTCTGCTTCCATACTTTATCGCCCCGGCAAATTCGTGTTTCTTTAAACGAGGTACAACAATATCGCGTAATATTCGGGAGGTTAAAATGTCCGGCAGAGCCCCCTCCAGACCATATCCAACTTCGATACGAACCTTACGGTTTACTGTATCCGTCGCTGAACCAACAATTAAAAACAACACACCGTTATTCAGGTCCTTTTGGCCGGGGCGCCAGGCTTTAAATAGTTTATTGGCATATTCTTCAATTGCCAGATCTCCCATATAACGTGTAGGAATACTTACCACAATAAGCTGGTTCGAATTCGCTTCGTACTGAGGTCGTATAATTTCTCTTGCGATCTCTTCTGTTTCAACATCACTCAGAAGCGATTGATAGTCAGATATCACTTTACCACTAGGGTCGGGCAAAATATAATTCTGTCCGTATAATGGAAAATTAGAACTAAATATGAGAAATAAGACGATCCGGTATAACACAATACTATCATAAACAGAAGGAACATTGCGTTTAAACGGCATGGTTTGTTTTATGCGATACAAATGCATTATCCAGCGAAATTAAAAAAACACCTTCTAAATAAAAAGCTGTTTCACAACGAAACAGCTTTTAGTATTGATGGCTTATTTTCTGGAGTAAGCTTTTAATTTTACATACTGGTGCTTTTCATATTTGGCCCGTCGCTTTCTAAAATCGCTTCTGTATTCTGGTCCGTTTACACCATAGGTATATTTAACTTTAAGATTTTCCATGTTTCCACCTTTTGCTTCAACTGCCTCACGTAATTTCTCGCGTGTTGCACGGGCGCGAGATCTTGCCAATTCCTTATTATTGGTGAATGCACGGGTAGGAACAAACGATGCGCTCGATTTAATAGACACCACAACTACTTTTTCCTTGCTCATTTCTACCACTTTATTTACAAAATTCGTCCAGATTGTTTCCGCGTCATCTATCTTGGTGCGGTTATACTTGAAATAAAACTCATACTCGGTATCAGATAAGCCGGCAACTGAAGAACCTCCGCTTGTTCCTGATCCAGTATCTCCGCTACCCATATTATCCATATAAAGGGTTTTACGGATCACTTTGGCACCTTTAAGATTAGACGTTGTAAACATCAAGTGCTCTGATGCTCCGTCCTCTTTTAACGCGTAAAGTTCATAGTTCGTGCTTTCGCTTAACTCAATTGCTTTTACACGGCCATTGGCATCGGTAGTAGCCTCAACTTTATTCCCCTCTCCGTCAGTTAACAGTACGGTAGCGTTGGATACCGGTTTTTTATTCGTACGGCTTGAATACACAACCACATCCAATAAAGCAGATCCGGCTTGTTTAGAAGAGCTTCCGTCAATAAACAATATCTGATTAATGACTTTTGCTGTTTTTACAGAAGAAGTAGATATGGTTTGGGTTTTAGATTTCTTCCCCTCCGACTCAGCATATATGGTATATACAGTACCTGATTTAAGAACAACACCTTCATTTCTTCCCTTATCATTCGCCGTAAGCGTTTGCTGGCCTGAGCCGTTTTCTTCAAGAACGATGGTTGCACCGCTTACCGGTTTCTTATTTTTTGGATTATTAAGTACAATGGTATTTAAGACGATAGCATTGCTTTTGGCCTTAATTTTGCCCAATAGTTTTACAGGTTCCAGATTTACTTCCCGTTTAATTTCCTGATATGTCAGATCGTTGGTAACAAAAATGTCTTCATTATAAAACTCTTCACGGTCTTTTGTCTGATACGAAAAGTTATAC
>JASGCO010000060.1 GCA_030054095.1 Sediminibacterium sp.
CAGCGGCACCACAGGTAGGTATGTTAATAAAAGGAGTCCCTGCAGGAAATGAGTTGCCGTTTCCTAATATCGTCATCGGGGAACATTTCGCATCAAAGTATACGTAAGCACCGTGTCCACTAAAAGAGCAGTCAATAGCGAAAACATCAATCTCAACCTGAAAACCAATGTAAGGAGATAAATCTATGGCAGAAGGAAACCAGTTATTGTATTTCCAGGGAGAAACACCATTCAAAAAGGCAGGAGTAGCAGCATTAGTAGGCTGCACACAAGAAGGGCCCGGAACAGCAACCGAAATTTGCGGACAAGCCAATACCGTAGAAGAACTGGTTGCCGTATTTGTAATGGTTGCACGAATTTTGAGTCCAGGTTGATCGCAACAGCTATGACCACCATCTTCGATAACGGCTTTAAAAGCGTATTGAAATAAAGCATTATTTGGGGTTACAGTAAAGGTTTTTTTCATTTGAACAGCTTTAGCACCTGCAAACGCATCATTTAAACGAATAAAACACGATCCGGAAGGTTGTGTATTTGAAACTGCATCAAAGTAAGAGCTAATGATAGAGGCCGATCCTGCAGCGGCGCCGATATTGGCATCACTGATAGGTCCATTGTAAACGGTATAAAGATTAGCAGCAAAGGTAGCAGGTGGATTACAGAAGTTGGCTCCTGAAGAAGTTGATGTAATCACCCATCCGTTTACGGCTCCAGGTGCCACAATTTGCCCGCTTGTAGCGTCCTCAAAATCTTCATTAGAGCAGGATCCGCTACTTGGTAATGCAGATGATTTGGTGTAAACAGGAGGCGTAAAGGCCGGTTTATAGGCAGGCCTTTCCTGAATGTTGTACTTTTGATTGATAAAACGTCTTTTCTCTCTGAACATAAATACTTTAAACTCCGTGCCATAGCAACCATTGGCTAAAGCAGCGGCAGAAGCGGAGTGTTCGTCAAAGCCCTGAAGAGAATCTTCACTAAAAATATACAAGGCTCTGGGGTCAACGGGCCTTGCGTTCGTCTGTGCAAATACTTTCGCTACTCCTAAAACAAATAAAAGCGCAAAGAGGTAAAAATTGTTTTTTTTCATATTTTATAAAAAGTTCATCGAAAATAGTTAAATTTCTCTAAGATTAGTATTTGGGACTGTTAAAAAGCGGCATAATAACTTTATTTTTACCAAACAGGAAGTGTTAGTTTGTAAGGAAGAGAAGAGTTTTCAGATCAGTTCCTTTTCCTTACTTTTATGTCTTATCTATTTAAAATACTATGCAATTATTACAAAACAAAACTACCTTAATTACAGGTGCCACAAGGGGAATAGGCCGTGGTATTGCCTTGCAATTTGCGAAAAACGGATCAAACATTGCATTTACATACGTCAGTTCGGAAGAAAAGGCTAAAGCGCTGGAGGCAGAATTACAGGCTTTTGGTATAAAAGCCAAAGGATATAAGAGCGACGCGGGTGATTTTAAAGCGGCTGATGAGTTAGTGAATGCTGTAGTGGCAGAGTTTGGAACCATAGATGTTTTGGTAAATAATGCGGGTATTACACGTGATACGTTATTGATGCGAATGAGTGAGCAGCAATGGGATGAAGTGATGAATGCCAACCTGAAATCGGTATTTAACCTTACCAAAGCGGTTCAGCGACCTATGTTAAAGGCCCGCAGCGGATCTATTATTAATATGAGTTCTGTGGTAGGTGTAAAAGGAAATGCCGGACAAAGTAATTATGCGGCATCGAAAGCTGGTATTATTGGATTTACAAAGTCCGTGGCGCTTGAACTCGGTTCGCGTAATATCCGTTGTAATGCTATTGCACCTGGTTTTATTGAAACAGAAATGACTGGTGCCCTTGATGAAAAAGTGATTCAGCAATGGCGGGATTCCATTCCGTTGAAGCGAGGCGGTAGCACCGATGATGTAGCGAATGTTACCTTGTTCCTTGCCAGTGATATGAGTGCGTATGTTACCGGACAGTGTATTAATGTGTGTGGCGGTATGCTCACCTAATCTTGATCTGAACTATAAAATTGAATGCGTACCCTGATTCTGGATTACCCTTGGTATTATGTGTTGTTTTGCTTGCTGGCAGGATTGGGGTATGCTATTGTTATTTATCTAAGGGAATGGCGCAGGGATAACTTCTCTAAACCACTCTTGATAGGATTAGCGGGTCTACGGTTTGTTTCTGTTTCTCTGATTTGTTTATTATTACTTAATATTTTTATTAAGCGGTACACGAATGAAACAGAACAACCTGTAGTAATCCTTGCCAAGGATAATTCAGCCTCACTTGTAATGGGTAAGGATAGTGTTCAGGTCAGAGTAAAATTAAATACCCTTTATCAAAAAATAGCCGAACAGTTAAGTAAAACCTATCAGGTACGAAATCTGAATTTTGGGTCAACGGTACGTCAGGTTGATACCTGCGACTTTAAAGATAAGGAAACTGATTTTTCAACCCTGTTTAGCGAGGTAGATAACAACTATGCTAATGAAAATATTGGCGCACTTGTTTTAATAAGTGATGGTATTTATAATAAGGGGGCTAATCCGGTTTTTCTGGCAAATAAATGGACTTACCCGGTTTATACCGTATTACTGGGAGATACGACTATCGTAAAGGATGCCGTGGTTCATAAGGTAAATCATAATCAGGTAGCATATATAGGAAATAAATTTCCTGTGGAAGTGGTTGTGAATACAACCCGGCTGAAAACAAAGGGGGGAAAAGTAAGTATTACAAAAAATGGTACTGTTTTGTCGGAGCAATCATTTGTGGTGCCGTCTGATAATTACAACCAAACGTTTTCCTTTTTATTGGATGCGGACAAACCCGGTGTTCAGCGTTATACGGTTCAGGTTAGTGCGATAGATGGAGAAGTGAATCTAGTAAATAACCGGCAAACATTTATTATTGACGTTATTGATAACCGCGAGAAGATACTCTTGCTTGGAAGTGCGGCGCATCCGGATCTGGCAGCGCTTAAGGAAAGTATAGAAAGCGGTAAGACCTATGAAGTGGAAATGAGTATAGCTTCTTCGGCTGATAGACCTATTAAACCATACAGTCTTGTTATTTTTCATGGTTATTCTCCTGCTCAGCAGCCTCTGGTAGCCAGTTGCAGGCAAAACAACATTCCTTATTGGATAATTAATCCTCAGGTGTACGATGGTTCCGCAGGATTAAGAATAACGAACACGTATAATAAATCGAATGATGCGGAACCTGTTCTGCAAAAAGCATTTGGCTTGTTTACGATAAGCGCGGAACTTCAAAAAAATATTGCTCAGTGGCCGGCTATAAAAGTGCCTTTTGGTAATTACCAGTTACCGGTTGGCGCGTCTGTATTGATAGCACAGAAGGTAGGAGTGGTAGAAACGGATAATCCTTTGTTGTTTTTTATGGAAACCAATGGTCACAAAACGGCTTTGTTTACCGGAGATGGTTTATGGCGATGGAAAATGCGGGATTTTTCGGAGCATGATAATTTTAATGCGTTCAATGAACTGATCAGCAAAACCGTACAGTATCTTTCCGTAAAGTCGGATAAGAGTTTTTTCAGAATAAGCACCAAAAAGGTTATCGCGGAAAACGAACTGGCGGAGTTTACTGCCGAAGTCTATAATAAAAGTTATGAAGCAATAACAGATCCGGATGTAACATTAAAACTAACCAACGAGGCCAAACAGGTTTATAATTATACTTTTAGCAAAACAGCATCGGCGTATTACTTAAATGCGGGGTTGTTGGCGCCTGGTGATTACCGCTACGAAGCCAAAACCGTGATAGATGGCCGGCCCGAAGTAAAAGCGGGACTATTGAGTGTGAAAGCAGTTGAGGCAGAACAGTTAAGTACAGTTGCCAATCATCAGGTATTACATAAGTTAAGTACAGCCACTTCAGGAAAGTCTTTCTATCCCGATCAATACGAGGCGTTGATAAAAGCGATAGAAGCAAATGAACTTATTAAGCCGGTTACCTATACATCCCGACAAACCAGTGATATTATTCATATAAAGTGGCTTTTTGCACTGGTGTTGGGTTTACTGACAACTGAATGGTTCCTCCGGAAACGTAATGGCAGTATCTGATGCAAAGCTGTTTTTACCTGTAAGTGCTGAATCCTAATCGTAACCCCATTTGTACTGATAGCAGCGACCAGGACTCTTTCAGAGTAAATAAGTGATTGTAAGATGTAATAACAATGGGATAAACCGCCGTTTTTTTGAATTCAAAAACAGGCCGGAACAAGTATCCGGATTCTAAACAAAACCCCGAACTGTGTACAATGGAGGGATGATTTCCAGTGGAAGCGGCAACGGGGTGTTCAATGTAATGGTTCATCCCAATCTGATGCGCATGCGATCCGCCAATACCGGCAAACAGACCTTTATACAACGGTAACCTGAAAGTAGCCGATAACAGGGTTGCTTGTGTTAATGGATTTGTGGAGATAAGCTCCCGCGCGCAAAAATCAACCGACGATTGTTTTTTGAAAGCATTCAGGTAAAATCCACCTCCGGCAAATCCGCCCCCGGCAAACGATTTCGGGAATTGCCTGCCTGCGGTTAATCCCGCAGAAATATAATGTTTGTGAGCGTTATATTTCTGCGAGAAAGAATACAGGTAAAGACTGCTTAAAGCAAGCAGTATGACTTTTCGATTTATACTTAGCATATGTTTTTGGGTTTAAGTGTGAACGTAAAAACATAGCTTCATAGCGTTTTAGTAAGTATTACGTGTGCAGGAAAACGGAGTTACGTTTATTAACAGTTTTTATGCAGGTTTGATAGCTTTTTATGTAAATTATCTGTAAATCACTTTGTAATTTTTAAAAGTGCTTTTCCATAGTATTCTGTCCACAATTGGAATTGTGGGGTCTGGCGTTTGAATTTCGTTTAGAAATAAATTGGTGTTACCTTGTAACACAAAATAGTAGTACGCTTCTAGTCTGGCATTGGTTTCATCGTAGTAATTTTCAATTGTAAACATAATCCAGGGATATGCTCCATTTTCGTTTTTCTCGATTACAGTCAGTTTTGCAAAGCGCGATCTTTTTTTGGCATCATCGAATAACGTATTCATTACGCCGGTTAAGGATTTATTTTTATTGTTTTTATAGGATATAGAAGTCCACTTTTGACCAGAGTTGTCTTTAGGTGTATTGGCTTTAACCAATTTGGTTTCTTGTATGTTGTCATCTTCGGTATTTGAAACAAGGTCCCATTTAATGTCCCCCCAGTTTATTCCTAACAGCTCTGTATAAACCTTATTTTGGGGGCAATATTCCTTAATCAGTTCTTCTATTCCGGCTTCATTAATTTGTTTGGCCCTGTAAAAGTCTTCACAAGCGAGTTTGCGATTATAGTTTAATTCATGAAGCAACCCTCTTACTTTGTAGGCTTTAGGATATGAGGGATTCTCTTTAATAATGGTATTCATATCGTTAATGGCTTCTTCGTAAGCTTTAATCTCGTTATAGGAAACAGCCCGGTTGTAATAAGCATCTAGATAGCGTTTGTCGAGGCGGATGGCTTGCGAAAAGTCGAAAATCGCTGCTCTGTATTCTTTCAGTCTCATTTCGCATAAGCCGCGTTTGTAATAGGCGTCTCTATACTCGCCCTGCGTTTTAATAATGTCGCCATAATACCGAATGGCATCCCTGTAATCGGCTTCGGTTTCCAGTTTAGGGTAATCCATTATATAGGTAACGGTTTCTTGTGCTGTAATACTGGCAGTGGCCAGGAAGATTACAGAAATGAGGAGTGTTTTCATAATTGGTTTTTGTTTCAAAAGTAAAGGGAAGGGTAAGGAGAAAAAATACCTGAATTCAGTTAAAAACGGGTGAGGGGGGACGGTTGTTTAAGGAACCTTTCCTGAATTAAACTTGGATTATGTAATAGAACATCTACTACGAAGCGAAATACCTTCGAAACAGTAAGTTTCGGCGGTTTGGCTCTTTCACTATAGCAATAGCTACGCTTCACTTGCCAAACCACCTGTTTTATTGAACTTTCCCCTCTCGCCACAGCGCCTATTGCATAATCCGGGTTAAAACAAAATCACAAAGAAGCAACTGGTGTTTAAGCTGGCCGAGCGATTGAAGCGGCAGCCTTGCGCGGCCTTTTGCGAGTCAGCGCACGGTTAAGGAGGCGGCGGGACAGAGCCACCGCAAACCGATGCGATGCGGCAAAAGGCGAGCAAGCTACAGCGAAAAGCGCGATTTTTAGCGTCGGATGCGGGAAGCAAAAACGGCCCTTGATTTCACTAATAAGTAATACCAAAAGCAACTATAAAATAAAAGCAATTTACCCTAAGGTATCGATCAATTGGGCAAGAACGTGTTTAAGTAAGTAAATAGATGAGATGTTACAGGGCTTAATAATTAATCACCTGTTCCTCAATTTGCTCTGGTAACGCGCGGTACTCATATTGCTGATTGCGGAGCTGAGGCACAAAACCGGCTTCGCGTATGGCATCCTGAATTTGTTTATAGGTAAAGCGGTGTGGCGCACCGGCAACACTTACTACATTTTCTTCGAGCATTATGCTTCCAAAGTCATTAGCGCCGGCGTGCAAACAAATTTGCGCGGTGGCTTTACCAACGGTTAACCACGAGGCTTGTATGTTAATGATGTTCGGTAGCATGATTCGGCTAAGCGCCAGCATACGAATGTACTCATCGGCTGTGGTGGTATTTTTAACGCCTTTTACACGGTTAAGCAAAGTGCCGTCATCCTGAAAGGGCCAGGGTATAAATGCCAGAAAGCCTTTGGCGTGAGCGGGTTTCTGCGCTTGTACGTCGCGGAGCCATACCAAATGTTCAAAACGTTCGTAAATGGTTTCGATATGCCCGAACATCATGGTGGCGCTGGTGGTAATGTCGAGCTGATGGGCGGCTTTCATGATTTCGAGCCACTCGCGGCCGGTACATTTTCCTTTACTGATTAACCGGCGTACGCGGTCGTTCAGTATTTCGGCACCTGCACCCGGAAGGCTATCCAAGCCTGCTTCTTTCAGGGTTTTTAGTACTTCGGTGTGAGTGCTTTTTTCGAGTTTGGTAATATGCGCAATTTCGGGTGGTCCCAAGGCATGCAGTTTAAGGTTAGGATACAATTGTTTTAATTGCCGGAACAAATCCACGTAATACGATAAGCCCAGATCCGGGTGGTGGCCACCTTGCAGTAATAGTTGTTCACCGCCCCAGCGGAATGTTTCCTCTATTTTACGTTTATATGTTTCAATAGAGGTGATGTAACTTTCAGCATGACCGGGAATACGGTAAAAGTTACAAAATTTACAATTGGCAATACAAACGTTGGTGGTATTTACGTTGCGGTCAATAATCCAGGTTACTTTATCCGAATTGTTTTTTTGTGTCTTGCGGAGTTCGTTGGCAACAAACATTAACTCTGAGGTGGGCGCGTGTTCAAAAAGAAAGACACCTTCTTCGATACTTAAAAACTCGAAACGCAATGCTCTTTGTAAAAGATCTTCAACTATCATACAACCAATTATTACAAAATCAAAGGTACAAAAGCAATACGGGAATTAACTAAAAACCTGCTTTTTTTTATAAGTGTAGTATTATCCCGGATTATTCGGTTACCTGAACAATCACGCGGTGTTGTTTAAGGGTGTCCTGAATTTGCCTTAGAACAAACGTTAGTGTATCGGTGCCCGGTTTAACGGTTTCAAAATTAAAATCAATGCCTTTTTCGTTACCATGCCAAACGGCATTAAGGTGTTTAAGCGCGGTTAAATGCTCCGAGGTCATCAACCAGTTTTCTTTATTGTTGTGATTTTCGGGGAGGTTTACCCGTAACCGTTCGCCTTTTTTAAAGGTATTTATTTCGGGATAAGGAGCTGAAGCATCTTTATAACTACAGGCGCTTAGCAGTAAAATTGAAAAGAAAAAAGGAAGGCTATTTTTCATGGTATATTCTGGTTGACAATACGACAGATAGTATATTAATAGTATTTAGTTGAATTCAAGTACATGGCTATTTCCTGCAATTTTCACCTTTGCTTTTACCTTGCACGTTTCAGCTAATTCCTGCGTGGGATACCAGCAACGTTTAGGATTTGAGATTACAAAAAGGCCGTTTTCATCACCTGCGGCTGCAAAATCGTCGCGTTTTGGTCCTTTTGCAAAAAAACCAATGTTTGTAGTTTTAATTAATTCAAAAACGGTGGTTATTGGATGGTCACTTACAAGGCCTATCTCATTAATATTTAAAATGCTGTTGCCCGAAAAAGGTAAATCTGAAGGATTATGGAGTTCCTCACGAGAAATAAATTCAACGATGTTCTTATTGTTATCTAAAAAGTAGATCGCTTTTGCATTCCAGTCTGTGAAATCAACAATAAATTCAGTGTCATTTATTGGAATAAGTTTGGTTCTTTCTGAAACCCACGTAACAGCCTCATTTAACTTATTGTTTGGTATATTAAATGCAAAATGGTATTTATACTTTTTATCGGTTGATTCAAATACAAGTTTTGATTTACCGATACGAAACGAAATTTGTGTTTCATTTTCTTCTGCAATTTCAAAGCCAAGTATGGTATTGTAAAACAGTTTTGTTTCGGCTAAATTATCAGATTTTAATGTAAGTTCCAGAATATCCATTGTCCGTACATTTAGGGGTTAGACCAGTACATTTTTATATGTGGAATATCATCTTCAAGGTACACAGATCCGGTGGATGTAAATCCTAAACTTTCATAAAAAGCTTGTAAATGGTGTTGAGCTGAAATGGTAATTGTATCTGTATTAAAAAGTTGACAACAATAATGTATGGCTTTTTCCATTAATTTTCGTCCCAGTTTTTGATGGCGGTACGCCTCGTTTACCACCACGCGTCCTATGCTGCAACTTTCATACGAAACACCGGGAGGTAGCAACCGCGCGTAGGCGATTACCTGTTCGTTATCAAAACAACACAAATGCCAGGCCTGTAAATCTTTATCATCCACATCCGCATAGGCACACTGCTGTTCCACCACAAATACTTCACACCGTAATTTATAAATCTGGTGAAGCGTTAACGAAGATAAATCCTTAAAGGCATAACAATTAACTGTTATTTCCATTGCGTGGTTTTAATTAAATGGATAATGTCTTTACGGATGTAATCAATCACTACCTGAAGTGAATCAATATTTGGCGCTACATTAAAGTAAAGCGCGCCTCTCAAAAAATGCCGGGTACTGTCGGTAAGATAAAATTGCACAGAAGATGCCGTGTTTCCTGAAATGTCGTAAAGCAATCCATAAACCTTTGCCGTATCGCGGATAATAATACTTTCATTAAGACCCGTTGCCTTTATCTGATGCCGGATGGCAAAGTCCCGTGAATCTTCTATGTATTGCGAAATATTATTATTGCGTACTGGTTTATAGCTAAGATGAATACTGGCCTTGTAAGCCGGATAAACAATATCGCACCAGCACGAGTCGTTTTTCACTTTTATACTGCTGAGATCCGATATTTCAAAAGTATAGGGGCAAGCCGGGGTATAGGTATGGTACTTTTTTTCCGGAAAATGTAAACGAGGGTATCCTTTAGGTTTTGGTGAGATCACGACATCCTCTTCGTCACATCCCCAAACGAATAACAGCAACAAAGGCAGTAACAAGTAAACACGGTAAATTTTCATAGTAGAACAAAAATAAAAAACCATGTGGTGAAACATGGTTCTGTAATTAAAAAACTTTACAAATCAGATGTTAATAGCTGTTTCCGCTATCGTCAAAATTTACCTGTTCGTTTGTTTGTTCTGTAAACGAATTGCCAGAAGTATTGACCGGGTGGTCACGGCGCTGGAGTACCACGAATGTTTCGCCGATCACTTCCGTAATGTTGCGTTTATGACCTTCTTTATCAACCCACTGCCGGGTTTGAAGTTTACCTTCCAGATAAATTTGTGTCCCTTTTTTTAAAAGTTTTTCTGCGCTTTCCGCCAAACTGCGCCAAAACACAATATTGTGCCATTCCGTCTGGTCAATGCGGTTCCCTGTTTTGTCCTTGTATGTTTCAGATGTGGCTAAACTAAAATTAACGCGCGCAACATTGCCTTCCAGGTACTTTAATTCCGGGTCACGCCCCAGATTTCCTACTAAAATAACTTTATTAACTCCTCCCATTACTTATGCTGTTTTAAAAATTCATACTATTATTATTCATAACACTGGTCTTACATAAATTGTTTATATAAACCGTTGGATAATGAAGTTAAAACGAAAAGCGTTACTATTAACCGGTTTAGTATATCTGCACTTATAAATTGTATTTTTTTGGCATTTGTTAGAGGTGAGTTAAGGGTTGGCGCATTAAAAAACAGTTTTCCGGCTGCCTGACTTTGGATCAAGGCCGCCTTTCCGTCAGGGTTTACCTTTGATCTACTGTTTTACAGCTGCTTCGGGAACTTTCTGCTTCCCGCAATTGTGGTTCAAAAGTGTGATGACTTTTGTCCGTATCGCTGGCGTATAGGGGGGTAAATTAAAGGCAAGGTTCCCATTTCAATTCCTTTGTCATGGTAAACGAATGTATTTGCGGAGCGAGAAGTAATAAATCCACACGTTAAAAGCATTCTTTAATGTGGATAAGAGCAAGAGATACAGTAAAATTTTAACGTTTCTGGCGATCAAAATGTGAAATAGCGCGTAATTACCGAAGAAAAATCGAGGGCAACATAATTTTAATTGCCTGTAAAACTGCACTTTAAGTTATTTTTGAGGGTAAAGTTCAATTATTTTTCACTTTTTTCTTTTTCCTGAATAAAAAGTTAGTAATTTTGCAGTCCGTTTTTTGAGGTACTGAG
>JASGCO010000007.1 GCA_030054095.1 Sediminibacterium sp.
ATACCTTTCAAAAGGGGCAGCTAATTACAAAAGCCGGGGAAGTAGAAAATTATGTGTTTTATGTAAGGCGTGGTAGCGCTCGTATTTATTCTAAAATTGGTGAAAAGGAAATTTCATCGCATTTTTTTTTCGAAAACGATTACCTTTCAGAGTACGAAAGTTTTATATCCCGTTCGCCAGCCAGATGTTCTATAGATGCACTTGAAGATAATACAGTTTTGATTGGGTTAAATTACAATAACCTTCAGTCGCTTTATGGGACGCACAGAATCTATGAAAAAGCGGGAAGATTGGTGGCTGAGTCGCTTTTTGTTAATTTATCGGCCCGAACCGCTTCTTTTCTAACACAGGATCCGGAAAGCCGTTACCTCAACCTTCTAAAAAAAAATCCGCAGGTGCAACAACGGGTTCCCTTATATATGATAGCTTCTTATCTTGGTATTACACCAGAAGCGCTTAGTCGTATCCGTCGCCGTATTGTAATTCCGGGCTAAATTGATCCGGATCAAGAAACCCGGACATTTGTTCAAAATTGATTTGAGTCAAATTGTTTATCCTGCAATAGTACAGACCTTTGCTTTACAAAAAACAGGATATGAAATATATTTACAGTGTTATTCTGATATGTGTTAGCTTGTTAACAGGCTATGCGCAACAGACAAGTACCCAGATTATTAAAGGGCAGGTTAATGACGAAGCGTCTAAAACACCGCTGCCAGGCGTAACAGTAATTGTTTTAAATACCACACCGCTTATTGGTACAACCACAGACGAAAACGGGTATTTCAAATTAGCCAGTGTTCCTTTGGGGCGCAACAGTATAAAAGTAAGTTTTATGGGCTACGAGCCACGCCAGATAAACGATTTGGTTGTTACTGCGGGTAAAGAGGTAGTGTTGAATTTAAGTTTAACAGAAAGCATAAGTCAATTAACAGAGGTAGAGGTAAGTTATGACAGGAATAAAGATAAACGTGTTACCAATAATGATATGAGTTCTGTAAGCGCCCGGGTTTTTAATGCCGATGAAACCAGAAAGTATGCAGGAGCATTAGGAGATCCATCGCGTATGGCCTCTAATTTTGCGGGTGTGGTTGCAGGAAATGATTCAAGAAACGATATAGTGGTAAGAGGAAACTCGCCCAATGGGATGTTGTGGCAAATGGAGGGATTAAACATTCCTAATCCTAATCACTTCGGAGCGCTTAACAGTACAGGTGGGCCAGTGAGTATCTTAAACAATAATAATATTGATAAATCTGATTTTATGACCAGCGCATTTCCTGCTCAGTACGGGAACGCGTTGGCGGGAGTATTCGATCTGCGTTTAAGAAACGGAAACAACGAAAAGCATGAATTTTTGGGACAAGTTGGTTTTAACGGATTTGAATTGGGAGCTGAGGGACCTTTATTTAAAAAAGGTGGAGCTTCTTATCTGGTAAATTACCGTTACTCAACATTAGGTGTGTTTCAGAAACTTGGAATTGATTTTGGTACAGGGTCGGCAACTCCTTTGTATCAGGATCTTAATTACAAAGTGCATATCCCTGTTGCGAAACGGGGTAAGCTGTCTTTCTTTGGAATTGCTGGTACCAGCAGTGTTAAGTTTCTGGGGAAAGAAGTAGATACTACGAAAGGTAATTTATACAGCGATGCATTTTCGAATACCATTGTAAATTACGCTACAATGATAAATGGTATTGCTTACGAGCATCGCCTTGGGGAAAAGACAAGTGCCCGTTTAACTGTGGGATATAGCCTGACAGATGAAAAATTCAGAGGAGATTCGATCAGTTATGTTACATTGGAAGAGTTTAAAGATGGGGAAGCGCATTTTAATACAAATAAGTACTCGGCAACGTTTCAGCTTTTTCATAAATTTAATTCACGTCATAGCCTGGTTTCCGGATTTAGTGGCGATTACACGGCTTTTATACTCGAAAATAGCACATTTTATAAGGGCTCAATAGAGCGTAAGCTGGTAGATCAAAACGATAATATGCTTTTGGGACAGGCGTTTACACAGTGGAAATACAGGGCAGGAGAAAAAGTGACATTTATAAGTGGTATACACTATCAGTATCTGGATATATCTGGTTCATCCATTGTAGAACCTAGAGTAGGTGTAAAATGGAATGTACATCCTAAACATTTATTGTCGTTAGGGTATGGGTTACACGGTCAGGCACAAAGTGTGTACACCTATTTCGTATTAACCCCCGGGCCAACAGGAAATCAGTACACTAATAAAAAGCTTGATTTTTCAAAAAGCCACCATGCGGTGTTATCTCACGACTGGAATCTGACGTCAAATCTACATGTTAAAACAGAGGCCTATTACCAATACCTATTTGATGTACCGGTTCAACAATATAGGGGATCTTATTCTGCTTTAAATACCGGGGCAGATTTTGCACCAGCCAATGAGGATAGTCTTGTGAATAAGGGAACAGGACAAAATTATGGCGCTGAATTAACAATAGAACATTATTTCCATAAAGGCTATTACTTTTTGATCACCTCTTCGCTGTTTAATTCAACCTATAAAGGAAGCGATAAGGTAGAGCGAAATACCGCATTTAATACCGGTTTTGTGTTAAACGTACTCGGAGGAAAAGAATTTAAACTGGGTAACAATGGTAATGTGCTGGCAATTAATATAAAACTGGTATATACCGGTGGTAGATACTTAACGCCAATTGATTTTAATTTATCTAAACAGGCGGGTACGGCTGTTTTTGTAGCGGATAAGGCTTATTCAGAAAAGCAGCCCGATTATTTCCGTACAGATCTTAAACTGGCTTACCGAAAAGAGTTTAAACGATCCACAATGGAGTTTGCGCTCGATCTACAAAATGTTACTAACCATAAAAATGTATTTCGTCAGGCTTACAATCCACGCCTTAACAAAGTAGTAACGGAGTATCAGCAGGGCTTTTTCCCGGTACCAACCTTCCGGTTTACATTCTAGTTGAGTCAGTGCAGAGATTGAGATGCGCTATTCGATTATCAAAGTAAAACCTTAATCAGATTTGTACTCGCTTTTGTGGGTTTCATTATACGTATCAATTGTATCTGTATCATCATCCTGCTCCTTTAATTCGTAGTGTTTTTCCTTATCCAGATTTACATTAACGATTACCGGAGGAGGGGTTGGTTGAGAAACCCAAATGGTGCCGTTCCAAAAACGGTAATGGTTACGCCAGTTGTCCCAGTATAAATTGTATTTAGGGAAGAAAACCCATCGTCTGTTATAAGAAAATGCGGGATGCCATGCAGGATGGTAAACTCTTACCCGATGCGGACGGTATGGACTACGTTTTACAACTACAACTTTTCCGTGCCTTCCATGGTGGTAGTGGCGATGAGCCTTTTTCTGGGCATACATACTTATGTTTACTACTAATAGTGTTACCAGAATAAGTGATTTTTTTAACAAGCTTGCCATAAGTAATCTTTTTTGTTAGACGTTCGGAAATGGGGCAGGTTTAACGGGCCTTATAAAATAAAAAGGCCTTTGTAAAATAACTTTTCAGTGTACTTACAAAGGCCTTTTTAAGGTAATTAGCAGACTACTTAATCTTTAACTACTTTAAGTACTTCCACCGTATTGTTACTGCTTACTTTTACCTGATAAATTCCTTTAGCAAGGAGACTCAGGTCTAATGAACAGTTGTCTGTATTAAATTCTTTTTCGATCAGAACTCGGCCGCTCAAATCGGATACTTCTATGGTTTTATTTAAGCCATTTTTCATTTCAATGTTTAAGATACCCTGACTTGGGTTAGGATAGATCTTAACATTACCCAACGCGCTGTTTTCAGTTAAGCCAGTACACGCACTTACAATAATATTCACCGAGGTAGTTCCGGTGCAACCACTGGTTGGAGAAGTGAACGCGTAAACAGGTGTAAAAGTTCCTGCGGTAGCTCCGGGAGTAAATACGTTTCCGGAAACGTTAGGTCCTGAAAATGTACCACCCACAGGTGTAACAATCAGATTAACTGTTCCGCTGTTTACACAAACCACACTTTGACTGGCTACCATTCCAGGTGTAGGCAGAGCTGAAACTGTTACTGCTTTGGTAGCCATTGCCGTACATCCGGCAACACTTGTTCCCATTGTAGTATATGTTGTATTGGTAGTAGGTGTAACAACAATGCTGCCTGTAAAAGAACCGGTATTCCATGTGTAAGTATTGGCACCCGAAGCGCTTAATGTTACACTGCTTCCGGCACACACAGTAGATGGACCGGCAATAGTAACGGCTACTGTATTCACATTTACAGTTGTAGATGCAGCACCTGAACAACCATTTGAGCCAAGGCCATTTACATTATATACTGTATTAACAGTTGGAGAAACGGAAATAGAAGAGGTAGAAGCTCCTGTGCTCCACGAGTAAGAAGCGGCTCCGCTGGCAGTAAGTACAACAGAATTACCGGAACAAACTGCTGTTGAACCTGCAATGGCTACTGTTGTAGTATTAACTGTAATGGTTTCTGTAGCTGTTCCAATACAACCATTTGTTGAACCTACCACAGTGTAAGTAGTGGTTATAGATGGAGTAACGTTTATTGAGGCTGTTGAAGCGCCGGTATTCCATGAGTAACTGGTTGCGCCACTGGCAGTAAGTGTTGTGGAATTACCGCTACAAACAGAATTTGTTCCCGCAACGGTAACGGTAGGATTAGGAGTAACATTCACAATAACAGGGGTTCTTGATGCAGATACGCAACTTGACCCACTTAAACCGATAATTAATACTTGTCCGTCACCGGTTTGTGTTCCGGCAGTAGTAGTACCGCCTATTACGCCACCAACATAACTTGAACCACCAGCCCCACTTTGTCCGGCGAAATTACCGGCATACGAACCTGAAGCGCCAACAGTACCACCACCTACACCACCAACGGAAGCTATCTGGTTTCCAGCCTGATTACTACTTAGCTCAACGCCACCGTTTCCTCCCTGACCAAGTGACCCGGCCTGACCATTATTACCAGGAGCTGCTGTCGCGTAGGCGGATGTTCCGCCAATACCTCCGGCACTTTGATCTCCACCTGTAGGAACAACGGTTGAGGTCTGTGGCCATGCAGCACCACCACCACCACCATAGTATCCGCCACCGCCACCGCCGCCGCTTCCGCGTCCGCATGTAGCAACACGATTACCACCGGCACCGCCACCGCCACCGGCAACAATTACGCGGTTAGCCAAAGTAGTACCGTTTAAACGAACGTCGGATGCTCCGCCACCGTTTCCGCCAATAGCTGTGGTACAGGCTGAGGTAGCAGTACCACCACCATTAAAACCATTGGTGCCGCCCACATAAACATTTAAAACATCACCGGGAGTCACGGTTAAAATACCCGCTGCTGCTCCTCCCAAACCGCCAACTACGCCCTGGGCATTTGATCCACCCTGCGCACCGGCGGCAACAATAGTAACCTGAGTAACACCTGGAGGAACAATAACTTGTTGTGCCCCACCAGTAAAGGCTAGTGTTGTGGTACCACCCGCCACAGAATTTACAAACGCTTCGGCGTAGTAAGTGGTGGTGTTAGCTGCTGTAATAGTAAAATTAGCACCACTTGCACTTGTACCTGTGGCAACACCCCCTGTAGGACTGGTGTACCATGCAATAGAACTGCCAGGTGAACTGGCATTAAGTGTCACTTGCGCACCGGCACAAACAGCGCTGGGTGTAGCTATAACCGAAGTCGGTACCGTACACTGTGCAGTAACATTTTGTGCCGAAAATAAGGCGGCACCAGCAATAATCCATAAGTAATTTTTCTTCATATCGGAGTTTTTATTTTAAATGAAAGGTATAATATTTTTGTGAGCCACAAAAAAAAAGTTTGGAAAGACGGGACTTTACAGACTGTCAAGCACAAAAGAATTAATTTTAATGGAATGGTCTGTTTATATTTTTGTAACGTATCGCGTAACCCTGATTCACTAAAACATTTTAGCTTATGACTTTTTAGTTTGGCTGAAAGTATGGGGGGTAAATTAATCTGATTTTGTGGCAATAAAACTAGCCCTATTGAGTAGAAGTTAAGAGCTCTGTCAGTTTTTTCCATAGCTGAAAAGGGAAGTTTCCGGCGTATCCGCTTTCCTGTGCATCGTTAAGCTCTATGACGATCCATTCTCCGTTAGTTAAACGCCCCACATCAATAACGAGAAACGGTACGTTTATTCGGCTGGTAACGGCTTTTATTAATTGTAGTACTTTAACTTCATCTGCTCCGTTTAACGTACGAATATGTGATTGTGGCCAATAGGGGCCAATAGATAATAATGTTGTATGCCAGGTAAATGCCCTGAACTCAGTAGAAACCTGAACGTCTGTTCTAAGACCTTCTCCGCTTTTTTCAAGATGTACAAATGTGCGGCAAACCATTTTTTGCCATTTCAGTATCGGATCTGTTTTCCATAATTCACAAATTGTTTGGAACATTTCGCGTGAGTGTGCAACGCATGTGTTTAATTGGTGTCGGTTGGTCTGACGTTCGCCCTTTATAAAAACAGGCCAACCCAATTCTTTTTCTACTGTTTCTACATCCGGTAGTTGTTCGAACCAAATACTGCGAATGGTTAAATCTTTTATTATGGGATACCATTCCGGAAGAACAGAAGCTCTTAAATGTTCTTCCGGATTATTAACCGGCGAAAAGCCCATGTGTTGATAATGATTAAAGGCATCTTTGTAGTTTCCGATAGCACCGGTTCTTAATATAAGAGGGGGAGTTTGGTCGGCAAATCGTAAGCTCTTAACCTGGAAAAACTGCCTGAAATCAAAGTCGTAAGTGGATACAGATGTTTTACGTTCAGCAATGGTTAAACAGCCTTCCAGTTGAAAGAGGTTTATATCTTTCGTTTCCTGAAACAAAAACATAATGGTTATTTTTCAAGAAGCGCCTTCAGATTCTGTAAGCTTTGATTCATACTTTTGCCAAGCATGCTTTTAAACAAAGGTTTAAGCACTGTCATAGGGAATTTAGATGTGCCTTCAAATGTCCATGTAACCAAGGTAGTTTCTGCATCTTTCGCGTTTACTGTAAATGAACCTTTAGCTTTACTTTCCATGGGACGAATGAACGTCAGTTCAAAATGTACTGACTTCCCGTTCGTTATAGCAATAGTCTTTTGCTCTCCTGCACCAACATTTTTATTTGTACTGTCCCATTTATAAATAAAGCCCTTTTCACCATCAGTTCCTTCGTATGTTTTTTTCATGTTTGGATCTGTCATATTCCATACACTAAACAAATCCTGATTTTTGGTAAACCTTACAAAATCAAATACAAACTGAACCGGTTTTTTTATTTCAATATTGTTCTCTACTCTCAATTCAGAGCCCATTACAAAGTGAAGAATACCAATTGTTAAAATCAGTCCTCCTAAAAGAATTAATGTTATTAGCATGCCTTTTTAGAGTAAATATAGTTTTTTGATAGGTTATTTAATCAATCCAGTGGCGGTTTTTTAATTAACTCCTTTAAATAAATCGATGAGAAATGATATTTATTTTACTTAAAATCTGTTATCATTTTCTTAAATTGAGAAACAGTGATAATTTTATAACTTGAAAAATCACTAATAATTACTGAATGCATCTACTGGATTTTAAGTATTTTTTTATAAAAATTCTATACTTACCTTAGGGGATGTTCAGTAAACAAAAGGAAAATCGTTAACTCAAACTTATAGGTAAGGCGGTATAACCATGTGTAAAATGAAGCATCTTTTTTATTTCATTTTGTTCATTTTTATGTTGAACAAGAGTACATGTCAGATCATGTATTCATTAAATGATGATTCGGCTTACATTGCTGATTTGGAGCAAGTACTGTTAAAAAGCCATTCAGATAGCGTAAAATCATATACCCATTTGAAATTATTGATAATGTATCGCTATGTTGATACACTAAAAGCCAAAGAACATTTTCGTCAAGGAGTATTACTGGCCGGTAAAAACCCTTTTTTGAAGGCGATTTCAGTTTATTATAGCGCACACAATTATTACGGCCGCTTAAATGCGGATACAATGAGTTACTATCTTAAACGGGCAGATTCGTTATTACGCGGTTTTAAGACACCTGATGCTTATTCCGTCAGAGGTACCTGCTGGCAAAATCTTGGCATTATTCAGCAAATAAAGGCCGATGAAAAAGGCGCTCTGACCTTGTTTACGCAAAAGGCAATACCACTTGCCATTCTTTCGGACGACTCTGTTTTACTCGGTAAAGTTTATCTGTCTATAGCCATGATTTGTATGAATGTGAAGGAGAGAGAAAAAGCGGAAAAGTATTTTGACGAATCGCTATCAATTCTTGAAAGAACGAAGCGGTTTAATCCCCGTCGCCTGGAGTTACTTGTAGAGGGATACATTTCGATGGCAGAAAATCTGATTAATATGAATAAAATTAAAGAAGCGAAGGTATTTCTGGACAAAGCGAAGGCTATATTAAAGGATTATCCGGAATCGAATCTTTATGTACCGTATTATTATACAGAGGGAATTTATTTTGATGGCAGAAAATCTGATTAATATGAATAAAATTAAAGAAGCGAAGGTATTTCTGGACAAAGCGAAGGCTATATTAAAGGATTATCCGGAATCGAATCTTTATGTACCGTATTATTATACAGAGGGAATTTATTTTGATGAAATGGGAAATTTACCTGCCGCGTTAAAAAGTTTAGATGAAGGGATACTGCTTTCTCAGAAATTTCATCATGTTCTGTTCTATTACCGTTTAAAGCAAGCCAGATACTACATATACCGTGATATGGGCGATTACGAAAAAGCGGTGAAGGAAATGGAGGAGCTTTGCAGAAAGGAGGGAAATTTACCATCCGATGAAAAGATGTTTACCCGTGAGTTATATCAGATTTATATGAAATTAGGGAACAAAGATCAGGCTTTGAAATGGACACTTAAATATATAGCACTTAGCGACAGTTTGTATAGTTCCGATTATCAGAAACAGGTGGTGGATTTAGAAGCACGTTACCGGACTTTGGAAAGTGAGAAAAAAATAGCGGTATTGCAGGTACAAAAAGATAAAGCGGATTATAAGGTAAAGGAAAACCGATTCTGGATGGTATTGCTTAGCATTGTTAGCCTTTTTTTACTTGTATTCGCAATTTTAGGATGGATGTATTTTAGCAACAATCGGAAGTTATCGCAACAGAAAGAATTAAACTATAAGCAACAAATAGTAGAGGCGGAGCAAATCCGTCAGATGCAGGTAACCAAGGCGCTGCTTCAGGGTGAAGAAAAGGAACGTAAACGGTTGGCGCGTGATCTTCATGATGGGCTGGGAGGTTTACTGGCTGGTGTAAAGCTTAATTTATCGCGGTATTTGCAAGGCAAAAAGGATGAGGGTGAAAACAATGAGGAACTAAATAATATTGTGGAGCAGCTGGATGTTTCGTTTCGTGAACTTCGCCGGATTGCACGTAATATGATCCCTGAGTCGCTGCTGCAACTTGGTTTGGAAGCGGCGTTAAGGGATATGTGTCATTCAATGAGCAATGACCATTTAAGAGTAGAGTTTCAGGCGTTTGATATCCGCAGAGACATCAGAGAAGATAAGCAAGTGATGATTTACCGGATTGTACAGGAATTAGTAGCTAATGCCGTTCGTCATTCCGGGGCTTCCGAAGTACTGGTGCAATGTAGCCAGAATGAACACTTATTTTTTATAACAGTAGAAGATAATGGCAGGGGATTGAATAAAAGTAAGGCCAGCGAAAGTAAAGGTATAGGACTCGAGAATATTCAAAGCCGGGTGCAATACCTTGATGGAAAAATTGATTTTTCATCAGAGAAAGACGAGGGAACCACTGTAAATATTGAGTTTTATGTATCCTGAAAATAAAAAAATGAACATAATTATTGTAGATGATCATCCCATTGTAATGGAGGGGTTACAAAAATTACTCCACAATGGTTTCGATATTGGTGAGTTGAAGCAATTTAGTTCAGGCGATGAATTTCTTACATTTTTAAGAAAAGAACACGGCCCTATTCATGTAGTGGTTCTTGATATAAACATACCTGGCCGGAATGGGATAGAGGTTTGCAGAGAAATTAAATTGACCAGTCAGGATACCATTGTGTTGGGTTTCAGTAATCATGCAGAACGTAGTATAATCTTACAGATGCTTCAGAATGGAGCCAATGGCTATTTACTTAAGAATGCCTCTGCCGCTGAAATTATTGCAGCTATTAAAGAGGCGATGGATGGACATCTGGCTTTTAGTAAAGAAGTCAGAGAGATTCTGGCGCGTCCTTCGGTTACCGAATTAATGACGGTTCCACGATTAACCAAACGGGAGAAGGAAATTCTTAAACTTATTGCGCAGGGAAAAACCAGTGTCGAAATAGGAGAAATGTTGTTTGTAAGCCCTCTAACTGTAGAAACACACCGCCGGAATCTTATGCATAAATTTAAAGTTAAGAATGCTGCGGCGCTTATTAGTGTGGCCGCCCAATTACAACAGTTATAGCTTGTTGTAATGTGTTTAAAATCAATTGCTTATATTTTGTCTATTTGTCGGTTATCAGGCGTGTAATGCGCTTTTTTTAGTTTAATTTTACGATCTGATTTTATAAGAATGAAAAATACAATACTGGCCTTTTTACTTGTAATAACAACTGTACGTGCAGATGAGGGAATGTGGCTACCTCAACTCATCAACGCCTTAAATTATGCCGATATGAAAAAGAACGGTTTTAAGTTAAGCGCCGAACAAATTTATTCGATAAACAAGTCTAGCATGAAGGATGCGGTGGTACAGTTTGGTGGTGGGTGTACCGCAGAATTGATCAGCGGTGAAGGATTAATCTTAACTAACCACCATTGTGGATTTTCCTCAATTGCGGCATTGTCTTCAGTGGCAAATGATTACCTTAAATACGGGTATTGGGCGATGAACCGGGGCGAAGAACTGCGATGCGAAAATCTGACCGTCATGTTTATTAACCGCATAGAAGATGTTACCTCAAGAGTAACAGGAAGTCTTAAACCTGCATTTTCCGAGCTTCAACGTGATTCGGCAATAAAGGCAATTATAAAAGTTATTGAAAATGAGGCTAAAAAGGATGGGTACGATGCGTTTATCCGCCCGTTTTTTTATGGAAATGAGTATTATTTATTTGTTACCGAAACTTTTAAGGATATCCGCCTGGTGGGTGCACCTCCTGAAAGTATAGGAAAGTTTGGAGATGAGACGGATAACTGGGTGTGGCCCCGTCATAATGCGGATTTCAGCATGTTTAGGATTTATGCCGATAAAAACAATAAACCGGCGGATTACAGTAAGGATAATGTACCGTATAAGCCACGGTACTTTTTCCCAATTTCTCTTAAGGGATATGAAAAAGGAGATTTTACGATGGTGTATGGTTTCCCGGGCCGAACCACCGAATACCTTAGCTCGAATGCGGTAGATCTGATTATGAATCAGCAGGATCCGGTGAGAGTTCGGTTACGGGGTAAACGACTGGCTATTCTGGAAGAGGATATGAAAAAGAACGACACCATTCGTTTAATGTACACCAGCCGGTATGCAGGTATTGCCAACTACTATAAAAAATGGGATGGTGAAATGAAGGGGTTGAGAAAGTTTGATGCGGTAAATAAGAAAAAGGCTTTTGAGCAGGGATTATTGGAATTACTGAAGAACGATCCGGCCAAAACGGCTAAGTGTAATACACTGTTAAATGCCTTTAAAAAAAATTATGCAGAATATGCGCCCTTAAGCAAACAATACGATTATTATACGGAGTGTTTAATGGGAATAGATGGTTTACGGCATGCGGCTGGTTACACCAATATCTTTGCCGAGTTAAAAAAGAAACAGGCAGGAAAGGAAAACAAGTTCGACAAACTTCTGGAAGATATGAAGAAAGTAGTGCCGTTCAAAAATATGAACCCGCCTACTGATAAAAAGTTATGTGAAGCAATGCTGAGTGTTTATGTTACGGATATCGAAAAGGAAAATCGTCCGGCGTATCTCGATTCATTGCTGGGAGCTTATGGTAATGATACCAGACGCCTCGCGGAGTTTTTATACAGTAATAGTAATTTTAACGATAATCGTAAGGCCAAGGCCATGCTGGCTGATTTTGAAAAATCAGCAGTATTGTACGAACGAGATCCGTTTTATCAGTTAGCCTTATCTGTTAATAAGTATTATCAGACGGCTATACTGCCGCAGTTACAGTATCTGGATCTTCAGATTAACGACTTGCAAAAGGAATATGTACAGTTGTTAAGGGAAACGTATAAAACTAAAAAATTCTACCCGGATGCGAATAGTACATTGCGCGTGGCTTATGGTAAAGTAGAGGATTATAAACCGCGAGATGGAGTAAGCTACGGGTATTATACCACCATAGATGGTTTGGTGGATAAAAATGCCACCGGAGTTGAAGATTATTATGTTAAGCCCCGCCTGCTGGAACTTTATTCGCAGAGCGATTTTGGTCCTTATGTAGATAAAAAAGGGAAATTAAGAATCGCTTTTATTGCCAGCAATCATACTACAGGTGGCAATAGCGGGAGTCCGGTTTTAAATGCTAAGGGGGAACTTATCGGAACCAATTTTGACAGAAACTGGGAAGGAACGATGAGCGATATTATGTATAATGTAAATCAGTGCCGTAATATAGTGCTGGATGTGCGGTTTACACTATGGATAGTAGATAAATACGCGGGTGCAGGGCATCTGCTGAAGGAAATGAAACTGATAAAGTAAAAAAAGAGGAGGTTTTCTCCTCTTTTTTTTGAACCTACTTTTGGTTATAGGTATATTAAACCCAGATTATGCATTGGAAATCCTATTACAAACAAAAAGTCCTTCAAAATCTGAGGCTTCGCAACTTTCGCTCATTTACCATAGTGGCGCTTGCCCACTGCCCCGCCAATCACACACTGCGTTATTGCCGTATCTCAATCGCAAAAGTTCAGATTTTATCGGCCTTTTGCTCCTACTACAAATTTCTAAGGCATAATCTGGGTTAAAATTGCAGGAGGATGTGTTGAATGCCAATGTTGACAGGTGGTTTCGGATCCAGATGAGTAGAGAGCTGGTTGCTGCGAGGGAATAATTTAATCAATGCATAGCCATTTGTACTTGCGCAAACATCTACTTGGCTAAATTCCTTAATGCGCATAAATTTTCTTCGTTTACATTTACTGAAAACAAATGCAATGAAAACACTTTTTACAATTCTTCTTCTGAGCGTATCTGCTTTTTTGGCGTCACAATCGCTTACAATTCAAAGAGTATACAACACGGGCAGCGTAACCGCGGGAGGTATCAATATCAATACTGTTGCTTATGGAAATCGTCTTTTTACTATACACTCTGAGGGGGTATCAGTAAGTGCGCAAAAAAGTGATTTTGATGGAGTGCCTGTTTTAAAACGCCATTACAGTGGAATAAGCGGTTTTCAGGTATCACAAAAAATTATTTTGAATACCTGGAACGGGATGATTTGTATAACAGCATGCCGCACCGTTATAAATGGTACAACTACAGCAACCTGGCCTTTTTTAATGCTGATAGATACTGTTAATCTAAACCCAATGATTACATTGGATTATCCGGTAGCCGGGTTTAATTCTATCCGTATAAACGATGGCATCGTATTAAATAATGGGTATTTACTGATGGCAGGAGGGGCCGCCAATACTGGTACGAATGCGGTACAGTATGGTTTTTTTCAACAGGTTAATTTATCTGCTAATGGCAATACAGCAGGAACCGCAACGCTTTCTGTAGCTCAGTCAACAATGGGTGAAGTTTCGTCACTTTCTCAGATCAGTGGCAGTTCTGTTATTTATGCTTTTAATGTTTCAACAGGTGTTACAACTTCACATTATTTGGGCAAGTTGCAACGGACAAATTCTTCCATTGCAGTTTTATCGGCTTATAATGTTGGTGGAACAACAGACATAGGAGTAACTGCCTATGGAAACCCGAAACGCGTTTTATTCTATAATGGAAATGCCGCGTGCAAGGTAGATACGAATCTGTCGTTATTGGTAGCCCCATCGCCCCCGGTAACCGGCGTTCAGTTTAGTGCAAATGCCAGCCTGCTAAAAGCTTTAAATGGGAAGATATACAGAACCATCCCCGCTAACAAACAAATGGATGTCGCTGATACCACATTGCTTACTGTTACCTCAACATCTTATCCCTTTGGTTCACCAGCGTCACAATTTGGTAAAGCTTTAACCAGAAACGTTTTTGGTTCACCATTTGTTTATTTTTCTGAGGGACAAACCACTGCAAACTTTTACATGATTAAACCCCAACCGAACGGGCAGAGTATCTGTGCCTCCACATTTACCGCAACATTAACACCTTTTAATTTAAGTGCCATACCTGATAACCCCTTCTTTGGTAGTGTGCCGGCAACTTTTGTATTCCAGAATCCGATAGCGCAGCCAGCTCAGGTACAGCATACGCTCAGTTGTTTTACATCTGGGTTATCATCTCCTGAAAATGCAGAAGAAAAGCCTAGAGTAACACGTATTGAAGACGGACAGTATAACATAGGGTTCGAAAGTGGTATCAAACGGCTTCAAATTTATGACGTAAACGGCAGGATCGTTTTTAATGAGGTCTATGCCGATACATTGCAGGAAATAAAAGTTGATGTATCACCTTATACCAGTGGTATTTATATCTTAAGGGTACAATCTGACTCAGGAAAAGCCAGTACACTGAAACTGATTAATTAACGAACCTATACAGTGGATGAGAGGGATAGGGTAGCCGGTGCAGAATGAAAATTTAAAGCGGTACAATATTTCAGAAAAGTGATTAAAAAGAGGAGAAAGCACTTGCTTTTCGCCTCTTTTTTTTGTAACTTTAGTTAAAGCCAAAATGATTTGGCAATAAACAAAAACAGAGTCCGTTATAGGATAAACAACTATGTATAACTTTCAGAATATCACCATTAAAATTAGTTTCAGGTTGTTTAGAGTCCGAACGAGCCCTCACAAGTAACCATTACAACACATAACCAAAAATCAAAAGTACTTATGACAACTTTAATTGCAACAAGCCCCGAAATTGAGAAACGGGTAAAATTCACAGGAAAGCAACTTGTATTATTAGATAAAAAAGCGAATAGCCGAAGCATAGCGGCAAGCACTAAAAATGCCTCTTTAAAACTGGCTTCTTTCAGCGATTATAAATCCAATGTTGGAGAATACCGCAAGGCGTTTAATGAAGGAGACGGGATTGTATTTGATCAGTTTGGCATAGCGGTAATAAATGAAAACCGTGAAGATCAGATTTCTGTTTTAACCTCTTCACGTTCGCGTTCTACGTTTTTATACTCGGAACCTGAGCGTTATGTGTATGCAATTGGGAACAATGAAATAAACCCTGAACGCAGAATGACCACGCCCGGGAAAAAAAGTGTCAAACAAAAAAAAGGGGCATTACATCCGATTGCTTTTACAGATACGAAAAAAATGACCTGGGGCTTACAGGCCATTAACGTACATAAAAGTGAATATACAGGAAAAGGGGTAAAACTGGCCATTCTTGATACTGGGTTTAACCTTGCCCATCCCGATTTTGAAGACCGGATAATTGTTAGTAAATCATTTGTAACTGGGCAGGAGGAAGATGACCGCAACGGACACGGAAGCCATTGTGCAGGTATTGCTGTTGGTGGGGCTAACCATAAAACAGGGAAACGTTACGGTGTGGCATCAGAGGCAAGTCTTTATGTGGGAAAAGTGTTGTCAAACGCGGGAGTAGGAAGTGATAGCAGTATTCTGGCGGGAATGGAATGGGCTATTGTAAGTAATTGTAAAATTATTTCCATGTCACTCGGCTCAGCGGTAGAAGTAGGAGAGTCGTATTCCCGTATCTATAATAATCTCGCTGCTAAAGCGCTAAAAAGAGGCACTATTATTATAGCGGCGGCAGGAAATGAAAGTGAGAGGGGGGCCGGGATAATAACTCCGGTCGGTCATCCGGCCAACTGTCCTTCTATAATGTCAGTAGCGGCTGTTGACAGATATCTGGATGTGGCCGATTTTTCGTGTGGAAGTAATGGAAAAACAGGTGGGCAAGTAGATATCGCGGCGCCGGGAGTGGATATATACAGCGCATGGAAACAACCCAGAAATTATAAATTAATGGATGGAACCAGTATGGCCACTCCCTATGTAGCAGGAATAGCTGCCCTTTTATGGGAAGCGGATCCGGATGCTTCGGCATCTGAAATATGGATGCGGTTAACACAATTGGCCACCCGGCTTAAGTTAAAAGCAAGTGATATTGGCGTTGGATTGGCTCAGGTTTTATAGTTATACTTTTTTTTTGTAATTTTGGGTAAAGGTAGCTTAGACCATGAAACAATTAAGTGTAAATTTTATAGCTTCTGTAAAAGATGATCGTATTGGTGATGTGCGGTCAATAGCTCAATCGCTGATTGAGTTAGGCTGCGAAATTACAAATGTGCTTGCGTTTTCGGGGATTATAACAGGAAGGGCCAATTCAGGCATCTCCTCAAAACTTTTAAAAATAGACGGCATTAAAGATATTGAATTAGACCGCTCTGTTAAAGTAGTATCTAAATAATCCGGAATAAATTAATTTTACGGCAGAACCCGTTTAATAACCCTGAGTGTATGCGAGTATTTTTTCCGGTCAGAATGGAAAATGCCGTAATGATCGAACTTATCAATACGTACACATCCGCTGGCATGAATAATCTGTTGGTTATCGAGTAAAATACCAACATGAACAATACGCCCTTCTTCATTGTCAAAAAAAGCTAAATCTCCGGCTTGCGCTTCATCTACAAAGCTTAATGGTGTACCACATTCTACCTGCTGGTATGCATCTCGTGGTAGTGTATAACCGTTTAATTTAAAAACCAGTTGGGTAAAACCACTGCAATCAATTCCAAACGGGCTTTTTCCTCCCCATAAATACGGTGCATTCAGAAAAAGGTAGGCCGTTTTCAGAATATGCTCCGCATCTTGTGGCTTTGAAAAGGAATAAACAGATCCATCCAGTGTAAATGTTTTATCATTAATGCGGAGTTTACCTTGCTCATAATTTGGTAAAACGGCACCAATAGTTATTGGGAAATGAAGTCCGGTTGCCGGATCACTTAGTATCTGTATCAATTCATTACAAAGTGCCGGTGGCTGGTTTTGAAGAGAAAAAAATTCTTTTTCCGGAACGGAGGTATGTTGTTTAACAGATAACCAACATTCGTAGGCATCATATTTTATCTTTATCCGCACCCAGTCTTCCGTTTTTTCAAGTACTTCGTAATAATCACCAAACAGCAGCTGAGTCACCATTTCACTGGCACCCGATGGTTCTTTCCGGCAAGGAACAACGCTCAATGTGCAAATACCGTATTCCATTTTTAAAATATGAGTAAAACTAAGTAATACTTTTAAATATTCTACTGTAAACCCAGACGGTAATAAACAATGAACTGTAAATAAAACACCCGGATAACAACTGTTATCCGGGCGCGTTAAAAACTATTTGGGTATCAAAATCAGCAGTTTTCGATTACCAGCGCACTGGCTCCGCCACCACCGTTACAAATACCGGCAGCGCCATATTTACCATTATTTTGCTTTAATACATTAATCAAGGTAACAATAACACGTGCACCGCTGGCACCCAAAGGATGACCTAAAGATACGGCTCCACCATTCACATTTACCTTAGAGGCGTCCAGATTCATTAATTTAATATTGGCTAAACCTACCACACTAAAAGCTTCGTTTAACTCGAAATATTGAATATCGCTCATTTTTAAACCAGCTTTTTCAACCGCTTTAGGTACAGCAAGACTTGGACTGGTAGTAAACCACTCTGGCGCCTGCTCTGCATCTGCATAACTTTTTAATTTAGCAATTGGTTTTAAACCCAGACTCTCGGCTTTTTCTTTACTCATTAAAACCAATGCAGCAGCACCATCGTTCATGGTACTGGCATTAGCCGCGGTAACCGTTCCGTCTTTCTGGAAAACAGGTTTAAGTGCAGGAATTTTATCGAAATTTACATTTTTGTATTCTTCATCTTCCGCAAAAAGAATATCTCCTTTTTTTGTTTTTACTTCAATAGGCACAATCTCATCTTTAAACTTCCCCGCAGCCCAGGCAGCAGCAGAACGCTTATAAGACTCTATCGCAAACGCGTCTTGCTCTTCGCGCGAAAAATTATGTTCTTTGGCACAAAGTTCAGCGCAGTTACCCATTGGTACATTCCCATATACATCGGTTAAGCCGTCTTTTGCTAAACCGTCAATTACCTGACCATTCCCGTATTTAGCACCCCAACGGTTGTTATCCAGATAGAAAGGTACATTACTCATACTTTCCATACCGCCGGCAACAACAATGTCGTTATCTCCCAGCATTATACTTTGAGCGGCAAGGGCAATGGCTTTCATCCCGCTAGCGCATACTTTGTTAACGGTAGTACAATTTACGCTATCGGGCAGGCCTGCAAATTTAGCGGCCTGGCGTGCGGGTGCCTGCCCCAGATTGGCCTGAAGCACCGATCCCATATAAACTTCGTTAACCAGTTTTCCATCCAGATTAATACGATCTAACGCCCCCTTAATAGCAGTAGCGCCTAATTTAGTAGCCGGAATACCAGCTAAAGTTCCGCCAAAAGAGCCCATTGGGGTTCTTACGGCTGATACGATATATACTTCTTTCATATTTAGATAATTTTGTTTTAACTCTTTGCGGGATGTATAACTATCATTTTTACTTGTTTTTAGAAATGATCGTCATTTTCATGATTTTTTTAAATCGCGCCTAATTTAGGGATTTATTGGTGATAATAAAGGCAAATCTTGTTAACACCCAGGATAGTAACTGATTTGTATTTGATCATTAAAATAGACAGGAAAAGGAGCTGAATAACAACTTTTTCCTGTCTATGCGATAAAATAATAAGCACTAATGAATTATCTGTCTCCTGACTAAAGGAACAGATCCATTTTGGTTGATTTTTATCAGATAAATGCCTTTAGCCAGTTGTGTAACCGGTATTTCAATGAGGGCATCATGAGTTTGCAATTCGTAAACCAAACGTCCAATATTGTCGTACAGCGTTAATGAATAATCCACTAATCCTGAATTATGCACAAAAATACTGCTGTGCGCAGGGTTTGGATAAATCGTTATTGGTAATGCTGCAGATAGAGTGTTTATTCCGTTGGAAAAGGAAATACAATTGGTAGTGCTGGTGGTGCAACCATTCATGTCAGTTACGTTAACGGTATAACAACCCGGAGTCACATTATTCAGAAATGAAGAGGTTGTATTACCTGGTTGCCATAAATAGGTATAAGGACTACTACCTCCGCTGGCAGATGCACTTAAACTGCCGTCAGAACACGCCGAACAACTGGCGTTTGTTCCGGAAACAGAAGCCATTGGTGCAGGATAAACGGTCAGTGCTATTGTGCCAGTAGCCAAACAAATGCCATTACTGCCAGTCAGTGTATAAGCACTGGTGCTTACCGGACTAAGAACCAACGGATTGGCATTACTGCCTGTGCTCCATGTGTAAGAAGATGCACCACTTGCTGTAAGGGTAGTGCTTTGACCGCTACAAACACTTGCAGGAGCCGCGTTGATACTCAGTGAAGGTACCGTGCTGATGGTAATTGTTTTTACAATGGCATTGGTGCCGTTTGAACCGGATGCAACAAGGGTAGATGAATACACTCCGGCCATGGCATAGCTTACAGACGGACTGGCAGCATTTGATGTGCCTGGATTACCACCCTGAAACGTCCAGGTGTAAGAGGTAGCGCCGCTGCTGGTATTGGTGTAATTAACTGTGGCACCAGTACACGCGTTGGCGGGGCTGCTGAAATTAGCCGTTGGAGTAGCGGCAGCAGTAAAAGTAATGTTCACATTATCCAGATAAAGGGCTTGCCCGTAATGTCCGCGGTTTACAAAAGCCACCATCACACTGCTTTGACCGGCATAGGTACTTAGATTAATTCCCTCTTTCCGCCACTGGGTGGCCGTGGGTGTAAATTGCGAAGCCGTAACATTAGGTGCTGTAGCAAGGGCGCTGCCGCCTTTAAGATAGATACTGTTCCAGGTAGAGCCACAATCGGTCGATAGCCTTACCTCAAGGGTATCGGAATAGGTGTTGTCGTATTGCGCGAATGCCACATCAAACGATAAACTGGCCTGAGCAACTGAACTGAAATTATAGCGGGGTGTTCGTATTTCATCGCGGGTATTAACGGCATCGAGGTTGTAGTTGTCGAACATGGCACAAACAGTACTGGTGCCAAAACCACCAACCCCCGTTTTGCGTGTCCAGAATACATTATCCTGATCTATGTTATAGGGGGTCCAGTTGGGCGGTAAGAACGCTGTACCCTGAAAGCCTTCTGATAACGGTAAATTTACAGGATTAATCACTGTAATGTAAGCGGTTTTGCTGGTGCTGTTAGTACCATTAGCGGTGCCTATGGTAAGGGAAACAGAGTAGGTTCCCGGGGCCCCCCAACTCACTATGGGATTGGTGGCATTGCTTACAGCTGGCATCCCTCCCTGAAAACTCCAGGTATATGAAGCGGGAGCGTAAGCATACAAACTACTATCCATAAACTGAACGTTAAAGCCTGGACACACATTCCGGGTGAGTGTATAAAAATTAGCGACAGGGGCATTGCCCAGAGTGGCATTAGCACAATTCATGGCGGCAAATGCGTCAATACGACCGGCGCCTAATTGTCCGGCTAATGTACCACTGTTAACACTGTAAATATTTACGGCGGTAGAAGAAATACAGTTTAGTACAGCGGTTTGTGTCATGGCTGGGTTTTTAGACAACATAAGCCCGGCTAATCCCGAAACCAAAGGAGCAGCCATAGAGGTTCCTGAATTGTTTCCATAATTATTCCCCGGCAGAGTACTTAAAATATTTTCTCCGGGAGAGGAAATGTCAACCCAGGCGCCATAATTACTAAATCCCGATTTTACATCGGTTGTTCCTGTAGAGGCAACCGCGTACACATTGTTATATCCTGCAGGATAAAAGGTAGTAGAAACGCCATTATTTCCCGCAGCGGCAATAATAATACATCCTTTGTTCCAGGCGTAATTAATAACGCTCTGTTCGGCAGCTGAGGAACCGGCGCTCCCCCACGAACAGGAAATAACCCTTGCTCTTACTTTGGCGGCATATATAATTCCCCCGTAACCATTGGCAATGCCAGTGTTAGAACCGGTATTTACCTGACATTTAACGCCGATCAGTTTTACATTAAACCCGATAGCGGCAATCCCGGTATTGTTATTGGATCTTGCCCCCACAATGCCGGCACAGTGTGTGCCATGATCCATTCCATTGGTAGGTGGGTTAGGGTTATTGTCGTTATCTGCGGCATCCCAACCGTTGACATCGTCTATATAACCATTGTTGTCATCGTCAATACCATTGGCGGCAATCTCACCCGGATTTACCCATACATTAGGATTAAGATCGGGATGTGTAATGTTTACAGCATTATCAACCACAGCAACGGTAATATTAGAATTGCCGGCAAATACATTCCAAGCATTAGTAGCGTTTATTTTGGTAAGGTGCCATTGCGATCCGAATTGTGGATCGTTTGGCGTGAGAGTGGTGAGGTTCAGTGGCACTTTTTCCACGTATTCAATATCGCCCTGTCTTTTTAATGTTTCAATAATGGCATCAACAGCTACCGCATCAGAGAAACGCACCTTTAAAATATGCTGTAATGTCACATCATCATCTGCCTGATAAAATGGTTTTTGTATGTTGGTAATGCCATGCGATAAAATTCCTTCCAGCGCTTTTATACGAGATACTGAAATATTTTGTGGATCAGATCCTTTCAGGTACTGAAGCGTGCCGGTTCTGAATTTTACATAAATTTCACCGTCTGTATAATCTTTGTAAACCGATTGTGCCAGAATACAGGTATTTATTAAAATTAGTCCGCTTAAAATAAAGAGGGAGAATTTTTTCATTTTCGTGGGTTTATAGATTCTCTAAGATAACAGATCCAAAAAATAAAACAAAATTTAGCCCTTTATTTAGGTCGAATTTTACTATATTGTTAAACTGTATGAATCGTGTAGCTATCATAGATTGTGGAACCAATACATTCAATCTGTTAATTGCCGAACCGGGAGCGGATAAGCGGACTTACAAAAAGGTACTTTCCAGCCGTATCCCTGTTAAATTGGGGCAAAATGGAATCAATAAAGGGATCATTGCCAGTGAAGCCTATAGCCGGGGAATGGCTGCATTAGAGGCATTTTCGGAGCGTATATCGGAATGTGAAGTAACGGCAGTTCAGGCATTTGCAACTTCTGCTATCCGTGATGCGGAAAATGGACGAGCGTTTATCCAGGAGGCGTTCGATAAATTTGGTATCGGGATTAAAGTGATTGACGGAGATGAAGAAGCACGATTGATTTATGAAGGAAACCGAAGAGCCGTGCAACTCGTCGAAAAATGTTCGCTGATTATGGATATAGGCGGCGGAAGTACCGAGTTCATTTTATGTAATGCCGAAACCGTATTCTGGAAGCAGAGTTTTCAGTTGGGAGCCGCGCGTTTACTGGATTTATTTAAGCCCTCCGATCCGGTTACAGAAGAAGAAGAAAATACCATTACCGCGTTTTTGAAACAGCAACTGCAACCACTTAGCGAAGCCATCGGTAAGTATGGGACGCCCATTGACCTGATTGGTTCCTCTGGCGCGTTTGATTCGATAATAGAAATAATACATTACGCATTTGGGGGAGAGGCGCTTCGTTCAGAAAAAACGGAATATAGTATCGCCATGTCGCATTACAGAGCAGTGGCTACTCAAATCATAAACTCTACAACCGAAGAACGGCGGAACATAAAGGGATTGATTGAGATGCGTGTGGATATGATGGTGATTTCCAGTTTGCTGATTAATGCGGTATTAGATTTTTATAGCATTGAACAACTAAAAGCCTCAACATATTCACTAAAAGAAGGCGCATTGTTTTTATTTATGGAAGAAGCCTGTTAGGTGTTTCCGCTTGCTTCGTTCTGTTTCAGTAACTATACTTATCTTTACAATTGTTATGGCAAAAATTCTGATTATTGATGATGAAAAGGCGATTCGCCGTTCCATGAAGGAAATTCTGGAGTTTGAAAAATATGTGGTAGAGGAGGCTGAAGATGGCGTTCAGGGGTTGGCAATGGTACAAAAAAACGTGTATGATGTAATTTTGTGCGATATCAAAATGCCCAAACTGGATGGAACGGAATTGTTACATAAGGTTATTGAATTGCAACTGCCGGTAGCAATTATTATGATGAGTGGACACGGTAGTATTGAAACGGCAGTGGAAGCGGTTAAAAAGGGCGCATACGATTATCTGCCTAAACCCATTGATTTAAACCGTTTATTGGTCAGCATTCGTAATGCGCTGGAAAAAACAGAACTGGTAACAGAAACCAAGACCCTGAAGCGGAAGATAACGAAAACGGTGGATATGATAGGGGAATCAAAGGCCATTGAAGCCATTAAAGAACTGATCGAAAAGGTAGCACCCACTGATGCTAAAGTGTTGATTACCGGAAGTAATGGCAGCGGAAAGGAATTAGTGGCCAAATGGATACATGAAAAGAGTAACCGGGCCGGTGGGCCTTTAATAGAAGTGAACTGCGCGGCCATACCCAGCGAATTGATAGAAAGTGAATTGTTCGGGCATGAAAAAGGGTCGTTTACCAGCGCTATTGCTCAGAAAAAAGGAAAATTTGAACTGGCTGAAGGCGGCACCTTATTTTTGGATGAGGTGGGGGATATGAGTTTAAGCGCTCAGGCAAAGGTATTGCGGGCGTTACAGGAACAAAAAATTACGCGGGTGGGTGGCGATAAGGAGATTAGAGTAAATGTAAGGGTGATTGCCGCTACGAATAAGGATTTGGAAAAAGAAATAGAAAAAGAAAATTTCCGGCGCGATTTGTACCACCGTTTGTGTGTTATTCCCATTCATGTGCCTTCGTTAAACGAACGTAAGGAAGATATTCCGTTGCTGGCACATTATTTTCTTAATCTTATTTGCCAGGAAATGGGAATGGTGGTAAAAACCATATCGAAAGAAGCACTTGGTTTATTACAGGATCGAAACTGGCCTGGGAATATCCGTGAATTCAGAAACGTGATTGAACGTTTAATTATTTTGGGTGGCAAAGAAATTTCGGCTGCCGATGTCAAACAATTTTCATAAAATATAAAATATATGTACGCTGCTGTTTATCTGCATAAAGGAAAGGAAACTTCGCTTCAGCGCCGCCATCCCTGGGTGTTTTCGGGCGCTATTCATAAAAAGGACGCGGATTTAAAAGATGGAGATCTGGTGGATGTATTTTCAGCAGCAAAAACGTTTTTGGGAACCGGCTATTATGCCAATGGCAGTATAGCCATTCGTATTATTTCATTTGTACAAACGCCAATTGATGTGGCTTTCTGGACCCGGAAATTGCAAGCGGCTTACGATTACCGTTTGCAACTAGGGATTCTGAACGCATCTACTAATGTGTGCCGTTTGTTTTTTGGAGAGGGCGATGGCGCTTCGGGATTAATTCTGGACTATTACGACGGACACGTAGTGTTTCAGGCCCATAGTGTTGGTATTTACAAGCAGCGGAACGAAATAGCGGAAGCCATAAAAGCGGTATTTGGAAGTGTACTGAAAAGTATTTACGATAAGAGCGCGGAAACCTTGCCGAAGCAATTTAGCGAAGGAGTGAGTAATGGATTTTTGATGGGATCGGCTACAGCGGTGGTTGTAAAAGAGAATGAGGTGCTTTTTGAAATTGATTTTATTCACGGACAGAAAACCGGTTTTTTTGTAGATCAGCGGGATAACCGCTTGTTGTTGCAACGGTATAGCAAAGGCAAAGCGGTTTTAAATACCTTTTGTTATAGCGGGGGATTCAGTATCTACGCGGCCTTGGCAGGAGCAGCACGGGTAGATAGTATAGATATAAGTGAAAAGGCCATTGTGCTAACCAACCGCAACGCGGAACTGAACAAGATTGCAAACCACGAGGCGTTTGCCATGGATACGTTTGATTTTTTGAAAGATAAAAAACAGGTGTATGATGTGATTGTACTGGATCCGCCGGCATTTGCCAAAAGCCGTGATAGTAAACATCAGGCGGTGATTGGGTATAAGCGCCTGAATGAAATGGCGATCCGATTGATTAAACCCGGTGGAATTTTATTTACGTTTAGTTGCAGTGGGGTAGTAGATAAATTTTTGTTTTACAATACCATTACATCGGCAGCGATTGAAGCGCGCCGTCAGGTGAAAGTACTTCATTACCTGCATCAGCCGCCCGATCATCCGGTAACGCCTTATTTTCCGGAAGGGGAGTATTTGAAGGGCATGGTGTTGTTTGTGGAGTAGTTGTAAAGTAACGCAGACGGGGGTATCTAAGATAGGTTCGATGGTGTTGCACTGTTTTAGGAACTGAGGTGTTTAGTAGATTTGTGTTTTGGCGCGTCGTCTTTCACTTGCCTTAGTAGCGTCAATATTTGATTGTCTCTTATCAATTTATTTTCTTTAGTATGATATGCGCAATGTGATGGGTATAGCTGATGGTGTGGAATTAAGGAAATGTCAAAATCAACACTTCCGCAAGTGATTATTAAAGTTACAAATGTTGATTTTGACATTTTAGCCCCACAATTGCTAATTAGCGGTACCTCCCGTTTTGAAGAAAAACGATTCCTGCTACTTTATCTTCTTCCCTTCCATTTTCATTCCTCCTTGTGAAAAAGTAAGGCTTTTTGTGGTCCCATCAGGGGTTAAGTTGAACATTATTTGAGCGCCTATTTCTTCTAATAGAAAATTGTTTTCCTTTTCAGGAGTAAGCTCAAGAGCAGGTTGCCCTGCTGTTTTTCCATAGAGCCGGTCGTTTTGTCTTTCTATCTCAATTATAAACCCTGGTTGCAGTTCATAGGCACCAACACATTTTTGTAATTGTTCAGCACTTAGTACCATTTTTGGTGTTTCTTGTTTGCCATAAAGGATATTTCTAATGGAATTTGAGGGCAACGTAATATTGTCATGGTTTTGAAGAATGATTATTGTTTTATCATTTGTAATGTGTCTGGCAAAAAATGTAGCGTACCCGGGCCATCCTCCACCATGATAAACAATTTTCCCAAATTCAGCATGGTTGTCAATTTCCCAGCCATAGCCATATTTAATGTGTGTGTTATCGTTTAATGTTGTAATACTAAAGACTTCCTCCATTCCTTTTTTTGATAAGAGTTTGTTTGTATATAAAGCCCTGTCCCATTTTAATAAGTCATTTACTGTTGAATTAATACCTCCATCACCCACAACCCCATCAAGCCAAATCACAAAGTTTGTTTCTTTTAAATCATCAGGCAAAGTGTATTTTTTTAAACTGTCAGAATATACATAGCCGTAAGCATAGTTGTTAATTTTTTTTGGAGCGACTCTTCGTTTATAAACAAATGTATTGTTCATTTTTAAGGGTTTAAAAATAGTCTTTTGTAAGAAGGTAGCGTAGGTTTCTCCGGATGCTTTCTCAATGATGGAAGCTAATAGTGCATAACCTGTATTAGAATACTCGTGTTTAGCGTTTGGAGCAAAAAGCACCTTTGGTTGTTTTTGTGCAAAAATGGTTATGACATCTTGATTGGTAGCAATTTTTGATTTATCAAATATCTTCTCGAATAGCTCCATATAATCAGGCAAACCGCTGGTATGGTTAAGTAAATGTTTAATGGTTATATCTTTATAAAATGCTAACTCAGGTATAAATGTTGATATGTTATCATCTAAGCGTAGCTTACCTTTTTCATGGAGTATCATAATTGCCATAGCTGTAAATTGTTTAGTAACAGAAGCTATTTCGAATACTGAGTTCTCGTTTAGCGGTTGTTTAGTTGCTTCGTTTGCTAAACCAAAACTTTTTTTATAAAGTACTTTTCCTTTTTCGGCTATTAAAAAGTTTCCATTAATTCGACCACTTAAATGTAGTCTATTTAAAAGACTATCAATTTTTTGAATGCGATTTTGGCAGATAATTGTTTGAGCTACTAAAAGTAGTGTTAAGATGAATGAATGTTTCATTGTTTTATTATTGTTTTAAAAGTTAATTAATAGATTATTTTTTATTTTTTGATTAGTAGAATGCTAGTGCCACTACATTTATAGTGCCTGTACAGAGTAGGTTTAGAAGTAACGTTTGTGTTAATCCCGAAACGCAATAAGCTTCAGGTCAGTCAAATTTATTGTGTTTACGTTGAGTCCAATTACCTCGCTTTCGGTTTAACCAGAAAAGGGCGTATCCTATTTTTTAGAGTGCTTTAGAAAGAAGTAATAAGCTAAAAAACTTAGACCAATACAGAAAGAAATGATGGCCATTGAATGGATATGTAAGGGCATGGTATGGTATGTAATAGTAAGTCCTAAACCTAATCCTAAAAGTAAAAAGGCCCATTTAATACTGTCATTTTTCTTATCGGTGGCGCTTTTATCCAGAATGGAAGTTGCTAATTGTTCAGAAATGTTCCTGTCAATTATTTTATTTTTTAATTTATGATCCAGGATATATCTTGTTACCTGAATTACCAGTACAATCACCAGTGTTATCGCAAACAGAGGCATTAAGGTATCAACATAGCTAATGTTATTTCCGGGATGATCAATTTCACTCATTAAAGGTGGTGGCGGGGGAGGTGGAATTTTTGCTATGGAATCCTGCGCAAAAACAGTTGTTGAGGTAGCGAAGCTCATGAGGCTTACAATTATTTTTTTCATATTTAATGTTTTTGAATTATACTTTATTAGACAGCTATTATTGATTGTGGTTGCAAAATTTATTTTAAAAGCAATATTTCTTTTTGTTTGTATTGCCGGAATGCGTCATTCAGTAAGAAAGCAGCTATCCCTAAAGCGGAAACCAGTATAAACGCATTTGTCATTATTGAGGAAGCTTTCAATTGAGAGAAAATTATTTTTATGTATGGATAGAGGAAAATCGAAATGATGATTGCAATGATAAACAGACTCGCATACAAAGCAGTATATGTTTTTTTCTCTTTTTGAATTTCCGTTTCTACGATTTTTTCCATCACAACAGAGGTAACATCAAAGGAAAATGTTTCTGCTTTAATATTTTGTACACCCTCTATTAAGTAATGGTATTCAGCGAGCCTTTTCTGACACTCAGAACATGCTGTAAGGTGATTAGCTATAGTGTCGTCTTGAAGTTCTTTTAAAAGAAATGCTTGCAGCGTTTCGTCAGTTAAATGAGTATTTGTCATGCCTGCTTATTTTTATAGTGTTGATTGATATTATCTTTAAGAATTTTTCTTGCTCTGTACAGATAACTTTTAATGGTTCCTTCGGGCAAATTGGTAATTTCCGCAATTTCCTTATTGGGTAGTTCTTCTAAATGGTACAGTGTAATTAACGTTTTGTATAGAGGTGGCAGCTTATCTATCTCAGAATTAAGAATTTCCATTTTTTCAGTATTGATTGCTTCTGATTCAGGATTTACAGTTAACGTGAGCGTTGTTTCATGCCTTGTTTCAAGTTCAATAATTGGGATTTTCTTTTTTTGAAGATAGTTGATGGTTGTATTGTATGCAATATTAGCAATCCAGGTAGATAGTTTGGATTTGAATTGAAAAGATGACAGGTTTTGATATACTTTTAAGTAAATATCTTGTACAAGATCTTTCTGATCATCTTCAATGACCGTCATTTTCCGTATAATTTGTGTGACCAGCTTTTCTGTGTTTTTTACTACAATGGCAAAGTCCTGAATATTCCCATTCAGGATATTCGTAACAATAACATTGTCAGAAAGATGATCGCTGGCAAGGCTCATATTTCATAATTAGACAAGCTACTAAAAATTCGGTTGCAAATTATTTACTTTTTTTAGCACTTATTCATGAGGTGTGTAGATCGGTTTAAAAATGGGGATTAAGGTTTAGGGATAATGAATCTGTTAGCGCTAAACAGCCTAAACCTGCATGTGTTTTTGAAATTTATAGTGTTTTAATGGGAAAATGCAAAACTACCCTCCATGATTTTTATGGAGGGTAGTTTATTTTCGGAACAAATCAATAAATTGTATTTGAGCATCTAACCTGATACAGAGGCAACGGTTCATCTGAGTATTGGCCTCTTTTTTGTCAAAAGCCTTTTGGTAAAGGGTGTTTTATTTGTCTTTACTGTGCCGCCATTAAAGGCATTTTTCAGATTTTTATGTTTTTACACGCGGCCATTTCCAGGCGTAACGAATAATCAGAAAAAGTAGCGTCACTTGTATAACAGCGCCGACCACCATGTGAACCCAGGTCTCACCCGATAAGTTAAACAATATAAGGGGAATATTAATCGCGGCAATAATGATATTAGCGCAGCGGTTTACTTTAGCCGGCAGGGTAGCAGAAATGGAAATCATCAATGCAGGAGTTGCCACTAAGGCGAGTGCCACCAGAATAAATCCTTGCGAAATATCAAATACAAACACTTTCCCTTTCAGAATATCATCTAACTTTCCCGGCATATATAAGTGGAAATAATCAAGATAGATAATCAGGAACATTAAACTAGCCCACAGTGATGCAAGTTTCAGTTTAACGCTGACTTTGGTATCTTCCAGTATATTTTGTGGTGATTTATGTGTAGTCATAAATTTCAATTAAGTAGTAGATTTATAATGGATGATAATGTATTGGTAATTTCTTTCATCTTACCTTGTAAATTCAACAACCTGAGCACTTACCGTTATCGTTCTTCTGACAAAGAAAGGCGCAAAACCACTGAAGTGTTCTTCTGTTATTACATTGATTATGGCTTTGGAACTATTCAGCAGGTTGGCTTTCTTCATCATGCTTGAATAGGCATTTTCATATAATTGTCTTTTGTTTATACCTCCAATAGCCATTATATAAGAGGCCTCTGAACTTCCGCTTACCTGGTCAACAATTTTAAAATTATTCCCGCTTAAATGTACCTCCGTGGCGTTTTGATTGTGGTTAGTAACAATGGCTGCGCCGACACCACATGAACTAATTGAAGCTGTGAGCAATAAAAGCCCGGAGTAAATGATAATTTTTTTCATTGTCTTTAATTATTTATAGTTATACATGTATTAAAAATTATACCCGAAATGAAGCCCTGGTTCAGGTGTCCATTTAGGCCATTTGTCATCTTGTTCTTTAAAACCATCTGGCATTCGAGTGTAATAAGCGCGGCCCGCGATACCAAGAGAAGGTTCTATAAAAAACCTGTCTTTAAAGAGTTTAACGTGGTAACCAATCCGGTTAGTATTGAATATAATGAAGCCTTTCCCTACATTATCACCGTTTTCATTCCTGAATATTTGCCACATAGGGGTTGCGTGTACGGCTAAGTAAAGTCCTTTCCATAAATACCTTTGATAGGCTAAGCCTATTCCATATTCTCTTATGTTACCCGGAAATTTTGTTTCTGGTTTGCCATATTTCTCATTGTAAAAGGGGTTAATACCAAGAGGCCAGGAATGCTTCCATGTTATCAGCTCAAGTGAAATAACATCTTTTCCTGTAATACGATAGCCTAAATTCAGTTGAGCAAACCCCGGAGGGTTGACGGGGGAAAAATTCCCGAATAGAAATAACGTACTGCCGACAAAACATTTTTTGTAAGTACTATCCTCTTTGCTATACTGTGCTTTCAACTGTAAGCCGCTTGCCAGCGCTAAGGCAAGCCCGATCCATAAAATTTTCTTTTGCATTTTTTATTTATTTACATTAAATGGTACTGCAAAGGTAGATAGGAGTGTGTCAATGATTCCTACACTTAAGTTAAGAAATGCGTGTTAGTTCTTTTTTTGATTTTTTTTGAATCATTTGATAAGTTGACTTTTGAGTGACCCGTTAACTCCTGTTGTGAATCATGCTCAATAAGATTCAGCTTTATGGGGTACAATTATCATTCGCTGATTCTTGATACACTATTTCTTATTTTAAGTAGAGTATTCTTTATTTTAAAAGTGATATTTGTAATTGCTGGTTCAATACCACTTTTTGTTTTTCTCTATGGTAAGCCACAGCAATGTTAGTTTTGTATAAGTTTACTATATAATTGGATGCCGTACCTGCAGAATCCGTTGCTCTTCGATAATCAAAATTTTAAAGTCTGGCTTTCGTCTATTTTTTGCTTTATCCAGAAATAAACAGCTGTTTATCATCAAAATTGTAGTCACCATTTTTTCCAATGTGTTATTACGGTGCATTTCAATTACGTTACTATATTGATTAACCGCAATGTAGTATGGTATTAGTACCGAAATTAAACCCTGGCACACCAGACACTTTATTTCCAATTTTAAATTTGTCGGAAATATTGCCTCCGTAAACTCAACTGCTCTCGAAAGAACATTTCCTAAAATGAATGTTCTTTGTTTCGAAATGCTTAAAAACAACCGCTTAACGACCTTCAGAAATCCCTTAACAATAAAACTTCTGACTTTGCATTAGCGGGGTTAACCATGGTAGCACTATTCTGATAATAATTTGATTGTTTTTGATGAGTGGCCTGAATACTTTCCTGTTTTCAAGGATTCAGGTGGGCTTCAGTTCTTGCAAGTAACGGCTTTCATCCAAGTAACATAGTTTAAAATTTAAACCCAAAATCAAGGCCAGGTTGAATAAAGTAGTTAGGCCACTTTTTGTCTTGATTTTTAAAGGAATCCGGGACACCGGTTCGTATAGGCCAGTAACTTACGCCAATGGCTGGTTCAAAAAAGAAACGATCCTTAAAAAATTTGAAATGGTAGCCCAAATAGAAGTCTGTATATACGGTGAATCCATTTCCAATCTTCTTTTTATTCTCATCCGTATATTTTTCAAAGGCATTCAAAACATAAACGGAAGTATAGATTCCTTTCCACCAAAACCGCTGGTATCCAATTTGTGGCGCCAGAATGCGTGCTTTCCCGGGATAGTTTAATCCTGGGGCATCAAAATCCGGACCGAAAGGGATACCTATTGGCCAGGCATAAACGGATCTTTTAAATCTGATTTGAATAACATCTTTAGGTGTAATCCTATATCCCGCATTTAGTTGTATATACTCCGGATTATTAGTGTTGTCAAAATTACCTAATAGCAGTAAAGTACTACCAACAAACCATTTTCTATAAGTACTGTCTTTTTGGGGATCTTGCGCATTCGCTTGTAGACTATTCAACAACACTAAGGCAAGTACAAATTGTAAAATTTTCTTTTTCATATCTTTTTATTGATCTTAAGTGATGCTGCAAAGGTAGATGGGTAGATATGAAAAAGCCCTTCACTTAAGTTAAAAAACGCATTTAGGTCTTTTTTTCAAAAATTCTTGCTCTTAGTCTGCTTAATGATTGTGGTTTGATGCCTAAGTAACTCGCCAACTGATGTTGTGGCACCCGCTGAATAAGATCGGGTCTTTTTTCCAGTAAGTTCAGGTACCGTTGTTCGGGCGAAGACGTTTTAAACGCGTCAAAATCTATCCGTTGTTTCGCTAAGAGTTCTTCCGATAATTTCCGGCACATTATTTCAAACTTTGGAAATTTGTTGTTTACTTCCACTTCCATATCCGAATTTGAAACCAAAAGAATACAATCTTCTATACAACTTATATAGTATTCGGAAGGTGTTTGATTTATGACACAAGGAGGTGTCAAGGCTTCCATTTCAGTATGGAAAGCGGTTGTTTTTTCTTCGCAGTCTAAAATGTAATAGGTGCGGATACAGCCTTTCAGGACAAAGTAACTGTTTTTCGATGTTTGTCCTTCTTTGAGTAAAATCGTCCCTTTTTTTACTGAGTGAAATAAGTCTAAAGAAAGTATCGCGTTCTTTTCGTCGTCGTTGAGTGAAACGTACTTTGCTATAAAGTCAAATAATAAGTTTTGCATGTTTTATGTTTTACTATCTTTTGTTGCACTTGCAGTTAACCGTTGGCGAAACAGACTTAGGTCGGCTATCGAAACTTTCTGCGTCTAACTCTTACAAAAGGGTATATCGAAGATAGCTGTTTTTTGCGCCGGCACCAAAAAATTCTGCGGAGTAACAAATTGCCGCGAGCACGTAGGGTCATTTTGTTAGTGTGTCGCATTGGGGATGTATTGGCGTCATTCTGATTGCCATACACAGTTTTTATTTAGTTACGTGTTTGGGAATTATTTTACATTTTTTAGAAGCCATTGAACTGCCTCGTCTTTAATAATACGTCTTAAAAGTAACTTGTGCTTGTTTAAGGCATATATTAACGCGTGAGTTACAGTGTCACCAGATTTAAGAATGACTCTTGTCCCCTTTGTCGGGTCTTTATCGATTTGTCGTGCATCAAAGCTTGCAATGCATTTTTCGAAATCTCGTGAGTTTTGACTATTGTTTGATACCCAATTCCCGTCTAGATACCACATGTCGGAAATAGTACTTTCAATTCGGCCCACATGACTATCACGCCAGATTATTTCATACGATTCTTTTGCTTGTTGCACAACTCTGTTTTTTCATTTTTTACTGGTTTATACACGGTTTTCATATTTAATCTAGCGAAAACCAATAATGGGTTTTATGTTCAACTTACACAAATAAACGTTTGCTAGTTGTTTAACAGCCATCCTTGTTGTATACAGTTTTATTGCTCTTCAATTATTGATTTCCCTTTTGATTTGTCGCCAGAAGTCCATTCCCAGCTTTCGTGAAGGCGAATTTTGCCATTTTTAAGTATTTCTGGTTTTGATTTACAAATTCCGGTCATCAGTTCGCCTTTTTCGTTCACCTGATGATACCGCATTTCTATATTTCCGTCCTTATCAACTAAACCAATCAAATGACCGTATTTAATTTTTCCTCCTGAATATTCCGATGTCAGAATGTTTTCCTCTTGCCGATACTTAAAAATGGTTTCATTGGATGTTTCGCCATTTTCTGTATTGCTTATTGGTCTGAAAGTTTTGTTGTTGTAGTTAATTATCATGTCAAATATGTTTCCAGAAATGAAAACCTAAAATAGAGTATCCTATGTTAAAATAAAATTTATGCGATTTTGAGTTTTGAACATAAGTATTGAGTTCTATCGTTTTATAACCATTTTCTCTTGCCCATTCTTCAATAAAGTTGAAAAACAGTTTGCCAATACCTTTTGATTGCAGTCTGTTATCAATTATTACATTATCCACTTCCAGTTGTTTTCCTGAGTAAAGTCTTATTGTTGTCCAGGCACTCGAAATGCCAACAATATGTCCATTAAGTAAAGCCCCGAAACACATATAATTATTAAACTCAAACATTTGATTCAGGTAAACTTCCGTTTCTTCCAATGTTAATTTTGAGTTGAGTTGTTGTCCAAGAATTGAAATTTCCTCTATTTCATTTCTTGACAGTATTTTAAATTCGATTTTATCTGTCATATATTCGATTGCTTTGTTTAAAGTTGCACATCATGGTTTTGGGCTTTGCTTTGGTGGGCTTTTGAAATCAATCCTGATAGCTATCGGGAGTCTGCCGGCATCAACGTTTTTAGTTATCGCCACCGATTTTAGCGACCGGCAGTTTTTTGTCAATTGAATTTTTGTCGCATAGCTTTAGGTATTTTGTTTTATCATCTTTTTTATGAGGGAAATTTGTCCTAAGTGATAATAACTGTGCTCTATCACCCCTTCAATATTCCTTAAAAATGTTCCATACTTTTCATCAATAAATGGTTCGTCAAAAATAGAGTCTTCCATTTGTTCAACTTTGTCAGCAAATTTTTCAGAATTCTCTAAAAATTCCTTTACTAATTTATGCCAATCTGTTTCGGTAGTGATTGGTGGAAGGTCAAAACTGTATTTATCGCTAATTTCGAGTTTTCCGGTTTCAAATGCTTTTAGTAGCCCTGCCAAATAGTAATTTATATGGTAAGTTAGAGATGCGATGGTGTTTAAATTGTCAACCTTTTGCGTTGCCTGTTGCCAATTTATGCTTTGTATTTGTTCTCTGTAATTTGTGTTAGCTATCCATTGTCCATTTAGTAAAACTTCTCTTAGCCGGCTTGCAATAGTTATATTTCTTGTCACTGTTTTTGTCAGATTAGTTATTCGTACCTAAGTTAGTCAATTTAGCAGGTCATCCCGTTACCTGGCATGCGTGATTTGTTTGCTTGCGGGTAAGGTTTTGCGGATTGGCGTTGTGGCGGATTTTGGCACTAAACTTCATTAGACGCACAAAACTTGAATTTAGCATTTCACTTTCATGGAAGCACGAACCCCCGCTTTTGGGTTAGGCGCTGTTAGTGGTTTGGGCGTCATTCTTCATATTTCATAAATTAATTTTCCTGTCTTCGTCAAATTACGGGATGAACCCCTTTGTAATAGAATTTTTCTTTTTCGATTTGTCCTTTGTTCCAATGCTGTACTGATACTTCTGTTAGCCTAATTTTTTTATCCTTTTTGTCTGTAATTGTTATCTCCCATTCGCTAAATACCACATTCTCTTTGTTATTGATGGCTTGATTTAGTAGTTTACATTTAAGCTCTTTTACGTTTTTTAAATTTTGTTGTTCGTTGTCCCAGCATTTCCGTTTTCCTATTCTTGGTATTTCTTCGTTTTCTTGCATAGAAACATTGTCTGAATAAAATAATTCAATTGCTTTTAAAGTTTCCCCATTTAAAATTAAGTTATTTAATGCTGCTGTCTTTATTTCTAAATCTGTCATATTAGGTTACCAAATTTTTGCAGACTTAAATGTCCACTGTTTCAAATTCTAATAAGTGTCTTGCTCTGATATAATACTGTCTCATTCGTGTTGCATGTCCTTACAGCCTGACTACTAACGGCAACCTGTGAAAACTAAGTTACGTATTTTTTTATTCGGGTACTTGCCCAAGCAAAAATCCGTTTATGCAATTCTCAGCGGTTTCGTTTGAGTTTTTTCACAACGGTTTGCAGATTGGCGTTGGTGGGCTTTTGAAACCGTAAACTGTCTGCCAGCACTAACGTTTATTAATTGCTCAGCTGTTTCTATTCGCGCTGTCTGCCCACTAACGCAAAACCCGTGTTAGCGGTTCGTTGTTTTTGTGCCATCATTGTTCAACTACTACATTCTTACCAAGTGTCTTAAAACGCACTCCATTCTTCTGCAAAACTGTAATTGTTATGTGTCCAGTTTTACTTGTCTTCAGGTCTTGCACAATGCCTGATTTTCCTTTATGTGTTCCGCCAACGACAATACATTGGTCGCCATTTTTTAGTTTATGAGGATTGCTTGTCATATTATTGAATTTTGTTGTAGGTTCAGTTGTCCGAATAACACCGTCTCGAATTGCAGACTCAAGTATGTCAATATTTACGTCTTTAAGTGTTTTGAATTTAATACAATAGCCAGTTACACTTGCCTTACCTATTGTTTTTCCGTAAGTGTTAGGCAAGTACTTTTTGTCTTCAATGCCCATTATATAAACTGAAATTCCTGTTGTGTTTGCACTGATACCGATTTGATAAAACTCTTTGGTCTTTCCGTCAGCATATTTTATTGTCAAAAGTCCATAGCCAATATTAGGATTTGTAACAATTTTCCCTTTGTCGTCTTTGCCGTCTAAAAACCATAATTTACATTTTGGAATTGCAGTAAGTATACGTTTATGCAAAGCTTCAATGTCTGAACGTTTTGTGTCAGGTTGAGAAGTAATGTAATTTTTGACTTGCTCTTGAATATTCATTTTTGACTTGTTTAATGTGTCGTTTTACAATGAACGCTAACGGTTTGCAGCTTTGCGTTCGGCGGGCTTTGAAACACTCTGCTTTCTACCCGCACAATGTTTATTAGTTGCCGAACTACTGTACTCTTTTTTGCTTACATGAAAATACAATTTTCTGCGTAGCAGGCAAAATTGTAAGCAAAAAACTTATACGTCCGCCCGCTGACGCAAAGGTGCTGTTATGTTTAAGTGCGCCCTACTTAGTTTACACACAGGTACGTGTCCGCCGAACTAAGCGGTTATGTGTCTTTGCGGTTAGTTGGTTACCGAATGTTTGTTTGGAACACAGTTTTTAGTTTTTACTGTGCGATAGGACGGCAATTTGGAAAATTGCTTGTTCTAATAACCACACAGGTGGGGAGGAAATTTTGAAAGCTTATTTGGCGCAAAAATAAATTACTTCCTTTAAAAAGAAGCGACCAAATGGGCTTGCAAAATGTGCGGCTGATTACACACGGGTCAGTGCACTTAGGTCTATGCACACAGGTCAGCAAATTGTGGCGGTTTAGTTGTCTATGCGGTTAGGTCGACCCACCCTAAAGAAAAAAGCGGCTTGTTTTACTTTTGCACTCACGAGTTCTAATGTTGCACCCGCAAGTTCTAATGTTACACCTCCGAGTTCTAAGATTGCACCTGCAAGAAATACTTTTGTACCCACGAGTTCTAATGTTACACCTCCGAGTTCTGAAGTTGCACCCGCGAGTTCTAATGTTGCATCTGCTAGTTCTATTGTTACACCTCCGAGTTCTAAGAATCGGGAAGCGTGTTTTACTTTTATACCTGTTTTCTTTGTGAGAAATAAATTAATCTGCTACTTCTTTTTATATCTGAGCATACTGCGTATATAGGCTCCAAAACAACCAAAACCACCATTTACATTGGTGTACATGAGGGTTGGCTCAGCAGGAGGAGGAAAACTGATTCCTACCCCTGAGTAATTTTTAAGCGACTTATAAAAATTGTAATACGTTTGGCTACAATTATAAAGAAAGACATCATAATACTCAGTAGAATAATACTGAGTAGAATCAGTATGATAAAACTTACCAGCCAAAGAACTACTTTCTCCATTATGATTCAGATCGCTATATAGCTCATTAATTTGCGTATCGTTAATTATTGTGTCAGTTTGACCATTATAAACAAAACAATGTGATACAGCTATTCTGTAATAATTTACGCTATTAGCTTCATCGGTAAAAAAGGCTTTTATTCTATCGCCTGTTTGGTAATTTTCAGTAATGGTTTCTACTGTTACTGTGTTTATGGGAACGGCTGTGAAGGGCACTTGTGTTTCCGCTGTTGCTACATCACCATTGATTGTTGTTACCGTCATTTTATAAACTTGCCCGGGTATAATAGGATACGAATTTGTTTTTAATTCGTAATATCCAGTATTTTGATTAAAAATAAGTTGTGCTGTTCCTTGTGCACTGCTGATCTTCACGTTCCCATCGGAAACCGCCGCTAGGATATCTATTTGTTCGCTACCAAATAAAGGCGAAGACGACATTAATTTTAAACGGATTATGGAGTCGGTAGGGCATATATACGAATATATCACAGGCAACGATTTTGTTTCGGGTAATTCTACCATCGCTTCTTTTGTACATGACGGAAACAAAAAGAAACAATTTATTAGTAATATGAAATATATTCTCATCATTTAAAATTTATAACTCCATGAAACACTTGGTAAAATTGGAAACAAAGATGCTTGCATCAATTTGTTCTTCTTTGAGGTTTGGTCGTAATTTATATAATAGAAGTACGGATTTTGACGACTGTAAACATTATAGATACTAAATTCAAAAGTGCGAACACATCGCTTTAATTTTTTATGGAACTGGATGCCAATATCCATTCGATGATATGGAGACATGCGAAAAGAATTCTTTTTTCCATAATCACCCGCTACGCTGTAAGGCCAAATACCGTTAGGACTAGGTTGTGATTGTTGTGCGCCAGGAACCGCATGTTGCTCTACTCCATAAGAAGCAATCGGTAAAGTAATCGCGTTTCCTGTACCATATACCCAAGTTGCAGAAAGAGTGATGTGGTCGTTTATTTTGTAGATGCCAACAACTGAAATGTCATGTCTTCTGTCATAACGCGCTGCGAATCTTTCTCCAAAGTTCAATGAATCAAATTGTAACCAAGTCCACGATAAGGTATAACCAATCCATCCAGTAAATTTTCCAACTTTTTTTTGGATTAAAAACTCAGCACCATAACTTAAACCAGTACCTGAAACAACTTTGGTTTGCCAATCGTTTTGTGTTTCGGCATTGCTATTATCACCTACATTCAAAAAGTTTGCGCCTTCTTTGTAATTCAATACATTTTTCATCCATTTGTAATAGCCTTCAACTGTAATAGTTAAATTTTTGCTAGGTAAGTCCTTCGCTAAACCTAGAGCTACTTGTTGCGATTGCTGTGGTTTTACTTTGTTGGTTGCTGGCACCCATAAATCTGTTGGGAGCCCAATACCTGTGCTAGATAATAAGTGTAAATATTGATTCATCATAGCATAGGAGCCTTTCAATGAGAAATCGTTTCCTAACAAATATCTTAAGCTCGCTCTTGGTTCAGGATTAAAGAAATTATTTCCCTTACTTGAGAAAGCAGAAAGTCGGAAACCAATATTCATTTTAAGTTTAGAAGTCATTCTCCAATCATCTTCAATAAAAATTCCTCCTTCATAGGTGTCAACGGCCAATGCTTTGCTATTTAGCTCACTAGTTGGATCGGAAGCTTTGATAACTAAAGCTTGAGGAATGAAATGATGCCAAGTTGCATTGGCGCCAAACCTGATATAATGATTAGGTGCGGGTATAAAGTCAAAATTGTATTTTGCACCAAAGTCACGGATGTTAGATACATATTTCATATTGTAATAATCACTTCCGTATTTTTCCTGACTCTCAATTCCTAATTTATAATTAGTGAAAATAAACGAGAGGTTTGAAAATAACCGATTATTGAATAAGTGATTCCATCTCAAAGTGCTTGTTGCATTGCCCCAATTAATTCCAGACATGCTTTCTGAATCCGCCGTCTTTCTTTTCAAATAGAATTTATCTTGACCAAAATATCCGCTTAAATACAATCGATTTTTATCATTAAATACGTAATTTATTTTTGCATTTATGTCATAAAAGTAATATCCCAATTTTCCATCTTTGGGAAGAAAAGGAGCAACAAGCGCATCTATATATGTTCTTCTACCCGATATAAGAAATGAACATTTGTTTTTGATAATTGGACCTTCTAGCGTTAAACGAGCAGCAATAAGGCCAATACCAGCCTCTCCATGAATCTTTTCTTTATTGCCATCTTTCATTTGAAGATCAATTACAGACGAAAGCCTACCTCCGTATCTTGCAGGAAAACCTCCTTTGATTAACTCCACACTTTTTAACGCATCACCATTAAATACAGAAAAGAAACCAAATAAATGATTAGCATTGTATACTGGAGCTTCGTCCAAAATAATTAAGTTTTGATCGGGACCACCGCCACGAACGTAAATACCTGTACTTCCTTCACTTCCCTTTTGCACACCAGGCATTAATTGAATTACTTTTAAAACATCCTTTTCTCCCATTAAAGCGGGAATTTGTTTAATCTGTTCGATAGGTATGTCAACGCTACTCATTTGAGTTTCTTCGCTTATCTTTCTAGTTTGTTCAGCACTTACAGTAACTTCCTGAAGGTCTTCAGCTCCCATTTCAACATTGAAACTTATATTTTTATCCAAATAGAAACTGATTTTTTTTGCTTTAAAACCGACATAACTAAAAATCACTTCAACTGAATCTTTTGGTAATGTAATAGAGTAGAAACCGTAATTATTTGAAGCTGTTCCAGCTTTTAATTTTGGAACGTAAACTGTAACGCCTGGAAGATTTTCCTTACTTCCTTTTTCGCTTATATAACCGCTTATCGTAAATTTATTTTGCGCATAAATACCCTGAAAGAGCATTAAAAATAAAAACAGATAACGGATTTTTAAGATCATTATGACTAAACGTTACATATTCATTTTTATTGTGAAATCGCTGTTATTAGAACAATTTTCATATGACAATTTCGTTAATTAGTAATGAAAAAGCTTTTCTTTTTTTGTGTGATGTTAATCATTTGCCTTGATGTTTGGTCTCAGGGTAAATTTAAACCTCAATGTAAAGTTGGGCTTAAATTAGGCTTAGGAGCGCACACTATTACAGGATGGCCAGTAAAAACTCATCCAAAGCTTGCCTTAATGGGTGGAATTTGGGTTCAGATAAAAATAAGTAAAAGCTGGACCATGCAGGCTGAACTATATGAACTTGGGAAAGGAACTGGTGGAGGCCGTCGAGGTTATGGCGATTATTTATTACGCCTCTCTTACTTTGAAGTCCCGATCCTCTTTCAATATAACAAGAAAAATGGTTACGTTGAATTTGGTCCCGCATTAGCAGCATTGGTTAATACCGGGGAATATACGGACAGAGCAGCGTTTCCTTTTCAAACAGACCTTTATCCCTTTAGTAATAAAGACTTCACCTTTAATCTGGGTGCAGGTTTCGTAGTTAAAGAAAAATGGTTTGTAGGATTGCGATTGAGCCACTCCCTTCTTCCTATTCGAAAACAATTACCGGGAACTTCTCATCAGGTTTACAATAGAAGTATAGTTCTTTCTGTGAGCCGTCAAATAAGTTTTAAAGCTTCAAGAAACAAGCAATCGGAAGACATCGAGTAAAATGGTCTTAGTATTTTGTCTAATATAGGCATCAATGCCCAATCAATTCATTAATCTACCATACGCCTGTGGCTTCTGCGCCTTTGACTGAGCGGACGCGAGATGCGCAAAAACTGCGAAGCAGACCTATTTGAAAAGGGTGGGATTTAGCTTTTTTGTTTTTTAGCAAGCCTTTTTGCTAAAAAACAAATGTGCTAAATTAGGGATAGCCAAAACGGGTTTTCTAAACCCGAAAAAGAGGGGAGGAGAGTAAAAACTAAAAACCGTTTCAAGTTTCCTAAACTGTTTCTATGAAACCCTGTTCTCGTCGGCACGTACTTTTTTAGAAACCGAAAAGCTTATTGTCTGCCGTAAAATTGTCTTTGGAATTGTCACTGGGCGCATTGAACATAACGGTTTGCAGCTTGGCGAAGTGGCGGACTTTGAATCACTTACTTTCAATTTAGCACTAATGTTCATTTGAAAACCAAATGTTCAATTTAGCACTGAACCCGCCATTTTGCCAAACTGCTGTTATGCCTAGTGCTTTCAACTTATTTATCCTCTTTACTAAATACTATGTCAAGAGTAAAAATACTTTTAGAATTGTCAGACGAAACTTTAGATATCGAGCTTATTCCAACTCTATAATATGGATTATAGTTTTGAAAGATTTCAGAAATTACTGTCATTTGTCCACTAACATTACCATTTGAGTAAGGTGACTCACTCTTTTCTGAACTTGAGTCTTTTAAAATGGGATATAACATATTTAATATTCTTTTATACTCTATTTCAACATTGTCTTTACTAGAATAAAAATACTTGAAATTTAGAAGCATAATATCCTTAAAATCCGCCTCACCGCCTTTTTCAGTAGGCAGAGATGTATTGCCTAAGAACAACATAACCTGAATTGAATCGGGATTTGATTTAATTAGACCCTTGTCTGTTGTCACACCTTTAAAAAAGGTTGAGGGTTTATAGTTATTGAAAGTTGTGTCTGTTAAAACAAACCTCTTATCATTTAGAATTACTTCACGAAGGTCTAATCGGGATTTTTCGAGTGGAAGATTGTGAAAAATATTTTTAATAATAGGATGAATTTGTCCAGTCTGAACGGTGTCAGTCGATTGATTTGTTTCTATCGTTTGAGGATTTTTAGTCGTAGAGTTAGAAGCTGTCAAAACTGCTGTCAAGGTTGTAACAGATAAAATTAAAAGCGTTTTCTTCATTGTCTCACCGTTTATGTGTTGTCTGTTGTGTCGTCATAGCATTGGGCATAACTCCCCAATATACGCAATACTACAAAAACATAACTAACAATCCAAACCCTTATAAATTAATGATAATCAAAGTATATTGGGTTAAATTATTGAAAATACGCATTGCGTATAATATATATTTTTTGAAATATCATTTTATTATTTTTAGTTAGATATGCACTGAGTTAGTGTGCTATTCATACCGTGTTATTCTTAAATTGATAGTAAAAATAGTACCGCTTAAACCGATTGTTTTTCTGCCTGAGCGAAATAGTAATTCGTAAACTACTATTACCACAAGCATAATACTATCCTTTATTTCTCCTGAAGCCTTAGGTGTTAAACGGCCGAGTGATTGAAGTGGCAGCCTTGCGCGGGCTTTTGCGTGGTTTTGCGCGAGCGAGGAGGGGGCAAAAGCCTTGTAGGCTTTTGAGCCGGATTGGAGCCAAGGCAGAAGCCACCGGAGCCGCAGCAAAAGCCGCAAAAGAAAAGCAAGCTAAAACGGAAAGCACGGTTTTTCGGCGAGGAGATGGCGCGCGGTGAAAAACGGCCCAGGATTTATAAACGACTACTGTTATGCAAAGGAGCGTCATTACAACAACCCGGGAGTTTTTAAAAAGAGGCAATACGCTTTACTTTTTTTTGAAATAGTGTTTTAATTTTTTACCTTAGAGCTACTCTCCTCTGTTTAATCTTTAAACTAATTTTTGCAACCGATGAAACAGACGTATTTTTTTTACAGCGTATTATTTTTTGTAGTACAATTTAAACTAAGCTTTGCGCAATGGCAAAAGGTGCCTGATTTTCCGGGATTGGAACGAATGGGTGTTCACGCGTTTACAATTGGTGAAACGGCTTACTTAATTGGAGGTTCAACGGGGAATAATACCCTTAATGAGGTGTGGGCGTATAATATGCGTACACGAACATGGACTCAAAAACGTAACTTTAAAGGGACCAGAAGAGAAAGCGGAGTGGCTTTTGCACTAAATGGCAAAGGGTATTATGGGTTGGGCATTGTTGAAAGGGAGTACTCGGCAGATGTTTGGTCGTATGATCCTGAGCGGGATGAATGGAAGCAATTATCCGGATTTTCAGGACCGCCCCGGGCCAATGCTATTGCTTTTACAATAGGAGACAAAGCTTATGTGGGAGCGGGGTATGCAGGATACGCTTTAACGAATTCAACTATCTGGGAGAAATGGTATAGTGATTTTTGGGAGTACGATTCAGGTACGGATATCTGGACCAGGAAAGCAAATCTTCCGGAAGGATTTCGTTCAGGAATAGGACTTGCCTGCAGAGGAAAGGGATATGCCGGATTCGGAAGCAAGGAATCGGATGCTCAGATTGGATTAATTAATAGCGTTTCGGATTTTTATGAGTACGATCCGGGTTTGGATGAGTGGCATGCTTTACCCAAAGGACCAATGCACAGGGAAAATGCAATTGGTTTTGTTTTAAACGATGAGATTTTTGTTTTAGGTGGTTTCTCTTTAAAGCCTCAGGTCAGTATTGTTGCTAACGCGGCTAAATATACTATTGATAAAGGGGAGTGGCGTTCTGTGCCTGATTTTTCAGGAGGCGGAATATCCGGAGGGGTGGCTTTTACACATTCCAATCAGGTGTATCTGGGAACCGGCATGAACCAATTTGTTGCGCCGAGAAGGGATTGGTGGATGTTCAATGGTGCTTACAATTTGGATGGGTTTTTGATTTACCCCAATCCGATAGCGCAAGGTGTACTAAAGTTTGAAACGTCTTTTTTGGAAGATACATACGCTTACGCTATTTTATCTGTAGATGGCAGAATATTGAAGGAGGGGTATGGTGAGTTTTGGGAAAACACTATAGATGTTAGTGAACTGGCGGATGGTATATATTTGTTTAAGTACACGTCTGCTACTATAAACAGCACGGTAAAATTTGTAAAAAGATAACAGCCAAAAGTTACCTGAAACCCGGTGTAAATACGGGCTAAATCAGTACCGGAAATTAACTGAGCTTTTGATAGGTTTGCCACCAGCGGTCGGGAATTTCGTTGTTAACGGCCATTTCGTAATCTTTATAACTACACGGGATGAGGGTGTGGCGTTCAAATTTAAGGTCTTTGTGTGGCGGATAGGGAATTTCCATCCACCAGCGATCGCTTTTTTTACTTTTATAAAAATTGATCTCGTATTTTTCGTCCTGTAGTACCACGTGGAAACGCAGGTAATCGGGATTGGTGCGGCTGGGATAATCGTTTTTGCGATTGTAAAAGCCATCCATAAAACACCAGATCATTTGCGCGGCCAGGTGCGCGGTTTTGCCGCTGTGATCGTATTCGGGATTTATTTCATACAGGCCAATGGAAGAGAGTTTGTCATTCATGCCGGCGTAGCGCATCATCTGGCAGGCTTCTTCAGCGTAAAAACCGTTGGGGGAGGCATTGGGATTGGCCGGTGCATCGGAGTGTTTTACAGCGGTGATGTCGAACGTTATCATATCGGCCTGACGGATAATAGGCTCGGCTTCTTCTATTTTATCGCGAACGGCACCAAGGCGGTAACAGTCGAAGTAGAGGCGGCTCATCATTTGCAGGCTGGTTGGGTCCACCAGATAGGTTTGATAACCGATGTTGCTGTAATTAAAGAGGTAGTTGGGCTGGTGAAGAATAATTTTACCGAGGTAAGAGGTGTTGCTGATTTGTTCTTCGGGATTGCCAAGGTCAAAAATGCTGTCAATGGCGGCTACGTTGATGGTTTGTTCTAACTGACTGTATCCTAAAAATTGCGCGTAGGTTAAGTCCTGAGAACCACCAATGATGATGGGAATGATATTTTTACGTACGAGGTTATCTACGGTGGCGCGAAGGGCAAAATAAGTGTCTTCTACGCTGTGTCCGGCTTTAATGTCGCCCAGATCGGCTACCGACAGGCTGGTAGCGTGGCCATATTGTTTGTAAAGGTAATGCCGCACAGCGCCGGGTGCGTACTGGCAGCCCGCGTTGTTTTCGGAGTAGCGCGATTCGGCCACGCCAATGATGGCTAATTGTATGGTGTCCAGCTCTGGAAACTCAGTATCGCTTTTGTAAATGGTAAAGGCGTTGCCAAACTGAAATTCTTTATACTGTCCGAATTCAAATTCATCAGCGGGAACAGGGGTAAAAAAATGCGCAATCTCACTCATGAGGTTAAAATTAAACGATGCGGTATTAGTATGGCGCCAATCGGGAAATACTAATTAAAAGCCGGGTGTTAGTAATCGGGTTTAATCCGGATTTTCGACCAGCGGTTTTAATGCCATCACTTCGGGGGGGAGTTGTTTTTGGGCGGTTTGCTGACGGCTCACGCGCAGGAGGCTCCGGCCCAGTTCGCCCATAAAGGGGAGGGCCAAGGTGTTGTAATCGTAACGCCCGTCGTTTATTACCTCATCTTCGTTGGCATACAGGGCCACGCTGATGAGGCATTCGGTTTTGGCATCGAAGTTCACAATGTAGGCGCAATCGCTCATAAAACCGTAACTCTGCCCTACGATATTGAAGATGCGGAGTCCGGCTTGCTGTATTGGTTTTTTGGAATCGCCATGTATCAAGTATTTTTTAAAGCTGTCGTAAAATGCTTTGCCGGTGTAACGGGGGGCTTTGCTCTCGCGCGGGTAAAGGGCCATGTAACGCATTAAAAACGCGTGATCGTCTTTGGTTAACTGTAATTCCGGCGCGCCAAATACCAGTTTTTGAAGAATGTGGTGAATATCTTCAAGAGGGCATTCATTCATACCTTCAAAATCTTTCGCTTGTTTTACGAGTTTGTTTTTGGCGTTATAATAGGCTTTGCCTGCTTTTTTTTCACAACGGTTTAAGGAAACAACCGGGCGGCCTTGTACACAGGGTTGCGAATAGATAATGGCTTTATCAGCGTTTAAAAATGTAACGGGATTAGTGTTGAAGTTGTTGGACTGAAAACAACGGCCATCGTACCGGTTAATAATATAGGTATTTTTACAACCCCAGTCTTTTACGCTTTTGTTGAGCAGATCGGTGCCGCAAAATTCGTACACGCGGCTATAGGCGGCATTGTCGCTCACCAGCAGCATTTCTTTTATGTATTGTTCTATGCTGGGTAATTGGTTAACGGATCCGGTGTCTTTATCCACTTTGTTCATGCAGGACATGCAACTGTCGGTAACCATGGTGGTTTTGCGGGTAATGCCTTTGTGTTTAAGGGTTTGTAATTTTTGGAGCGCGATGATAGAGGTGGGGAGTTTGATAAGGCTGGCGCAATAAAAGTAAAGTTGTGGGTTTACATTAAAGTAATGGTGTTTGAGTTCGGGGTGGCCGTTTTTATCGCGTGTAACGGCGGTGTAAATGATTTGTAAACGGTATTTGCCAGCCTGGTCAGCCACTTTTTTGAGAAGGGGATGACTCTGCAATACCGAGTCGAGCAAAGGGCTGTTGGCCTTTTGCTGGGCAAGGGCGTATCCGGCAAGTAACTGAAGGAAAAAAAAGATACGGATAAAGTGGATCTTCATGTTACTGTTTTACAGCTACCATAAAGTTACTGTTCTTGTCCCTGAAGTTATAGCCAATGCCAAAGCCGATGTCTTTACTGCCTTGTTGTTTGTAAAGGGAATCCAGATCTTTTTGATAGCAATTGCTGAACATGGGAATAGGCCGGGTATATTGTCCAAACAGTTGGTACGACCATTGGAAACCGCTGTTGGTAAAGTAGTGCATGGCAATGCCGCTGTCGTCCTGAACAACGGATGTGCTTTGTGCGAGAATGCTGTTACGGATGATGGAGAAATTGGATTTGTGCATCAAATAAGAAGCGCCTTTAAGATAAGTGGTAAAGGTTTTCAGTTGCTTAAGATAGGTTACAAAACCGGGATTACTTTTTAACCCGTCATCAGCCGCGTTCATGCTAAAGTAAGTTACCGTTTTGGTAATGTTTTCTGGTGTAACAAATGTTATTTCCACGCCTTTACTTTTAAAGTTGGCCGATTTTAAGGTTTTAAAGGAAGATTGATACACCACGTTACCAAGACTATCTATGGTAAGTGGTTTAATATTGGCAATGGCGTGCCCGTTACGTTTCAGGAAAAGTAGTAAGACGTGTAAGGTGCCGTCCACTTGTTTGTTTTTCAGATCGCTCGACATACTGATGGTTCTGAAAAAACTGAATTTAAGAATGGCATTTAGCGAGGTATTTAATTTATCAAAGTACCCGCCAACGGAATCGGCAGAGGAAAAGTCGGGGAGTGAACCGACTGGTTCTAAACCAATCATCACGTATTTTTCAGCATCGGGGAAAAAGCAGTTGGCGTAAAGGATGTCAGGTCCCGAAAATGGGTAAAATAAGGTGTTTTGGTGCGGTACGACTGTTTTTAATTCGCCGGATTGAAATGTTTTTAATTTTGAAATACGGGAAGAATCGAAACTTTGCCAGCGTGTATTGAATGTTTTATAGTACTGCTGATACGCCGAACTACCGGTAGTGGCCGGGTAAAAGGTAGAGTGTTCTGTCATCCCCGCAATAACGGCTGCCAGGTCGTTCAGGCTGTCGTTTACCGTCGCGTTCGTTTCTGCCGTAACAGGTAGTGCAGTGGTATCTTTTGTTGTAGTGTCTTTGGTTTCTTGTGGATGCACTTCTTCAGATGCTGTTGTATCTTTAGCCGTATTGGTTTGACAGGCCATAAACAAAAGGATGGCAAAGCCCGGAACAAAGTATTTCATAGGTAGATAATTTATTTTTTACGTTTTGCCATATCGAATCGTTTTTCTTCAGTGTTTGTGAACTTACGCTTATGGCTATTTTGTATGTTGATTTTTTTGCGCTGCAAACATACGAAAATAAGTGGCATTACCGACGTACTTACTGACCATAAAATGGGCGTACTTGTTTGATGTATAAACGTCTTTTGCCGTTGGTATCCGTTAAAATTTTAAACTCAATATCCAGTGCAAAATCGTTAAAGGCTGTTTTGGAGAACCGGTTTTGTTTCGTGTAAAAGCGCGATTTTATTTGTTTCAGCAGGATACTGAGTTGCTTTATTTCATCGAGCGTTAACAGGCTTTTTCCAGCGTTAAGGCTCGACATGCTGATCCAGTCAATGGCGTTGGCGTTCAGGTACAGGTCGTACTCTTTATCAATATAGGTTACAAATTGTTCGGCAATTACGTCGTTTTTGGGCGAAACAACCGATTCTTCGCCTTTTTGCAGATTGATAACAAAGCCGGTTACATAGCCCTTTCGGTAAAGGTTTTTGGTAATGGCTACCCCGTTTACGGCCTCGTTATCAATGGCAGGGTGCACCAAAATACCCATGCCGGCGTGTTGATCGTTCATGTTAAAGAAACGGCGTTCGTTATAGGCTCGGTTCGACCACAGGCTGGCCCAAACTTTTTGTATGGCGCTTTCTACCGTGTGTGACGGGTCGGTAAAACTGCCGGATTCGCTATCGTATAAACCCGCGCCATTAAATTGATCCAGATCCTCGGCATTGGAAGAGGAACGGAACCGCCACTTTTTGATTTCAGGATGCGAAAGGTGGAGTTTTTGTTGAAGTTCGGTTAATAAGCGGGGAGATACGGGTGTTTGCTTAATAGCTTTACGGATGGCTTTAAGTTGTTTGTGGATGAGCGAATCGGGTAGGGTATTCAGGTTTTGAATCCGGGTCCATACATTGGCTTTTTTGAGGTGTTCAATGTAACAGGCAATAGGAATGGCGTGCGCGTGTTGCGGGAGATCAAAAACAGCCTCCTTTTTCCGGAAACGGTAGAGTTCAGAGAGGTTGCAGGCTTTAGCGCCATAGCGGCCGGTTTCTTTTAGCGAAACAGAAGTGATGGGCGTTACCTGCTGGTAAACACTGTCCCATTTAAGATGCAGAACAGGTTTAGGAGCATTGATTTTATCATTTTTTGTAACCGGATTAAGGTGCAGACTATTTTCACTTACGGTTAGTTTTACCCATTGGTGTTGCAGTTTTTTAAATTCGCTATTCTGATGCGCGGCTTTTTGAAAGGCGCATGGGGTTCGCCGGTTTTGTGTCAGTAATGCAATATGGCTTAACGGGGTTTGATAGGTGTTACAAATTACACCAGCGCAAAGTGGCAGGTTATTACTATTACCTTCTAATACAATGATGTTGTTTTTGTAGTTTGTGCCGGGTTTAATGGAATCGGCATGAATAAATAAGAGTTCACCCTGTGCCTGCCCGTTACAGATGGACTGATAGGTTTGGTTTTTGAAAAGTTCGTCGCTGTTAATAACCGGAAACTCCGTTTTAAGTTCCGCTTTCAGGAGTTGTAAACTGGTAGTGTTTATGAGCACTTTAATGTGTTTTTCGGGTTCAAATGTGTGGTTGAGTTTGGCATAAATTTTCCGGATGAGTTCTTTATTGAGTTGATCGGGTGGGGCAAATTGCAAAAAGTAATGACGGGTGCTTGTATTGTAGTTTAAAGTAGCCAGAATGTAAGTTCTGTCTGTACCAGGGGTATAATTACGTTGATTAAAGGAGGTAAGATCATCTGTGCAGCCTAAAACGCGGCTGATAAAGTCGTAGTGCCACCGGTACTTTTTCGATTGAACGTAGTATAATTTATCGGAACGGATTTCGTAAACAAGCTTAACACACTCTATATTGGCGTAATTCTGACTTAATGGTGCTCCTTTTAATACATTGAAATCGGCTGCATTATTGATGTGTTCTTTAAAATCACCATTAAACGTAGGTTGAGAACAAGCCTGAATAAAGGCAAACAGAAATAGTAGGACTATTGTTTTTAGTTTGTGGAGCACTTCGTTTTATATTGTATCGTGAAGTCTAAATTACAAAACAAAGTAGCGCTTTCAGGAAGAGAAGCGTTTCTTTCCGTTAAATACATTTAAAATAGTCAAATGCTTCCAGACAGTTTTTACATTGATAAAGGGCTTTACAGGCTGTACTGCCAAATTGAGATACCATAAGGGTATTTTTACTTTTGCACCGCGGGCAGGTAACTGATTTAATATGTCCCGTAAGAAACGATTTATCACTGGTACTTTCTTCGGGAGGTGCTATGCCGTAATCCTGAAGTTTTTTTCGTGCTTCTGCGCTCAACCAGTCGGTGGTCCAAGCAGGATTATAAACCATTTCGATGTTTATCGTCTGAAACCCTTCTTTTTCAATGGCCCTGCGTACATCGTCCTCCATTTGCTTCATGGCCGGGCAGCCGCTGTATGTAGGTGTTATCTTTACGTTTACTGTATTTTCTGCATCTATGATAACGTTACGGATAACTCCCAATTCCACAATACTTATTACGGGAATTTCCGGATCGGGAATAGCGGATAAAACTTGCCAAAGATCAGATTCAGTTTTCATATTTAACAAAGATAAGGGTATTTCAAGGGAATAAATCCTGATATTTTACCTGTTCTGTTTCATAAAAACAGATGGGAAGTGTATTTTGTTTTGTTTTTAATTATTTGATTTTTAGTGTTTTAATATAAATTTGAGAGTGGTGGTTAAACTTTTTTGTAAACTGCCCGTCTTAGAGTTAAATTAAGAAATTAGCAAAATATGAAAACAGGTAAAATAAGTATCCGTCTGGCAATTGCCGCTTTAAGTTTGTCGTTATTGGCCGTTAGTTGCCGCAAAAAAGAAAAAGAAGATAATGAGCCATTAGATAACGAACAGGTAACTGCTTCCGATCAGAATGACGCGGAACAGAATGCCAATGATATTGACAACATTGGCTCGCAGGCTATAGAAACATACACTAATAATTTTATGTATGGTCGTGAGATGTCAGGCAACCTGACCGGTGGAGCCACTATTACTTTAGGCGCGCAAACCTGTACTGTAGATTTTGGTACAACCGGGGTTATCGGAAATGATGGCAAAACGCGGACTGGTAAATTATTTTACGATTGGTCAGCTTCTACAAATGGGGCTACGAAGTACCGTCATCCTGGTTTTAAATACACTGTAACCTCTTCTAATTATGTGGTGGATGGTAATCAGGTAAATGTAATCAATAAAACGGTTGAGAACATTACAGCGGTTAGTAACGGAACATTTAATCCGGCTACAACTAATCTGAAATGGAGTGTAAATGCGAATATTTCTATGGTAAAATCAGGTGCCACCATTACCTGGAACTGTTCACGTACCAAAGAACTGATTAATACCAGTGATCCTAATGTGTATTCAGGTACTACCAATCCAATAGCCTGGAGTCTTGCTAAAATTAAATTAAACGGTAATTCAAGTGGTGTTAACAAGAAGGGAGAGAGTTATACAGCGGTGGCAACAGATCTTGTAAGAGACTACACCTGCCAAACAGGAGGCCGTCACCGGTTTGTATCTGGAATACTTGAGTACACGCCAGGAACCCGCCGTACCCGCCGTATTGATTTTGGTAACGGTGCTTGCGATAACATTGCAACGGTGACGATAGTAGGGACTAATATCTCCTTTACCATAGGGCAATAATTTTAACTATTAAAAGTGGTTTTAGCCGCCTTTGGGCGGCTTTTTTGTTTCATTCCCTCACTCAAATTAACAATTCATACAATATATGATGTAATGAAGTAGATGTCAGGTATATATATCATTTTAACAACTATATTTATTGTATGAAATCAAAAACTCCCTTTATTGTTTTTCTCATTTTTTTTACTATTTATTCAACTCTCGTCTTAGGCCAAGGGCCTAACTGCCCTAATAACATTGTTTATATCCATTCTGGTAATCAAATTCTGGCCCAGCCTGTACCAAGTGGTTCAGGGCCTCAAACCACTGTTTTAAGCAATTTACCTGCTGGTTCGGGAGGTTTGGCGGTGGGACCTAATTTTGCCGGGATAGGCCCTAATCCAACTTATTGGACAACTGCCGGAGGAACCTATTGGTATTATAATGGGGCTACATGGACCAATACCGGACATTCTACAGGTAATGGTGCCGCAGTGAATCTTGGTGGCGGTGGAAATTTTATTTACAATCTGGTTGGTGGAACAGGGCAGGTGTACGTTTATAATGGCACCGGTAATGGAACACTTTTATTTACCATCCCTACCTTTAACGGCGGCGGACCTTACGACATTGTTTGCGATTCAAACGGTAACATTTATATACTGAATACAACTAATCCTAATCAGGGGCTTTATATTTACAGCCCTACCGGTCAGTTACTGTGTCAGTACAGTTTATCCGGTTATCCATCCACAGGTGCCGGAGGGGGGTTCGCCATTGTAAATAATGTGGTGTATGCTCATAATGGGACGTTTTATGCCGGAAACATTTTACCGGGGAGTACTAATATCAATTTTACTGTGCAGCCTGGAATCACTTCTCCTTCCGATTTTGCCAGTTGTCCTATTCCCCTCACTTTGCCAGCCACAATCATGGCGCCCAATGGAGGCACGCTAAATTGTAGTACCAGCTCTTTAAATTTGGTGGTTACCTCTACCTTATCTCCCTTAACCTACACCTGGACAGGCCCCGGTATTGTTTCTGGAACCAATAGCGCTACGCTTACCGTTAATCAACCTGGAGTGTATACCGCTTCTGTAACGCAAACAGGTTGTCCCCCAAAACGTACAACATTAACCTTTACTGTTACCGGTAACGCGGGAGGTTTAAACCCAATAGTTGTTTCGAGTAACAGCTTAAGTTGTTTAAATCCAACAGCAGCATTGTCTGTTTCACCCAACTCAATGACGAATTCTATTGTATGGAGTGGCCCGGGCATTGTTTCCGGTGCCGGAACACCTACAATTGTTGCTAATGTGGCCGGACTTTATACTGTTTCAATAACCAATACGGTTAATGCCTGTGTGGGTTCAACTACTTTCAGTCTGGGAACAACCAGTGTGTTAACAACCCCTACTATTACGGCAACAAACAGCCTTACCTGTTTAACCCCATCGGCACAATTATCTGTTATTCCAGCTTCCGCCACCAATATAGCCACCTGGTCGGGACCAGGCATTGTATCAGGTAATGGAAGCTATTCCGTTCTTGTAAATGCTCCCGGAAGTTATTCGGTTGTTATTTCTAATTCGGTAAATACTTGCACTGGTAGTGCAACATTTAACCTTTTATCAGGAATTGCGCCGCTGACCTTAACGGTATCACCCAATGTCAGTAAATGTGCCAATACACCGGCTGTTAATTTAACCGCGCAGGGTGCAGCTGGTTACAACTGGTCTCCTTCATCCAGTTTAAGCGCAACAAATGGTAGTGTGGTTTCTTCTAACCCACTAACTACAACCAATTACACAGTTATTGGAACAACAGGTGTATGTACCGGAACAGGCTTTGTGACGGTAAGTGTAACCCCTGTGCCTACTTTGGCTATAGCTGCTTCGATGAACACTTTATGTGCTTTGTCATCTAATAACTCGCCGGTAACGGCAACCTTAACCGCCAGCGGTGCCAGTTCTTACACCTGGTCTTCTGTTTTTGGAAATGGATTTAATCAGGTTATGATATGTACCACTCCTGCGGCACCAATGAATACCCCTGGACCAAAAACGGTAACGCTTATTGGTGCAAACGGAGCATGTTCTTCGACCATCACAACGGTTATTAATGTAATCCCTAATCCGGTAGTTACCATAACTCCTCCAACCCCCAGTATTTGTTTGGGTGCATCCATCAATCTTAATGCCAATGGCGCCACTTCTTATCAATGGAGTCCGGGAAGTGGTCTGTCATCTACTACCGGAGCATCTGTTACCGCAGGTCCGTTAATAAACACGGTTTATTCCGTAGTAGGTACCGCGTTAGGTTGTAGTGCTTCAAATAGTGCAACACTCTCGGTTGTTCAACCCCCAATAGTTACGGCTGCCGTTTCTTCACCAACAGTATGCGCGGGCGGTAATGTTAATCTCTCCGCAAACGGTGCTACCAGCTACCTGTGGGTACCTGCAAATAATTTATCAAGTAATACGGGTGGAAATGTAACGGCTAATCCTCCTTCCAGTGCTACCTATACGGTCATCGGAACAGCCAATACCTGTACGAATCTGGCGGTGGTAAGCGTAAGTGTGATTCAGAATCCGGTTTTAAATGTAATTGCCACCCGTACTCTTTTCTGTGAAGGATTAAGTTCTGAAATATCTGTAAACGGAGCAAATAGTTATTCGTGGTCGCCGGCGACTTATCTGAACGCTACAACAGGCAATTATGTTGTTGCTACACCTACAGGACCGGTAAGCTATGTGGTAACTGGTTTTAATGGTATTTGTACCGGAAGCACTACCGTTTCGTTAGATGTGGTGCCTATGCCAGATGTTACCTATACGATAAGTCAGAATCAGATTTGTCAGGGTCAAACCGCTTACATTTCGGCAGGCGGGGCTACAAATTTTAACTGGGTGCCTAATGTAGGACTTTCATCAAACATTGGTAATTATGTTTCGGCAAGCCCTAATACCAGTACTACTTATACGGTATATGGTACTAACTCGGTAGGTAATGTATCTTGTGGCGGATACAAAGTGGTTCAACTGAATGTTGTTCCGATTCCTAATGCTGTTATCAGCAACAGTCTGGCTTTATGTCAGGGGCAGTCTGGAGGTATTTCCGTAACAGGCGGTGATACATACGAATGGATGCCGGCAGGTAGTGTTTCTAATCCGACAAAGGCTTCTACAAAAGTTACACCAACGGTTACCACTATTTATACAGTGGCGGTATCTACCCAAAGTTTATGCCCTGTTACCCGTACAGTATTGGTGGTGGTAAATCCTTTACCTAAAGTAAATGCCGGGGCAGATACTACCATAAATCTGGATGAACCAATGTTTATTAAAGCAACAGGTACCGGAACACTTACCTGGATTGATGGTGAAGAAATATGGTGTAAAGTTTGTCCAAGTACGCCAATTTATCCTAAAAACAGCAGTTGCTATACGGTTGAAGCCGAAAACGAATTTGGATGTAAGGTAAGAGATGTAGTGTGTATTGATGTGAGCAAAGAATATGGTTTATATATTCCAAACGCTTTTACCCCCAATGGAGAAGGGAATAACGATGTATTTATGGTATATGGCTGGGGCTTACTTTCTGTAAATCTGGAGATATTTGACCGTTGGGGCACTCTGTTGTTTAGTAGCAATGATCAGGCGACAGGTTGGGATGGCACATTTAAAGGCGTTACAGTAAAAAATGATGTGTACGTTTATAAAGCAACGGTGAAAGTTCTTTCTGGTAAAACGGTCACTAAAACAGGGCATGTTACAGTTTTGAGATAATGTCGTTTTTGTGATTTAGTACTTCTCCAAACTATTTCTGAATTTCTTTAGGAATAGGGTCTGTCTGTTAAGTCTGTATTCAAGGTATAATTCTGAGAATTTCTTTTTTTACTGGTTTTTCTACCAGTTGAGGGTACAGAATCTGGCTGTAGAAGTTAAAAGTTAGTAACATAGAAGGCAATAAAGAAAGTTTCCAGATTAAAAAAGACACCTCACACACAAAAAGTTATCAAAAAACTTTAGTTTATCTGTAAAAAAGTGAAAAAATGTTTTGTTGGAAAGAAATAACTTATTACCTTTGCAATCCCAAAATTTAGGGACGTTCTTTAAAAGTAAGACTTATTGCCGAAGTAGCTCAGCTGGTAGAGCAGCTGATTTGTAATCAGCTGGTCGGGGGTTCGAGTCCCTTCTTCGGCTCTGAGAATGGAAAACTTAGGTTGAAATTTTTTAGCCTAAGTTTTTTTTGCTCCTTTACCGGAGCTGAGGGGTAATACCAGAGTGGCCAAATGGGGCAGACTGTAAATCTGCTGTCTTTCGACTTCGGTGGTTCGAATCCATCTTACCCCACACATCAGCGGAAGTAGCTCAATTGGTAGAGCTCTAGCCTTCCAAGCTAGAGGTTGCGGGTTCGAGACCCGTCTTCCGCTCCAGTTTTGTTGAAAAACAAAAAGTGAGCGATATACCTCCCTTTAGTGATAAAGTGAGACAGGATAGTTGAAATTTGTGTATCACGAAAATAAACGCCTGGTAGTCCCTACTAAATTAAGGGACTTTTTGTGTATCTGATCGAGCGTTCTTTAAATGTACTGAAAAGCATTGGTTTTAAAACCAAAAGCTGTTGTAGCTCAGTGGTAGAGCACTTCCTTGGTAAGGAAGAGGTCGGCAGTTCAATCCTGCTCAACAGCTCTTAAAACCGGGCTTAGCAATGGGTCCGACTAAAAAAACTGAATTAATAATTGTAAAAAGTTAATTCGAAACATACTTAGGTAACACTAAGAATAAAAACAAGTAAATAAAATAAAACTATGGCAAAAGAAAAATTCGACCGTTCCAAACCACACGTAAACATTGGAACTATTGGTCACGTTGACCACGGAAAAACTACCTTAACTGCAGCTATTACTGTAGTATTGGCAGAAAAAGGTTTATCAGAAGTTCGTGATTTCTCTTCAATCGACAACGCTCCTGAAGAGAAAGAACGTGGTATCACTATCAACACTTCACACGTTGAGTACCAAACAGCTAACCGTCACTACGCGCACGTTGACTGTCCAGGTCACGCGGATTACGTAAAAAACATGGTTACGGGTGCTGCTCAGATGGACGGTGCTATCTTAGTAGTAGCTGCTACTGATGGTCCTATGCCACAAACCCGCGAGCATATCCTTTTGGCACGTCAGGTAGGTGTACCTAAACTGGTTGTGTTTATGAACAAAGTGGATATGGTTGAGGATGCTGAATTATTAGAATTAGTAGAAATGGAAATCCGCGAATTATTATCGTTCTACAAATTCGACGGTGACAACACTCCAATCATCAAAGGATCTGCTTTAGGTGGATTAAATAAAGATGCTAAATGGGTTGATAAAATTATGGAATTAATGGATGCAGTAGATACCTACATTCCATTACCTCCACGTGATAAAGATAAACCATTCTTGATGCCTGTAGAAGACGTATTTACGATCACTGGTCGTGGTACAGTAGCTACTGGCCGTATCGAAACTGGTGTAATTAACTCAGCTGATCCGGTTGAAATTATCGGTATGGGCGCAGAGAAATTAAACTCGACTGTAACAGGTGTAGAGATGTTCCGTAAAATCTTAGATTACGGTGAGGCAGGAGATAACGTAGGTTTATTATTACGTGGTGTTGAGAAAAAAGACATCAAACGTGGTATGGTTATCTGTAAACCAGGTTCGGTAAAACCACACGCTAAATTTAAAGCTGAGGTGTATATCCTGAAAAAAGAAGAAGGTGGACGTCACACTCCATTCCAAAACAAATACCGTCCTCAGTTCTACTTCCGTACAACTGACGTAACCGGAGAAATCACTCTGGAAGCAGGACGTGAAATGGTTATGCCTGGTGACAACGTTACAATCGAAGTAAACTTAATCAATCCGATTGCGATGGATAAAGGTTTACGTTTCGCTATCCGTGAGGGTGGTCGTACCGTAGGTGCCGGTCAGGTAACTGAAATTTTAGACTAAGCCATAGTCATAAATATAGGCAAAATGGCGCCTGTAATACGGTTGCCATTTTGCTGTTTTATAAAAATGGCGCAAAATAAGGCTTGTGCGTAATGGCAAAGCCTGATAAACGGGCATAGTTCAATGGTAGAATAGCGGTCTCCAAAACCGTTGATGGGAGTTCGAATCTCTCTGCCCGTGCAAAACCTTAAGGTTAAACGTTTTAACTGGACTAAAAATAGAAACGATGAGCAAGTTCACGACATATTTAGAGGAAACAAAAACAGAATTGTTAACCAAAGTAAGCTGGCCTACATGGTCTGAACTGCAGGGTAGCGCCATAGTGGTAATGGTATCTTCAGTGATCATTGCCCTTGTTGTGTTTGCAATGGACTTTGGATTCGACAAATTAATGGAACTACTTTACGGAGCTTTAAAATAATTTTTTAGTACACATGGCAGACGTTGTAAAAACCGAAACTCCGGGAACCAAAAAGTGGTATGTAGTACGTGCCATCAGTGGTCAGGAGAAAAAGGTAAAGCATTATATAGAAATGGAAGTAATCCGCCTGAAACTGGGCGATTACGTTTCTCAGGTATTAATTCCCACCGAAAAAATTATTCAGATTCGAAATGGCAAGAAAATTGCCAAAGAAAAATCATTTTATCCCGGTTATGTACTTATTGAAGCAAATTTAACCGGCGAAGTACCCCACGCAATTAAAAACATTACAGGTGTTATCGGCTTTTTAGGTGAAACCAAAGGCGGAGACCCAGTTCCTATGCGTATTAGTGAAGTAAACCGCATCCTCGGAAAAGTGGATGAGTTAACAGAAAGCGAAGGCACTGTGGCAGCTAATTACACTGTAGGTGAAAGCGTTAAGGTTATTAACGGTCCATTCAATGGCTTCAATGGTATTATTGAAGAAATTATGGAGGATAAAAAGAAAATCAAGGTTACAGTTAAAATCTTTGGTCGTAAAACGCCTGTTGAACTGAACTTTGGTGAGGTTGAAAAAGAATAAACACATTGCCGGCTAAGGGAAAGGAAGATGAGTCGCTTTGCTGCTTCCAACTCAAAGTAATCCATATCCGAAAGGACCCCGAACCTACCCGGCGATAAACCAAGACAGCATTATTGATGTGAGGCTTTAATTCTGTCGGATAACAATAAATATAAACTAATACAATGGCAAAAGAGTTATCAGCAATAGTAAAATTGCAAATTAAAGGTGGAGCTGCTAACCCATCGCCTCCTATTGGTCCTGCTTTAGGTGCCAAAGGTGTAAACATTATGGAGTTCTGTAAGCAGTTTAATGCCAGAACCCAGGATTCAGCCGGTAAAGTATTACCTGTTTTAATCAATGTTTATACCGATAAGTCGTTTGATTTTGTAATCAAACGTCCGCCTGTAGCTGTACAAATTCTGGAGGTGACCAAAATTAAGGCCGGATCTGCTACAAGTAACCGTAAAAAGGTTGGTTCCATTTCATGGGATCAAATCCGCAAAATTGCTGAAGATAAAATTGTGGACATGAACTGTTTCACTATTGAATCGGCAATGAGCATGGTAGCAGGAACTGCCCGTAGTATGGGGGTTACCGTTTCAGGCGACAAACCTTTTTAATTCAATTAAGTAGTAACATAAACAAAGCTTATTAAAGGCAACGTTTAACTAAAAAAGAAGCAATGGCTAAAATAGCGAAGAAAAGAAAAGCGGCGATGGCGAAGTATGATGCAACAAAAGCATACACTTTAGCAGAAGCCGGGAAAGTGGTAAAAGATATTACCACTACCAAATTCGATGCCTCTGTGGATCTGGCGATCCGTTTAGGAGTTGACCCTCGTAAAGCTAACCAAATGGTGCGCGGAACCGTTACCCTGCCTCATGGCACAGGTAAAACCATGCGCGTTTTGGCTATCGTAACTCCTGATAAGGAGGCCGAAGCTAAAGCAGCAGGCGCTGACTATGTGGGCTTAGACGAGTACATCGAAAAAATCAAAGGTGGATGGACGGATGTTGATGTAATCATCACTATGCCATCTGTAATGGGTAAAGTAGGTGCACTGGGTCGTGTATTAGGTCCCCGCGGATTAATGCCAAACCCTAAAACCGGAACTGTAACTATGGAAGTAGGTAAAGCAGTATCCGATTCAAAAGGTGGTAAAATTGATTTTAAAGTTGATAAAGCTGGTATTATCCACGCTGGTATCGGTAAAGTAAGTTTCGATGCTGCTAAATTAGCAGAAAACGCAACTGAATTACTTAATACGGTTATCAAGTTAAAACCAAGTTCTGCAAAAGGTACTTATGTAAAATCGGTAACCTTAAGCAGCACCATGAGTCCCGGTATTATCATTGATACCAAATCATTCAACTAATTAAAAACACTGCTATAAATGAATAAAGCTGAAAAAACACAGGTAATAGAGCAGTTAGTGGAAAAATTAAACGCTAACAATAAAGTCTATTTAGCAGATTGTTCTTCATTAACCGTTGAAAAAGTAAATGCGTTCCGTAAATTATGCTTCCAAAGTAAAGTATCGGTTACTGTTGTAAAAAATACGTTGCTTAAAAAAGCATTAGAGAGAGCTAATGACAGTAAAATGGCGGAGTTAATCCCTGCTTTAAAAGGAGAAACCGCTTTAATGTTTACTGATACATCAAATGTTCCCGCCAAGTTGATTCGTGACTTCCGTAAGAAAGACGCTAAGCCGGCTTTAAAAGCTGCTTACGTTGAAGAAATGATCTATATGGGTGATGAGCAACTGAACAATTTAGCTGCACTCAAATCGAAGAACGAATTAATCGGCGACATCATTGGCTTGTTACAATCTCCAATACAACGTGTTATTGGTGGTCTGGAAAACAAAACCAAAGATGGAGAAGAAGCTGCCGCTTAATACGGTTAAAAGAGTAATTAAATACCCGGCCGGGGTTAAAGCGGTAAATTAATTAATTAAGTAACAAAAATAAAACCATAATAAAATGGCTGACGTAAAATCAATAGCTGAAACATTAGTAGGCTTAACAGTAAAAGAAGTACAGGACTTAGCTAAAATCTTAAAAGATGACTACGGAATTGAACCGGCTGCTGCTGCAGTAGTTGTTTCTAACGGTGGAGGCGGTGGAGAAGCTGCTGCTGCTAAAACGTCTTTTGATGTAATCTTAACAGATGCAGGCGCTGCTAAATTAGGCGTTGTAAAAGTAGTGAAAGATTTAGCTGGTCTGGGCTTAAAAGAAGCTAAAGACTTAGTTGACGCTGCTCCAAAACCAGTAAAAGAAGGTATCAGTAAAGAAGAAGCTGAAGCTATTAAAAAAGCTTTAGAAGAAGCTGGTGCTAAAGTTGAGGTTAAGTAATTAACCCCTACGATATAATTGGGAAAACGGTCTTTGCTTTGGTAAAGACCTTTTCCCATTTACCATGTTAAAAGGACACCTTGAAAAGTGGTAAAGAAAGCAGTGTTTTTCAGAGTATTAATTAAACCATAATATACCTTGGCTACAGCAATAAAAAATCAAAAACGAGTTAATTTCTCGTCGAACAAATTCCCGATCGAATATCCTGATTTTCTGGATATACAGATCAAGTCGTTTCAGGATTTCTTCCAGTTGGAAACAACCCCTGAAAACCGTAAAAAAGAAGGTTTATTTAAAGTATTCGCCGAAAATTTCCCTATCTCCGATGCGCGTAATAATTTCGTGCTCGAGTTTAAGGATTATTACATTGATCCGCCACGTTACGCGCTGGATGAATGTATTGAGCGTGGGTTAACCTATGCCGTGCCTCTAAAGGCCAAGTTATATCTGTATTGTACAGATCCTGAACATGAAGATTTCGAACCCATCATGCAGGACGTGTATTTGGGAACTATCCCTTACATGACTCCTAAAGGTTCATTTATTATAAATGGCGCTGAGCGTGTTATTGTATCGCAGTTACACCGTTCACCCGGTGTGTTCTTCGGACAAAGCCGCCACGCTAACGGTACCAAGTTATATTCAGCCCGTGTAATCCCTTTCAAAGGTTCTTGGATTGAATTTGCGACCGATATCAACAGTGTGATGTACGCTTACATTGATCGTAAGAAAAAGTTGCCGGTTACTACTTTATTGCGTGCCATTGGTTTTGAGAGCGATAAACAAATCCTCGAAATTTTTGGATTAGCCGATGAAGTAAAAGTTTCAAAAGCAGGTTTAAAACGTGAAGTAGGTCGTCGTTTGGCTGCCCGTGTATTAAAAACCTGGTTAGAAGATTTCGTAGATGAGGATACCGGAGAGGTTGTATCTATCGAACGTAACGAGGTGATCTTAGATCGCGAAACCATTCTCGAAGACGAGCACATTGATTATATATGCGATTCAGGTGTTAAATCCATCATCCTTCACAAGCAGGATGTAAACACCAACGAATACGCTATCATTTATAACACCCTACAGAAAGATTCAACTAACTCTGAAAAAGAAGCCATTGAATTTATCTACCGTTTATTACGTAACGCTGAGCCACCAGATGAAGAAACAGCGCGTGGTGTAATTGATAAATTATTCTTCTCTGATAAACGTTACGATTTAGGTGAAGTAGGACGTTTCCGTATCAATAAAAAATTCAACATTGATACACCAATGGATATCCGTGTCTTAACAAAAGAAGACATGATCCTCATCATTAAGTACCTCATCGAATTGATTAACTCAAAAACCGATGTGGATGATATTGATCACTTAAGTAACCGTCGTGTACGTACCGTAGGTGAGCAGTTATATGCTCAGTTTGGTGTAGGTTTAGCGCGTATGGCGCGCACCATCCGTGAGCGTATGAACGTGCGCGATAACGAGGTATTTACGCCAACCGACTTAATCAATGCTAAAACATTATCTTCCGTAATTAACTCTTTCTTTGGTACCAATCAGTTATCTCAGTTTATGGATCAAACCAATCCATTATCGGAGATTACTCACAAGCGTCGTTTATCGGCACTCGGGCCAGGAGGTTTAAGTCGTGAGCGTGCCGGTTTCGAGGTGCGTGACGTTCACTATACTCACTACGGTCGTTTGTGTACTATTGAAACACCAGAGGGACCAAACATCGGTTTGATTTCGTCATTGTGTGTGTATGCGAAAGTAAACAAACTTGGATTTATTGAAACACCATTCCGTCAGGTAGAAGAAGGAAAAGTATTGCTTGGTAAAGGCATTACTTACCTTACTGCTGAAGAGGAAGATCAGAAAAATATTGCGCAAACCAGCGCTGAACTGGATGAAAAAGGAAACTTTATCACTAAAAAAGTAACCGCTCGTTACGAAGGTGATTTCCCGGTTCTGGAGCCTGAAAAAATCCATTTAATGGACGTAGCGCCTAACCAGATTGCATCAATTGCAGCATCGTTAATTCCGTTTCTGGAGCACGATGATGCCAACCGTGCGCTCATGGGATCGAACATGCAACGTCAGGCAGTTCCGTTAATGCGTCCGCAGGCACCAATTGTTGGTACCGGCATCGAGGCCCGTGTGGCCGAAGACAGCCGTGTACTGATTAACGCGGAAGGCGAAGGGGTAGTGGAGTATGTAGATGCCCGCGAAATAACCATCCGTTATAACCGCAGCGAAGAAGAGCGTTTAATCTCTTTTGAAGGCGACGTTAAAACGTATAAGTTAACCAAATTCCAAAAGACCAACCAAAGTACCTGTATGAACCTGAAACCAATCGTTAAGAAAGGTGACAAGGTTGTTAAAGGTCAGGTATTGTGCGAAGGATATGCGACGGAAGGTGGAGAGTTGGCACTAGGACGTAACTTAAAAGTAGCGTTCATGCCTTGGAAAGGATATAACTTTGAGGATGCTATTGTAATTTCTGAACGCATCGTTCGTGATGATATTTTCACTTCTATCCATATTGATGAATATACTCTGGAAGTTCGTGATACCAAACGTGGTTTGGAAGAACTGACACCAGATATTCCTAACGTAAGCGAAGAAGCGACAAAGGATCTGGATGAAAAAGGTATTATCCGTATTGGTGCCGAAGTAAAAGAAGGAGATATCCTGATTGGTAAAATCACCCCAAAAGGTGAAACCGATCCATCTCCGGAAGAAAAATTATTACGTGCCATTTTTGGTGATAAAGCCGGTGATGTAAAAGATGCATCGTTACGCGTATCGCCTTCTATTAAAGGGGTAATCGTTGATAAAAAATTATTCTCACGCGCTATTAAAGATAAAAAAGCGAAAGCGGAAGAAAAACCGTTGATCGAAAAATTAGACGCGGAACATGAGAAAAATATCTATAACCTGAAATTGCAATTGGTTGACAAATTGTTTGTATTGGTGAATGGCCGTACATCTCAGGGTGTAACCAATATTTTAGGTGAAGAGGTTATTCCACGCGGTACCAAGTTTACTCAAAAGTTACTGGAACGTGTAGATTATACGGAAGTTAATCCAAGTAACTGGACATCTGATAAAGATAAAAATGAATCTATTGAGCGTTTGCTCCATAACTTCATGATCCAGTACAATGATTATTTAGGTAAATACAAACGCGAAAAATTCCAGATCACAGTTGGTGATGAACTGCCAACCGGAATTGTACAGTTAGCAAAAGTTTACATTGCTCAGAAGCGTAAACTGAAAGTAGGGGATAAGATGGCAGGTCGTCACGGTAACAAAGGTATTGTTGCCCGTATTGTAAAAGACGAAGATATGCCATTCCTCGAAGATGGAACACCGGTAGATATCGTGTTAAATCCATTAGGGGTACCTTCGCGTATGAACCTTGGTCAGATTTATGAAACAGTATTAGCATGGGCCGGACAAAAATTAGGAATGAAATTCTCAACCCCTATTTTTGATGGTGCCAGCATGGATCAGATAGATGAGTACACCGAAAAAGCAGGTATTCCGAAATACGGACGTACCTACCTGTACGATGGTGGAACCGGAGAACGTTTCGATCAGCCGGCTACTGTAGGTATCATTTACATGCTGAAATTAGGTCACATGGTGGATGATAAGATGCATGCCCGTTCAATCGGACCATACTCATTAATTACGCAACAGCCTTTGGGTGGTAAAGCTCAGTTTGGTGGTCAGCGTTTTGGTGAGATGGAGGTTTGGGCACTGGAAGCTTACGGTGCAGCCAATGTGTTACAAGAGTTATTAACGGTTAAATCGGATGACGTTATTGGCCGTGCAAAAGCTTATGAAGCCATCGTTAAAGGTGAAAACATTCCAACACCGGGTATTCCGGAATCGTTCAACGTATTGTTGCACGAGTTGAGAGGTTTAGCTTTAGATGTAACCATGGACTAAAAAATTTACGATTGAGGGATTGTCAATTTACGATTGAAAATCCCTCAAAATTGTAAATCGTAAATTGATAAATTGTAAATTGATAAATTGTAAATTAACATTACAAAATGGCATTAAGAAGAGATAATAAACAAAAATCGAATTTCTCGAAGATTACCATCAGTCTGGCTTCTCCGGAAACGATTTTAAAACGTTCGAGTGGTGAGGTGTTAAAACCCGAAACCATTAACTACCGTACCTATAAACCAGAGCGTGACGGTTTGTTTTGCGAACGTATTTTCGGTCCTGTAAAAGATTACGAATGTCACTGTGGTAAATACAAACGCATCCGTTACAAAGGGATTACCTGCGACCGTTGCGGTGTAGAGGTGACTGAGAAAAAAGTGCGTCGTGAGCGCATGGGACACATCAATCTGGTGGTACCAGTAGCTCATATCTGGTATTTCCGCTCATTACCAAACAAAATTGGTTATTTGTTAGGCTTGCCTACCAAAAAACTGGATATGATTATTTACTACGAACGTTATGTAGTAATCAATCCGGGTGTTGCTGCTGAAAATGGTATTTCGTATCTGGATTTCTTAACAGAAGAAGAATACCTGAACGCGGTAGAAGCTTTACCAAAAGAAAACGCGTTGTTAGATGACAGCGATCCTAATAAATTCATCGCTAAAATGGGAGCAGAAGCCTTACAGGATTTACTTTCCCGTTTAAATCTGGATGAATTATCTTACGAATTGCGTCATAAAGCCAATACCGAAACGTCTCAGCAACGTAAAAACGAAGCGTTGAAACGTTTACAGGTTATTGAAGCATTCCGTCAGGCCAACCAAAATGTGGTAAATAAACCTGAATGGATGATTGTAAAAGTAGTTCCGGTTATTCCGCCAGAATTACGTCCGTTAGTGCCATTAGATGGTGGCCGTTTCGCCACATCCGATTTAAATGATTTATACCGTCGTGTTATTATCCGTAATAACCGTTTAAAACGCTTAATCGAAATTAAAGCGCCAGATGTAATCTTACGTAACGAAAAACGTATGTTACAAGAATCGGTAGATTCATTATTCGATAACTCACGTAAATCGAATGCTGTTAAAACTGAAAGTAACCGCGCCTTAAAATCATTATCTGATTCATTAAAAGGTAAACAAGGACGTTTCCGTCAGAACTTACTCGGTAAACGTGTTGACTACTCAGCGCGTTCTGTAATCGTCGTAGGTCCTGAATTGAAATTACACGAATGTGGTTTACCAAAAGAAATGGCGGCTGAGTTGTTCAAACCATTTATCATCCGCAAGATGATTGAACGTGGTATTGTAAAAACCGTTAAGTCTGCCAAAAAAATCGTAGATAAAAAAGAACCAATTGTTTGGGATATTTTAGAAAACGTATTAAAAGGGCATCCGGTATTGTTAAACCGTGCTCCGACACTCCACCGTTTAGGTATTCAGGCGTTTCAGCCTAAACTGATCGAAGGTAAAGCGATTCAGTTACACCCACTGGTTTGTTCGGCATTTAACGCGGATTTTGACGGTGACCAGATGGCGGTACACGTTCCATTAGGAAACGCCGCTATTCTCGAAGCTCAAATCTTAATGTTAGCGTCTCACAACATCCTTAACCCATCGAATGGTGCACCGGTAGCGGTACCTTCACAAGACATGGTGTTGGGCTTGTACTACCTCACCAAAGGCAAACGTAATTTGCCAAATGATGTAGTAAAAGGAGAAGGTAAAATATTTTATAGTGCGGAAGAGGTGATCATTGCTTTAAACGAGAAGCAAATTGACCTTCATGCACAGATCAAAATTAAAATCAGCAATGCCCTTGAAGGTGATAAGTTAGTGGCTAAAATGATTGAAACCACTGCGGGTCGCGTTATCTTCAATACAGTGGTGCCTCACGAAGTAGGATTTATCAACGAACTGTTGACTAAAAAATCACTTCGCGATATCATCGGTATGGTATTGAAAAAAACCGGTATGGCTAAAACCGCTAAATTCCTTGATGATATTAAAGAATTAGGTTTCCGTACGGCTTTCAAAGGAGGTTTATCGTTCAACCTGGGCGATATCCAGACACCTGATGAAAAATTAAAAATTATTGCAGACGCTCAGACTGAAGTAGATGAAGTAATGAACAATTACAACATGGGCTTCATTACCAATAACGAGCGTTATAACCAGATCATTGATATCTGGACGCATACCAACTCTAAAGTAACCAAAAAGGTATTGGATAAATTGAGTACCGATAAACAGGGCTTTAACTCTGTGTACATGATGCTTGATTCCGGTGCCCGTGGTTCTAAGGAGCAGATTAAACAGTTGAGCGGGATGCGTGGTTTGATGGCTAAACCTCAGAAAGCAGGTGATACAACGGCTTCCATTATTGAGAATCCGGTATTATCTAACTTCCGTGAAGGTCTGTCCATCTTGGAATACTTTATCTCTACCCACGGTGCCCGTAAAGGTTTGGCCGATACGGCGTTAAAAACGGCCGATGCTGGTTACCTGACCCGTCGTTTAGTGGATGTGGCGCAAGACGTTATTATTAACGAAACTGATTGTGGAACCCTCCGTGGTTTAAGCATGAGCGCGTTAAAAAATAACGACGATGTGGTTGAAAGTTTGTACGACCGTATTTTAGGACGTACTGCTGTGAGCGATGTATTCCATCCAACAACAGGCGACTTAATTGTAGCAGGTGGCGAAATCATTACTGAAGATGTTGCAGCTATCATTGAAAAATCACCAATTGAAACCGTTGATATCCGCTCGGTATTAACCTGCGAAAGCCGTTTAGGGGTGTGTGCTAAATGTTATGGCCGTAACCTTGCCAATAACCGTTTGGTGCAGTTAGGTGAGGCTGTAGGTGTAATTGCCGCGCAGTCTATCGGTGAGCCAGGTACACAGTTAACGCTCCGTACATTCCACGTGGGTGGTACGGCCAGTAACGTGGCCGCTTCATCGAGTGTAATTGCGAAATACGATGGTATTGTTGAAATTGACGAATTACGTACCGTAGAACGCCTGAATGCTGAAGGGGTTAAAGCGAATGTAGTTATTGGTCGTTCAACAGAGATGCGCATTGTAGATTCAAATACCGGCATCACGTTAACTACCGGAAATATTCCTTATGGTTCTAACCTGTACATTAAGCCAGGTGCCAAAGTGAAAAAAGGTGAGTTAATTTGCGACTGGGATCCATACAACGCGGTAATCGTATCTGAATTTGGTGGTACAGTAGAATACGAACATATTAAAGAAAATATCACTTTCCGCGAAGAGGCCGATGAGCAAACCGGCTTTAAGGAAAAAGTGATTATTGAAAGTAAGGATAAAACCCTGAGTCCATTGATTAAAATCGTTGACAAAAAAGGCGAAATTCTTAAAATGTATAATATACCTGTAGGCGCTCACATTGTGGTGAACGAAGCTGCGAAAATTGAACCTGGTCAGATTCTCGTTAAAATTCCGCGTGTAACCGGAAAAACAGGGGATATCACAGGTGGTTTACCACGTGTAACCGAATTGTTCGAAGCCCGTAACCCAAGTAACCCTGCGGTAGTAAGTGAAATCGATGGCATTGTAACCTTTGGTAAAATTAAACGTGGTAACCGTGAGGTGATCGTTGAAGCTAAAACCGGAGAACAACGCCGTTATTTGGTAAACCTGAGCAAACACATTCTGGTTCAGGAAAATGATTTCGTAAAAGCCGGTGATCCGTTATCAGATGGCGCTATTAGTCCTGGTGATATTTTAGCGATTAAAGGCCCTACTGCTGTACAGGAGTATCTGGTAAATGAAATTCAGGAGGTATATCGTTTACAAGGTCAGAAATTAAATGATAAACACTTTGAAACCATTGTGCGTCAAATGATGCGTAAGGTGGAAATTGTAGATCCGGGCGATACTATTTTTCTGGAGCAGCAATTGGTAAACAAAGTGGACTTCATGAGCGAGAATGATACTATTTATGGTAAAAAAGTAGTGATTAACCCTGGCGACAGTTCAGAACTGAAACGCGGACAAATCATTACCAGCCGTAAATTACGTGATGAGAATTCAGTATTGAAACGTAAGGATCTTAAACTGGTAGAAGCCCGCGACGCGGTTCCTGCTACAGCTAATCCGATCCTTCAGGGTATAACCCGTGCTTCGTTACAAACGAATTCGTGGATCTCTGCCGCGTCTTTCCAGGAAACTACAAAAGTATTGAACGAAGCCGCTGTAAACGGAAAAGTAGATACACTGATTGGTCTGAAAGAAAACGTGATCGTTGGTCACCTCATCCCTGCCGGAACTGGTTTACGTCAGTACGAAAAACTAGTGGTAGGAAGCAAGGAAGAATACGAACGCCTAATGGCCTCTAAAGAAGAGGAAGAGGTAGAAGTTTAATAATACTATTCTATTTATAAAAACCTTAGCATACAGCTAAGGTTTTTTTATTTTCTATTGTGATGAGAAATTCTTTGTTTAAACTAGTAGCGTACATATACTTGTTAAGTTACCAATTGAGCATTCATGCAACGAATAGCTTTACTTCGGTAATCAGGCAAACGTTTATCAGTGATACTAAAATCTATTGTTATAATTCGGATACTTCTTATGTTATTTATGGAATTAAGGGAAAAGATGCACAAAACTGGCATTTTAAAATTGTCCGATTCGAAACGGATAGCCAAATAGTGTTGGAACCTAAAAATTCTGCGGCAATTCAAACATTTGTATTTGATGAAGTTATACTATCCTTCAGAAGAGCCTCGGATAATGAGTATGTTGTTGATTTTAAATATAAGGTAAAGGAGAGTTTACTGACAGTTAGCGCCTTAAAGGAGAATCCAGATAGGGTAAAATTTTTAAGCAAGGCGTTTAAAACACCAGATGATATTCCTGAGTTTACAATATGGAATGCTATGAGTCAAACAACGAAGTTGAAAGGTGTAGCTAAGAATAAGAAAATATATCTGAATAAAAACGGACTGGGAAGTTACTTAACGTTAACTAGTAGAAATACAGTGAAAGTCAATCAAATCTTAATTCAAGCAATTGAAAGGGGGTTAAAGCATCTTTCGAAGGATACGATCAAACTCTACTTTGAAGATTGGAAGTTAGTATTAAATATGTCGAAGAAAGAATTGAAAGAGTTGTTTGATAATATTACCAAAGGCGAAGTTTTAGAATCCGAAAACATACAGCAGCTTAGGGTCGAAAATGGAATTATAAAGAATGAAGTGATCCCTAAGCTTTATATTAGTGCGGAAGGATATCTTAGTTTTTTTTCAGAAGATCAACGTTCTTTTCTTAGTAAGTACTATATTTCTGATATTAACAGAATAACAAACGATAAGATATATTATAAAAGTGAGCACAGTAAAAAGGAGCAGGTGCAATATGCGGTATTTAAAAAAATAGATTCAACGAAGCTAGAAGTTTATTATAAGGAAAGAGATGTTTATCCTGATACAATAAATCCTTTTATTATGAGTAGATGGAAGAAGCCACAATGTCGGGATACTTTATGGCATTTCAGAGAGTTTCCCTTTTTAATAGCAGATTCAATGGCATTTACTATAGTTAATAGCGTCACAGATAATGTTGTTGGTGAATTGACCAGAAATGGAACAGTATTTCTATTGAACCATACCAATGAAAGAAGATTAGAGATGGTACAGTTATTGGCCGTAAAAAGAAAGCTACAGGATTATATTCTGGGAGTTTTGGAATCTAATAAAAATCAGAAAGTAAGTTCTCAATATGTAATAAACTTAGATTTTTATGCCTATACTTTCAGAGCATGTTTAACAAACGAACAGTCTGGACAACTCATGAAGCTAATGTTAAATTATTTACGAAATAGTAACTGAAATGAGATCTATTCCCGCCATAACCTCTATCCTTTCACCTTCCGGTATTTCGGATTACGCACGTAGTTCCTATAATTTATCCGGGCAAGTCGTCTGCGTTTTGTTGAAAGCAGGAATCAATCATACATATCGTATTCAATCCAACGAAGAATCAAATCATGGAAAACCTTCTTTTTAATTTTATAGCGTCGTACATGCCTCTTACTGATGAAGAAAAGGAGGCTGTTAAAGAGCTTAATATTTTCAAATCTTATCCCAAAGGAACAGTTTTGCTAAAAGAAGGCCGGATTTCCCGTGAGGGTTATTTTGTTATTAAAGGGTGTATCAGAACGTACTATGTTGTAGATGGCGAAGAAAAAACAACGGAGTTTTACACCGAATTACAATCGTTATCACCCTTAACGGTAATAAACCAAAAACCCTCAGAATACTATGTGGCCTGTGTAGAAGATTCTATATTGGTAGTAGCCAATCCGGATATGGAGAAGGTCATGTTCGAAAAGTTCCCAAGATTTGAAACCCTTTGCCGTATTCTGTCAGAAAAGTTGTTGGCAGGTAGTCAGGCCTCTTTCGATGATTTTAAAATATCGAGCCCTGAACAGCGGTATCTGAACTTGTTAAAAAACAGACCCGATCTTATACAAAGGGTACCACAGTATCAAATGGCCAGTTATCTTGGAATTACTCCACAATCATTAAGCCGGATGCGCAGTCGCATTACTAAAAAAGGTATTTAACAGGCAGCATTCTTTTTCTTTAAATAAGGTCATAGGTAAACAAAAGTGTTAATTCAGGAATATAGAGAGGAGTGGTCTGAGTATTTTCAATGCCTTGCTTCAGAAATCAAAAATAGATTGAAACTTCCAGCGTTGAGAATAGAACATGTGGGAAGTACGGCTATTCATGGAATGCCGGCTAAACCCATTATAGACATAGATATTGTATTTGATAGCGTAGAGCAGTTTAACTGTATTAAATCAGGGTTAGAGTCCATGGGATATTATCACAACGGGGATCAGGGAATAAAGGACAGAGAAGTCTTTAAAAGAAAGTTGTTTTCTGTAGCTGATAATATACTGGATACGATACCTCATCATTTGTACGTTTGTTCTGTTGAAAGCAGAGAATTGGAGCGGCATTTGCTTTTCAGAGATTATCTTCGTTCTCACGAATCGGTAAAAATATCTTACAGCAAACTTAAAACGGAATTGGCTCAGGAGGCGGGACAGGATAAGAAAAAGTATGCTATCTTAAAGGAAGAAAAGGCTACCGTTTTTATAGAGTCAATTATACAAAAAGCAGAATCTAAAATAAAGGAGGTAATAATGATACGTGAGGCAACAACAGACGATATTCAACAGATACAAATTGTACGAAACGCGGTGAAAGAAAATACCTTATCAGATCCCGCTCTGGTAACCGATACGGATTGTGAAACGTATTTAATGCACAGAGGCAAGGGATGGGTAAGTGAGCAGGAGGGAAAAGTCATTGGTTTTTCGATTGTGGACCTTGAGGAGCATAATGTGTGGGCTCTTTTTCTAATGCCGGATTACGAAGGCAGAGGAATAGGAACGCAACTTCAGAAAATTATGCTGGATTGGTACTTTTCTAAAACAGATACAACCATCTGGCTGGGAACGGAACCGGGAACAAGGGCAGAGCAGTTTTACCGCCGTTCAGGATGGCAGGAGACAGGAAAGCATGGTAAGAATGAAATTAAATTTGAAATGACTAAAACGCAGTGGTTGCGCTTACAGTCTGCATGATTCACATCTACGCTTCAATTTCCAGAATTAGCAGGAAAACACAAATCTTATGCCGGAAGAGGATTTAACTTAGATTAAAAATCCAACATGGAACATTTTCTGAAATCAAATTATTTTAAAGTGATCATGCCTTTAGTAATTCTTCTCTTAGGCATTGCCTTATGGAACAAAGGGTATGCATTTGGCCGATGGTTGCATGATGTGTTAAATTAAAACGAACAACGTGTTTGTTACACGGTAACTTAAAAGTGGATGGTCTGTAACTGTTTTTATCAGTTAATAATCCGGGTCGGAATAAGACATTTATCATTTTGCCATTTCCCCAAGTAGCTAAAAGGAGGAAGAACAATACCCGCTTCATTCAGATACTGACCTTTTTCGTTCCGTTTCAGCATTCGTCCTTTTCCATCTGATAATGCTTTTAGGCATACCTCCGCCAACGTGTTAAGTGAAGCCGTTTTATTTTCCTTTCCAATAATGAAACCCAGTTCATTATTGGAAAGATCCATTACAGAGCCAATACTATCCGGTATTTCTCCATCCTCACGTTGGCTTTTTAAAAACTGTCGGTAATTGCCTTTCTCATGAGCTTTACCAAGCCTACGTAATTTTTTTATGTTTACGTTTTGACTGAACGCGGCCATGAAAAAACAGTGCCGGAAAGCATCCTTATTGCCGCCGTTAGGAAAACTGTCGAGTACTAATTTCAGGCTATCCGACTCATAAACGCGATAGCATTGCGAGGCAATGGATTTAATTTTAACAGCGGCAACCGGATGGAAAATGGCCCAGCATTTTTCAGGCCACGACAAGCTTCTCCACTGGCCTTTTAAGGGGCTAAAAAAAAGCAGACTAATTAAAAAGATACTGGTATTTTTATTAACCACGCACAAAGGTAATTAATCCTTTAAAAAGTCAATTAACACGAAAATGTTAGCAAACTCATCGAAATCTTACAATCCTCAAGTAATTAAGCTATAAATTTGTTATACCTAGCATGAAAACCGATTTATTAAAGAAACTATTTTCGAAAGAACAAGCCGGTTTGGTTGTTAGTATTAACGACCTGAGGGATAAGGAATTTGGAGGTCAACGATTGACCACTGAAGAAAAAATGGCTTTAGCCAATTATGACCGTTACCGACTAGCTGTATTAAACGCTCAAACGGATGAAGATCAGTTTCACTACCATTACCGTCAGTTACAGGTAGTGGCAAATTTGAGCGATTGGAGAGAATTTCTTAAAGACGATTTACAAGAATAGCACCCAAAAAGGCACTAAATCTTTGTTATCTTTGCACTTTTGTGCGTTTCAAAATAAGCATACTATTAATTGTTGTTTTTGCATCGGGTATTGTTTTTTCACAATCGGACTCCACGTATTTTATTTCGTATTATGATAACATTGTTCCCCGTCTGGGGTACACCTATAAGCAACAGGATATTTATCTGGATTCGTATGTGACCAAGACAAGTTATAATAGTGAAAATTTTGGAACAGGTCCTCAGTATTTCATTGGAGGCGATGTAGGACACAAATGGCTGACCCTTGGTTATGGTTTTGGACAGAACAAACAAAACACCAGGCAAAACATGGATCTGCGTTTTTCGACCACTTACAAACCACTCAGTTTGCATGCCAATTTTACGCGTCTTAATAATCTGAAGTACAATTATTTCGATACCTTGCTGGTAACTAAGCACACCTTTAAACCAATTAATAATTCATTTAGTAGTTTGGGTATAAAACTGGATTATATCTTTAATTATAAAAAATTCTGCTACTCTGCGGGGTTTAGTCAGGGAGGAAAACAAATTAAACGCAAGGGTTCTTTTATTGCCACAACAGCATATTCCCGTAACGGGTTTATAATTGGGGATATACCTTCTGATCTGAACCGCGACTCGATTGTATTTAATGTTTTAAAAATAAAGGGGATCAACTCCCATCTGGTAGAAGTTGGTGGAGGATACGCGTATAACTGGGTAATAGAAAAGGATTACCTGATTGCTATATCTGAAATTCCCGGCTTAGGAATGCAGTGGCTGAATGTAAAGAGTCAGGAAGAAGGCATCAAAAAGTACCAAAGGGTTTCTTTTGTGAATTATTTTAAACTGGGATTCGTATGGCACATTAAACGATTGTTTCTGGGTTTCTCTTTTTATTCTAACTTGTGGTACAGTGAAGTAGATAAGTTTGATTACCGCCAGCATAATACCGGTACTTTCGCGTATTTTGGCTGGGTGTTCGATGAACCAAAACGATTCCTTAAAAATACCCGTTCACAATAGACCCTTCAGAAACGCGGATGAATGTTTCGTTTAAGCTGATTTGTGACAGAAACTCCAGGTAATGAGTGAAAAACGAACTTGCTACCAAATATAGCATTCGCTTGTGATAAAAAGCCTTTACTTTGCGTAAGCTTGTTTGCCATTATTGATATAGAAACCTGCGGGGGTAAATTCTCTTATCCCGGTGGACGCATTACGGAAATATGTATTCTGGTTCATGATGGCTTGCAGGTAACTGATCGGTTTTCGACGCTGATAAACCCAGAGTGCTGGATATCCCCTTATTTTACACGATTAACGGGGATTACAAACGAGATGGTTCAGGATGCGCCTACGTTTGCACAAATAGCCCGTCGCGTTTTGGAACTAACAGAGAATTGCATATTTGTGGCGCATAACGTTAATTTCGATTATGGCTTTATTAAAGCGGAGTTTGCGTCCATGGGATATACCTATAAACGCGATACATTGTGTACCGTTCGTTTGAGCCGTAAATTACTGCCCGGAAGGGTATCGTATAGTTTGGGGAACCTCTGCCAGAGTTTGGGCATAGAGAATAAAGCACGGCACCGGGCCGAAGGCGATGCGGTGGCAACAGCCCGTTTATTTGATCTGTTGCTTCAGTTAAAAAGTCAGGATCCAAAATATAAAAACCAGGGGATAGAGGCGCTGATGGCCCGGAAAATGGATAAAATTAAACCGTATGTACTGAATAAAATACCGGAAACCTGTGGGGTTTATTATTTCAGGAACCGGGAAGACGAAATCATCTATATAGGAAAAAGCCGGAACATGTATAACCGCGCCATCAGCCATTTTAACAGTAAAGAGCAGAAAGCCGGGAAAATGCTGAACGATCTGTATAACGCCGATGTGCAGGAAACCGGAAGTGAGCTGATAGCGTTGCTGCTGGAAGCAGAAGAAATTAAACGATATAAGCCCCGCTATAACCGGAAAAGCAAAACAGACGTTTTTACACATGGCATTGATTGGTATAAAAATGAAGCGGGAATTAGTTGTTTTCGTATTGTAACGGAAGAAGAAGCTGCACAAACGCTTCAGATGTTTACATCGTATGCGTCGGCGCGTTCACAATTGGAATACTGGATTGATCAGTACGGGTTATGTTTGCAATTCTGTCACCTCACACCACAGGGCTCAGTGTGTTTTAATCATCAAATTAAAAACTGTTTTGGAATTTGTGCCGGAGAAGAAACACCCGGTTCATACAACTTGCGTGCGGAAAAAGTTCTGGAACTATTCCGTTTAAAGGAAAATAATGGATTTATTATAGATACAGGACGGCATGCGACAGAGCGAGCCCTGGTGTATATCGAAAACGGACATTACAAAGGATACGGGTATGCGGATGTAACAGAAGGAATAGAGGATCCGGAAAGCCTGAAAGAGATGATACGTTACACGCGGTATTATCCCGATGCGGATGTCATACTCCGGCAATGGCTTAAAAGCAATGCGCATAAAGTACAATGGATAAAGTTATAGATTACATCCATTTTAGTTTATGCTAATGGCTGATGTATAGCGTTTATGGGCCTGTTTATTCTTATTGAAAAATCCCATGCCTAATCCGTAGCTAATGCAGGCTAATCACTTTCGTAATTTTCCATTTACCGTTTTCATTTTTCCAGACAATAATAAATTTACTGGGAATGGATTTAGCATTTGGCTCCTGATTATTATAAAACCGATGGTGCCCGATTTCAACAGCGCCATAATTGTTTATCGGATATACTTCCACACTCTCTGGTAATAGGTAACGGGTTACTTTTCCGCAGATGTTTGCTTTTGTACCTTTTAATATCTCCTCTTTAGAAGTAATTAGCCCCGCCTTATCATGCAAAAATTCAATCTTTTCCGAATAGATGGAATCTTGTGTTGTTAAGTCGCAAGTATTATACGCGTCAAAAAATAACTTATCCATTGCCACAATTTGTTCGAATAGGGTTTTATCAACAGGAATATAAGTAGCAGTGTTTTTGGTTTGCGAACGGACAGATAAAAAGCATAGCGTGCTTATTAGTAGTAAATATGATTTTTTCATGGGGTTAATTTATAGTTTTTTAAACAGATTATTGCGGAGTTTTTTCGTTGTTAGAAGAGCCAAGGCGTTGTGAACGGATACGAATCGTTCTTAACCAAAGAAATATGAGCAGAGTGGAGAGATTGTAACTGATGAGTCCGCCACTAATATTCAAGTTTGGCAACAACACGCAGCTTAAGCAAATATTAAGCAGCGCTCCTCCAAGCACAGGTAAAATGGCTTTTTGTAAGGTATTATTTCTGGTTAAAAAGTAGAACTCATAAAGCGCAAACGCAAATAAAAAAATGTTTAATAGCTGAAGAAGAAAATGAAATGGATGACTGATGGTTCCAAATAAAAAATACTCAATGGCTAACATTACCGGTAGTGAAATGGCTGCTACGGCAAGTACATTTTTAAGTAAACGGTTTCTCAGAGTAATGTTGCTGAACGGATCGGAGGATTGATAAAACTGTCCGGCATGCTGACTCAGATAAGAGGAAAGTGCCACATGGGCAAAGGTGATTAAACTCGATTTCACCTGATAAAGGTTAAAGGTTTCAGGATGAAAGTAAAATCCAAGAAGGTAAACATCCGCTCTTATTTGTATAAAACTGAACAATGCCAATATGAAAAAGTACCGTGTTTCGTATAACAATATCATACTTTCTTTAAAGCGCACTTTATAAAAACGATGCGCGGAAAAATACCGTACGCTATACAAAAAGCGGATGCCTTCTGTTATGACCAAACCGTATAAAAACACATAAAGCCCTGATGCATTCAGGAAAATTAACGCGAACAGAATAGCAAGGAGAGAAACAGTTTCAAGGAACATAAAAATATGATTTTCCCGACTCAGGCTAATGCCGGCATCAAATGCCAGACTAAAACTTTTAAACGCAATTAAAAGGCAGATGGCAATATAGAGGGCAGGAGAAAGTCCCAGAAAAAGTAAAGCAAACCAGGTAACAAGCAGGAGGGGAACTTTGGCAAGTATGATTTTTGATAGTAAAGCGTCCGTTTTTTCAGGATATTGAGCCACTTGCTTTAAAAGATAGTCACGTAAGCCCCAACTGCTTAACAGTAACCACCCATTTATAATAGCGTTGGCCTCATTAATCTGATGCAATACATCAGCGTGTTGACTATGCAGGAGAATATAAGCTACTCCCAGCATAAAGACCGGGTTAAGGAACGAACGTCCGACATTAACAACTGCCTGAAGCGATAGTTTATTTTTTATAAAATTCCAGTTCACGTTCGCCGGTTTCTCTGATGCTATAAGGATAAGTTGTTTGGTGCTGATCTAATTCTCTTCTGAAAAAAAGACTGTCCAGAAAATGGAACTCTTCGTGTGGATGAGTAACATGTCGTTTCAGCAATTGCCGGGCTTCGGCCTCACTAATACGCCATTCCTGGGCCAATTGCCGTACATTAGGTTCGTTGTATGCGATATACAGTAATTCCATAAACGTATGGTCTTGCTTGCGTGTAAAGTCAATATCGCCTTTTAATTGCATTCGCCAAAGGTTTAGCGCGTCCATCCATTTACCGATCTGGTTCTGAAATTCGGCTTTGTTCATAAATCCTTTGGAGTCGGGATTGGCAGAAAAAAGCGACTGTATAGAAGATTCGTGACACCAAAGGCATTTACCGGGTTTTCCGGCATCTGAAACATCTTTGCTGCTACCATCCGAAAGGGTACCATTAGTGTTATAGACAGCAAACCGGAGTTGTCCATTTGTCATGAAGTCAAACACTTCTCTCGTTTCGGCTTTAAAAGTGCCTTTGAGAATATCTCCTGAGCCTTCTTCTGCAACAAACAGAAAGTTGCGGATGTGTTTGGATTGGTAAATACGCAATACTCTTAATTTTTTGGAAATGGAAGAGGTATAAACCGGATACGTAAGGATACGGTCCCGATTATGTTTGCTTTCGAGTTCTTTAAATGATTTACAGGCTCCGGTTATCGCATAATAATGACGGGAACTGCCTATCAGCAAGGAAACATATTGGCCTAACGCGATGGCCTGATGTGTTTGGTATTCCGGTAACCGTTTTATGGAGTCATTAATTTGTATCAGTACGTTAAGGGCTTGCTCCGAAAAACCGAGAGTACTTAGGTTAATGGTAAAGTGACTACTGTCGCGCCAGGTAATACTTTTATCAAAACTGTTTGCCGGTAATTCAGCCCCTAAAAAGGAAAGGGTCCACTGTAAACCTCTTCGGTTGTTGTCCCAACTGTCTGAGTTGTAGTTTTTGGTAAAGTACAAGTTAATGTCGGTACTGGCAGGTCGCTGATGAAAAGCAACCAAGATAACCAGTAAAAAAATATAAATAAAATGTTTCAACTATTTTATATTTTCAAAAGTAAGTTGCGGCAAACCTACGCCTTTTCCTTTGTCTGACAAATAAAAAAGAACAGTATCGTTTACCAGATAGCCCTGTTGACTATAGCGGGAATGGTGATGTAACGGAATACGGCTAATAGAAAACGCAGTAAAGGTATCATGTGTAATACTGTCTTTGTAGCCAAGGCAAATGTATTGTATCCATTCCGTATCAGTGGGTTTGGCAGCCCTCGTAAAACCTTTTTTAGCATAGGGATATTCCGGAGGGGGAGTTGCTTTAAATGCCGACCATAGCGCCAAGCCCAATAGCAATGGACTCCATTTTAGTATTTTCAAGGTTTGCCCTTTCAGAAAAGGAAATGCAAACATAAAAAAGACGCTTAATAATAACCAGACTCTTGTATATTGCCACACCCGGGGAAGTGCGGTAAGTTTATAGACCGGTAAATTAATCGCCACAATTAAAAGTATAATACATAGAAGATAGGGTTTACCTGTTAACCTCCAATCGTAAAAAAGCAAGGGGCTTAAGAGGACAAGTGAATAGGCAGGTACATATTTATTAATGACGCTCCAGAACAAAAGCGAAAGAACAAAACCTTCGTGCATATTTGTGGTAGTGAGCGCCAGCAAATAAATCAAAATAAGGGAACCATAATAAAATGAGGAAAGGCCATGTTGCATGGAAACAGGCAGCGCATCTGCCTGAAGAAGAAAGGTATGTACGCTTTGGTTATAAACAGAGAGTGGGTCTGTAATCTCATTTGCTATGAGTTTCGGTAAAACTTCAGAAATATAAAATCCAATTACATCTGCATGATCACCCAAAAAGAGAGGGACATGAAGCAAGAAGAGAAACATAAGACCATATATCAGTACACTGAATTGTTTTTTGAATAGTAAAAACAGAATAAACCAGGCTGGACTGAGTTTTAATGCAATGGCGAAAGCCAGGAAAAAACCGGAGACAATGTATTGCCGGCGGCAAAGGGTTTCGTAAAACAGTAACAAAACACCACATAACAGTAAGTACGTTTGTCCCTGATACAAGTTGTAGTAACATGGAAGCAAGGTTGCTGCTAAGATAAATAATTGTGTAACGTGAATGGTTCTTTGACGGTTTAGCCAAAAATAAAGTCCGGCGGAGCCAGCTAAAATACTAAGCAGATTAAAAATAAGTTTAGCGGAGTGCGCCTTTAGAATTGTAAAGGGAAGATACGCCGTAAGGCTAAAAGGCGGAACAGGCGCGTAGTTCAGAAAGAAGGGACTTTTTTCATGTGAGCGAACAAGTACATTAAAAAGATGGGTGTCTTTATAAATTAAAACCGGATCCCAACCTTCCCGGTAAAGCAAACTTCCGAAATAATAATTCCCAAAATCACCTAAAGGGGCATTTATACTAAGTAGCATCAAAAACAAACAACTGATACCGAATAACAGTACCGTTTTTTGAGCCAGTTTTTTTGTCCCTGATAAATTTTGGAGGGAGCGTAAATTCATATCAATTCTAAATATACTATTTTGATACAAGATTACACAGCAAGCGTTTCGAACGGAATTGAAAAGATAATCTCGTACAAGAGCGTTTAAGAATAGTTTACCGAAGGAAAGAAAATGCTACTTGTAGGGTGCGGTTTTGACAGAACGGCCTATTGTTTAAGTGGACCGATTTAAGTTATAGCCATATATCCTGATCTTTATAGCCAACAGGTTTATAGGTAAGGTACTGAACCATACGGACTGAGGTTCCAATGTTTTTGCCGGCACAATGAGGTAAGGCCTGGTGCCAGATGATAAAGTCACCGGCTTTTCCGGTAACAGGCAATGGATTTAATGCCGTTGGGGCGTAATTACGGGCTGTAATATTTTGGGGAATGGTTAATAACCACTCGTTGATTTGCCGGTGAAATCCGGGAACACAATGAAAAGCGCCATCATCGGGGCCGCAATCAGTAAGGTAAAGTAAGCCCTGAAGTCCGAAAGGAATAGGTTGATGTAAGCTGACATCCCAGTGCAAATCGCCACTGGGAAAATATTTGCCTTCATGAACAGGAGGATTAAAACTGACTTTGTCAATCGTTTTATAAAGATGTGTCGTGTTATAAAGTTGTTCGTAGGCTTTACGGATCACAGCGGATTCTCTGTTTTTATTTAGCGCCGGATGGTCGCTGAAGGTGAGCATCATACCGCGCTGCCCCTCATGCGATTTGTACCAACTGGCAGGATCGTGTGGTGACATATCTAAAAAAGTCCAAATGGCATTTCTGCTGGCTTCACAATCGGTTAAAGAAATAGCATTCTTTAGCACAATGAACCCGTTTTCTTCCCAAAATTCTAAATCGGAAGGTGTTAAAACATTTTCTGTTAAACCAGAACTAATGCTTGTAGGTTTGCTTTGCTGTTGCAGCCACATTTCAAATTCCGTTATGTTGGGTTGCGTTCTGTAAAGAAAATGTAATGCCGTTTCCATACTTATGCCCAGATGATACAGCGCTTGCATAGCCTCATTCCAATCTTTAGGGTCGGCTGGTTGATCAGGAATTTTACCGGTGCATCGGTTCCACAGGTTCATGAGCGAAGGTGTTAACATACTACCGAAAGATAGGTATTTTTATTTTCAAGCAAAACCAACCTTTTTTAATTAGTGGGTGTATTTTAATATTCAAAGCATCACCCGTTTTTCTCTTTATCCCGATCATGTTTTATTTTTTCGCGACTCAGCCAAAGCAAAAGTGCAACGCGTTTACTGCGTTGCACTTCCGGCATGATCCAATACGTTTGATAACGGACGGTTTGTTTTTTTGCGTTTAAATTATCAGATAACCTTATGCATATTGCAAACAATCTGGAATTTATTTCGCTACAATATGCGTCGTTACACAGGCAACGCATTTATTTGTAACGAACCGTATTGTGTTTGCCGGCTTGCCTTTAGAGAGAGTGGGTTTTTTCCCACTCTCCTGAGCCATAAGTGTTTTACACTTTCCTGTTTCGTATAATTGCAGTATCAGTGCAATGAAGCCCATTTTACAGAGCTTGCATACTGGTTAAACAGTTATGGTAATGGACTCACCGGCTTTTAGTATGCTTCCGGCTGCAGGCACTTGCTGTGTAATAACGGCAGATCCCGGAGGAGTGCCGGTTACTGAAATTTTTAAACCAAGTTGGTTTAATAGTTCTTCTGCTTCTTCAATCGTTTTGTTTTTTATGTCCGGAACAACACGCATCTCCGCAGTATCATTTGGCGGTGGAACCGGAACAATTTTAAACTTAATTTTAGAGAAGGCGTTAACGTTCAGGTTAAATGTGTTTGTAACGGTTGCATTTGCCGGAGTGGCGTAAATTCGTGTTTTGATACGACCATTGTTTTGTAAACCTGATGGATTACCTGAATAACTTTCCGACATAGATAACGCCAGCGTAATTTGCGCTTCTACTTCAGTTTCAGGAAGCGCGTAAAAAGTTGGTTGATAACCAATATTACGTAAAAGCGAAGTTGTTTCGTCGCTATTGCTGGTGTTATAGATTGCCAGTGTTTGCGAAAGCGAAGCGGCATCAAGGGCGGCTTGTGCTTCCGCTACACCGGTGCCAACAGAGGAGATGATGTCGCCTAAAGGAGCGGCTAATACATCTTTCATGAAATCAAATGAGTTGTCTGCCATAGTAGTAAGATTTAATTGTATTTATTTTTTTCTTTAGCGAAGAATACAGTAATAGTACTTCCTTCGATGATTTGTGTGGTGGCGGCAGGATGTTGCTTAAATGCCTGGCCAATAACATGTTTGTCGCTATGCTGATAGACGGGCTTTAATTTTAAACCATAGTTCGCCAGTTTTTTCCGCGTTTCTGTTTCTGTAAGCCCGATAACACTTGGTAATGGATTCTGTACGGTATTAGAGGCATTCAGGTCATTGCTCTTAATGTCAATACGAATGTTGCTTAATGCGTCGCCCGTAATATTTTCGGCCATTACATCGTCTACCAGTTGAAGTTTTAGTCCGTCTTCCTCATTTTTCACCAGAACTTTTAAATCAAGTGAAAGATTGGAAAGTTGATATTTACTGTTGCTAAGTGTTTCTGTAGCCTTTGTAATTTCATTTACAACATTGCTATACACTTTACTGGCCTCATGTGTCCTTACCTCACGTGTTTCGCTCTGGCATCCGGCTAATTGTGCTTCCAGTTGCTGGATACGAGCTGTTTGCGTTTGATTTGTACTTTGTAAACTGCTTACTCTGGCCTGAAGTGTTTGGTTACTGGCTTGAAGACTCATGTTTTGTGCGGTTAAAGAGCCCATCGAGCTCTGTAAGCCACTTATTTGCGCGTTCAAATTAGAGATATTGCCTTGCAGACCACTAATCTGACTGTTCAGTTCACTAATCGTCTGAATATATTTGTCAATGCTGGCAGAGTTACCGGGAAGGGCATTCTGGGTGATTAACACAGAAGGTAACCCTCTTTCGATGGCGTTATCAATAAGAGTTTGTATTTCACTCTCCGGTTTCAAAAATAATTTTCCAAAATTAACGCGGGCAATCAAATCGCCAAGTTCCGCTAATGCTGCACTGGCTTTTGCTAGTTTGGCGCTTTTACGAGTGGTTTTGGCTTTAACAGCAACTCCCGATTTGGTAAGAGTGATGTCTCCACCATACGATAGAATTTTGATTAAGTTTTCAGTCTTAATATTGGTGCTGTCAATTAAACGAAGAGATGGGAAGCAGCCGATTTCGGTACTGTTGAAAAAGCGTTCCCAGGTAATGATTTTAGGGTCAACGGCAACGCTAAAATCAAAGGATCCTTCTAGTAGCATTACCGGACCTATTAATGTTTCCCATGTATTTGTAGTTGAATTCAGATACTGAATGGAAAGCATGCGCTCTGAGGTGTCGGTAGATCCGTCGTTATTCAGAAGCTTTGTTAAAAAATTTGCTTGTGTTATCACGGTTATAGTATTTAAAGGTTATTAAATTTTACAAATGGATATGCTTTTGGTAATTGTCGCAAATCCAACCAGTAATACAAAGCATATCAGGTTGGTATCGTAGTCAGATTTAGCTACCGTCAAGGTGGTTTTTGCAATACCTTCTTCATCTGTTCTTACTTCTCCAGCGCTTAAACGCGGAAGAGTATAAGGCTTAGAAGCATTTACGCTATCCGTTAACTCTTTATCAAAGTTAAATTCGATGAGGGAGTTTTTTAATTTTTCGCCGCTGGTATTGCTCAGTGTTACTTCTACTTCAATTTTATATTCGGTGTTGTTAGCCGATACCGGATCACTGGGTTTAACCAATAGCAGAATTTGCGGAAGCCCTTCGTTGGGGGCAGTAGCAACAAACCGGCCGGAAATGGTACTTTTCATTTCAACAGTTGATTTATTTTCACTGTTTTTTACAGTTGAAAATTTGAAGCTGGCTTTTGGTGCACCAAACCGGTAAGGTAAGCCAATAGATCCACCTGAGCTGGTTTCGGTTTTGATTTCTTCAAACTCAGAGTTAACCTGTAGTTGGAAATCGAGGTATGGCAATTGATACATAACGTTGGGTCGGCCAAATTCATCATAAGGAGCCATGTTACGTAGTTGTTTTTGCGTATCATTTAAGCCGGTTGCCAATCCGCTTAAGATATCGTTTAAGGCAAACTTATTGATTGCCGATTGTTCTGTTCCCATGTTAGTTTTTTAATTAAGGTTTATTCTTCTTTATTTTTCTTGCGTTCCCGTCTCTCTTCTTTTTTACGTTCCCTTTTTTCTTCCCAGGTATCTTTTTCTTTTTTTTCTCCTGACTTTCTTTCCCAGATATCCTTTTCTTTTTTTTCTTTTGGTTTATCTTTCTGGTCTTTATCTTCTATAGCGCTTTTTTTATCCGGCTCATCTTTCTCTTTTGAAGAGGTTTGTTTTTTATCAAGCGCTTTTTTCTGGTTTAGGAGTTTTTTTAGTTGTTCTCTTTTTTCATCCAGATCATCATTACTTTTAACCAGAGACAAAAGTTCTTCCGTTTTTTTCTGGAAACGCGATTTGATGGAGAGAAGTTCCCGTCGTTTGTCGTTTATTTTTTCCCAGGAATCATTAACAGGATTAATTATTTTATGTTTTAGTTGTTCCGCTTTATCTGTTACTTTTTTAATGGATTGCAGTTTATCAGCTCCAATCAATTCGTTTGCTTTTTCAAAGGTTTTAGTCAGTTCGTCATTTCCTGTTTTTTTGGAGATCTGATCTAACTTATTGTAAAAATCCTTTGCTTCATTTAATTTCTTCTCAATGCTACGGGTTACGGTTTTTGTTTTTTCAGAGTACGCGTTTATCCGGTCAATTGTTTTTTCAGCTTTGTCCAGTTTTTGCCGGGCAAGCTTTAGTGTTTGTAACGCTTTAATGCGGTTTTCCTTGTTAATCTGTTCAATGAATTCTTTTTTCTTTTCCGTTAGTTTTTGTTTTATGACTTCCGGGTCAGCAATTTTTAAAGAAGGTGGTTGTAATCCATGTTTTACTTTAGTTTTACGAAGGTCCTCCTCGTTTTTCTTTTTTCGTTCAGGGACTTCCCTGAACTCTGAAAAACGAGGGGCTTCGTAATCCGAGTTTGTTTTTTCCTCGTCTGTATCGCTAAATGCGGTTTTGGCTTTAATCTTATTAAGTTGTCGTTCTCTTAATTTTTTCGATGCTTGTTTATCACGAAAGGCCTGCCATTTTTTATCCGCTTCCTTCTTTTCCTTGAACGATGGAATGTACTGTTCATAACGCTTGCTGTTGCTGTCGTCTTCCTTTCCGGGTTGAGTCAGACCCTTCATGGTTTGTTCCAGCTGTTCCCGCTCATGGAGGAGCGATTGCAGATCATTATTTTTAATTCCAAGCGCGTTCAACGCCTGTTGCAGATTTTGACCATTATCTCCTGAGTTAAGATTTTGGGCATTGTCTGTTTCCTGAGTATTTTCAGGAGTTGTTGGCGGTAAGAAATTTTTCCAGTTTTTTGCCATAGTTCAAAGAATTAAAGGTTACGGAGTGGTTTGAGCGTTATCTATTTGTTCATTCCGGATAAGTTCTTTCAGGCGTTGTTCAAAAATACTGGGAACCGGAACAGTTACCAGTTTTGTGCGCATGAGTGAACTTCCTTCTGCAGAATACTGGTACTTTTGAGAGTAACTGGCATTTACAGAAGCAGAATAAACAAGTGCTCTTACCTTAGCTTTAACAGAGACGGAGACTTCCGACGAGCGTGACATAGATATGGCCATTTTGATTTCAATGACAGTATCTACAAACTGATAAAAGGTAGGTGTAAAGCCCAGGCTTAGTAAGCTGTAGGCTTTACCTCCTTCTTCCAGTTTCACAAGTGCTTCGTCGTCTCTCACCATTTCTCCATTGGCTTTTTGTTTAAAGCCTGACATCATTTGAGCAATTTTCACAGACATTTTGTCGAGTGCTAATTGCGCCTCGGCAATGCCAACGCCCAGACTTTTTATCATTTCTGGAAAAGGGGCGTTTAGTAGTTCTTGTCCTATGCTGCTCATGTTATGACGGTAATAGAGTTTAACTTAATTGGATTATTGACCTTCACGCGCGATTTCCATTTGCTGACGGATGCGTTCTTCAAGAATGGCAGGAGGTGGAATAGGCGTAAGTTTAGTACGTAATAAACTGGAACCTTCTGCTGAATAGTTGAATTTTTGCGAGTAGCTGGCGTTTACCTGTGAGGTATTTACCTGGCGTGATAAACGTCCGCGTCCGAATCCGAAACGTAAACCAACAGAGCCACTACGTGAGCTGGCACTTGAGCTGCTTTGAGCATTAGTCTCTTCAGTGAAACGGATCGATATTTTTACCTCAATGATGGTGTCTACGAACTGATAGAACGTAGGTGTGAAACCTAATTCAAGCATAGAAATCCGTGTTGGAACGTACACAATCGTGTTGGTCCCTGTAGCCTTTACACGATATGTGATATCGGTTGGGTTGGTTACGGTTTTATACTTGTCCGGTCCGCTTTCGTTTGGATCGTATTTGAAGTAAGTGCTTCCTGATTTGTAGTAATGAGTTAATGATTTGTCGGGAATGCCTACAGGAAACGAAGATAAACTGTCGGGATCTCCGCTTACAACATACACGTTGGCTTCTTCAACATTTGTGTTGTTGTTAATGGCGGTGGCCTTAATATTAGCTCGGAGGGCGGCATCTGAGGTTGAATTGTATAGTTCCAGTGCATCGCTCAGTAAAAAGCGTTCCTTCCCGAAGAATACGCGGCTATCTTCAAATGTTACGCGTTCTTCGCCGCTAATAGTTTGAGTGATGGTTTTTAAACCACCCATCATTTGCGCTACCTCAATAGAGTTTGAGTCTAACGCCATTTGGCCGTCGGCTATCGCCAAAGCCATGTCTCTGATCATGTCGCCCATAGGCACATCTAACAGATCTCTTCCAATACTTGGTCTTGTCATGTTTTCTGGTTTTTAATTGTTATTATTTGGTTTTTGTTGTTTTAGTGCAAAAATGGTTTTGCATAACGACACAGTTAAATTTAGCTTACAATGAACGTTAATTCTTTCGTTATTTCAGGTCTGCTGGCTGCTGTGGCTTTAATTTTTACTGTACCCGCAGTAGCAGTAGTTTTAAATTTATAACTGGTATCGTCAGATGAAAGCTTGGTAATACTATTACTGCCTGATTCTATACTCCAGGTAACTGTTTTGTCTTTAGCGTACGATGGCGTAATTTCTGCAGTAATAATGATTTCTCCGGAGTTGATGTCAAGTAACAGATCGCCGTTTGGAGCCTGATCTACCTGTGTTGGAGTAAGGGTTAAATCGTCCACTCTTACCGCCATTTCGTCCAGCACCTGTTTTAATCTTTCAGGCGCCGGTAACGAAACCATGCGGGCCGATACGGAAGAGGAACCTTCCGCAGACATTTCGAACTTCCGGGCATAGGAGCCGCTAATACTTACGGCTACAATTCCGGCATTAACACCAATAGATCCACCAATATCAAACGATTCGGATTCTGTCATCGAAAACTCCATTTTTGCCTCAATGCTGGCTTCTGTGAAGGCGTAAAATGTAGGAGCAAATCCTAACCCGATCAGGTTGTATTCTTTACCGCCTATATCCACCTTTGTTGCAGCCATTTTTGCCGCCGTTGCCACAGAATTCGCATCTAATGCGGCCTGAGCCTCGGCTATTGACAGTCCCAGTTTTTCAATAAGCATTGGTAACGGGGAACTTGTCAATGTGTTGGTGATGGTGCTGATTGCATTTGGCATGATGATGAAGATTAACCGTTAGTATTAATTAAACTTAAGATGTACGCTTTAAATTCCGGTGGAGGAGGGAGGGAGCGTAAACGCGCCGACATAGAGGCATTTCCTTCCATGGAGAGATTATGCGCACGTGATGTACGGAAATCAACAGACGCACTTACAGCGAAAGAAGACGGATTCTGAATTGTTTCCGCATCTTTTTTCAGATAGTAATCGCTGTTAACCGTATCATCAACTAAAATAGTATCTTCCGATGACGTGTTGCTGTTTTCTGAAGAAGATAATTCTTCAATGCTGATTTCTTCAGACGCTGAATTATATGCAACGTACTCTATTTTAGTATCCTGATGCAACAGGTAAACGGTATCCTGTACTTTTTCAGCACTGTATTTATTACTGAATGTAAGGGCGTTAAACTTGGTCAGGAAATCCTGAGTGCTGATAACTGCAGATAGCGTAGCACTATCACCGCCATAACTAAAAGTATAGTTGGCCGAAGGTGAACTAACAGCAGCTGATTTAAGCAGATAACCGTTCAGATTGCCTGTAATTTCGCTACTATCAATGTCTTCTGAAGGAATAGGTGCTGTTGCAAAAGATGCGCCTTCAAAGTAGAAATAATCTTCAGGAGCGGATGTCAGTTTTATAACTACTTTTCTGAACTGAGGATCTTTAACACCATTTGGTGGACCGGCTACTTTATCATCGGCTTTGGTTTTTGTATCGCCACCTAAGGCCATGCGCTCACCTTTAACCGATTCGGTAATCTGATTCGTTACGTTCCATAGTTTGTCAGAGAAGAAATTCTTAACTGTACGAATACGGTCTAACGCTAGTTTTTCATTGTAATCCCATGGCCCGCTGCTGTCCGTGTGGCCTTCAATTTCAACTTTAACGTGCGGAGCCTTCGTTAAAATATAATTTAACGCGTTCAATTTATCGTAAACACCAGCGTTGCTGTAAGCGCCTTCTGAGTAAGCGTAATCTATTTTGTTACGTTTGTCGTGACCAAAGTAAACAACAATAGTTGAATTAGGTTCGCTTTTAAACGGTAAAGGAATTACTTTGGCACCGGCTCCCAGACTGCTTGTTAATGCTAGTGCATTTGCGCGTGTTGCGGCATAACTTGCTCCAATGGTAAGGTCATTAGCAGCAACTACTTTAAACTGCGTGGGGGTTCCGGGATAATCTTTAACCCGCAAAAGGCCAATTCCTCCGGTGGCTTTTGGAACATAAGCGCAGATGTAGCCATTGTAATGATTGATCCATGCTCCGGCTGAAGTTGTTACATTACTTAATGAGTGGTCGGTGTGTACTTTGGTTTCAACACGCGCAACATTTTCAGCAGTACGCATTTTGTCAGCAAAATCTTCCACTTTTTCAATGGCTGTTTTTTGTTGATCCATGCTGATGGTCTTGTTCTGGATTTTTACAGCTTTGCTTTCATTTGAGCGCATAATAACCGATTTGCTGCTCTTGAATTCTTTTCTGTGTTTGTCCAGTTTGCTTTTTTCGATCCAATCTATGTCTTCTTTGGAGTAACCTTTGCTTTTAGCATAGTCCAGTTTCAGTGAAGCTTTTAATTCTTCTTCCTGACTTGCTTGCATTTCCAGATGAATAGAGGCGCTGATGTCAGCATATTCAAATTGATAAAATGCAGGGACAAATCCTAATTCAAGCAGCGATTTGCCGGCTACTTCCTGCTCAGACAAACGGATCAATTGTCGAATGGAATTGTCGTCCAGTTTTTCCTGGGCTTGCGCAATTCCAAGGGCCAGTGACGTAAATATTCCACTCACATCTACTTTTTGCAGAACGTTGGCGGCACTATTCAAGTCTTCAATGTTTTTTGATGGCATTTGTTCTTGTTTTTAATGGTTTAACATGTTGTTTTTTGCTTCATACGGGCATAGTTTTCCTGTTCTGTTTAAAACAGGCACTTTTATCGTATAAATTCGGATGTGTGGTTTCCCACTTTGTCTTTATTCCTGGCTAAAGACGGTTTTGACTCTGTTGGTTTTTGACTCTTTTGGGTTTGTTAAAATTGCTTCATTATGTCCGGAATTTCAATGGCATACTCAGGGCGCACTTTGTCTTTCCTTACAATGAAGTAATTGTATTTTTTTTGTACTTCCGTAATTTGCTTTTTAGTTAACTGATAGTTCCGTTGTGCCCAGTTAAGCAAATCATCCGTAAGTGGCTGAACACCTTTTCCAATACCGTTTTGGGCTTCTTTCAGATACGGAAGTGCATCTTCTCGGCTACCTTTCAACAAGTATTGTACAGCCAGTTTCTCTAATATGTGGGCTTTGTGACGCTTAATAAATTCTGTTTCTTCTTTTTCTTCCAGGAAATCAAGAAACTTTTCGCAGTACGAAATAACTTCGTCATAAGCGCCCGACAGTTCAAGAGCTTCCATTACACACTGGCTGTAGTGCTGAAAAAATAAATCATTGTCTTTGTTGTTTTGCACTAAACGTATGGCTTCGCGGTAATGGCGCAGCGCTTCTTTATAGTTTCCTTCCAGACTGTAGAGTTTACCTTTTTCGGCAATGCCTACGTGTAATTTTTGATTGTTACCGGCGGTGATCATTTTCTTTTATGGTGTTTAGGGTTATATATTGGCTGGTTTTAATTCGGCAATACAAGCGGCGTGTTCAAGTTGAAAAAGGATATAGCGCGCGATAAGATTGTTTAAGGCTTTAGGCGCATGCCATTTTCCGGCCTTGGATGGAAGTTGCTCCTTGTCGAAGTAGTCTGATAAAATGGTTCGTGTTTTTTCCAGATCCGTAATGTGTTGTATACTCAAATGATAGTCGCCTTTATATACAGGAAGGATAGAGCATTCTAAGCCCGCTGCTTTATATGAATCCGTTAATTCTACTGCTCTTGAAAAAACAACAGATTCGTGTAATTGAACAGGAAGATTGTCAATGACCTGAGGGATGATTTGTGGGGGCATTCCTACTTCCTGAATCAGGACTTCTTTGTACTTCGGATGATTGGTATCTGCTTTCTCAAGGATGATCTCGTAACGGAGAAAACTCTGATTGATAATTTTTATATTTTTCCCGGATTGAAAGCGTAACCATACTTTTTGCGTGGTGTCGTAATCCAGATCTTCAACGCGTTTAGCGTGAAGTACATTTTCTGTATCAACCTTAAGTGTTTTCAGGAAATCAACGAACTGGGCGTTTAGTATCCTGTCGCCGGTATCCGTCCATTCAATGGTGTAAAGATCCTTAGCCGGATCACATACCATCACCTCCGCATCTATACGTTGCGACAGCGCTTCGGCAGTGGCCATCGAAATATTCCCCATCACAATACTGTTTTCATTCATCAGTAAAGCTAAAGCCTCTTTAATTTCGCAACCCATAAACGTTCTTAATTGCTGGCATACAAGAGGCAACTGGGAAACGTCATTTACATATATTCCCACATCTACTAAGTTTGTTGTAGCGGGGAGAAATTCTCCTTCAGGTTTCAAACTTACCTGTAGCCCCATTTGTGTCAGTAAATCAGAGGCTTTGTTAGCTAATTCCTCATCAATGTTATGAAACAAAACGGCTGGTGCTGTATAAATAGCTTTTGAAACCATTTCTACAGGAACATTCAGGGATTCAGAAAGGATTTTTGATACGACCGGATTGGCAGTACCAACGGACTCAACAATAACGTTGTACCGCGTTGCTGTGGTTGTTGTCATGTATATATAATTGTTTAGTGAGCAATACAAGAAGTATCGCGTTGCTATGGTTGTTACATACTTGTTTTTAGTTTTATTTACTCAGTGTTTTTGATTTGGTTTACTGAATATAAATAGTGCTTATTTTAGTTGTTCATCTTTTTTTGGTTTTAAAGTTTAACTATATCTATAACTAAACTACATTACAAAGTTACATTATCAAAGAGGCCATGTCAAGTGTTTTTATGTTAATATTCTTTATTTATGATAACGTATAGTTCAATTGATTTAGTATCAGTGTATTAAATTTTGATGCAAATTTTAAGAAATATTTTACTTAGCAGTAGTGCAGTATCCCCATTTTAAGTGCCTCTGTAAGGCTTGTAAATAAAGGGATTTTTTAGGTTTCAGTTAAGTAATGCGCCTAAAAAAACAGAGTATGTTAAAAGAATACAAAAAAATAATATTGCTATAAATGATAGCATTGTTTTTTAGCAAATATTCTATAAAATGTATTTACAGAAGATAATAACTCCAGTTATTCCACTTATGAGTGCCGCAATTAGAACGGCTCCCGCAGCTACATCTTTAATGTATTTGGCCAGGTCACATGTTTGCGTGTAAATACCGTCAGTTAACCGTTCAATGGCACTGTTCATCATTTCTAGCCCAATCACCAGTCCGCAACACAGTAATAACAGGCACCATTCTGTTGCTGTAATGCCGAAGCTAAAGCCGGCAACAATAACAACAGCGCTGGCCAACAAATGAATTTTCATGTGCGCTTCTGACTTAGTTGCAGCGCCAATTCCATTGAATGCATTTTTAAATGCGAGGAGCCTTTTGTGTATATACATGCCTTTGTAAATTAAATGTGTGGTAAATTAAAAATAAAAATACTGTAAAAGCAAGTGTAATGGCCCATGTTTCTTTATAATGATTGCTGTGAAACAGGGAGCGTTGCACCGCCGATAGTAATGAGAATGGTTTTTGTAAGACATCCCAACTGTTGAATCTGAGGAATCGCCCAAGGTAGATGCCATAAGCGCTGAGTAATAACAGTAAGTATTCTATACATCGTAGCATAAACTTATGTTTGAGCATGGTATTAAAATAGATAAGTAGCAGATGTATGCTTTCAATAAAATAAATACTACCGAGAATGGCAAAAGAGGAAATAACAATCAGATCTATCCAGGCAGGCGCTGAGTGAGATTTATTAAGATGAAACAAATCGGTAATAATGTAAGGTGCATTCGGGAGAAAGAGGATAGCGCTAAAGCAAAGTGACGCTTTTAGCAGAGGTTGTGTGCTCCGAATGCACCATTGACTCAGCCGGAATGGAATCCAGGCAAGGAGGATATTCCACATTAAAAAGAGATAATCCCAACTGTTGAAATAAATGACACGTATGCTCAGTAGCAAACATGCTGCGGTAAAGAGAAGTGTTTTGCGGTTAGCGGTTATGGTATTCATTGGTAGTGGTTTTGATAATTTTGCAAGTTGGTAACTCATCTCTTAGTACTTTAAGCGCTTCTTCTGTAATGTGTTCAATATAAATCGTCCTCAGATTTTTTAACTGTTTCAACGTAGTATAATCCTGCTGATTGATATATTTTAATTTCAGCAGTTCAAGTTTTTTAAGACCAGATAGGTATTTTAAGCTGCTAAGGTAGTCGCCCCATAAACAAAGGTAGTTAAGGTGTTGAAGATCTTTTAAGGCAGATAGCTGGTCATCTTTCGGATTCAGTAAAGTAAGATAGCGCAGTGATTGAAACGATTTTAACTCTTCCGTTTTCAGATTTTCTGCCCGCATACTAAGGTAGTCCAAATTCGAAAGAAATTGCAAGGGTTTTAAACTTTCAATTGGCCAATTATTTAACTCAAGATGCGTAATTAGTTTTTTCCTATTTAAGTCCTGAATACTATTGTAAATGTGGTGCGATCGCATTGAAAAGCTTTGCCAGTCTTGGTTTTCATAATCTTTACAAAAAATGTAAAGTTTGTAACTGATTTTGCCGGTTTGAAAATAGTACGGAGGCGCTTCTTTTAATGCAGGACGGGCAGAGAACGGATGGTGCAACAAGAGTTCAGGCAAACTGCTGTCCGACAAATCCATCAGATAATCCATATCTGTTTGTACAGATCCCGTTTTATGGTACAGATTATAATTTGTAATCAGTTTATCCCAATCTACCGAGGTGCTTAAACATAACCACAGGAACCACACTTCGGTGTTGGCGCGGGTAAGCTGCCACCCGCTTTTAAACGTGTATAATTTGTAGGCAGTTAACACTAATCCGGCAATCGCCATAATCAGGTACACGTAAACGCCAATTCTTAAATGTGTTAGCGCATAAGCGTTTACATACCAGTTATTACGTACCATAGCTGAAATGACCATCACTATACTTTGAGCAATCCAGGCATATACCAGCCATTTGATGTATGTATAACGCGGATTAAAATTTAATTCTCCCCGGTAACATATCATAATAAATACCATGGCCAGAATAATAGATGTAATGATAGCTGCAATGGCCTGATGCACAAAGTCGGAAAGTGTTACAGATACTGGTAAGGCGGGTTTTATAAACAATTGATGAATGTCGAGCCCGTTTAAAATCAGTAGCATGATATTTAATACACCAAAGGCGAAGCCCGCAACCAGCTTTTCGTCTAGCCAATACGTTTTATAGTTGTCTTTTGGTTCAATGTCTCTGTTCATAGTTGTATCAAGGCTGGTAATGGCTTTTATGGTTTGCATTTTCAATAAACCGTACACCATTAAAAATCCCCATAGTGTAAAAAAGCACCAGCTTAAGTTGAAGTCAGGAAACGTAATATCCTTTGTAAGATCTTTAAATAAAGGGTTAGCGGCTCTGTAAAGACCAAAGAATATGAATACGAGGCCAAGTGCGATAGAAAAGGATAAAGCACGTTTCCAGATCCTGTTATAACGCGTAACGTCTTTATTCTCTTCGCTTTTAGCAATGCTGTTTAGTATAACAAATACGAATGAACTAATGAGGGTATAAGCACTTAAAAAAAATTTTACGATAATGGATTGGTGAAGGTGAATACTGTTGGCTGCCAGAACAAGTAAAGAAACAATCCAGGCAAATATGCTTAACGCGCTGCTGTGATAAAAGACAAAGAATGCCGTGAGCAAGTGACAAAACGTGTAGTACCACCATGTTTTGCTTTTAAGTAATGGTCGGTTCATTGCCCCTAAACTACTTACCACAAATACAGAAAAAAGTAAAAAATTAATACCGGCCGACTGATTGTAAAACAAAACAGAGAACAGGGCAGTGCCGCTTAAAATAAGCCAATCGTAACGTTTCATATTATTTTAATTTTAAAGATTGATATACGGATAAAAAAACAGGAGCGCACATAAGAAGAAAGCCACAAAGAAACACGGGAGTATTAAACGTGTGGGGAATATACGTGTTCATGTCGCTGAACAGATCTTCTTTGCCCGATAAACAATTCGTCCAGAACGGAAGGGAGTGGGTGGACAGATAATCCCACATAAAGGCCAGCAAACAAATACTAATGCCGCTGAACAACACAAACCACTGGCTCCGGCTAATGCGGAACACCGGGTTACGTTCCGTCTGAGTAATAACATGCATGCTCCCAACCACCATAAGCAGCGCTATAATACAGGCGCTCCACACCGGTCCTACCCACGGTACCGGTATAAGAAACAAAATATCCCAGGTGTTAAGATCAACTGGCCAACCCAGGCACAGGTAAAGCCCGGCATAATACATCAGATCCCAAACAGCAAATGCAAATGTGAACCACGCAAAACGTTGCAAAGCCGTTTTGCCACTAAGGTAACCTACCGCCACAAGCATCAATATAGTGGCCGCCTCTCTTGTCAGTTCTACCTGGGCTATCAGCGGCGGCATTGTCCGGAGCGGGAACTGAAACCCCTCCGGGTAATACAACTGGCGCAGGTAAACCACAACCGCGGTTTCCAGAAACCCCATGGCAAGCGCAAAACCGGTTACCCATAAGAAAATTTTAGTATGTGACGTTTTCATTTGTAGTTTAGTTAAATGGTGAAACAATGCGAGTAATAGTGTTTACAGTAAATTCAGTGTCGGGTCTTTTTCCAAACGCATGAGTAGTTGTATGCCGCTGTAAACCCATTGTAAGGTGACAAACCCCACGATACCAAAACTACAGTCAATGATCTGGTGGAATAATGGAATACCGCGCAGGGGGCCGCATATCAGTGCCAAAGGTATCACAAGCAAACAGGCTACTTGCCCCATACGAACAGTAAGCCGGTAAGCCACAGGATCAATATAAACCGGAATAAAAAACAAGGCAATAACGATATGGGCAAACGCCAGCCAGTCTGTACCATAATGCATCAGCGGCGACGCCTGGTGTACCGCACTGTCAACAATGTGTATCCATTGGTGAAAGAAAGAAGGGAACCAATCCAGATGCGCCATCATAAAGGTAGTTTCGGCGTGCAGGGGAAACGCTGTCAATCCGCTAAGAACCAGCAGTACAATAAACACGATTAACCACCGTCGTATATTTTGTTTATTTTTCATATTTAAAAGTGCTTTGAATTTCAAAGTAAATGGATAAAAAAATTAATCTATTTTCCGGATCAGTTTTTCAAGCGCGTCCAGATGTTCTTCAAATGCCTTCACCCCAATTTTAGTGGCGCTGTAGGTGGTAAGTGTTTTTTTACCTACAAATTCTTTTTTTACGTGAATGTACCCGTCTTTTTCAAGCGCGGCGGCATGACTTGCAAGGTTACCATCTGTTACCTGTAATAGCTCTTTAAGGCTGTTAAAATCCATGCTGTCGTTTACCATTAATACACTCATAATGCCAAGACGTACGCGGCTTTCAAATGCTTTATTGAGTTTATGAATGTTTGGGTTCATGTTACCGGTTGATACTTAATGACGTTCGTATTTATACCACATCACTGTACCATAAATGATGTGAAGAACTCCAAATCCGAGGGCCCAGAAAATAAGTCCCATGTTAATAAAAAAAGCGGCCAGAATGCCCAGCAGAATCTCGCAATACCCAAGGTAGCGAATGTCTTCGAGGGTATATTTACTGCCGTTCACCAGCGCCAATCCGTAAAATAGTAACATCGCCGGACTCAGTAACGGGATCACATGGACCCCTTGTATAATCAAGGCCAGACAAAATAGTCCCCCTGCAAGAAGCGGAATACTCAGGTTGAGTAATAAACGCCAGGCGGTATGATCAAATAGTTTTTGGCCGTTTACACGGGCTTTTCGGGCACTGAACAGCAACGCGGTGATTAATGACAGCCCTAGTACCGAAACGGCAACAAACACACATTGCCACAAAGCCTTGTAATAAGCACCCGCTCCATAGGTACGCTCATATCCTTCTTCGCCAAAATTTTCAATAATAATACTTACGGCTGTAATACCGGCTAAAGCGTATATACCGGCAAAGATACCCGATAGTCCGCTTAATGATAAAAACTTACTGGATTGTTTCATCATGTGCCGGATATCCTGAAGCGTATGAAGAGGTGATTCTGTTGAACTCATTTTAAAGTACTTTGTGATACAAAGTTAATGCGCTTTTTTTAAAAGTCAAGACCTGTTAACAAAATTTTTGGTTTAAAAGAAGACGTAATATGTAAACCAGCCGAAGTAGAAGGAGAAGAGGCGGACAAAACAAACTCTTTGGCGGCCTCCCCGGTTCATCACATACCTTTTCCAAAGTTTTGGAACTTTGGAAAAATTTTACTCGCGCACCCGGGGCCGGGCTCTCGCTACTCGCTTTTTGCCGCAAAGCACCGGGCGGCAAAAGAGCTCAAACACGCCGCTCCATCCCTGGCCGGGTAACAGAACAGCATAAAGGCTAATCAGGGTAATGAGAGGCATTTAATAACTGAATGAAATTGTCAGTTGATTACATCCAGATCACGTAATAGGAATCCTATGACGAACAACAACCATCTTCTACAACTGATATTTTGCGACGTTTGCTAATCATCCAAGGCGCTGACTTTACCTTAATCGTTAACCTTACGCTTTTACTGGTTTTTTGCCATACCACTAATTTCTCAGTTGTGACCAGAGTTAAAGCTCCATTCGAGAATAGTACGAATGATTTTTGGGCTAACTGTTTTTGGAGAAATCAGGTTTGAAAAGTCAGGACATTTTAATCGTATTGTTACCGATTCTTTTTTTTCTATTCCGGGAAAGAATGAACCTGTGCTTAACAGGTAACTTTCCTCAGCGTTTTTATGAATAAAAAAATGTTTGATTTTAAACCGTTGATCTTCTGATACTATAGTAATACTTAACATATTTCCCGCTTCGTCAAATTCGTCCTTTACCCACCAGAAAAACAGCTCAGAGTTGTACGTTATTTTTCGTTTGGTTTTGCCGGATATAGCCATTTTGTTAGCCTATGAAATAAATGTTCTGGGGAAACATATAGCAAATTTTTGCATCGTATTATGCTACTTATACCTGAAACGTTTGTTTATTTATCATCATCAGCCTCTGTTAAAGAAGCTGTTTCTTCTTTAGCATTTTCCGTGTCTTTATGGTATGTATCAATACACACCAATATGGCCAGAAAGCCCCAAAACGGCACCGATAATTTATCTGTATCCAAAAAGTTATTAAGAAACCCATGAACGAAATAGGTGAAAGCGCCAAGGAATACGCCAATGCTCAGGAATCTTAAATTTCGGTCTTTTACCGTATAAGCTAATCTGTATCCTAAAAACATAGTAGCAAACAACAGTATAAAAAACAAGAGCGATCCTAAAAGTCCCTGTTCGCAAAGTGAGCCTAAATATTCACTATGAGCGTTCCCGTTAGTGCCAAAATTAGTACTGATAATGGTACGATCTTTACTTAACTGATACGGAGCATAGTAAAACTGATAAGTGCCAGGCCCCCATCCTAAAAACGGTTTATCGTAGAACATACGAATAGCGCAGCTCCAGCGATTAAGACGTTCAAGGTTACTGGCATCTGTCGAAATATTGGTAACCGATTCAATATTATTGGCAAAGCCACCTTCCGCATCGGTATTATTACGACCAAGGGCAATCAGAATTTCCTCCTGAAAGGCCAGAAATAACCCCCCTCCTATAACAATAATAAAGAGAATGGTACGGAATTTCATTTTCAGTAAAATGGTAAGCAGAACACCAAACGCTAAAACCAGACTTAACCAACCTGCACGTGCAAACGATAAAATAATAGCCAGTACAAATAAAGCTAGCAGACCAAGGCTTAGTGACTTTACAAAAAACGTATTATTTTTCTGAAATAACATGGCAATCAAAACAGGAATAAACATGGCCAGTACCGCTCCATAAGCCGTATGATCGTTATAAAACGGCGAAACTACCCAGTCGGCCGTTTTATCGTCAAAGTTATACTGTGAGTGCTCAAGAATTGTGTAGATACAGACTAATGCTAAACTTACAGCATACACAAGAATAAATGTACTCAGGTTTTTACGTTCTTTAAAAAGCTGAGCGGTCATAAAGTAACAACTAAATACAAACCACATACGCGCCACAAGGTATTTAAACGATATCAGAACCGATTCGCTAAACAGCATGGTTATTGCCATCCAGATCAACTGCAGAATGATGATGCGTGTAATAGGATGCTTTAAAACTTTAATATCTGTAACTCTGAATTTAAGCTGATTAATAAGGTACACAACCATAATCAACGCCATCAGAGGTTCAGTAGGTAAACTCAGATCTATGCCATCCGAAATGCCCATGTTTTTGAGAGTGATGGCCAGTGGCGTGGCAAACACCATAAAAAACACCAGCTTATCAATGTGGTAAATAGTGGTGTAAGCAATCACAATTCCTACAGGAATAAGTTGAAAAAGGTAAAAGAAGTTCCGTTTATAAACCAGAACATAAGTATTAGTGGCCAGATAAGCCACCAGTAACGCATAAAATAAAAAAATATGGCGTTGCTTACTCAGCATATTTACTATTTCCGCGAATAGAGAGGTAAATAAAGAAAATACTGGCCAAAGCAAATACCGATAACATGGCGCTGATGACAAGCACTAAACGTACAGGGCTCGCTTTTTTATCGGGTAAAGACGGAGAGGACACGACATTACAGAAACTTAACTTGCTGTTATAATCCAGTTTGTTTTTATCCAGTTCTTTTTTCAGGAATTCCCGGATTCCTTTTTCCGTTTCCATACGACGATATATTTCAGTTAACTCCGGGTATTTAATAAAAAGACCTGTGAGAATGGTATCTTGTATTGCCGAAAGCTTATCTCCCTTTACTAACAACTTAGCTACAGCTTTCGACATGGCCCGGTGATCCATAATTTTATAGGTTTTCCGTAAATTCTGTTCGCATTTCAAAAGGGAGTCAATAACATGTTCGGTTTTAGTAAGCTGGTTCTGATAATTTGAAATGTAATCTGATATGTTTTTCCGTTTAATAGCCATGATAAGCGAATCGGTTCGTTTGATAATGGCATAGTTCAGTTTCTGAGCCATAACCGGATCGGTATCCAGTACTTCCAGATTAATAGACTCATAAAGTGTTGGACTTACACTTACGTTTTCTTTGTACATTAATCCCAGATAGTTTTTTACAAGAGGATCTTTGCGGTCTATTTTATAATGCGAGTAAAGATCAAATTGTTCTGCAACGGCATATTTGATCTCTTCTGAGTTAAAATACTGTATTAATTGTTCTGTATTAGACTCTTCGCTGCCAGGCGTAAGGTTTAGCGGATATACAACGGCAATTGATTTATATTTTGGTTTTATCAAAAACGAAGCTGCGTATGCACAAGCACCGGCAATAATAGTTGCCAGTATAATACTGTTCTTGTTTTTAAGGAGAACATCAATTATCTCTTGAGTTTTAAAATTTTTCACGTTACAGTTTGTTTTTTAGTTGGGTTAAACGTTCAGAAATTAAAAGATAAACAAAAGCCAGTATCAACGCAGAGAATGCGCTGATAAGCGTAATAATGGCGCGTTGGGGTTTAGCCCTGTATTCATTAGGTTTGGCTTTTTCTACCACAAATGTAGCGGGTATATTGGTATTCACATTCACAAGCGCCTCATCGTATTTAGCCTTAATGACAGGGAATTTAAAACGGTACTTTCTTAAGTTTTCACTGATTAACTGATAAGCACCCCCATACTGTTTAAGGTTATTCAGCTTTTCTTCGAGGGCTTTCATGCCTGTGGTATTTCCTTTTTCCAGTGCTTTAGCGTAGCTTTTGGTATAGGCCTCTACATCACTTTTATAATCCAGAATACCCAGTTTACGTAAACTCTGTAAACTATCTTCCAATTCATTCATGCGGGTAATGGTATTGTGGTATTCTTTTTCAATAATACTCAGTGCCTTTTTAGCTATGCCACTGCTCATCTGGTATTTTAAACTGTCGCAACTGGTTACAATGCTGTTTGCTACTTCAGCGGCACCATTGGCGGTATAATCAAAACTTTCAATTTTAAGGGAATTAAACTCCGTACGTTTATAACGCACCATATCTTCCCATTTTTGGCGTAGATTATGCAGTGCAAATTTATCCTTTTCAATCTTCCAGCGAGCCCATAAATTGTTTTTATCAGCTACCATTAATTTCAGATCATCGGAGTGAAGAAGTTGTAAAACCTTTTCTAGATCATCTTCGTCGCCTAACTGCATGTAATCTTCCTGATTCCCCTGATTTGCTTCTATCAGCAGTTTGGCAACCGAAAAATTGCGCACTGCAAAAACAACGCTTGTTGATTTGTACTGAGGAGCGAATAAAAAGGTAAGGGCTCCGGTAACAAATGCAGTCACAAAAAACACAATAGCAAGTTTTTTTCTGTGTCTGAGCAATAGTATTAAGAGGTCCTCATTGCTTTCTGATGATGTATGCGGTGTTCCTGAATTCACTTTACTTGTATTTTATAAATCTTAAAACCGATTTAATATTAATAATTCCTGTTACAAAAGCTAAAAGTCCGCTTAAGATAAGCATAATTACGAAATTCAACATCCAGTTTTTAGTGATGTTGAGAGAGAGGTAATTAATTAACACGAGTCCGATAATGAAGGTGAATAATGCAAAAATCAACCGCTTATTTACCTTAAACTTAAATAACTTATAGGCAATAAATACCTGCGCCAACGCTGTACCAAACTGGGTAATAATGCTGGCAATAGCACTGCCCATAGCATGGTATTTAGGAATAAGGATTAAATTGAGGGTAACGTTAACCACAATACCTCCCAGCGCCATTTTATTGAGGTGTTTCAGACTACCATTAGCAGTTAAAAGGGTACCAAAAATGTAAGTGGTACTGATGGCTACAAAACACGACATCAGAAAACCAAATAGTTCAACTCCTTCGTGGGCAGTGGAACGGTAGATGATTTCAAATATGCGGTCGTTGTAAAAAACGCAGGCTACCGCAATAATAAGCGCGGGAGTAATAAGTAAAGTAAAAGAAAGCTTAACCAAATTTTCAATATTCTCTTTAAACTTAATCATGCGGCTGAACATTGGTAGTAGCTGAACTGAAAATAAGTAAGCAATCATGTTTGCGGCTTCCAGTAAACGAAACGATTTATTATAAAGACTGGTTTGAATGGTGCCTAACGGAGCGGGTAACAGGCGTTCCAGCATAACCTGATCAATACGGTTATAGCAGGACATTAAAAGAATGAGAACCGCAAACGGAAAACTCTTTTTAAGAATAAGTAAATTAAAACGCCAGTTCCAGGTAAGTTTAAAACCATGTGTTTTACGCAATACAGCTACAAATGCAATAAGAGTGGTAATCAGGTAGCCAATAGTTTGCGTATAAACGTAATTCATAACGTTTACTTCGAGGCCAAGCCATTTAAGATACAGTACGGCAAAAATCCCGATCATTAGTATCCGGTCGAGAACCGAAATAATACTATCTGTTTTAAAAAGGTGTAAAGCCAGTAGATTGGAGCGGAGGTAAAGAATAAAGCTTAGTAAAAAACTATTAAAGGATAAAATGGTTAACAGCTTAAGGTAGCGCCAGTTGCCTTCGAAAATGAATATGCCAAGTACTATGGTAATAAACATGTAAAAAGCCCCCAGGGCAAGTTTAAGGCTCATCATGCTGCTGAAATGCTTTGACAACAGGTGGGTATTTTCAGTAATATTTTTATTGTTGAAATTGGTTAGCCCGATGTCCGCAAAAATGGTGAGTATCAGCGAAAAACTGAACAGAGTAGAGTATTCACCGTAAAAAACATTACCAACTTTGTACTGAAAAGAGGGTTCTACAAGCAAAATCCAGAATGGCTTAATAAGCAAATTAAGGAAAATAAGAATCCCAAGATTAAATATGAACTTCTTTTGCTGCAAATTAATAAGGCTGCCAAAGATAACATTTTTACCGAGGCAGCTTAAAAGTATTGTTTAATGTATTGATAAACAGATAATTAAAGTGAGAGTGGGTTTAAAATCCTCCTTACTTTTGTTTAAGTTTGATTTATTTAACTGAATATCAGTTATTTAAATCGTTTTTGTAAAAATGTACTGTTTGTTCAAAAATCCGTTCCTTGTGGTATTGTTCCTCAATTAGTTTACGGGCATTTTGATTCATGGTAGTATCACTATTTATGGCTTTTTTTATACAGGCTGCAAAATCGGAGGGAGTATCCGCTATAAAAATATCCTGACCGTGCTTGGCCCTTATACCTCTGGCGCCAAGAGTGGTTGATACAATCTTTTTCCCGGAAGCAAGTGCCTCAAGTATTTTTACACGGATTCCGTCGCCTGACAATACGGGTACAATCATCACATTGTGATGTTCAATAAATGCTTTTGCATTGCCCACTTCGCCGTGGTAATGCACGCCTTCCAGTTTAGGGTAATCCTCTGGTTTCATTTTTTTTCCAGCCAGATGGCACTCTATTTCAGGCGCCTCTTTATGAAGAATGGGCCATACCGCAGTAAGAAACCAGTTTATGCCTTCTTTATTGGGCATCCAGTCCATAGAGCCTATGTGAAAACACGTAGGTGTATGGCAAAAAACGGGAACTGTATCCGATATGGAAATACCAAATGGCACCAAAAGCGTAGGGGTAGTTACACCTATCTGATTAAGATCAGAATTATCTTCAGGAGCAATGGTTAACAAAAGATCAACGGTATTTAAAGTGGCTATTTCCGTTTTTTTTAAGCGCTTTGCCAGTAAATTGAGGTACCATTTTTTAGGAAAGAAACCGGTATTAAACGCCAGTCTTTCCCATATTTTATGTTCTACATTATGGATACGGCAAACAATTTTGGCTTTAGAGAATTGTCGCAAACTTTTTAAGTAAAAAGCCAGAAAAATGGAATCTAGATGTATAACATCAAATGTTTCCTTTTGCAACAAGGCTATTAGCTTTAGCTCATAGTCGCGCGTATAAAAGCGCGTAACATGATACGATTGAGTACTGAAAAGGTTAAGAAAAGCTGGTATTGCCTTTACATGGTTATTTACATATACGGAATCGAAATAAGCGAGTTGCTTATAATAGGCTGGTAACGTTTCCGTGTTAACGAAATGCTTAGAAGTGTTAAGGCTAAGCATATAGACTTTTGCTCCGGTGTTCTGATAGCCGCTTACAAAATAATCCATACCTATTGCTCCTCCATCATTGAGCGGGTAAGGGATACGGTTAGTAAGCAATAAAATCTTCATGTTCTCTTAACGGTTTCAAATATAATGATAAAGGATATATGGCGGCGGGAATAAAAACAAAGCAGATAATTATCAGTAAATGTTTTAGTGGTTATATTTCCGTTTTCATCACCATTTGGTGGGTAAAGCGACTTCTTTGTTCTAAAAGCACCAACTTATTTTCGCTTAACTTGTTAATGGTATTCTGATCGTAATTGCGGATGGTCATTAATTCGACAGGAGCGTTGTAAAGCACTTTGTATTCGTTTTGTAATTCTGAAATCAACCCCGGAATTTTATGTTCATCGTGATCTACACAAATACTGAAACTAATGGCACTATTTTGCATCATGTTTACCCTTACGTCGAACCGGGACAACTGTTTAAAAATAGAACTGAGGTTTTCCTCGGCAATAAAACTGAAGTCTTTGGGCTGAATAGAAATAAGAATCTGCTCGGTTTTAAAAATATAACTTGTTATCCCTATTCGTTTATCGGTATCCTTAATTACCGTTCCTGATTCCGATGGTTTTAAAAATGATTTTACGTAAAGCGGAATGTTTTTATTTTGAAGCGGTTTAATCGTTTTGGGATGAATAACGGATGCGCCGTAATAGGTCAGCTCTATAGCGTCCTGATAGGTTAATTCATCAATTTTCTGGGTGTTTTTAAAATACTTGGGATCGGCATTCAAAACCCCTGGCACATCTTTCCAGATAGTCACGTGCGCTGCATTGCTGAAATATGCCAGTAAGGCAGCTGTATAATCACTTCCTTCACGCCCCAGAGTAGTCATAAAGTTTTCCGAAGTACCACCGATAAAACCCTGCGTTATCAAAATTTTAGTGCTGCCAAACTGTGGAAGCAACTGCGTATCAACCAATGTTTGCGACAAATCATAATCTACTTTCCCTTCGCGGTAGGTATTATCCGTTTGTATAATCCCGCGCGCATCTATCCATGTGTTAGAAATGGATTGGGTGTTGAGATAGGCACTGATGATTTTAGTAGCCAGTACTTCGCCAAGTCCTACAATCTGGTCGTATTCCTGATTGTAACCGAAGGCAGGTTCATCTTCGATGGCCCACTGCATTTCTACAAATACATTTTCAAAATCATTATAAACAGCGTGCGATGTATCAGGAATAAGTTCTTTCAGAATTTGCAGATGCACTTGTTTAAGTTCTTCCAGTAATGCAGCAGCATTCCCTTCTTTGTAAAAATACGCGTTCACCAATTTTTCCAGATGATTGGTCGTTTTTCCCATTGCGGAAATAACAACAATGGTTGGTGTTTGCGCGTATGCTTTTAAAATAGAAGCAACATTTTTTACGGCAGAAGCATCTTTTACCGAAGCGCCGCCGAATTTGAATATCTGTATCATGTTTAAATTCATCAGGAAGTGCTGTCCTTCCGGTAACAACCGGAAATGGATTTTACAGACCTCATAAAAAATCCCTTACCGGTAAGGGGAAGGGATTTTTTGTGAGGACAAGTTCATTTTAATTATTGAGCATTACCGGCATTACCAGCATCAGTACGTCTTCACCCGGATTGGATTTCTGGCTTGGTAAAATAATTCCTGCACGATTAGGGGCACTCATTTCAATCGTGATTTCATCGCTGTCAAGATTGCTAACCATTTCTACCAGAAACTTGGAGTTAAATCCGATTTCCATGTCTTCACCAATATAAGTACACACTAAATGCTCTGTGCCATCGTTGGCAAAATCCAAATCTTCAGCACTAACCGTCAGTGAACTACCGGCAACTTTTAAACGGATCTGGTGCGTCGCTTTGTTGGCAAATACACTCACCCGCTTCAGAGCGCCTAATAACTGGCTGCGGTCAATCGTTAATTTATTCGGATTCTGTTTAGGAATTACGGCTTCATAATTAGGATATTTTCCGTCAATTAAACGGCATACCAGATTAATGCTTCCAAAACTGTATAAGGCATTCGTTTTATTAAATTCTATTTTAACGGCATCATCAATGCCAGATAACAAACCTTTTAAAACATTTAATGGTTTTTTAGGCATAATAAAACCGGCCACACTTCCCGCTTTGGCATCGTTACGGGTGTAGCGAACCAGTTTATGCGCATCGGTAGCTACAAAAATGGAGTTGGTTTCATTAAACTGGCAAAATACCCCGCTCATAACCGGACGTAAATCATCATTGCCCGTAGCAAAAATAGTTTTATTTATAGCCGATAGCAGAATATCACTTTTAATAACGATAGAAGATTGCGACTCCAGTTTAGGGAGTTTAGGGTACTCTTCGCCATTGTGCCCTGTTAACGTATAGTCACCATTGGCAGTTTTCAGTTTTGCCGTTAGTTTCGATTTTTCAACAATTATAGATATAGGTTGTTCCGGCAAATTAGAAAGCGCTTCCAGTAAAGTTTTGGCCGGAATAGCCAACGATCCGCTTTCAGAGGCTTCTACTTTTAAACTTGTCGTTATCGTAGTTTCCATATCACTGGCGGATAAGGTAAGTTCGCCTTTAGCGACTTCAAACAAAAAACAATCTAAAATAGGAATAGTATTACTGGAGTTTAAAACGCCACCAATTGATTTTAGCTGTTTTAGAAGCGCACCGGATGATACAACAAAATTCATAAATGTAATGTATTAGTGTAACAAAATTACATTTAAGCAAGGCTTTGGATAAGTGAAAGTGTTCAGAGTTATAAGCTACTTTTTAACAGTGGCCGGAGGTGTAAAATAACTAATGTTTGCCAGAATTTTGCCGAATACGTAATACTGTATCATTGCCCATTCCTGATCCTTGGCAAAGCGCATAAAACAACGTTCAGGATCGTATTTGTAAAGGATACCCGATTCATTCGTGCGCCCGGGTTGTGGTGCCCGGCGGTAAAAAGAATATATTTTGGAAATATTAAAATTGTCTGTGATGATCATGCGGATATAAGGATTACCTTGTCGTGCCAGCGAATCAGCGAGTTGAGGTACGCTTTTGGTAAACAAGGTTTCGTAAGAAACATTTTGAAAATAGGAAAGGTACTGACGCATGCGGTTCGAATCATAGGAAACGTTGTTGCCCTTTGCATCCAGCAAACTGATGGCATTTATATTTTTGAGATTAATGGTGAACGACGAATCCGGTGATTCCAATAATTCCATTTTGATCTGACGGATTTGCGCGGGAACATAGTTAAGTACTAAGCGGTCGCGCCATTCATCTTCAGAAACAAAATACCGTGTATTTAAAAATCCTACAAATCCCGGAATATGCACAATGTAAGGATCGGGATAATTTTCTCCGGTTTCCGGATTGGTTAAAATCATGTATGAGCCTTCATGATCGTAACTTTCGTGACCTACGTAATACTGTTTTACCAGTTCATCATCTACATAAATCTCAGTTTTAATCGCTCTTGAACTCATCAGCCGGAGGGTGGTTTGCTTTAACGATTTTGGAACTTTCGACCGCACCTCGGCTTGTTTTATGGTTTCCAGTAAAATGGTAATAGCATCTTTCCGGGCAGGGTATTTATCATTTACAAACCATTCATTGTTTTTTCGCATAAGTGTTACTTTCCCACCGTTTTTATCGGCCATAAAAATGCGTGTAATTTTAGCCGTATCCTCAAATTTAAAATTCTGGGCCTCTTTATCTACACTTGCATTTCCTCCTTTTTTACGGAAAACAAATACAGCCAGCAAGCATAGCGCCAGCAATACTATTATCGTGATAACAGAACGTTTCTTTTTCATGTTAAATAAGGGAGAGTACAGTTAATAATTTAAATCCGGTATTAGTTGGAGGCGTTACTGTTTTGTGCCCTGAATTCACTCCGGGCCTCGAACAGTGAACTGGCCAGTATGTTATAGCGTAGCGCTACTTCAAAACCGCCCTGATAACGACTGGCAGCTTTGTATCCTGATAAGTTAACGTCGTAAGACAGACCTACCGCAAAATCGCCCATTTCATAAGTAATTTTAGGGATCAATCCATCATCGGAACGGTAAAAAATACCTACACCTATAGCATTTTCGGTACGTTGCCCGGTTACTTTGGTGCCCATTTTAACCCTGTATTTTACAAATGTTCCGGTAACATACTGAAATGCTTTTTTCTGGCTTTGTAAGTTAAATGCAGGCGTGATACTGAATTTAGTATCCTCGAAATCAAAATGAGATGTAAATAGCGCTACATAGCGAACCGGCAGTTTATAGGTTGAGCCGGGACCAAATTCCTGCACCGGGCGGTTAATATGGTGAATAGCTACACCCAAACGGAAAGAGGTAAGGTCATCGTGATCCTGATCAATTTTTACTTTCTGATATTCGTAAGCAAAACCAGCTCCTAAATCGGTGGTTGTGTAATTACGAAACGCCACACTTTCTAAAGAAGCTTGTTGAGGGTCAATTTTATTACCGTCGTACTGACTGGCGTATGTTAAGCGGTTATAATTGGCCGTTGTCATATTCGGTCCGCCATACAAGCCTAAACTCATGGCACTGCGTTTTCCGGTGCGTATTATCCCAGATACATTTAATAAAGCGATTGTATTATTCAGGTTGGCAGCACCGGTCCGGTCATTAAATACCGTTAAGCCTAAACCAACAAATCCCTTTCTTTTCTTGGTTTTATACAATCCTCCGTCAACAGAAATGGCGATGGTTTTAAATGCGTTACCCATACTAGCCCATTGCTCACGGTAATTGGCAATAGCCCTGAAGTAACCGTTATAAAACCCGGTATTGGCCGGATTAAGCGCTACTGGAGTTTCATAAATCTGAGAAAAGTGCATATCCTGTGCATTTAACGATTTTGATAAAATCAGTAAACCAAAGCAGGAGAGTAAAAATTTAGTTTTCATACGTCTGTTTCGTAAAAGTCTTTAGCGGATTAAAGTAACATTTCCTTTTAAGACCTTGCTTTCATTATAAGCATTTTTATAGGTAATTAAATAAGCATAAACTCCCGTTTGCGAAAGACTGCTTTCAAATGTACCGTCCCATCCTTTGCGTGGATCTGTAGTACGGAATACTTCCTGTCCCCATCGGTTCCAGATACGGAACTCAAACTCTTTACTGTAGATGGCAGGTCCAAGTGCCGCAAAGAAATCATTTATACCATCGCCATTAGGTGTAAAGCCGGTTGGCATGGAGATATCCGTTTTTTTATCGGTAAATACAGCAACTACTTCATCATTCGTTTGAAAACCAATACTGATAGAATCAAGGCTTAAAGGACGATTGTTTAAAGGACTGTGAACTTTTAATTCCCAGTGGTCGAAAACGTATTGTGTATCGTTAGGAATAGCTTTAAAACTCATCTGACCTTTATAATACTTTGCAAAATGATCATACTTCTCAGGAAAAATAGTATTAATTCTTACCTGACCAGCCCCTTCGGGTTCCACTTTTACAATCAGATCGTAAGGACCAACCAAGCCAAAGCAACCTGATTTTTTGAACTGATCCATAATTAATCCGCACCGTACCCTGAGTTGTTCTTTCAACAAGGTATCAATATTGTAATCGAACGTATTTACCCCACTGGTATGAACCTGAGAAATACCATATTTGGTTTCATGCCTAGGAATTTCCAGTGAGTAAAGGGTTTTAATGTAGTTGAGGTGCTCATACATTTTTTCGCAGCGGAACGGACCGTTAATGAGATCCTGATAGCGATTGATATAATCCTGTTTAAAACCCGGATTGAACGTTACAGAAAAAGTAGGAGAACCAAGCAGGTGTTCCAGTAATTTTGCGTGTCCTTTTGTGGTGAAGTTAGAGAAACTGGAGGCCGCTAGTGTAGTGGTTTGCTGAACATAGATACACGGGCTGGTAAACATTTGCTGATTAAATGAATATGTTGACTGTGCCAGACTGTTGAAACCAAGAATGTTAGGGCTATTCCACATAAAATAATGCCATTTGTTTCCTGGTTTTGTATTATCGTAGCCTTTAGCAAAAGCCACATTATAATCAAACAAATCACTGTTAAGCAAGAAACTGTTATAAATCATATAATCCATAAAGCTGCTTTTATCCAGTCTTGACATGGCAGTAGCATAGTTAGTAGCACTACTCATTGGCCGTGTCGTAATAAAGGTATAAACATCATTAGTCCAGGAAGAGTTGATAGAACCCGCCAAAGCGCCGCCTAAAAAGTGATGTACAAGTAAATCTTGTTTTTCGAGAGGTTGGCCCTTGTAGTAGTTATTATAATGCACATCATAATTTTCCATGATGTAATATATACCTCTGTACAAGCCATTAATAAATAAAATGATGGGTTTGGCATGTAAACCATTTACATCCAGATTGTTTTTAATAGCATACGTTTGTGCAAAAAGATCACGTATCCCAGTCCCCTTAGGATCAACCGTTTGCCCCATTTGTTTGGAATAGCTTTCGTAATCGCCTGCTTTTACCTGAATGGTAGGGAAAAAGGTTCGTGTTGAAACGCCCAGCCCGGGATCGTTAAATAACTGGTATTCAAAAGCGCATCCAAAACCACGTTCGTCATCAAGATTAACGGTAAACCCTTTTTGCTGACGGTTCCATAATTCAAAATCCTGTTTCCCGAAAGCACAGTATCCTTCGTTTATTAATTTTTTATTTTCAAAGTATTCAACATGGCCGATGGAGTTGGCTATTGGTACCTGAAAAAAATTGGTATCAATGGCTATGGACAATACACCAAAACGATCGGAAATGGTTTGGTCATCAACTTCACCAAAATACGTGTTGGTTTCAACAAAGCTAGGCAGGGCCTTTATTGTAGTTGTGGCGTTAGGAAATGCTCTGGCCCTCCATAATTCAGTTGAAGTAGCGTTCCCGCCTACAGGATCAGGGAAAAAAACGATAGGGGCCGCTGAATTGGTAAAGGTGTACAGTGTTGAATTAGCCCCTCCCTGAACAGGAACGGATCCGTCAGTCGTGTACCATACCTCGTAATTGGCATAATCGCCAAAATCACCAATTGTGTTAGTGGCGGTTAAAATAATGTCAATCTGTGTCAGATTGCCCGGATACCAGCCGGCCGATTGTGAAAAGGTTGGGGTAGGGGCGTATGTATCGTATTTATTTGCGGCAGGAAACGCATTATTGGATAATCCGAAACTGGTTTGGTTCGTAAAAACGTTCCAGATAATAGAGCCATCCGTTTTACGTCCCCAGGTATGGTTCGATTCGTGTCGTTGAATTTTAACCGAATCGCGGATTACCCGTCCGCTTGTGCTGTTATCTACCAGAAACAGCCATTGATTTTTACATTGATCAAGTGTAAAATTAGCATGTACCTGTCCGTTCGATACTTCATTGCGGCCACTTAACCAAACAGTACGAATTCCGTTTACACCAATGGTAAACGTGTTAGGAAAACGCCATTTCAGTAAGTTAGTGCGGTCGTTAGACAAGTAATAATTACCAAGGTTCAAACTGGAAGTATGGGCGCAGTATATTTCTACCCAATCAGGCGTCTGACCATAATTATCGTTTTGCGCGGTTTGATTGCTGGCTGAGTACTCATTGATCCGCAATGCCTGAGCATTCAGTTGGTTAAGTGACAGAAAAGATCCGATAACCAACATTAATAGCTTAATTTTTCGCATATGTTTTATAGCAAACGTAATTAGTTCTTATGAATGGTAAATATAGTTATAAGTTGGCAAACCTCAAATAATTACGCCTATTTGGTTACTTTTTTGTTAAATTTTAGATGTTAAAGACATCTTTTTTAAATGTAACTTTGCGTTTTTCTTTTATGAGTGATTTAATAAAACACGAATGTGGCATTGCCCTGGTAAGACTTCTTAAACCCATAGAGTACTACAAAGCAAAGTACGGCTCGGCCCGGTATGGAATACATAAGATGTATCAGTTGATGGAAAAGATGATTAACCGCGGTCAGGATGGAGCAGGCGTGGCTTCTATAAAGCTCGATGTGGAACCGGGAACGCAGTACATTGACCGTTTACGATCCATTGAAAGTAAGGCAACCCAGGATATTTTCAGTCAAATCAACGATTTATTTGTTAAAGCACAGCGTAAAAATCCTCAGGAGTATAAAGATGCCCAGTGGCAAAAAAAGAACATCCCTTTTTTGGGAGAATTGTTGCTGGGGCATTTGCGTTACGGAACGTATGGTAAAAACAGTATTCATAGTTGCCACCCCTTCCGTCGCCAAAATAACTGGATGAGCAGAAATCTGGTGGTAGCCGGAAATTTTAACCTTACCAATGTGGACGAATTATTTGAGCATTTGGTAGAATTGGGGCAACATCCTCGCGAGAAGGCAGATACGGTAACGGTAATGGAAAAAATAGGCCATTTTCTGGATAAGGAAAATGATAAATTATTTAAACAATTTAAAGAAAAGGAAGACGATAACCGTGCCATCAGCAAACTTATTCAGGAAAATCTGGATGTAGTAAGCATTCTTAAAGAAAGTAGTAAACGGTGGGATGGCGGATATGTTATTGGTGGCTTAATAGGTCATGGGGATGCGTTTGTCTTACGCGATCCGAACGGAATACGTCCCGCGTTTTATTATAGTGATGATGAGGTAGTGGTAGTGGCCAGTGAACGCCCGGTAATACAAACCGTGTTCAACGTATCCTATGAAGCCATCAAGGAAGTTAAGCCCGGTCATGCGGTTGTTATCAAGAAAAACGGCAAGCTGAGCGAACACGAAATTATTGAACCACAACCGCTCAAAGCCTGTTCGTTCGAACGCATCTATTTCAGCAGAGGTAACGATGCCGATATTTACCGTGAACGTAATGCCTTAGGCCGTAATCTTGTACCACAGGTATTAAAATCTATTGATTATGATTTGGAAAATACCGTATTCAGTTATATTCCCAATACGGCGGAAGTAGCTTTTGGAGGTCTTGTAGAAGGTATAGATGATTATCTGAACAAGTTGAAGGCCACTGAAATTCTTAAAATGGGTGGAAATGTAACGGAACCCGCCCTCAGTAATCTGTTGAAATTACATCCCCGGATTCATAAAATTGTTTTGAAGGATGCAAAGCAAAGAACGTTTATAACCGATGATGAAAGCAGGGATAGCCTGGTTAATCTGGTATATGATATTACGTATGGTACCGTTCGTAAAGGTATCGATAACCTAGTGGTATTAGATGACAGTATAGTAAGAGGGACAACGCTTAAGCAGAGTATCCTTCGCATACTCGATCGTTTGGAACCCCGGAAAATCATAGTAGTATCTTCTGCTCCTCAGATCCGTTATCCGGATTGTTACGGGATAGATATGGCAGTGCTGAATAAATTTATAGCGTTTGAGGCTTGTGTACAGCTTATTAAGGAAACCGGAAGACAGGCGACCCTCGATCGCCTTTACCAACGTGCTTTGGAAGAAGTAGAACGTCCTAAAGAAGAGCAGGCGAATTTGGTAAAAGAATTGTATGCTACATTTACTACCGAAGAAATTTCTCAGAAAATAGCGGAGTTATTGAAACCGGCTGAATTAAAAGCGAATCTTGAAATTATTTATCAAAGCATAGAAGGTTTGCATCTGGCTTGTCCGCATAATTTGGGAGATTGGTACTTTACCGGTAATTACCCTACGGCAGGCGGCATGAAGGTCAGTAACCGTGCTTTTATTAATTACATGCAAGGAAAAAGTATAAGAGCTTATTAAACGTTTTAAACGTTTTGAAAACAAATAACTCCTTCTTGTAAAACGACACGTTCGTTTAACCTATTGATCTTGCATTTTATAAGCAAATGAATCTTCCTGTTTTATCTCACTTAAAACGGCTAAGGTATATATTGCTACTGTTAACACCCGTGAAGAATAATACTTCTCTTTTTTTGTTAAGACCAGAAAACACATTCCTAAATGCGGTGCAACAGGTTCAAAAGGGAAAATATCCGCCAGTTGTTTAACAAATAGGTGAGACCAGAGAAGTACAAAAAGGGCGGGCAAATGTTAATAACAAAGCAAACTTTTATGTGAGGGGTTTGTTACATTTAAAGTTCGTAATCAAAACATAAAATGAAAAAAACAAAAATTAACAGGCATACACTTACCTGGTTAGTGGTATGGTGTTTGTTTATGCTCGGCCGTTCCCAAAATGTGAACGTATCAGGAGCTTTGGTAGGAAATGGAAGTTATGCCACATTGGGGGCAGCTTTTACCGCTATTAATGGAGGTACTCAAACTGGCGCTGCTATTACTGTAAACATTGTAGGAAATACTACAGAAAGTGCTTCCGCGCTATTACTCAACGGTGGATGGGCTTCAATGAACATAGCACCTTCAGGTGGGGCATCTCGTGTTGTTTCAGGAACTGTTGTCGGACCATTGATTGATTTAAACGGTGTACAGAATGTATCGATTAACGGATTAAATACGGGAGGTAATTCATTAACACTTAGTAATCTGGATGCGGGAAATGCAACTACCTCTACAGTGCGTTTTATCAATGCGGCTTCAAATAACACAGTGGCTGCTTGTAGCATTTTAGGAGCATCTACTGGCGGAACAATCGGAAACATAGTATTTGCCACGGCAGGTGCTGTTAGTGGGAATAATAATAACTCGATCACCGGAAATACTATTACTGCGGTTAGCAGTCTTAACTTACCGACAAATCTTATATATTCTGCCGGAACGGCTTCTGTAGGATTAGAAAATACAGGCAATCAGGTAACGAATAATGTTATGTCAGACTTTTTTAATTCTACTGCTGTTTCGATAGGAGTAAATCTTGCATCGAATAATACCAGCTGGGTAATATCTGGCAACCGCTTTTTTCAATCAGCCGCGCGTGTTGCCACAGTCGCTAATACCTATAATGCCATTTTGGTTAGTGGCGGAAGCAATTATACTATAAACAGCAATATTATAGGTTACTCGGCTAATAACGCAACAGGTACCATGACGTTAGCAGGAACGATCGCTGTTCGTTTTACCGGGATCGCAATGTCAGCAACCGCCGGAGGAACGCTATCTACTATTCAGGGAAATACCGTGAGCGCAATTACATTAAGTACCTCCAGCGGAGCAGCAACAGCTGCAGGAATTTTATGCGGCATCAGCGTAACTGGTGGAAATGTACAGATACAAAATAATGTGATTGGTGGAAATACAGGTACTAATTTATTGCAAGGGGTTCCTACTACCGCGCAAGGTGCTGTAGTGGGTATTAACGCGGGTAGTACCGGCTCGGTAAGTATTAGTAGTAATACCATTGGTGGCTTAACCTCAACAGGTGTAACCGCCGCAGTGTCAGGTGCTGTTTCAGGCATCAATGTGAGCGCTTCTTCTGCGGCTCTCACAATTACAGGTAATATGATCGGGAATGCCTCAGCCGATAATATGCGTGCGGGAACAAATGGCTTAACTACCGGCAGTTCTCTTGCCTCGGGTATTAACCTGCCTTCAACATCTACCGGAACAATTATTATTAATAGTAATACCATCCGTAATTTCAGTTCTTATGGTACAAATACATCAGGGTATGTACGTGGTATCTGGACAGCAGCGGCCACAGGAAATGCCAGTACATATTCAATTACCAATAATGCTATCAGCAATTTAATCAGTAATACAGCAAATACGACTATTTCTAACGCGCAGGCTGCGGCTTGTGGTATTAATCTGGGAGTAGGTACTAATGGCGCCGTAACGGGTAATACCATAACAAACATCGCGTTGACGAATGCAACGGTAACAACCGTTAATTACGCGGCAGGTATTGGACTATCTAATGCTACCAGCAGCCGAATCTTCGGTAATCGCATTTATAACATCACAAATGCCGGTGTATCAACAGCAACAGCGTCACCCAATGTGGCGGCGGGAGTAATAATACGTTCCGGAACAACGGATGTAACGGTTTATAACAATTTTATTTCCTTAGGAAATGGATTCAGTAGCGGTTGTACGTTTATTGGTGTTCTGGCTAACCATGGCTCTACACCTGATCCTGTTGATAGAATTTATTTTAATACTATTAATATTGAAGGCACTGCGGCAAGCGGTTCGCAATCTACATTCGGATTTCATCGTGGTGATTTTACTACCACGCTAAGAACTCAAACAGTTGATATTAAAAATAATTTAATTACCAATACCCGCACAGGTGGTACAGGTTCGCATTTTGCCATTGCTAATAATTTTGGAAATGCGGGTTCTGCAACTGGCTGGAGTACTGGCGCTTCAAATAACAACGTGTTAAACGCGGCAGCGGCAACTATTGGTTTCTGGAACGGTGTAAGTTATAACTTTTCCGGATGGCAAACCAATTCGTTGGGGGATGCTAATAGTTTTTCAGGGATAACGGTAACGTATGTGAACTCAGCAAACGATTTACATTTAAATATGGGATTAACACCTACTTTAATTGAATCAAACGGACAAACTATTGCTGGCCTGACTAATGATATAGACGGACAGGTTCGGCCAGGACCGGCGGGTTCTGTTAATGGTGGCGCATTTTTACCAGATATTGGAGCGGATGAAATTGATGCGGTTCCTTTAGATATTCTCCCTCCGATTATTACACAAAATCCTTTAACGTTTACCTGTAGTACAGCAGACCGTACTTTTACAGCTACTATTGCCGACCTATCCGGAGCCCCTACAACAGGAACGGCACAACCCCGTGTGTATTTCAGAAAAAATGCAGGTGCATGGTTTTCTAACCAGGGAGCTTTAGTATCAGGTACAGGTAATAACGGCGTGTGGAGTTTCACTATCAGTAGTTCTGCCATGGGTGGTCTTTCTGCCGGCGATGTGATAAACTATTATGTCATTGCTCAGGACGTTAATGGAAATATAGGCTCTAACCCATCAGCCGGTTTAGTTGCTACTAATGTAAATGCAGTAACCACGGCTCCAACTTCACCAAATGCTTACACGATTGCAGGTAATTTGTCCGGGTTATATACTGTTGGTGCAACAGGAACCTATTCTACGTTAACGGCGGCGGCCAATGCCTATAATACCAGTTGTTTAACAGGTTCTGTGGTATTTAGTCTGATAGATGCCACGTATCCATCAGAAACGTTTCCAATTACCTTTTTAAGTAATGTCAATGCCAGCAGCACTAACAGTTTGTTAATTCAGCCGGCGGCAGGAGTTAGCCCAACCATTACGGGTTCTTCAACCACAGCTATAATTGTAATTAATGGTGGTGACTATATCTCTATCAATGGCAGCAATGGTAATACCGTTAATTCAATTTGTCCTTTAGTTAAGGCAAGTAGAAATTTAACGTTAGTTAATACTAATGTCGCTACAGGTTCAGGTGTTGTTTCTATACAAACCACAGCGGGTGGAGATGGCGCAAGTAACAATGCTGTTATGAACTGTATTATTGCGGGGAGTGGCAGTCTGGCCACAGGTGTGGCAGTAAACATTAGTGGCCCAACCATAGGAAGTGGTACTGGTTCAGCAAACAACAATAACAACAGTATTATCAATAATTTGATTCGTAACGCGCAGGTAGGTATTTTCTCTGCGGGGCAATCGGCTATTCTTAAAAACAATAATAATGTATTTGATCTGAATGACTTAAATGATGTTAGCCCTACTTCTATTGGTAGAGTGGGTATAATGGTGTTGTTTGAAGACGGACCTAAGGTGCGCTCTAATACGATCGCCAATATACTTTCGTCAGGATCAATTGATGTAATAGGTATTACTTTAGGAAGTAACGCTTTGGCTAATTCTGTTACAACCGGAGCCGAAGTGACCAATGCTGTTGTAACAGGTAATAGCATCAGTAACCTTGTTCAAAGTAATACGTACTCTTCGGGTGGAATTATTTTAGCAGCTACAAGCACCGGAACAACTTTGATTGCTAATAACGCAATTGCGGATGTATTCGCGAATGGCACCGCTGGCGATTTTGCTGCCGGTATTTATTATGGAGGCGGAGCAGGTGTGTTAAATGTATTTCATAACTCCGTGAGAGTTACAGGTACTTTAACTGGTGCATCGCAGCCAAATTTTGCCTTAGCTATAAATGGTGTAACACCAGCGGTTAACATTCAAAATAATATTCTTATTTGTACCGGTAGTAATGGGTTTAATGGAAACACCGGTATTGGTCTGGCTTATACCAGTACAGTTGGAAACTACGCCAACTTAACCAGTTCTAATAATGATATTTATGTTACGGGAACCAGTTCTTCTATAGGTCGGGTAGGCTCTTTAACAGCAGGTACACAACAAGTAAGTTTATCTAACTGGCAAACAGAAACAGGAAAGGATTTAAATTCCGTTTCAATATTACCTAATTTTGCATCGGCTACCGATTTACATCTGGTAGCAAATGCCAATGCAGGTATTGAAAATGCGGGAACGCCAATACCAGCTGTTATAAACGATGCAGATTGCGATACACGTAATACCACAGGCCCTGATATGGGATTTGACGAGGTGTGTACCAGTCCTTCAACAGTTACTTTATCAGCCAGTGCATCAACAGTGTGTGCAGGTACTACAGTTACTTTGTCCATTACCGCAGGGGTATTAAATGATGCAGCGGCCTGGAGTTGGTATAGTGGTAGTTGCGGCGGTACAGCAGTAGGAACAGGTACCTCCATATCTGTATCTCCAGCCAGTACCACCGATTATTTTGTTAATGGAACAGGAGGCTGTGTAAGTGCATTACCATGTACAAGCATTACCATTGTAACTAATCCTAGCCCTTCTATTACAGTCAATAGCGGAGCCATCTGTTCTGGTAATAGTTTTGTTATAGTGCCTTCCGGAGCATCTTCTTATACATTCTCGGGAGGAAGTGCCACTGTGACGCCAACCACTAATACTAACTATACGGTAACCGGAACAAATACATTAGGTTGTATAGGTTCGGCAGTAGCCAGTGTAACGGTAAATGCGCTTCCAACAATAACAGTAAATAGTGGTGCGGTATGTAATGGTAATAGTTTTGTATTGGTTCCAGGTGGCGCGGCAAGTTATACCTTTTCAAGTGGTAGCGCAACTGTAACCCCCGCTGTAACAACTAACTATACGGTAACCGGAACAAGTGCTGCTGGTTGCCAGGGCTCTGCTGTTTCAAGTGTAAGTGTTAATAGCTTACCAACCCTAACTGCATCTACATCCGCATCGCTGATCTGTGTGGGACAAAGCGCCAGTTTAACAGCTTCAGGTGCCAGCACATACTCGTGGAGTTCCGGTGCGAATACCGCTGTGATAGCGGTTTCTCCAACAGTAACTACCACTTATACCGTTAATGGTACCGATATAAATGGATGTAGCAATTCGATGACAGTAACCCAAAATGTAAGCACATGTACCGGATTATCAAGTCTGACAAGTGCTGGTAATAGTATCAGCGTTTATCCGAATCCAGGAAATGGCGTATTTTATCTGCAGTTAAGTGAAGACGCTAAAGGATCGGATGTGACAGTTGTAAATGCGTTAGGAGAAGTAGTGTTTAACCTGACTGCAAATAGTAGCGAGTCTAAGCTCGATTTACAAACTCTCACCAATGGAATTTACTTTGTGAAAGTAGAGAAAGCCGGGCAAAGTCTGGCGGTTAAAAAGATTGTGAAAGAGTAAGTCAATTAATTGTAGATTCAGTAAAAGCCCCATTACTTCTGTAATGGGGCTTTTTATTTTTAACAGGAAAAGTGAACCAATATAGTTCATGTTGGAAAGTATCATTGGAGCAGGTCACGTTGCTGTAATTGTTACAGGTTAATGGGCGCATAAATGCAGGCGAATGAAAATAGCATACTCTTATAAATAACAAAGAGTGTTTCTTTTAGAGAAACACTCTTTTACTAATCAAAAATAATAAAGTACTATTCGTGTACCACCATTACAGGAACTTTAGACGTAAAAGCAATTTCCTTAGTTACCGACTCTACAAAGAAGCGGTACACAAATGAATGCTGACGTGAAATGCTGATAACCGAATGCGCTTTTTTAGCGTTAACCGCTTTGCTGATGCCGTCTACTACCGTTTTTGCCTTTTTGGTTTCTACAGGATAAATGTGTTTGGCATCAATTTTAAATTCTGTAACAGGGTTCTCTTCAAACGCTTCTGGTGTTTGAATGTGTAAAACGTTCACTTTGCTTTGTGTGCTGTTAATAAACTGTTTTATTTTGTTAAGTGTTTTCTTAGCGGGCATTTCGCTGTTATCGAACGCCAGAATGCTATGGCCCACTTTATGTGTCTTATATGATTCTGGTACAATAACAACCGGACAATCTAATTTACCCGCCAGATTGGTACTATTGCTGCCATATATAAAACGATTAATTTTCGTTTTGGCAGCTAATCCCATAACCACCGAATGTACTTTGTCGGCTTTTATCAAGGCCTGAATTTCATCCTGCATGGTGCCGCTGGTAATATGAACTTCGTAAACCGCATCTTTTCCCAGGTTTTTTTTAGCAAAAGCATGAATCTTTTCTACTTTACTCTGTTTGGTTTCACCCATAGATATAAAATACAAACCAGAGTTAGCGTGCATTACAGGAATATCGTAAAGGTGAAAGAGAACTAACTCGCAATTGGCGTGTTTGGCTAAAAGACCAGCGTATTTTAGCGCATTTGCTGATGAAGGGGTGTAGTCTATACCTACAATTATTTTTTGAGTTTTCATAGTTGATTTTAGCGGTTAAATAGATTATCTAAAGTGAATTTATTAAATTGTATAAGAACGAACATATTCAGTATAATCAGTAAAAATCTCGGAAACGCGTGGCGTGTATCCCACATAGGCTGAACCAAACCAAAGGCTACGGCAACCAATATCAGATCAATACCAAGAGCTATTAAGGTATAAGGGTAAAATAGTCCGATCATTAAAAAAATGCCACCAAAAAATTCGGCCACAGATGTAAAACTGACAACAATCCAAAGTAAAGGAGTAGGAACATTAAGCTTACGCGAGTCCGCATAAAATGTTTCCACGCATCCTTTTAAACCTATTTTAAACAATTTATCATATCCCTGAAATAAGAATAAAAGCCCTGTAAAAACCCGTATAATTAAACTGAATAACTCGTATTTATTTTGATCAATATATGTCATGGTTTTAAGTTACAGATTATTTTGCAAATAACCGCGAAGCTAAGTTTAATACATCGCAAATAACTCTGATCCCTTTTACTATTACAAATGTAGTGGAAACGAACCCTCTGTAGTTATGATTCCACTCATGCCGACAGCTAACTATTGTCAGTTTTTAAACGTAATATTTATCTGATGGCGGGGAACAAAGGGAAATGTATACCGGAAAGCGTAGTGTCCCCTTTTGTTGACTATTAAGGCTTGTATCAATTATGGAGGTTGGGTAAATGGAAGAGACAGGGCGTGAAAAAACTGTTAAAAACAAAAACGGATTATGTGAAGTTAAACCTCTACTTTAAACAACTATGAAAAAATACTTTCTCTTTGTTTTTTTAGTAATAAGTCCGTTTTTAGCCTATCCTCAAAAGGCAGGGGCTAAAAAGAATGCAATAGCTGATGAAAATTTCAAAATTGATTCATTACCGTATGTAGTTTTGAAGGAATTGAACCGCTGGCGTCTCTCAAAAGGGCTTGATACTCTGGAAATGAATGCCATGCTTGAGTATTCGGCGGGTATGAGTGCCGAACGAATGGCGGGGCTAGAGAAGGATAAAATAGAGTTGAAGACCACGCAAAAGCACCTTAGAAAGGCCGGAGCTACAAAGCGAGGTGAAGAGATAACAATGAAAGCCGCTATCAGTAAAGGCCGCGAAAATTACAAGACCGAGGATGTTGCCAAAGTGATATATAACCGATGGGAAAATAATCCTAAAAATCTGGCAGTCATCAGTAATCCGAAATATACCCTTGTCGGAATCAATTGCGGGCTTTCCGATGATCTTAAAAAAGTGTACATCAGCGCGGTTTTAGGCGGATACGATATTACGAACGAAGGTGTAGCGCACAAAAAGGAATTAAAGATACCTTTTAATACAAAATCCAAAAAACTAAAAGGCCCCGAAAATAAATACTGTAAGACCTGTGACCGCTGGAAAAATTATGATGTATTGCATAAAGGACTTTATGAAAAAGATGGGAAAATATATCTTAAATACCCTAATGCCAAAGAACTCAGACGTGTGCTAAAGAAACAAAAAGATGGATTGGCTGTAGATGTTATACAACGGGAGCAATACGAAAAAGACGGATATAATATTGTGAATAATGATTTGTACAACAAAGGCATAATGAATAAAGTGGTGTATAAGGATAAATTCTTTAAGAAAAATCTGCTGCTTAAGAATGCGGACCCTAAAAAGCGCCGGAAAATAAAAGGGATAGAAGTCGAACTGGGTAAAATGCCTCAGGGTATTACAGGTGCCTATGAGCTTAACCTGATTGTGGTTCAGGATGGGCATGTCTGTAAAACCATTACCCGGGGCTACGTTGAAAACGGCAACGTAGAGAGCAATACCCCCATAGGTTTATTACCCGAAAAGGGAACACTAGGTTTAAAGCCCCCTTTTGAGCCGCGTTCCGAAAGTTCAATTATTAATTTTACCATTCCGTTTGAAAAAAATAAAGCTGAGTTTAAACAGGAAGATATAGAGCCATTTATCAAAGCCCTGAATGAACCTGATTTTATTATTGAGGGACTATATATTTATGCATACTCTTCAATAGAAGGGGATAGCGTGGCCAACGCCCGTTTACAGCGCAAGCGGGCAGAAAGTGTTGTTAATGTGCTTCAGGGACGGCAGGAATTGAAGATTAAACCATCTATAGAAACCAAGGACAGTTGGGGCTTGTTTATGCTGGAAAACGAAGATGGAAAATACGCCGATCTGGTTAATCTGGGAAAACAGAAAGCCATTGCCAAAATCAACGGCGATAAGTCGTTACAAGCTGAGTTGGAGCCAATTCTGGCAAAGGAACGCTTTGCCCAAATCATTATGGACATAACGTACGATGTGAGTGGAAGTAAAGAACAGAAATTTTCTACCGTCAGTTTTAACAGAGCGTTGAAAGCGAAAAATGCCAGTCAGGCCCATAAAATATTGGAATACATCGGGAAAAAAGTACTAGAAGGAAAATATACCGCCGATGCGCTGGATAGTTGTAAACTGGAAGAAACTCAGGAAACCATTGCGTTCGTTAATAACAAACGCTATTTTAACTATCAGGTAACTGGTTCTGTAGAGGAGGAAGATGCGGCAACATTTGATCGTTTACTGAAAATGGCTCCGGCTAACCCGGTATTACAATACAACCGTATGTTCTGCACTATTCAGCTGGATAGCAATGCCGGAAATACCGATCATCAGGCCGAAGTACAACGAACCATAGATGGGCTCTACGGTAAGCTGGACAGTAATCTGGTAAATGGTTTAAATATTGAATGGCAGTTTAAACTAATGGAAACGCTGGATACATTAGAAAACGCGGAGGCCCAAATAGAAGCGTGTGTTACCCGTATTAAAAGTTTTTACAATATTAAAGAGGCCAGTTGGCAAAACGCTTTAAAGCTGGCCTATGTATTTTCGCGGGCAAAAGATTACCGGTATGCTTCTACTTTACTGGAGCCATACATAGATAAACCTGGCGTGTCTTCCAATTTAGTGTTTATGTATATCAGTCTGGCCAGTCACCTTCCTGAAAAATACTATTCCCGCACATTTGCCCGGGCGCTGGCTATCGCTAAAGAACGTGAACCCGATCGCTATTGCAAATTATTTGGAGAACCATATATGACGTTTCAGGTGTTGGAAAATGTTGAGGTTAAAAAGGCGTATAATGGTAGCTGCAAAAAATAGACCTGGTTTTACGGCTTAGTTGTTACAGGAACGTTTGCAGCCGTTTTTCACCCACACAAGCCACGTTAAAACCGCGTTTTCCGTTATAGCTTACTCGTCTTTTGTGGTTTTTGCAGCGGTTTTCGGGGTCTTCGTGCCTCAGCCGCCGCGCTCGCGCAAAAACACACAAAATCCATCACAAGGCTGCCACTTCAACCGCTCGGCCATTCTGACACACCAGAAGTTCTGTTGTATAATCTGATTTTAATCGAACAAGTTCTATGTTACATGGAAGAGCATAAAACAAAAAAGCGGGAGTAATTATCCCGCTTTTTCATATTCTTAAATGGTTATCAAATCAGTTCTACACTGCGTTTTATAAAATTAGTCAGGCTTTCACCCTTCAAAAGCCCCTGACTTAAAAGAGCCAGATCGGTAGCCTGTTTGGCCAGCGCGGTTTGTTTTTCGCTGTCGCCTTCGTTTAATATACGTGTAATTAAAGGATGGTTTGCATTTACCACCAGATTATACATGTCAGGCAATTGACCGTAGAAGCCCATGGCACCGCCTCCGCCAAGCTGGTTCATATCTTTCATCCGGCGCATAAATTCAGGACGTGTAATCAGCATTGGCGCATCTTTTTCATTCAGGTTTTCGAACTGAACCGTAAACTGCTCTTTGCTGATGGTTCCCTCAATAATAGGCTTAAGTTGATTTTGCTGCTCTTCGCTTAGTTTACTGCTGTTTGTTTCTTCCTTTTTAATAAGGTTGTCAATGGTATCGCCATCCACCCTTACAAACTGAGCATCTTTCAATTTGCTTTCGAGGTGATTAATATAGTGCGGATCAAGCATAGTATCAAAAATCAACACGTCATACCCTCTGCTTTTAGCGGCATCAATGTAGGCATGCTGCTCCTGAACGTTGGTAGCGTAAAGATATACCGTTTTATTGTTCTTGTCAACCTGATTGGTGTTGATCAGATTTTGGTACTCTTCAAATGTAAAATACTTACCATCTGTATTTTTGAGAAGAGCAACTTTATTGATTTTTTCATAAAATTTCTCATCACTGATCATACCGTACTGAACAAAAATCTTAATGTCATCCCATTTCTTTTCAAAATCGGCACGGTCTTTTTTAAAGAGTTCTTCCAGTTTGGAAGCAACTTTTGTGGTAATGTGTGAAGAGATTTTTTTAACGTTTCCATCGGCCTGCAGGTAACTGCGGCTCACATTCAATGGAATATCCGGACTGTCAATAACCCCACGTAAAAGGGTTAAGAAATCGGGAACAATATTTTCTACATTGTCGGTTACAAATACCTGATTGCAGTACAACTGTATGCGATCTTTCGGCATTTCCAGTTTATTACTCAGTTTCGGAAAGTATAAGATCCCCGTAAGATTAAATGGATAATCCACATTCAAATGGATGTGAAACAAAGGCTCGTCAAACTGCATAGGATACAGCTCGCGGTAAAACGCTTTGTAATCTTCGTCTTTCAGATCAGCGGGCTTACGTGTCCATGCCGGAGCAGGGTTGTTAATGATGTTATCTACTTCAATTTCCGTTTTTTTAGGTTCTCCCTTATCATCCTTTTCACCCTGATCTACCCAGTCTTTTTTAGTGCCAAATTTGATTTCAACCGGCAAAAATTTGCAGTATTTTTTAAGTAAACCTTCAATTTTAAAATTATCAAGGTACTCTTCGCAATCGTCGGCAATATGAAGAACAATGTTGGTTCCGCGCTGGCTGCGGTTGCTGATCTCTTCAATGGTGTATTCGGGGCTGCCATCGCATTCCCAGCGAACCGCCTGACTTCCTGCTTTATAAGAAAGAGAGTATATTTCTACTTTTTTAGCCACCATAAAGGCGCTGTAAAAGCCCAATCCAAAGTGGCCGATAACTACATTTTTATCAACTTTATCCTTGTATTTGGTTACAAACTCTTCGGCCCCGCTAAATGCTATTTGGGTAATGTATTTTTCTACCTCATCCTTTGTCATCCCAATACCCTTGTCTTTAATGGTAATGGTTTTTGCAGATTTATCTACTTCCACCTCAATGGTTACATCCGTAAGATCACCAGTGGCTTCGCCCATACGGGAAAGGGCTTTTAACTTCTGAGTCGCATCTACCGCGTTACTCACCAATTCACGTAAAAAAATCTCGTTGTCGCTGTAAAGAAACTTTTTGATGATCGGAAAGATATTTTCCGTTTGAACATTAATTTTTCCAGTTGCACTCATGGTTTAAATAGTTTGAAACTCTGGTGTCAAAAATGGTGCCATCTGTTTAAAAATGTCAAGTTGGCAAAACAGGCATGATAAGATATAAAAAATGACAGAGTAGGAGCGTCTGTTTTACACAATAATAGCATTAACTCCTACCGGCACGTAAGCAATTCAGATAAGGATTAAATGTGGAGTGGGTGGTATTACAAACCTGTTCCAAAATGGGTAAGGCTTTCTTTTTTCATTGGCTGAATGGTCATCACTGGTACGTTACTGATGTCCACTATTTTTTGAGCATCGGTGCCACTGAAAAACTCTTTAACGCTCAGATCCGGTTTATTCATAATCATGATCAGATCCGCTTCAATTTTATTGGCATAATCCACTACCGTTTCGGCAACGTTATCGCTGGCTATAGATTTATTGGTACAGCTAACGCCTTTATTTTTAACAAATTGCTTCACCTGGTGGGCATACGCCAGCAATTGGTTTTCGTAACTCAGGTCGCTTGGCGAAAAAACAGATAAAATACGGATAGAAGCACCAAAAAAATGAGCAAACTGAACAGCTACATCCACTTTTTCGCGGCTTTCGCGGCTCAAATCCAAAGGCAACAGAATATTTTCACATCCATCGCGGTGTTCACGACCGCGTATTGTTATAACAGGACAAGGCGCTTTGCGAACCAGTTTACTGGCACTGTTTCCTATAATGTTGCGAAAACGCATGTGGCTTTCTAATCCAACAATGATAAGGGAAGCCTTTATTTCTTCGGCAATACGATCCGTTTCTTCATACACATCACCCTTCACATTCATAAATTCACAGGGAACCCCACTTTCCGCTTCCGTTTGTTTGGTTAACTTTGTTAACGCCTCGTAACTTTCTTCTCCAACCTTATTATAAACGTGCAATAAAACCATTTTAGAATGGGTGTATTTTGCCAGATTATAAGATTGCTTTATAGCCAGAAGAGATTGTTCCGAAAAATCAGTAGGAATAAGGATGATGCCGCGTTCTTTAACTTGCATAGTATGTGTATGTAAACCTTTCGTTAAAACACAAATTTAACAAAAATACTCAAGCAAGTATATAGTGCGGCTTATTTTTGGTGGTATTTCGATAAACCCTGCAATGATCCGGATCAGATTTCGGTAAAAAAGCATGTAAAGTTCTTCTTTTTTTACAGGTTTCATGGTATAATGCAATTTTTTTGACGGATGGGCTTGATAGGATTCCACAAATAATGTATATTTGCACCTCATTTTTAAAAATAAATTGTTATGGCAGTTAAGATTAGACTACAGAGACATGGAAAAAAAGACAGTGCTTTTTTTCATGTAGTAGTGGCGGATGGTCGTGCACCTCGTGATGGTAAATTTATCGAAAAATTAGGAGTGTATAACCCTAACACCAATCCGGCTACAATTGACCTGAATTTTGATTCAGCGTTAAACTGGATGATGAAAGGCGCCCAGCCTACAGATACGTGTCGGGCGATTTTATCTTACAAAGGTGTGTTAATGAAAAAACACCTTTTAGAAGGGGTTAAAAAAGGTGCGCTTTCTGAAACTCAGGTTGAACAAAAATTCAATAAATGGTTACAGGAAAAAGAAGGCAAAATTAACAGCAAAAAAGAAAACCTTACAGATGCTGATAAAAAACGCCTTGCCGATAAACTGAAAGCCGAAACAGCGGTAAAAGAAGCTAAAGCAGCTAAAGTTGCAGCTAAACAAGCGGCAGCAGTTCCTTCAACTGAAACTACCGAAGGTAGCTCAGAAGAAAATACTGCCTCTACCGAAGAAAACGCATAATACTAAAACATCAGAAATCAAAAAACCACTAAGTAAACTAGTGGTTTTTTGATTTAAAATAAGCTAAAACGTAATAGAAAGATTAAGGACTAACCAACAACAAACGACACTCGTATGAACTATATTTTGATTGCTGACAGTGGATCCACCAAAACAGACTGGAATCTATTATCTGCCGAAGGTATAGTAAAACGTGTTAAAACAATAGGGTTTAATCCGTATTTTCAATCCAAAGATACCATAGCTGACGAATTAATCAGGTCTTTACTGCCATTTATTAAGGAAGAACAATCCCGTATTGTTGAAATAATTTATTACGGAGCGGGTTGCAGTACTCCTGAAAATTGTGAAATACTGAACAGTAGTATCGCTTCTTTGTTTAAAAACGCGGTTATCACTGTAAACCACGATTTACTGGCGGCGGCTCGTGCCCTCTGTGGTACCGAAAGAGGCATTGCCTGTATTTTGGGTACAGGAAGTAACAGTTGTCTTTACGACGGAAAAGAAGTAGTAGAAAATGTACCTTCTGTTGGTTACCTTTTCGGAGATCACGGAAGTGGCGCATGTATCGGAAAATACCTGATCCAGGATTATTTTAACGAAACGCTTCCACCAGATTTGTCTGGTTTGTTTGAGGCGGAAGGGTATCACCGGGAAATTATTCTCGATAATCTTTACAAACGTAGTATGCCATCCCGTTATCTGGCGTCAACCAGTGTTTTTCTTGGCAAAAACAGAGGGCATGCTTATGTTGAGCAGTTATTAAATTATTGCTTTACCACATTTTTTCAGTTTCAGGTATCAAAATATACCAATGCGAAGAGTTTACCGGTCCATTTTGTTGGCTCTATTGCCTTTCATTACAAAGACGTATTAGAAACGGTTGCCGAATCAGAAGGATTTATACTTGGTAACATCATTCAATCTCCTGCCGAAGGACTTATTGCTTATCATCAGAAGCAAATTGCAGAACTTAAATCTTTCTTTTAACTATATTTGAAGCGCACGGAGTGTTCAGTAAATGTGCGCGTTTTTAAATGAAGTTTCGCTATTTAGTATCGGGCTTCCTCGAAGGAGCTTGTGTAATGGCCGCTGAAATACTTTCAGCACGCCTTATAGCACCATTATACGGGAGTAGTTTATACATCTGGTCAGCCATATTGGCGATGACTTTGGGAGGTCTGGCCATCGGATATTTTGCCGGCGGCTACTTTAGTCTTAAGCCCGGCACAGAAAAGCGTTTAGCTTATCTGTTACTATTAGCTACGCTGAGCCTTCTGCTAATGCCCTTTATCTCAGTTTATATTTTGCCCAGATTGTCTTATTTGAGCTTGTGGGCTGGTATTTTATCCGGAGCATTTTTACTGGTGGTTCCGCCTTTATTCTTTTTAGGAGCAACCTCTCCCATGTTTATAAAGCTTCAGACCAATGCCTCTGAAAATGCAGGCAGAGTAGGGGGTACCGTATATGCCATATCAACCTCTGGCGGTATTCTTTCCTCTTTCCTGTGTGGTTTTTACTTTATTCCTGAGTGGGGCTTACATAATACGGCATTTTTATTTGCCGGGTTATTAGTACTATCTGTGCTGCTGGTTTCCGGAAACAGAACGATTCTGATAATTATTGGTTTCCTGTTGGTACTTGGAGTATGGATGTGGAATGCACTACATAAACCTCAAACTATAGTGTATAACAGCAACAGTGTATTAGGAGAATGTCAGGTAACGGAACAACTGAATTCAGATGGCGACACCATACGCCGTTTACTGATTAATCAGATTGTTCAAACTGAGTTAAACGTTTCCGATTCATCCATCATTACAGATTATCTTAACCAATTAGATACACTTGTTCCTCCTAAAAAGGAAGGGAAAGCCCTGGTGCTTGGTTTAGGAGGGGGGCTGAGTGTAGGCGTATTAATAAAAAAGGGATACAACGTAGAGGCGGTTGAATTTGATGAACGTATTATTTACTGTGCAGAACGCTGGTTTGGTCTGTCTGAGAAAGCATTAACATATCACGATGATGCAAGGCGTTACCTCAATCGTACAGAAGAAAGGTATGATGTTATTTTGGCCGATGTGTTTAAGGCGGAAGAGCAACCTTCTCATGTTTTAACCGTTGAAAGCCTTAACAGAATAAAACATCAGCAATTGAAATCCGGTGGACAGTTGTGGATTAACTGGCATGGGTATTTAGCCGGGGCTAATGGAAAAGGGACACGTATTTTACTAAATACATTATCGGCGGCCGGATTTAAAACCCGTATATACACTACATTGCAACCAGAGGCTTACCGGAATTTACTGATGTGTGCCTCTCCAGAAGCAGGAAAAAAAACAATGCCGCTTTTTGAAACAGAGCAAATGAATACCGATGATCAGCCTTGTCTAGAACTGGCTAATGCCAGAGCGAATAAAAACTGGCGGGAGCATTACCTGAGGTATTATCAGGGGAGGGGAACACCATGAATTATCTGGCGCACGCTGTATTAAGCGGATTTAAAGAAGAATTACTGATTGGCAATTTTATTGCCGATCATGTAAGAGGCAATCACTATACGCACTATCCTGAAGGAATTATAAAGGGAATTTATTTACACAGGCAAATAGATAGTTTTACGGATGCGCATCCGGCCTTTAAGCAATGTAAACGATTTTTTTATAATGGATACGAACGCTACAGCGGCGTGTTGGTGGATATCTATTTTGATTACCTGCTCACTCAGCATTATCAGGAGTGGCAAGCCATTGAACTACGTCCGTTTTGTGACTTTGCTTATTCGGTTTACACCCGTAATGAAAAAGTACTGCCCCGTTCGAGTCGTAATTTTTTAAATTATGTACTCGAAAATGACATTTATTTCAACTATGCTCAGATAGAGGGCATTGAAAAAGTACTGTTTCACTTATCTCACCGCTTAAAGCATGGTATTCTTCTTAATGAATCATTACATTTATTTAATGAAAATAAAGAAGAAATGCGGTTGCAATTTGATGTGTTTTGGAAAGACATCAAAGTGTTTTTATCTGAGAAAGCATGAACACGTAATATGGTTTAGATAAAATAAGGCTGCATAAATAACAATTACAGGCATTTTAAAACGGACAGCAATGATAGATCAATTAATTGGGCATTTTTCGAAGATAAGGCCGTTCAGCGATACAGAAAAAACAGCTATCCGGAAAAACAGTATTATCCGGAAATTTCCGGTAGGCGAGTTGTTATTAAAGGAAGGTAGCCGTCAGGCTGAGACTTTTTTTATATTGAAAGGATGTATCAGACGGTATCGTTTATTGAATGGGGAGGAGATTACAACCGGATTTTATGCGGAAAATCAATGGGTTATTTCAATGACTGATTTTCCGGATTCAGCTCCTGCCGATGATTACCTGGTGTGTATGGAGGAATGTATCTTGGTTGTAGGTAATGAAGAACAAGCACAATCGCTTTTTAAAGAATTTCCTGATTTTGAAGCCATTGCCAGAACAATATTACAACAGGTAATGGCCGAACAACATAAACACATGCAGGCATATCTGACCGAATCGCCCGAGCAAAGGTATTTGCGCCTGGTAGAAACAAACCCGGGCCTTCTTCAGCGTGTATCTCAATACTATATTGCCAGTTACATAGGTGTAAAACCAGAATCACTAAGCCGTATCCGCAAGCGTATTCTTAAGCCTGATAAGTAAGGACATAGGTCTTTATACTTTTCAGCCATTGAATGGCTTTAATACTGATAAACAGAGTGGTTCCTATTTCAATGATGGCAAAAAAGAGGTAATAACTACTCACGTGTCCGGCAAACAACGTAGCTATCATAACAATAGTTTTAATAAAGCCAGCTGTAGCATTGGCTATGGCATTGAATCTGGCAGGCAATAGTTGTGATAAAACGATCATGGAGATAGGGATTTCCATAAGTATCCCCGCTAATAGCAGAAACGGTTCATTAATGGTCATTCCTTCTACATGACCGGTCAGGTACTGTTTTAATAAAGAGGCGTCCATCAAACCAATTAGGTCACAATACAGGTAGTTAAATGTGACAAATACCCAAAGTGTAGAAAACATCATTTTTTTATTTTTCATGTTTTTATTTTTTTTGAGCAAAGTTATTTTGAAATAGTGGCGTTCGCATTGATTTTAGTTAAGAACGAACTATCGTATCACCATTACTTTTTTTACGGAAATAAGTTCGTCTTTCTTTTTTAATTGCGCTATATAGATACCTTCTGCAAGATGACTGATGCTGACAGATGAAGACGTTTCGAATGCATGTTTCAGAATGAGCTTGCCACTGAGATCAAACAAATACAAGTCCATAGAATCTGCAGTGTTTTCAGACCCAAGGGAAAGGTTTTGGTTAGCTGGATTAGGATAGAGTAAAAATGCCGGAGTGTCTTCTGTTTTTTGCTCAGGAACGCCAATAGCAGTATTGGTAGGCGTTTGTACAACAATGCCTGATTTTATAGGTAATGGTTTTTCTTCATCCGTTTCCATAATATCCCACACATCCGCAAGGAGCCCTGCCGCAATGCCCTCAGACAATAGGTTTCCTCCCTGAGCAATGGTTTTTATCTCTTGTTTTTTTAACTCATCTTTTCTGAGTAAATACCGGTGGTGAGGGTACTGGTGCAGACTAAGGATCTCTCTTTCTACGGTAACATAATCGGTGTATATACCACCTGCTTCTGACAGTTTGTTTAGCAGTTTGTCTGCTTCTGTGTATTTCCCCGATTGTATAAGTAAATCTATTTTAAACAGCTCACTGTTTTTGATAATACCTTTATTGTAAAAACTAATCAGGCTATCTATACACCCATGTAAACTGTCGGTTGCCAGTCTGAATAATTGTTCGGTTAAACTAAGTCCGTAATGTGTTTGAAGGATGCTGATTTTAGATAGCAATTGGTTTTTTGTGCTTAATTGCGACTGACTTTGTTGTTGCTTAAGCCTGTTTTTCGACGATTTGGAAAAATCGCGTTTTAAAAGCGCTTTCCATACCGGAATACTGACGGGCTTGTTCAAATCATGTATTTCCAGGATAGCCTCAGCCGGCAACTCAGTATGAGCAATCAGTGATTTTAATACGGTATCGCTAAGGTAAGGACTGTAACCCGCCAGTAAATTTTTGATAGTAGATACTTTTTCAGGTTGTTGTATGCTATCCAGAAGCGCTTGGGTGTTTCCGCCATCCATTAGCTGATGTTGCTGGTTTAAAAGCAAGTCTATAGTAGTCTTTAGATCATTGACTTTGTTTTCAAGTGTACTGTTGTCGAGTGAAGAATAAATAGAAGCAGGGCAATAGGTACCTTTAAGTGGCGCGTTTGTATTGCTGGCTATATCTACTACTTCCAGAGGATTACTGCATTTGTTATAGCTCTGATCGGTATGAAACGCCGTGTTTTTATAAGATCCGTGACTTGAGATGACAAAATCGTTATCGGTATCTATATAGATTTTATTTTCATCATAGGGTTTGCAATCTAATACATCGTAAAGATTACAGGCATTATAGATATCACCCAAAAAGCTAACGCCCTGAACAGGTGCAATCCCGGCTTTATTGCCATACAAACTGTTAATGCGATTACTCTTAACAATTCCAACGTTGTATTCACATTGCGAAAATTCGTTACAATTTATAAGAAGCCCATTTCCATTACCGTGATCGGAATTTTCACCTATGCACCAAACGCCCAGATTCAGATTTTGAAACTGGTTGTTGTAGATAGCGTTGGCATAAGCTCCGCTTTGTCTCACGAATATACCTGAACTTGGGTAACTCGTGTTGTTATAAAAAACATTATTCTCTACTTTAAATCCAAAACAGTTACTCAGATAAATGCCATTGCTTAGTTTTTCGACGCTAGTATTGTGGAAATTAAAGCTACAACCTGTTACCTGAGGCATTTTTACATTTTTTAGAAATACGCCATTGTTACCGTTTACGTTAAATAAAACATCGTTAATACGTATAGCGTCATTGAGTAAATTTCCATTGGCATAGATGCCGTTTTTAAAGTAAGATATTTTGCTCTTAGAAGTCGGAGTGCTGTAAATGGAAAACGTACTGTTCAGGCATAGTATTCCGTAATCTACCTGATGTTGAGGGGTTATGCCGGGGTTAAACTCACAGGACAGAAAAGAAACGCCGCATACATTTTTGAGAATGATGCAGGCGAATTTTGTTTGCGAGGAGCTTAACCCGCTTAAAAATTTAGAATTTTTAAACAGACTATTATTTTTTATGGCAGTGTTTTGCAGAGCGGATGTATTGTTATTAATCCGTTTACTCCAAACGTAAGGGGCAAATTCAACATCAATATGGTTGTATTCGAAAATAGCCCCGTTGGTTAGCACAACACCTCCGCCGGTATTAGGCAAAAACTCACCGGAACGATCCCGTTTTCCTACATTTATGGCAATTTGCGCATTTTGCAACGAAGAATTGTTAATTATCAGGATGCCTTGTTGAGGGTAATTCTGGGGAGCGCTGTTGTTACCACATACGTCTATGCCATTCCAAACAAACAGGTTTTCATTTTGTGTGGTAATGGTTACGCATTCCAGATTTAGAATGGCACCGGGTTCAATCACTATTTTTGCTCCCGGACGTGCAATCAGCAGCATATTTTCAAATGTAACATTGGCGCCACTTTTAATGATAAGGCTATCGAACAGAAGATTGGCCTGGCTGTTAAAACTCTGATCTCCGCTATAGTGATAGATAATTGGGGAAGAGAGGAAAGGGGAATAAGGGTAAGTGGACTTTCTGAATTGCGTAAATTTTTTAGTAACGTTAGAGGCAACTAAGTAATGGAACGCGGCAATCTGCCGGGCACTTAATGCTTCCCGGCAAGAGGAACCACTCATTAAATTGTTATTCATGACAGTTGGTGTCAAAGGACCCGTTGGAATAGAGCATGAACTGGTTAAACCGTTATCTATAGCCGCGTCATCCGGAATGTAATTTCCGCCAGACGGATCAACAATGTTGTATTGATGTCCGTAGTGATCTCCCAAAAAACCAAGGCCGTGACCAAGTTCGTGCCATAATAGTCTTGGATTATTGAAAATGGTGCCCGGAACATAGGCTCCTCCCATTGAGGGCGTAGGTAAGGCAATAGCGCAGTATTTGCCGGGAACAGCCCAACCGGCTCCGGCAGCTCCCTGATCGGTTTCGGTATAAAAAAAGATGTTGAACGTGCTGTCAGTATCAAAAGGGAATTGAGTATTAAATGTTGAGGACCCAAAGGAATGACTGCAACCAATAGCAGAACTACTGTCAAAATACACCTTGTTAAGCGTCAGGCGGATTTTGGAATCAGATAGGAGTGGATTGGGAGCAGGAACGGGTTTTGTAGCAGGGATGGCTCCGCAAGACTGAAACCAACTGTTTATTTGCTGAACCATATTTCCTGCATCAGTTCTTATCTGGTTTTTTGAAATGGAATGAAGTATTCCGGGGATGCTTGGGTGAAGCAAAAAAACAAAATTTACCCTGTAATGAACAATGGGTGTTTGGTTGACAGGAACATAAAGATTTGATATGGCGTCAAAGTAATTGGCCATAATAGGCGTTGAACAGAAAGAGGAGGGCTGTCCAACGGATGAGTACGGTCTCTGAAAGGTGCCGGCAGGCATAGTGTTCGACGATGGCAGATAGCTATTCCCGCATTGGTTCTGTTGGGCCCTTATCCCGTTCAGAATAAATACAAGTATAATCAGATAATGTAAATTCTTTTTGATCATAGGCCTTTAATTAGTTAAGAATGCGACGTAGAGATCAAACAACTGTAAAAGTATGGGAGAGAGATTTGTTCTATTATAAATATACTATGCGGGGGGTATTATGTATTATACACTTTATTAAGTGGTCGTTTTTTCTTAATAACTGGATAAATTGACAAATTTTTCGTATCTTAAAGAATGAGGTATTTAACAGAAGAGGAACTGGTTTGGTCGCCTGTGGTTGCTAATTGCAGAATGAACCGGACCAGAAAAGCTACCGGCGTCAACAGCTACGAACGTGAATTTCGTTTTCATATTGGAGAGTGGTTAACAGATAGGGTAAAGCAAAAGGGAACCGCCGCGTGGTTGGATTTATGTTGTGGAGAAGCCAATGCATTGGCAGAAACGGAACAGTATTTGGTAAAGAATGGAACCCGGGATAAAGTAATATTGGCAGGTATGGATATGGTTCTGGGTCGGGCTGACCTTAAAGCGTCAGGGATTCGTTTGCAGGAAAAGACATTGCAGGAATGGGAGGTACAGGATTCTTTTGATTTGATTACCTGTTCGCATGGATTACATTATGTTGGAGATAAGGTACAGGCAATAATAAAGGCATGTTCCGCATTAAAACCAGATGGTCTTTTTATGGCTCATCTGGATGTGTCACATATATGCATCCGGAATTGCGCGGATCCTGCGCAGTACCTTAAAAACTGGTTTAAACGTAATAATATGGTGTATAACACACGCTCCAGATTTCTTTCTTCCAAAGGCCCCATATCGGTCGCTTCAGGATTGATTTATTTAGGGGCGGATGATGCTGTGGGACCCAATTATACAGGGCAAGATGCTGTCGCCTCCTATTATGATCTGTTTTGATACTTACTTTTCAGTAATTATAGGACAGTTTTAAAACATAACTTAAAACCGGTTAAATTCGTGGAGGCTGGTTCTATCCAGCATAAAGAAGAGCATAAAAATGGAATTAGCGAAACGTATAAAATCTGCTTTTGACCCGTATTTTGAATTGCCTGAAGAGGCGTGGCGTAGTTTTTCGGAAAAGGGAGAAGTGGTAGAAATAGCCCGGGAAACCATTTTGAAAAAGGCGGGAGATACAGAGCGTTATTTATATTTTATACTCGAAGGTTCGGGTGGAATTTTATTATGGCACCGGCAGAATTTTGTGTGTGTGGATATATGTTACGAAAACGATTTTTTCGGAGATTACATGTCGTTTCTGACACAGTCCGGATCGCCTTTGGAAGTAATTGTATTTGAACCTTCAGTCTTTTTCAGAATTTCAAAGGCGGCATTTGATGGTTTAAATCAAAATAACCCCTTAAGTGATAAAATCTGCCGTTTTGCTTCCGAAGGGCTTTTTATACATAAGCAAAAGCAACAAATTGATATACTTACCAAAACAGCTAAAGAGCGGTATGCAGAGTTATTGCAGCGTCAACCTGAAATAATACGCCGTACGCCAATGAAATACATTGCCTCTTATCTGGGCGTTACCCCTCAAAGTTTAAGTAGAATCAGAAAGGATATTTTTTCTACATAATTGGTATTAGTTATCATTTGGTAATTCGTGTTTACCTGAAACGCTGCAAATTTGAACCATGAAATTATTTTTGACGCTGTTTGTAGTTCTGATGTTAACGGGTTTTATGGTTTTCTCAGGGCATCTTTTATCCGGCATGGGTATTCGTTTGTATCCTGATGGATTCATTAATCAGATTATGTTGTATCAAATGTGTTTGTTACTGATTTCGGTTAGTGTGGTGGTGGTCATGCTAAAATACGTGCCTGCCAGTAAAGCTTTTTTTAAATGGGGAGCAGTTCACGCCCCCGCTACACGGTTGTTTGTTTTAGGTATAAGTGGTAATAAAATCTGGGCACGGGAAGTACAGCCATTGATACTGATAATTAGCACCGCTACTTCAGTCTTTATGTTTGGAGGGGTGCATACAACAAACAGTTGGCAGTATTTTCATTGGTCTTTTATTCCTCTCGCGCTTATGTTCTCGGTAATTAACGCTTTTGGAGAAGAGATTGTTTTCCGTTTTATTATTATTGGAAGTTTATCGGAAGCATACAGCAAAGGTCTTATTCTCCTGATTTCGGCCGTAATGTTTGGAGTACCTCATTACTATGGAAGTCCCGGAGGAATAATAGGTGTACTGATGTCTGTTTTTTTGGGCTATGTTCTGGCCAGAATAAGCATGGAAACCAAGGGTATTGGTTTAGCCTGGTTCATCCACTTTGTTCAGGATGTTATCATTTTTGTTGCGCTTTTTATGATGAAAGTCCGTTAAACGACGTATACAGCCGGTTTTAAGGAAAGTTTAAAGCAGGGATAGCTAAAATGATTATATTTAGCTTAATAATTTGGTCATCCCCATGAACGCAAAAAGAACCGGAAGGCAGCAATTGCCATTTATTTACGTTTTATCTCAGTCCAGAAATACATTAGAACATTTGCCGGAATCTGTTACCCGCTTTCTGGTGATAATATTCTGCCATTTAGTCTTCCCGCTTGTTTATCTTGCCAAAAAATCGGCTGATCCGGGAGTAATGATTAATTCGCCTTTGGTTTTACCACAGCCGGAAAAGCCTGGGGATAAACAGAGTGTTGCCGTTTTCAGACATTTAACAATAGCGGTATCCCTGCGGCATAAACAATGATTTTTTAAAAAGTAATTTCTTTTGGGTAAAGCAGGCTAATGAAAGTAAAGGGTATAATTATTTTAATGTATCTTTTTAATACGTTCTTCTCGTTTTCACAAACGCAGGATTCATTGGCTTGGATAATGAAGGAAAGGGCTAAAGTTACTACAAAAGAGGCCGCCATTGTTTTTTTGTATAATCAAAGTAACCGTACGGAAATAGACGGTGTTTATGAATATTGTATTGGAGAACTAAGGCAATTGTTACGTGGAGGGGATTACCCTGCTTATAAAACAGACCGCACATTTGCGGTGGCTCTCGGAGGAGCATACAACGATGTAGGATATGAGTATAATTATAACGGACAGGCCGATTCTGCCATTTTGTTCTATAATAAGGGCAAAGAAGTAAGAGCGTTTATCAAGGATAGTTTAGGAGTAGCCAACATTTATATGAATACAGGTTATGCCTATCAAAATCAGGCCCGGTATCGGGAGGCGCTGGAACAATATACTAAAGCTATTCCTATCTATTTAAGTAAACGAGAATATAAAATATTGGCTGGGAACTATAATAACATAGCAAGTATCTATAACATACAAGGTAACGTTAAAAAGGCGGTATATAATTTAATGCTGGCGCTCGATTACTATACAAGGGTAAATGATAAAAATGGTATGGCCTGGATTTACAATTCTCTGGGGTATGTATATGCTCAGCAGGAAGAATGGAGTCTGGCCAGAGACTGGTATGGTAAAGGGTTAAAGCTGGCAACACAGTCGAATAACAAAGAAACACTGGCGCTCATTTTTAATAACATGGGAAGCCTGGAAAAGGAGCAACGGCATTATGATCTGGCATTAAGCTATCATTTAAAAGCGCTGAAAATACGTCGGGGTTTCCGTGATGTAAGGGGAGAGGTGATGTCGCTGAATAATATTGGAAATCTCTTGATTATTACACGTAATTACCCAAGGGCGGAACTTTACCTGAATGATGGCAAGGCAAAGTCTGTTGCTTCGGGATATGTGGAAGGATTGACAAAATGTTATATTAACCTGGCGGAGTTAAATGAAAAATGCGGGCGGTTTGATAAAGCTATGGTATTTGCAGACAGTGCATATAACCTGGCAAAGCAGACAGATAATCTGGATCAACTGGTAGATGCCGCTAAACGGGCCTATTGGATAGAGAAACAAAATGGGAATACGCTTAAAGCGCTTTTCTATCTGGAGGAATCTACAAAACTACAGGATAGCATCCGTAATCGCGAAATACAAAAGGAAATTTACAAAAAACAGTACGAGTATGACCTGGAAAGACAGGAACAAACGTTTTTAATAGAAAAACAAAAGAAAGAACTTGAAGTAGCCCGGCAGAAGAGGGTGCGAAATGTATTTATTCTGGTACTGTTTTTTGCACTTATTCTTGGAACATTGGTCACCCGAAATCTTATCCAAAGCCGGAAGAAAAATAAAATTATCATGCACCAGAAAGAGTTTATTGAGGATAAGCAGAAGGAGATAGTGGATAGCATTACGTATGCTAAACGCTTACAGTACGCCATTTTACCAAATGCGGCAGATATAGATGCTTGCTTTTCCGATAACTTTATTCTGTATCAGCCTAAAGATATTGTGGCTGGCGATTTTTACTGGTTGGAACGAGTGGGGGGGATGTTGTTTTTTGCTGTAGCGGATAGTACCGGACATGGCGTTCCCGGAGCAATGGTAAGCATAGTGTGCAGTAATGCCCTTAATAAATCGGTGAGAGAGTTTGGTTTAACCGACCCGGGCAAAATTCTGGATAAGACCCGTGAGTTAATTCTGGAGACGTTTGCACGAAGTAATGAGCAAATCAGAGATGGGATGGATATTAGTTTAGTGGTGATAGATACTGCTAAGTGGGGACCAATGGCGTTTGAGTTGAAATGGGCGGGTGCCAATAATCCGCTTTGGTACATAAGTAACCGCCAAGTATTCGAGTTACGTCCCGATAAACAGTCGGTAGGTAGTTCTGATCTGGTAGAATCTTTTAAAACTCATACACTTTGTTTACATAAAGGCGATAGCCTGTATCTTTTTACAGATGGGTATGCCGATCAGTTTGGGGGGCTGCATGGAAAAAAATTCAAATACAAGGCACTGAAAGAATTAATCGTTGCTAACCAGAATTTACCAATGTCGGAACAGCGAAATCACTTTTTAGCGGTATTTACAAATTGGAAAGGAGCACTAGAACAGGTAGATGATGTAACCCTTGTTGGTATTTTAGTGTAGGTTTTCAGAAAGAGGTATGCCCGACTTAAAAAAACTGGAATAGTTTAAGAAGTGGTTTAAGAATCAGGGTATAAAAGCGGGGTTTCAATCCGTTCATGCGCCAGGCTTCCCTGTCTTCGCGATTTGCTTTCCACCTGTTTTTTAAGCTACTGTTACTTTTTCCACCTACCCGCATTTTCACTATGAATTCCGGAAGGTAGGTTAATTTAATATGGTGTTTGTGAATGAAGCGCAGCATGAGTTCGTAATCGGCTGCTGATTTAAGTTTCAGGTTAAATGTACCAAACTGCGTATAAACTTGCTTTCTTACAAAAAAAGTAGGATGAGGTGGCATCCAGCTATTAAGAAATGCACCTGAAGAATACGTCTTACTTTTCCATTTCCGGATAATTCTGTCCGTATTTTGTCTGTCTACATAGTAAAGATCAGCATACAAACCATCCGCCTTTTCCGCCTGCATTTTGGTTACAACCTTTTCTAATACACATTCATGTATATAAAAATCGTCACTGTGTAAAATGCCAATAATATCACCTTCGGCCATGGCAATCCCTTTATTCAACGCATCGTAAAGCCCGTTATCTTTTTCAGAAATGTATTTTTGAATTTTAGATCTGTACTTTTCAATTATTGCTAGAGTGTCATCTTTTGATCCACCATCCACTACAATATATTCAATATTACTGTACGTTTGACTGAATACAGATTGCAGAGTGTCTTCCAGTGTATCTGCACTATTATACGTAACAGTTATGAGGGATAATTTTATCATAGTTTTGAAACGGCGGAAATGAAATCAGACAGAGAAGAAAACTGCCAGTCTATATCCGCATGCTGACGTGGAGTATCTGATATGTAAATGGTTTTCATACCTGCATTTCGTCCAAATGCCATATCACTCATGCTATCTCCCACAATGATACTTTTCGAAAAATCAATGTCCGGAAAATCGCTTTTGGCATGTAACGCCATTCCTATTCCTGGTTTCCGGGTTGGATGATTTTCTTTTTCGAGGTAGGGTGAAAAATAAATTTTATCAATACGGCCTTTAAAATAGGCCAGTTCATATTGCATGTTTTTATGAATCAGTTCAAGGTCTTCGGTACGGTAGATACCTTTTCCTATCCCTTGTTGATTGGTAACCACCACCACCCGGCCAAAACACGCGTTTAAGGTACTAAAGCCGGTAAGTACACCTTCGAGAAATTCAAATTCTACCCAGTGTTTTACATAATCGTTATCCAGTTTCTTATTAATAACACCATCGCGATCCAGGAAAAGTGTCCAGGTTTTATCAATATGCAAATCGTTTAAAGTCATCTTGGGCTTTTTGATAATCTTCAGGAATACCTATGTCAATGAAATAACCATCAAATTGTAGTCCTGTAAAATAGAGGGTCGTTAAATGTGTTTTGAAGAAGTGTTCTTCAATAGAAAAGGCACCTGATTCGGGTGTGTGGGCAAGGTAATGTTGGCAATCAATAATATAAACACCACCGTTTATAATACCTGGGGCGCTATTCCCGCTTTTTTCCCGAAATGCGGTAATACGGTTTTGTGCATTTACTTCAATAGAGCCATAACGGGCAGCGTCAGGAACATGCCGTAATGCCATGCTTACCTGCGCGTTTTGCGTGCTATGCACGGTGCGTAGTTTATCTATGGATATATCGAAGAAAGAATCGCCGTTCATTACCAGAACATTTGGCGAGGAGGTTAATTCCATTGCAAAGCGAATGGCTCCGCCTGTACCCAAAGGCGTTTTTTCCTCAGCGTATTGTATGTGCAAGCCTTCCCACTCCGATTTAAAATACGAAGTGATGCTGTCGGCCAGATAACCGGTAGATAATATAATGTGTTTTATACCGTTCTGTTTAAGGTAACGCAGCAAATACGAAAGGAACGGTTGTCCGTTAACGGGCGCCATGGGCTTAGGTACCGAACTGACAACTTTTTGAAGCCGGGTACCAAAACCTCCGGCCAGTATAATGGCTGTATCAGGCATTTTTCGGGAACAAGGCCAGTTCAACCATCTCACAAAGCGTATGGCCTAATAACATGTGTACTTCCTGAATACGCGGTGTATCGGTACTTGGAATATTTATCAGGTAATCGCTCACCGCTTTCATTTTTCCACCGGTTTGGCCGGTAAAGCCTACCGTAATCATCCCTTTTTCGCGGGCAGTTTCAAAAGCTTTTATCACATTACCGCTGTTTCCACTGGTGCTTAAACCTATCAGAACATCACCAGGCTGACCCATGGCCTGAATGAGGCGGCTGTAAATAACATCGTAACTGTAATCGTTGGCCACCGCCGTAATATAACTGGTGTTTACATGCAGTGCTTCGGACGATAGCGGCGCACGGTCGTAGTAAAAGCGACCACTTAATTCAGCCGCCAGATGTTGAGAATCGGCAGCGCTTCCCCCGTTTCCGCACCACAAAACCTTGTTGCTATTCCGGTAAGCCTGAATAATTTTTTCAACTACTGTATTGAGGGTTTCCAGAAGATTAGTATTGTTTAAAACCTCTTGTTTCAACTGAACGGAGGCCTGAAGCTTAGATTGAATAAATGAAACCATTTGCGTAAAACAAAGTTCTAAAATACTAAAAAATAAAGGATCAGTACTCAGGAAATGAGAAAATTAAGGATTTTAACCCGCACATATTTCTTTAACGCGAAACATTAACATTCCGGTTACAACTGATTTTCCAGATTTTTTAACTCCTCTACTTTTTCAAGATAGCCCAGTTTTTCGTAAGCGTAAATCAGATTATTCAAGCAGCGTTTAATGATATCCAGATTGCTGCAGGGCAGGTAGTATTTGGCGTCCGGATCCAGATTCAGTTGCTTTAAAAACTGATCAATGTCTTTCTGATTAAAAATAAGCCCTTTGCTGAATGGATTAATATAGAACAGGATGTTATTCGAAAGCGTTTTGTTGTTTACATCTATTAAATTGGCGTTATCATTTACATAGGCCAATACAAAATGCTGAGGCAGATTAATACCATAAACCGGAATGTTCAGTTCTTTACAAATTAACGCGTAAACTACACTTAGCATTAAGGGATTCCCTTTTTTGCTTTCGAGTACGTTATTAATAAACGAATTTTGAGGTGCGTGGTAATTGGTAATATTTCCACTGAAATTGTGAACCTCAAACAGAATATGATTTATAATTTTGATTTTTTCCAGAGCGGTTAAATCATCATGCAGTTCAAGCCACACATCCTGTTTAATCTGCGCTAATTGTTTCCTGATTTTATTTTCATCCAGATCAGGGTATTGGTATCTTGAAATGATAAGTATGCCTTTCAGTAAATCATCCTGCTCTTCAGCTGCCCACGATCGTAATGCTTTTTGAAGCGCTTCGTATTGTATGGTATGAATAATCTGTTCAATACGGTTTTGCATAATGCTGTCAAAACTGTTTTCCCAGGCTGTTTCCAGATGTGGTATAGCAGGCGGACCAAGGGTCATAAAACGGTTCCTTACTTCAGAATATATGCTTTCATCCGGATCATCCAGCAGAGTGATAAGAGCAATAACCTCTTTTAAATTCATTTGTTGCTTTCGCTTAGCGGCCATACACTAACAAATGTAAGGGCTTATTAAAGTGTCTTAGGCGGCAATTGCGGTAATTTTTAACAAACACTCTGTTAAAGGTTGTGAACAGCATTGTTTTAATAATCAGTAGGGTGCGGTATAAAAAGATTTCATGTTGTTTCTTTGTGTAACTTGTTGATAATTAGTGGTTAATGAGGTGAGGTAGTAACGTTTACCCGAAAAAATAATAAACCATTTGATGCCTGAGTATTTTATGCACCGATTAGTGCGTTAAAGTTTTAAACCTACAACCAACACATCGTCCGTTTGTTCCTGCCCCTGTTTCCAGTTATTAAGACTGTATTCCAAAAATGCGGACTGTTCTTCAATTGGCAGATCGTTAATAGATAGCAACAGTTCTTTAAAGTTTTTACGGTTTAATTTACGATTCCGTTCGCCACCAAACTGATCTATGTACCCATCTGTAAACAGATAAAGAGTGTCATCGGGGCGTAATAAAACGACCTGTTCTTCAAAGACTTTATTTACCCCTACAAAAAAGCCGATGGGGTAACGGTTGCTTCTTAACTCTATGAATTGTTTATTCCGTAACAGTAATGCGGGCCGGAATGCCCCGCAGTAATGCAGGCGCATGGTTTTTTTATGGATCCGTGCCACAGAAACATCCATGCCATCGTAGCTTATTTCGGAAGCGTAAGAATTAATGCTTTTGTGTAATTCTCTGTCTAATTCATACAAGATTTGTGAGGCCGAACGTACTTTTATGTTGAGTAATACCTCTTTTAGGATAGAGTTGGCAACCAGGCTCATCATAGCTCCTGGCACACCATGTCCTGTACAATCAACAATGATGGCATATTTGTATTCTTCATCCTGATGGAAGAAGTAAAAATCGCCGCTTACCAGATCTTTAGGCTTATAAAGGACAAAATGCCTTTTAAAAATGGTTGAGATATACTCAGTTGACTGCAAAACGGATTGCTGTATTCTACGGGCGTAAGCGATCCCATCTGTCATGGCTTTGTTAATATCGGTCAGTTCTTTGTTAGCTTGCAGTAAGCGTTCCTCGGTCAGTTTTTTTTCGGTAACGTCATAGCCTATGGCAATCAACTGTTCATCGTCAAGAAATGATACATTCCATCGTATCCATTTTTTTAGTCCATGAGCTGTTTTAAATACGTGTTCAAAGGTGTTATTCAGGATGGGGCCTTCTTTAAAGAGCCTCATAATTTTAGATTTGATTTCTTCTCCTTCCGGCTTTGAAAAGCGGGTAACGCTCCACCAGTTGTCACCGGTTAATGCTTCTGCCGGATATCCCAGCAGATTTGCGGCAGATTTGCTGATATAGGTAGCCTTCCCTTGGTTGTTTAGGGTTACAACCAGGGCATTAACTTTTTCAAGTATTTGTTCTTGTATATTGTTTAATTCAACCATGGTTAAAATGGATAGTGGTGGGTTTCAGAAAATGGATTTGGAAATTTTAAAAAAGAGATGTGGGAATTAACACCACATCATAATAATATGACGGTACGTATTAAAACAATTGAGATATGATGCGACCGTAAATTGCATTTTGGGCAAAGATAAGAGGTTTTTTTAAGAAAGCAAGCGGAGATTAATGGTCTGTGTTGCTACGTTCAGGAATTTGATTTAACCAACTTTCCGCATCCTGAATGCTTGCAAATGTACCCAATTGAATAAAGGGAGCTGTTTCTTTTTTGATAAGGTTTGACAGAATACGCTGGGATAAACTGTTGATCACAATTGCCAGCCCGGAATGTTTATGTGTTTTACAAAGACGACTGAGGCTAACACGCCCCGCTTCTGTTATGTTAAAAATGCCATCTTCGCTGTAAAAAACCAGTTTAGCACTTTTATTTTGGGTAAACTGGCTAACCGTATTAAACAGTTCTTCCATTTCTGGTGCACCAATTTCGGACTCCGCTTTAAAATCAACGTGTACAATACCATTCGATTTTATAATGATGAGTGAGAAACTATTCTCAATAGAACGAACATGCATGTTGTTAGTATTTACTTGTCCTTGCATCTGAACGGTACTTAATACAAAAATAGGTTAAATTACAAGAGCCTCTACTTTGGACTATACCTGAGTAGAGTAATGATTAAAGTGGACGTTGTAAGAACTACTTTACCCATTTTAAAGGTGTTTTAGTCAGAACTGAACATGGTTTAGTCTATTTTATTCTGATGATGGATGGGTGGATCAAAATGGGCTTATGTAATGTATAAGTGAGTTGTTAAGGGAGTATTTGCGTATTATCAGGCATAAGCTAGTGAGTTGGAAGGTTTGAAGCGTCAGATTCCATAAAAAAATCCCTCACTATAAGGGAGGGATTTTTTGAGGTTATGCGTCAATTTTTGCATAACGCGCGTTCTTTTCAATAAAGTCTCTTCTTGGAGGCACTTCGTCGCCCATCAACATGGAGAAAATACGGTCAGCTTCCGCAGCGCTGTCTATAGTTACTTGCCGTAAGGTACGGCGTTCCGGATCAAGAGTGGTTTCCCATAATTGTTCAGCATTCATTTCACCTAAACCTTTGTAACGCTGTACGTTTACACTATCTACTTTATCGCCACCCAGTTCGCGTATTACCGCGTCACGTTGTTCCTCGTTCCAGCAATAACGCTGATCTTTCCCTTTTTTTACAAGATAGAGTGGTGGAGAGGCAATATAAACATGTCCTTTTTCTACCAGTTCCTTCATGTGACGGAAAAAGAAGGTAAGAATTAACGTAGTAATGTGCGACCCATCCACATCGGCATCACACATGATAACAATTTTATGGTAGCGGAGTTTTTCGATGTTGAGAGCTCTCTCATCTTCGGTAGTGCCGCGGAAAACGCCTAATGCTGTAAAAATATTTTTGATCTCTTCGTTTTCGTATATTTTATATTCAAGAGCCTTTTCAACGTTCAGAATTTTACCACGTAAGGGCAAAATTGCCTGAAAATCGCGGTTACGGCCTTGTTTGGCTGTACCACCGGCGGAGTCCCCTTCAACCAGAAATAATTCACAGGCCATAGGGTCGTTATTGGCACAATCGGCTAGTTTACCTGGCAAACCGGTGCCAACCATTACGTTTTTACGTTGCACCATTTCGCGTGCTTTACGTGCAGCATGGCGGGCGGTAGCCGCTAAAATAACTTTGTCAACAATGGTGCGCGCTTGTTTAGGATGCTCCTCGAGGTAATTTTGCAGGGCTTCACTGATGGCAGTGTCCACCGCACCCATTACTTCGTTGTTTCCCAGTTTGGTTTTAGTCTGCCCCTCAAACTGAGGCTCGGCTACTTTTACCGAAATAACGGCCGTCAATCCTTCACGGAAATCATCGCCGCTGATTTCGAATTTTACTTTTTGAAGTAATCCGTTTTTATCCGCGTAATTTTTTAAGGTACGGGTTAAACCACGCCGAAATCCCGCTAAATGGGTTCCTCCTTCGTGGGTATTGATATTGTTGACATAACTCTGAATGCTTTCGCTAAAAGAGTTGTTGTAAAGCATGGCCACTTCAACGGGAATAGTCCCTTTGTCGTTTTCGATATAAATGGGTTCTTCAATCAGTTTTTCTTTAGCTCCATCCAGATACATCACAAATTCTCTAAGACCACCTTCACTGAAAAATGATTCCGAGTAGGAATTGTTATTTTCATCCTTCTGACGATCATCAATAAGTGTAATATTAATGCCTTTGTTCAGATAGGCCAGTTCGCGCATACGGTTTGCCAGAGTGGTGTAGTTGTATTCGCCAACCGTAAAAATGCTGAGGTCGGGCTGAAAGGTCACAACGGTACCGCGGTAATCGGTTACACCGGTTTCTTTAGCTGCGTATAAAGGTTTACCTATACTAAATTCCTGAGTTACTATTTTGCCATCGCGGTGTACTTCGGCCTTCAGGTGAGTAGAAAGCGCATTTACGCAACTCACCCCCACACCGTGTAAACCACCGGAAACCTTATAAGTGTCTTTATCAAATTTTCCACCGGCATGCAATACGGTCATTACAACTTCTAAGGCACTAACGCCTAACTTAGGATGAATGCCAGTTGGAATACCGCGTCCATCGTCTTTTACAGAAATACCATTACTTTCCAGAATGGTGACGGTAATGTTTTTACAATGCCCCGCTAAAGCTTCGTCAATAGAGTTATCAACCACCTCGTAAACTAAATGATGCAGGCCTTTTACACCAACATCGCCAATGTACATGGCAGGTCGTTTTCGTACCGCTTCGAGTCCTTCTAAAACCTGAATATTATCTGCACCGTAGTTCTTTTTTTCTGCAATTTCTGACATAATTTCTCGTAAAATACAATTATTCGATTATCCTTTAAATATACCGAAAATTCGCGGCTTTACAGGTATTAAAAAAGTGTAATTTTACTAACAATTAATTAATAAACACAAGTACTTATTTTATTATGCTCTGGCATTTTCTACGATATCTGGTTAGTATTACTGAACCTACTTTTTACAAAAGAATACAGGCTAAAAATGTAAGACAATTTGTCGATGTAAAAGGACCTGTTATTTTGGCCATGAATCATCCTAATGCGTTTACAGATCCTATCTGTTTTACCTATGTAGCTTATCCGGTGAGGACGTATTATCTGGCACGGGGCGATGCTTTTAAACCCGGATTAATTTCCCGGATGCTTGAAAATATTGGTATTGTGCCTATATACCGCATACAGGATGGCGGAAAGGAAGGACTGAAAAAGAATGATGAAACCTATAAGCGTGTTAATGAATTACTGAAGCAAAAAAACGCTAAGATAATGGTGTTTGCAGAGGGCTTGTGTATCCAGGAGCGCCGTCTGCGTCCGCTTAAGAAAGGCGTGGCCCGCATGGTGTTTGGCGCTCAGGAGTATTTGGGAGATACCGAACTAACCGTGGTGCCGGTGGGATTGAATTACAGTAACCCTAATAAATTCAGAAGCACTTTATTTTATAATGTGGGTGAACCCATTCGCGTGAGTGGTTTTATGGAGTTGTACGCTCAGAATCCGGCCAGAGCCAATAACGCGTTTTTGCAGGAACTTGAGCCCAGAATGAAAAAACTGATTACGCACATTAATGATAAGCAATTCGATAAGCCGGTTGGGTATATTGAACAATTGGTTAAAAAAGACTGGATACGTGAGAAGGGACTGAATCCTAAAGATCTGGAGCACGATTATCAGATTACCAGTAAGATTGTGGATTTGGTAAATCAACTATCCGAATCGGAAACGGAGCGTCTGAAAACCTGGCAAAACAAAGCCAGCCATTATTTTAACGAATTAAAACAAAAAGGATTGCGGGATTGGTTGCTTAACCCGAATAACAAAAATACTGTAAACAAAACCAGTCTGGTATTGCGAATACTTGGATTAATAACAGGCTATCTGTTGTATGTTCCTGCACTGGTAAGTAATTATCTGCCTTATAAGCTAACAGAACAGCTTACTAAAAAACTTGTGAAACGAAATGTGGAGTTTTATTCATCCATAGCGATTGGTTTGGGTACATTTGTATTTTTGATCTGGTATGTGTTGCTCATCCTTATCAGTTGGAGCTTATTACCTAATATTGGCTATGCATTACTGATAGCCTTTCTTAGCATGTGTTTTGGATGGTTTGGCTTACATTTCTATTTTTATAAACTGAAAACACTGGGTATGTGGCGTTTTCTGAAAAACAGAAGTGGTTTTGCCAATCTGGAATCCGAAAGGGCGGCACTTATGACCGAATGGAAGGCGTTATGCTCAGAGTGTTCCCGTAGTTAAACCTTTCAGGTGAATGTCTTGCAATACCAAAGGCAGGGCATATTTTACGTTATCATTTGCTTTAACATTGTCGTGAAATAAAATGATGCTGCCTGACCGGTAATTTTTTAAAACGTTCTGCGCACAACGTTCAGGACTTATTTTTTCGTAATCGTAACTGATAACATCCCATAATGCAATGGTAAACTGTTCGTTTAAGAGGGCTTTGTATTGGCTTCTTTTTAACTGGCCGTAAGGGGGGCGGAACAGTTTGGTTCCGGTCAGTTTCTCACAGGCACGAACCTGTTCCATATAGTCGGCAGTATTGGTTTTAAAGCCTTTGATGTGATTGTATGTATGATTGGCTACCTTATGTCCTTCATTAAGAATGCGGCTGAAAATATGCGGGTGTTTTACAATGTTTGCGCCCACACAAAAAAACGTGGCTTTTGCATTGTAGCGTTTAAGCTCGTCCAGTATCCATTCCGTTAAATCGGGAATGGGGCCATCATCAAATGTCAGAAATACCTCATTTTTATTTTTACCGGAAATACGGAACAGGGCTTTAGGGTACAGTAACTTAACTATTTTTTTGGGCTGAAGGAGAGGGGGCTTCATAAACGGAAAAGATAGTAATTTAAAAGCCATTCCCCGGGGAATGGCTTTTAAAAAATTTAGTTTTCAATGGTTTGAGTCGGTTGCCCTTGTGGCTGTTCCGGCATCAGGTCTTCGGGCGATACATTGTCCTGTAAACCTTTCAGGAATTGAGCCTCCAGATCTTTTTGCTTGAATTGAACCGCCAGCGTGTAAAGGCGACGCATAATATCCTGACATTGCGAAATTTCGCGGCCAAACGCCACCCGGTGACGGGCTTTCTGACTATTATAAACTTTAAGATCGTTTAACTGGATATCGAATAGTTTTTTAGCCAGTTCAGCGCCTTTTTTTGTTTCATTGATCTGGAAGTATTCTGCACAGATTGTAAACAACGTAGCATCGTATGGCACGGTCTCATCCGGCATTTCATTCAGGCACTTATCCAGTACGGCCTTGGCTTTACCGTTTTTTCCTTCGTTAATAAGCGCGCCTGCCAGAATACTCATTTGCATACGCATGTTACCAGCCATACGCACACAGTTTTCGTCGAGGTTAACACCCGGCTTATTCATGCCACCGTACTGGAATTTTTCCATTACGTTTTTATACATCACTTCTGTATTCACGCGTCCGCCCTGAGCCCGTTCGTTTTCGGTTTGCCGGATAGGTACCAAGCGGTATGCTAAACCTTCCAACTGGAAGTATTCTTCTAACCCAACGTAGGCTTCATTACCGGTAGTAACCGCAAAATAGATCGGACGGCTCCAGTCGTTATGAGCTACCAGATCCAGCACCATTAAATCGTTTTTAAATACAGCATTTTTATTAAGTTTCCAGGTAATGCTTTTTGCCAAGCGAGCCGTATCTTTCAGGCTCACAATTTTTTTGTTCACCACCTTAGCCGAATCAACCGGAATATAGAATTGTTTTGACGGGAAGTAATCAATCAGATTACCATCTCCGGCATCAATTTTATTATTGGGATCTTCGCTTAATAGAAATTCAAACGCTTTTTTAAGGTTCATGTTACCGTAGTTGACATTGCGGACTTCATCTTTATTGGTAAGATACACCACGTTCAGTTTATCCTGCGCATATTTTTCTTCAGGAATGGTAAACGGAACAGGTTTGCTGTCGTATGCGGCGCGGCGCATCTGATCAATATACCAGTCTGTTTGCAATAAACTCAGGTTAACAACGCGCACATCCGTACGGATACCTTCTACCTCCTGCGCATACCAGAGCGGGAAGGTATCGTTATCTCCATTTGTAAAGAGAATGGCATTGGGCTCACAACTTTGCAGATAATTGATAGCAGAGTCGCGGCTTAATGTACGTAAACTGCGGTCATGGTCATTCCAACCTTCAACTGCCATGATAGCAGGAGCGGCCAATCCAATTAAAGGCGCAGCATACATGGCCAGCCCGTTTCGGGCCGAAGCGCTTAACGATGCCAGAAATTTCCAACCGTTGCTAAAGCCTTCCGATAAAAAGAGTACGCCAAAACCAATCCAGATGGCAAAGGCATAAAAACTACCTGTATATGCGTAATCCCGTTCGCGCGGTTGATATGGTGTTTGGTTAAGATAAACAACAATAGCCAGACCGGTTAACATAAAAAAGGTAAATACGATCCAGCTATCGCTCTTACGGCGACGTACGTGGAAGATAATACCCAGAATACCTAAAATAAAAGGAATGGCGTAGTATTTATTATTGGCAAAATTATGACGGGCCATGTGGGTTTGTAAATTAGTATCTGAATCAGTAAAGAAATCATCAACTGCTTTTATACCCGAAATCCAGTTTCCTTCCAGAGTGTTATTTGTCATGCCCTGTATGTCGTTTTGACGACCCACAAAATTCCACATGAAATAACGCCAGTACATGTAAAGTACCTGATAATTGACAAAATAACGCAGATTGGCCCCAAACGTAGGGATCTGTGCAGGAACTTCCTCTCCGTTATCGTTGGTTTCAGTTACACCACTGCGCGAGGGTTTGGAGTTCTCAGCCACGTTCCCCCAATATTTGTAAGCGGCAATGTGGTGGTTCTGCGAACTCCACATACGCGGGAAAACAGTACAAAATTCACTTTTATAGGTAGGAATTGAGTTCTTACGGCTATCGGCTACTTTATAGTTTTTATTTTTTTCATCCTTTACATAAATAGGATCGCCGCTTTTCCACTCGCTGCGTGCTTCGGTAGGCGCATTATAATATTGCCCGTACCCGATAGGCCAGTCGCCGTATTGTTCGCGTAATAAATACGATAACATGTTAGGCGCGTTCTCCGGATTATTTTCATCCATAGGCGTATTAGCCTGAGAACGGATTACGAGAACAAAAAATGAAGAGAAACCAATCAACAAAGTTGCTAAACTCATTAGCGCGGTATTAAGCAGTACTGTTTTAGATTTGTAGTAATGAAGTGCATATAAAATCCCGCCCAGCATAATAAGGCGTGTAAATATACCGCCACCCCCGGGGGCTGTAATAACAGCCAGCAAACTAAATATAATTCCCGAAATAAGCCCGGCTTTAAAGAATTTTTCCTCTTTACGAACGGTATATAAAATGAATAACGTTAAACTGGTAATAAGTAAAATAAAGAAAATGATGGTTCCCTTGCCAAATCCCAGACCGGCAGAGTTGGTAAAGAATACTTCAAAGTCACTTACCATTTTTACAGTTTTAGGAATAATAAGGTTTTGGATGAAAACCAGCACAAAAAGTGAGGTAATACCGGCAATGATAAAACCTTTCCACGAAAATTTATATTTTTTAAAGTAGATAACAAACCCGATAGCCGGAATAACCAGTAAGTTAAGTAAGTGAACCCCAATAGAAAGCCCAACCAGATAGTTGATAAAAACAATCCAACGGAGCGCGCTACCCGGATTTAAAGAGTCTTCTTCATCCCATTTTAAAATAGCCCAGAACACAATGGCAGTGAAAAAAGACGACATAGCGTAAACTTCACCCTCTACAGCACTGAACCAGAATGAATCCGAGAAGGTATAAGCCAATCCGCCAACTACGCCGGCGGCTAATACAGACCATTGTTGCACATTGGATAAATCAGTTACTTTATTTCCAAAAGCCTTAATCCCCAAACGGGTAATGGTCCAGAATAGAAAGAGAATAGTAAATGAGCTACAAAGCGCGCTCATAATATTGATCATCATACCAGCTAAAGCGGGGTCTCCTCCGCCAAGCAGTGCAAAAAAGCGACCAATTAATAAAAAAAACGGAGCTCCCGGCGGATGTCCTACCTCTAATTTATAAGAACAGGCAATGTATTCACCACAGTCCCAAAAACTGGCCGTAGGTTCAATGGTGCGGCAATACACAAAGGTGGCAACCAACCAAACCAACCATCCAATTAGTGTGTTTAGCTTTTTAAACTGAGGTGTCATCATAGTTTTTAAGATTTGTGCGAAGTTAATACAATATTCAGTTTTTGCTGAACGATTTTTTTAATTTTTTATTTGTTTTAATTTAAAAAAGTGTAAATTTGCACTCGTTAATTTTAAAAGATTAACAGATTGCCCGATCGTCTAATGGCAGGACTTCAGATTTTGGTTCTGACTATGTTGGTTCGAATCCAGCTCGGGCAACAAAAATCCCCTGACACTATCAGGGGATTTTTTTATACTTTTCTTTTATCCTTTCAGAAGGATTGCTCCCGGCAAAAAATCGTGAATTAAAAAAAGACTATTTATTTCATCCATTTGCAGAAAGGTATCATTTCTGCGTTTAAAAAAGCATCGTTTAGATACAATAGACCTCTTTCATAATTAACAAGGTTCTCTTAGCTAAAAGTCAGTGGT
>JASGCO010000030.1 GCA_030054095.1 Sediminibacterium sp.
GTACAGCAGTCCCGAGAAATCTTTCATTTTTCGCTGAGAAACAGGGATAGCTGCGCCTCCTTCCAGAAAAAGTACGCCTGAACGGCCTTTATTAAATTTTTCTATTTTGTTTAGATTTACAATGAAACTATGGTGCGTTCTAACAAAGATACTATCGTTCAGCTGTTTTTCTATCTCGCCTATGGATTTGCTAATGGTTTTTTTGCCGGAGGTTAAATGACAGAACGTATAGTTTCCGTTTGCTTCGAAAAAAATAATATCGTTATAGTCCACAAATTCCGTTTCATTATAATTGGTTAACAGAAACTTGTCTTTATTAGGGATATCGGGTTGCTTTTGAGGAAGCCGGGCATTAATTTTAGATTCAGCGCGTTTTACAGCAGAAATAAATTCGTTGGTATTGATGGGTTTAAGAAGGTAGTCTAATGCCTCAGTTTTAATGGCCTTAATAGCGTAATTATTATAAGCAGTCGTAAAAATCACTTCAAAATCCCAGTCTTTTAACTCTGACAACACATCAAATCCAGACCCACCTTTGATATGAACGTCCAGAAAAACCAAATGCGGGTCATGATCCGAAATCAGTTTCAGGGATTTGTTAACCGAATCTGCTATCCCACAAATAGTAATATCCGGAAAATTAGTTTCCAGCAGGCGTTTAATCAGATTCTGTCCTGTTATTTCGTCTTCTATTATTAGGGCTTTTATCATAATGTATTGGTATATCAATTATTGCAGTAGTTCCTTCGCTTTCACCACTTAATTCATCTTTTTTGTCAATAATCTCAAAATTCAGGTCTACCTCACTGATTTTTTTGAGAATATCTTTTTTATCAGAAATCAATCCTAAGCCCTTAGAGGTGTGTTTTTTAAAGGAAGCATTGATTTTCCTTGAAGCTTCCCGTCCTATGCCATCATCATCAATTATACATCTTATACTTGTTCCGTTTATATATAATTTTACATGCAAATTACACAGATTTTCGGAATGCGCAATGCCGTGTTTTATGGCGTTTTCAACAAAGGGCTGTATAATATTTGTTGGTATAGAAATGTCCCTGATGGCCGGATCTATTTCCAGAAAGTAATTGAATTTATTATTGAACCGGTATTTTTCCAGTTCCAGATAGTGCGTCAGAATTTCCGTTTCTTCACTGACTTTAATGCTGTCTTTGTCACTAAATTCAAGAAACCGTCTGAGTAGTACTGAGAAGTGGTCAATATATTTATCGGCGGCTTCAAAGTTGTGTTCACTGACACAGTATTTGATACTGTTAAGGCAGTTAAAAATAAAATGCGGATTGATTTGTGCATGAAGCGCTTTTAGTTCTACCTGAGCAATTTTAGCTTCATACAGGTTTTTTTCTTCTGCAATCCGTCTGATAGACCTTATTCTCCAGGTGACAAGAAGTAGTCCGATAAGAAGAACGCTGCTCAATACGATTGATTTGAATGTAAGGGTTTCAGTAAAAGAAGGAGTTACCGTAAAACTGAATTCTTCAATTTTGTGATTATAGGCATTCGCATCTACTGCCCTGACTTTAAAAGTATAGTTGCCAGGAGGAAGTAAATGAAAGTGGGCTTCATTAATTGTGCTTGGAGTGCTCCAGCGATCATCAAGACCTTCTAACTTGTATTGATAATGAAGGTTGGTAGCCGGATCAAAGTTGTCAGCAAAAAAAGTAACACGTAGCGTATTGTTCTGGCTGCTAAACTCTATGAGGTCTGTTTTTAAAAATTTTAGTGAATCGTTGACAACAATATCTTCCACTTCGGTAACAGGAGAAACTACAGGGTTTTGTTTTACCATATTTAGATTAAGTTCCGAAAAGCCTTTAATGTTGGGAAAAAGCAAGGTGTTACTATCCAGAAAACAATAGTTAGGCATAAACCCTCCGTTAAATTCTTCAACCGCCAATCCGTGAAAGGTGTTATAATGCCATGGGATTAACAGATCAAGTTGCCGCTTAATGAATTTTTCGAGGAGTTGTTCGTTAATGGCGTAAAGCCCATTATTGCCAGTCATCCAGATAGTATTGTTCTTGTCTTTAACCATACAAAATACATCAGCAGGTAAAAGACAGCCTTTAAATTCATTGATGTTTATCAACTGGTCATTTCTCAAAATAAAAATCCCTTTGCCGTAGGTGCCAAAAAGTAACATGCCGGATGCTGTTTTGTGAGTGCATCTTACATCTGCCACATTAAGCCCTTCACGAACACTGAAGTGAGAGATAACTTTCCGGTCTTTAATAAAGTAGATGTGCGATTTGCCAGCTGCAACAATAGTGGAGGTATCTAATTTTTTTAAAAAACTTATGCTGGTTTTTATTTCTGAAGAGTAATCTTTGACAATTTTCTTTTTCGAATTTAATAATGTCAGCCCGTCACTATGACCCGCCCAAATGGTATTACTGTCGCAATAAAGAAGATCATTAATGGAACCAGAGGAATTGATTCTTATATAATTGGCGTGCGACGGAGAAGTAGGAGTGCCACCAAAAATTATCTTACCATCATATTCCCCGTGCCACAACTCACCATTTACAAATTGAAAACAGGTATAGTCAGATTTAGTATCGTTGTGACGCGAAACTATCCCATGTTTATATGTAAAAAGACTGTTAGAAAGCGTTCCAAGGTATATGGTGCTATCAGGACCTTTAATAATAGAAGAACAACCCGCACTGACAAAACCATTGGCATCAGTATAAGAATGAATGACATTCGGTTTTAAAACAAAGAGACCATCTGAATTGGTTCCAACCAGTAATTGTTTTTGTTCGTGGTGATAACTAAGATTTCTGATATGCACTGTTTGCGCAGAGAGGTGAAGTTTTCTTAATCGTGAGCTTCCGTTAGGCAGGTAATATAAATGATGAAAGGTGCAGATAAAAAGATTGCCAGATGGATCAGATGCTATGTTGTTGAAATTTAATGGGATAGAGTCTGGTTTTGTAAAAATGCAATCAAGATACAGCCCGTTTTTTGATGCTTCAAAAATTTTGTCTTTTTCAAGAATAAAGAGACGGCCATTAGCGCTTTCTGTTACTTGATCAATAGTTCCGCTTAAAGGATAACCTGCATAAACCCTCGAAGTATCAGAAAATTTCTGATTAGTGTGATAAAGGTGATTATTGATGACGATGTAAATATGATTGGGAGTAACGTGCAGTCTAAGGTTTTGAATGGGATGCCGCCGTAATACATGTTTGGTGAATTTTTTAGTAGCTACGTTATAGCTGAACAGTTCGTTTGTACTACTAACAAAATAAATGGTGTTATGGTATTCCACCATTTGTTTAACTTTCCTGATTTCTGCCGGAAGGCGTAATGGGGAAACATTAGGGTATATCTGAAAACATCTTCCGTTGGCATTGGCAACAAAATGTTTTTCAGGGGAAGTGGTTTTTGCGATAAAATGATAAAATTTCGCGTTATCCGACTTTGAAAAGGGGATTTCAGAAAAGCGGCTCCCGTCGAATTTAACAATACCATTAAATGTATTAATCAGTATCCTGTTGTTCCGTATGTATAAAAGACTGTGTATACTGTTTTGTTTAAGCCCCTTTCTGGAATCAAATTGTATGGAAGTGAATTCAGGATGGGTTTGTGCAGAGGTAAACGACACAGGAAACAGTGCCAAAAGCAGGACAGTGAAGAGTATGATTCTCAATGGATTCAATGGTTCTGCAAACTGGCAATAGATTGATCAATAGAGCGATACATTTTACTGAAGAATTGATAGCGTTGTTTTTCGGCCACGCCACTGATTAAAGTGCTCTTACGCTCCAGATTTTTAACCCAATGTTCCGTTTCTTCACAAAATTCGGGGTTAGTAGTGGTTAACGAATTTAATGTGTTAAAGGAAATATACGAATAACGGGCCTCTCCCATGATGGCATAGATACAATTTGTTCCTAATACCACCTCACTGTTATATAACCGGTAGTTATCACTTTTGCCATCTGGTAATTTTGAACCGGTTTCGGCAAATTGCTGTACAACACCAATCATTTGTTTGTATTCTCCCAGCAACTCTAACGTTTGTTCACGTGTCAGAACACCGCTCTCAAAGTAAAAGAGAATTTGGCGCAGTCCGGTTAAAACTGTTTCCACGGTCCACACTTCCACACTTGGAATTTGCAGGTACGTTTTATAAATACCATGAGCCAGTTTGGTCAAATGGGGAGGAATTATGCCATACGCAAATTTTTGATGTTGGTAATGCTCAATATTTAAAACACTCCTTTGCCAATAGAAAAGCTTGAATTCTGCCAATTTTTCATTAAAAAATGAGTAAAAAATGGGAATTTCTTCCGCTACATAATGAATGCGTTTCTGTTCAAAGGTCGTAATGCGATTAAGATGATTGTTTAAACGGGTCAGGTAGGTTTCAAAATTTTTCTCGCTATCGGTTAGCTTTGTATAGGCAAATGTAACGGTGTCTTTCTGATTGCTAAACACATCATCTATACTTAGTGCATACTGACGGGTGAGTTTATACACTTCATCAATACTGATTTCAGTTTCCCCGCGGATACGCCTGTACGCGCTATCGAGGCTAATACCAAGTACATCCGATAATTCTTCGGCCAAGCCAATTCCGGGGGGCAACACCTCCCTTAACTTGTCTATAAAATGATCCTGAATACTATTACTCTTCTCGTCTTTTCTTTGTTTCTGAGGCATATTTTTTAGTATTGACTCCCCTATAAATCTAAGAATTTTTACGAAAAACGCCAATTTGAACAGATCAAGTTGCAAAAAACGCAAATACGGACAGGCGCTTAATCCAGAAGCATTGCGGTTTTGCGCAGCGTCCCGATTTCATAAAAAGAGACGCAAAAAGCCGTTGGGGTAGCACCTGTAAGCGGGGTAATTTTGTTGCAATAAAAATCAATGATATGAAGAGGTTAAAAAATAGTATACTTAAAGGGCTTGCAGGGTGTTTTGCGCTGATTGGTCAGGCACAATCTCCCGTTGCATGGCAAAAAACAACTGATCTTAAACAAAAGATTGCCATTTTGAATATTGACGCTAAACATGCAGCGTTTCATCCAAAGGTTTTGGGAAACATACTGCGTACAGAGGTAGAGCGTTTAGATTCGTTTGAGGTAATTGACCGGTACGACGCGGAATTTTTAGTGAAGCAGCACCAGATGAAACTCGATAGTTGTTTTGGAAAATTGTGTGCGCTTGAGGTGGCCGCACAACTTGGCGCTGATAAAGCGGTTACCGGAAACATAGATTATTACAGCAATAACCTTTCTCTTACGCTCCGGTTGATAGATGTAAAAAGTAAAGTTGTAGAACGCACTCAGGTAACCGAATACTTGTTTTTGCCCGATGAAATTAGTTCCATGTTGCGCCTGAGTATGCTGCAATTGTTTAATCGCCCCTATGATAAAGAGCTGCTGAAATCCATTACAAAACGAAACAATTATGAGAACACAATCAACAATAGTAATAAAGTAAGTGTACGGTTAAATGGCCCTAGAACAGGTTTTGCCTGTTTTTTTGGAGAAACCGCTGAAATTATCAACCAGTCGCGGCATGAAGGTGGGTTTGACGCGTATCCGCTCATGTTTCAATTTGGTTTTCAATACGAAAAGCAATACCTGAATGAGGGAAGTTATCAGGCTTTGGTAGAATTTTTACCAACGATAACGGGATTTAATCAAAATATTTTTATTCCATCTGTCACCATTATGAATGGTTTTCGCGAAAACAGACACGGTTGGGAAATAGCGTTTGGCCCCACGTTCAGTCTTATAACTAAAGCCCATGGGTATTACGATGCTGAGGGTAAATGGCGGCTTAATGCGGAATGGAAGGAAGCGCCGGACAAAAATCCGTTCCCTCAGGAGCAGCGCATAGACAGCAGAGGTATTCCGGAACTTAATGCAGGTTTTGTTATCGCTGTTGGTAAAACAATTAAATCGGGGCGATTAAATATTCCGGTAAACGTTTACTATGTGCCATCTAAAGATGGTGGCAGAGCGGGAATGTCCTTCGGTTTCAATGCAAAACGATCCTGATTTTACCGGATACCAGGCCCAGCGTATGTTTTGTTAAGTTTGAACCAACACTAACCGGGTCTGATAAATCAGGAAACTGTTAAACCCATGCCCCTGACTTCAGCCAGTTTGGCTGATGCGGAATACGGCACCCTTATCTCCGAAAGGGGATTCAATAGGGTGCCGTTCCCGGGGTCCATTCATAAAGTATAAAAGGCCTGCCAATAACAGTAAAATAAAAAATGGTGTTGGATACATGACGCCAATTAATCTAAAATTAAATCTATCAATATGAAAGCAATACCTTATGTGTTAACCTATAGCCGTTTGTTAATGGCAATGCTGTTTATCCTGATTGCATTATTTAAACCATTTCAAGATCCTTATCTGGTAGTGTGGATTTTGATAGCAGGTATCACTACCGATATTTTTGATGGGGTAATTGCTCGCTGGCTTAAGATGGACACTGTACCCTTACGTCAACTTGATAGCAAGATAGATACGGTGTTTTGGTTCTCGCTTATTTATGCCATTGTTGTTTTACGCCCGGATTTTGTAAAAGAATATGCCGGAGCCATTTTTACATTGGTCGTGTTCGAAATAATAGTTCAAATAACCGGTTATTTTAAATTCAGTCGTAGCCTGGCGTTGCATACACACGCGGCTAAAGTTTGGGCGATACTACTTACCGTTACCATTATACAAGTACTGATTGGAGTACATGCCACCTTTTGGTTCCGCATATCGTTTTTGTGGGGTATTCTGGTTCAGATCGAAGTGATGGCAATCATATTAAAACTGAGAACTTATCGAGCAGATATTCCTTCGGTATTTCAACTGGGTACCACTCCGTCGTAAGAAAGGAGTAGATAACAGAATGAAAGAATAAACAACAACATAACCAACAAACAAAAAACAAAGGTGCATCTAAGTAAAAGCCCGGCATTGGTAAGAAATGCCGGGTTTGTTTTAAAGCACGTCCTTTTGAGGAGTAATTATTTTAATATGGAGGCGTTGAACAATAATGGAAGCAGAGAACTAATGCTGTTTACAACATATACGGCGCCTTTTTCCCCACTCATAATGATACGGATAGGTTTTCCTGATCTCAATTCATATTCCGCAATGGATTGTCTGCAGGCTCCGCATGGCGTAACCGGTTCCAGTACAGGTTTAATGATTGATTTACAAGAAATGGCAATTGATTTTACGGCCACGTTCGGATAAAGCGCTCCGGCCTGAAAAATGGCAACCCTTTCGGCACAGAGTCCCGAAGGATAAGCGGCATTTTCCTGATTGTTCCCCAGAATAATTTTCCCATTCTGCAGCCGTACCGCAGCCCCAACCTGAAAATGAGAATAGGGAGCGTAGGCGTTTTTTACAGCTAGTTTAGCTTTAGCTAGCAGAAGCTGATCATTTTTAGGTAATTTTTCCGCAGAAGCATATACTTCTATTTCAGTACGCACCATTAAGGTATGTTTATCAGGTATGCGCGACACTTTAGCCATTACTATAAATGTACAAAAAACAAAGCAGGATGAAATGCTTTTCCATCCTGCTTCACAAAAATTATCAAGTTAAACCAGTGAAATATCGAACTGAACCAGATCAACAAATTCCTGAACCCGTTCCTCTACGTCTTCCTGTGAAAGACCGATAAGGCGCTCAGTTCCGAATTTTTCAACAGTAAAACTGGCCATAGCACTACCAAAAATAATGGCGCGTTTCATATTTTCAAAGCTGATATCTTTGGTTTTGGCCAGATAGCCAATAAAGCCACCCGCAAAACTGTCGCCGGCACCAGTAGGGTCGTACACTTCTTCAAGTGGTAAGGCAGGGGCAAAGAATACTTCTTCTTTATTGAATAATAATGCGCCATGTTCTCCTTTTTTAATAACCAGAACTTTAGGGCCCATGCTCAGAATTTTTTGTGCCGCTTTTACGAGCGAATATTCACCTGATAACTGACGAGCTTCCGAATCATTAATAGTTAATACATCAATCATGGAAAGCGTTTTCAGTAACTCGTCCATGCTGGTGTCCATCCAGAAATTCATGGTATCCAAAACAATAAGTTTAGGACGTTTGGTTAGCTGTGCCAACACTTTTTGCTGAATCAACGGCATCAGGTTGCCCAACATTAAGAAATCAGGCTCCTTATAGTCATCCGGAACAACAGGGTCAAAAGTCGCCAAAACGTTTAACTGTGTATCTAATGTATCGCGGGTATTTAAATCGTTATGGTATTTTCCGGCCCAAAAGAAGGATTTTTCACCTTGTTTTATCTGTAAACCATCCAGTTTAACACCTTGTGATTTCAGGGTATCCAAAAAACTGTTCGGAAAATCGTCTCCCACAACACTCACCAATTGAATATTTTTATAAAAATAGGAAGCGGCTAAACCAATATAAGAGGCGGCACCTCCTACAATTTTATCCGTTTTCCCGAAGGGGGTTTCAATAGCGTCAAAAGCCACTGTTCCAACCACTAAAAGGCTCATAATAAAGATTTTTTAAAAATTTGAGCAAAGATATTGTTTATTTCCAAAATGTGATGTATTTTTGCCGTCCCTAAAGGGAAATTCCTCCTTAGCTCAGCTGGTTAGAGCACATGACTGTTAATCATGGGGTCCCTGGTTCGAGCCCAGGAGGGGGAGCAAAAAATAAGGCCTGCAGTCCGCAGGCTTTTTTGTTTTAACATGGTAAGAGTATGTGCTTACGTAATAGTATTGGCTTGGGTTATTTTATCTAACGCCTGTATAAGTCCTGAACGGTGCGCTGTTATAACCGGAACGGAATACAGAGCAATGGGACAAAGAACAAAACCCAGCCAGCCTCAAAAAGTAGTTATAGACTTAAACGATAGTTTAATGCCGGAATACAGTACGGCTTATTACTCAAAATTGCTGTTTCTTCCACTATTTCTTTATTGGCAAAACACGCATAACATAACGGTTGAACCCGGAAAATACATTACTACTGCTATATTATCTCAGAAAATTCAGAAAGGACTGGAAAAAGCAAACCTTTCTGAACAATACGATAGCATTAAAATCAGTATCAAAAATTACAATAACCGTTTTGTTTACTACTCGGATTACCGGTTGTTGGTATTTGGCGTTTATTTTGCAGTAAGAGGCAGTAGTAAAAATATGTCGGAAGAAGCGCCTCCTTCCGCTTTGGACATCACGATAGAGATCCGTAAAGGGAAAAACCGCATTGAAAAGCGTGTTGTTACTGAACGGAAACGAACAAACCTTTCCTATAACTTTATGGGAAAACGTACCTATGTCAGGAATTTTGTAATTCTGCAACTTGAAAATGAAAATCTTTGGTTGAACAAGGTAACGGAGGCAATCTGCAAAGAAATATCAGCAGCTAATTAAAGTGACTTGCTGGTTTTAGGCGTTCTGTTTTTCCACTTTAACCAACGGCTCCAACTCCAGAATACCAAGGCTAATCCTACCGACAAATAAGAGAGCAAATCACCAAAACGATTGAAAAAAGTACGTTCAGTGCCTATCGGCAGCGATGCGGAAATGACAGCATCCTTCCACCATCCGGTGGCTTGCTGAATAGCACCGTCGGGCGTAATAAAACAACTGATACCTGTATTAGCACTCCGAGCAATGGGAACGCGGTTTTCAATAGCCCGTAATCTGGCGTAATTTAAGTGTTGTTTGTATCCGGGAGTATCTTCCCACCACCCATCGTTAGTAATAATAGCAATAAAATTGGCACCGGCTCTTATGTATTGAGTCAGGTAATCGGCATACACACTTTCGTAACAAATAACGGGGGCCGCAACGGCATTCCCATCTGAATGCCTGAATACGCTGCGGTACGGCTGAGTTCCTAAACTACCCATAGTGCCGCCCATGTTAATAGCGAGAGACTCTAAAGGCTTCAGCAACCAGGGAAAGGGCATGCGTTCTACTCCGGGGACAAGTTTAGATTTATGGTAAATAGCAATTGCTGAAGTGCTGATTTGCAGGGCCGTGTTAAACTGATCGTAGTATAATCCGCTGGTTTCATCTTTCCGCGCAGTAGCACTGATTTCATCCGGATCAGTGTAAAAACGGTAAGTATTGCAACCCGTAATAATGTGAAGTTTCGGGAAGGGTACAAGCAGACTGTCCTTAAACCAGCGGATAACTTCATGTTGTGCCAGATCGGCTTCGTTGAGGTTATCGGTAATAAATGTTTCCGGTAAAATAAGGTAATTTGTTTCTTTAGTAAGTGTTGGTTTTACCAGCTTCAGCATTTTTGAAAACTGGGATTGGAAATCCATTTCAAATTTTACGTTATAAGGATCGAGGTTGGGTTGCACCACAATGATATTATAACGCTTGGTAGCAGCAGGGGTTCGGGTGTTTAAAATGAGATAAGATAGAAGAATCGGTACTACTATTAAAGCAAATGCCGGCCAGCTTTTTTTTACCGCAGATAACGAAAAACCATACGTGGAGATGGATCTGAATAGCAGAAGATTTACCAGTAATACCCACGCGCTTCCGCCGCTGGTGCCGGTGTATTCATACCACTGAATCCATTCATGTTGAAAAGCAAACACATTGCCGAGCGTAAGCCAGGTCCAGGTAAGATCCCAAAGGGTATGGGCATGTTCCCAGGCCAGCCATAACGGAATAAGTGTAAACATGGCCCAGAATTTACCAAGTTGCTGCTTGATGCTTGAATAGGAAACAAACACCATGGTCATTAACAAACTGTTGCAGATAAATGCCATACAGGCGCCACCAAAGGAAGCATACGTCACCCACCAGGTCACCAGAATGTTCCAAAGTAAAAAACACAGGTAAACGAGTCCTGTAAATTTTAGTTTTTGTCGTGCCAGATGTTTCACCCTGGCGTAATCTGCTTCCAGTAACAAAAGCGGCACCCAGGCAAAAAACATCAGGAAAGACAGATGAAAATACCAGGATGAAGCTAATAACAGCGCGCTCGCCAAAGTAAGACCCAACGCTTTTTTACCGAAAAAAGAGGGTTCCATTATTCTCCCGGCTTGTTAAACTCGTTGCGTTCAACATATTCCACAATACGTGAGGCAATATCAATACCGGTTGCGCCTTCGATGCCTTCCAGTCCGGGAGAGGAATTTACTTCCATTACCAGAGGACCTCTGGATGACTGAAGCAAATCGACCCCGGCAATGCCAAGCCCCAGTTTTTTAGCGGCTTTAATGGCAGTAGCCCGCTCTTCGGGACTCAATTGTATAACGGTAGCCGTTCCACCCCGGTGCAGATTGCTTCTGAATTCGCCTTCTTTAGCCTGGCGTTTCATAGCGCCAACTACCTGGCCATCTACCACAAACGCCCTAATATCGGCACCTTTAGCTTCGTTTATAAATTCCTGTACCAGCATATTTGCTTCCAGTTTTAAAAAGGCTTCAATAACACTTTTGGCCGCTTTCTGGTTTTCGGCCAAAATCACACCTATGCCTTGAGTGCCTTCCAGTAATTTAATTACACAGGGTGCGCCACCAATGGCTTCAATAACGCTGTCAATGTCTTTATCTTTTGGCGAACTTGCAAAGGCTGTTTTAGGCACACCCAGTCCGGCCCGTGCCAGAATCTGAAGGCTTCTAAGTTTGTCGCGTGACCGAACCAGTGCCTGAGATTCAACCGCCGTAAAAATCTTCATCATTTCAAATTGCCTTACCACTGCGCTGCCATAAAAGGTGGCGCTGGCGCCAATTCGTGGAATGACGGCGTTAACTTCGGTTATTTCTTTCCCGTTATAATAAATATGTGGTCGTCCCTGCTCAATAACCAACACGCATTTCATGTGATCGAGCAACAGCACTTCATGACCTCTTTGTTCAGCGGCCTCTATTAAGCGGCGTGTGCTGTAAAGGTTTTTGTTACGCGAAAGTATGGCAATTTTCATATATGACTAATTTGTATAACTGTTGTTAGTTGGTAAAGGTTCATACACCTCCCGGATTAAACAGGAACAGAATTTTTGTTTTCTCCTTTCGCACTTGTGCCTTTGGCAACATGGTTTCTTCATAATAACCTATTGGTGTAAACGCTGTATGGTAAAGATAAACGCGGATCGTGAATATTACAACTATTCTTAAAGAAAATCAGTGCTTTGCCGGTTTTCTTTTCAAAATCTGTTTTCCTCCGGTATGAATCCGCCCCACATCTACTACAAACTTTCCCTGAAGAAACCGTCTGCCAATTAAAACAGGGTAGCGCATATTGGCCCTGTCGCTAAGTGAAAGTGTGGTGTTGATCTTCTTTTTGCCGAGTTTAATGGTTGTTTTAATAATATACCGTTCCTCCATTTCCCCGAACGAATTTTTAATTTTTTTTCGGGTGAATTGCGAAAAGCGTTGTTGCCGGTGGAGGTATTCTTCGTGTGAAGGGTCGAGTAACACAAAGCACAAAACGGGGTTTCCGTTTTCTTCGGTTACTTCTATGCTTTTACAATGAATGGATGAGGTATAAGCGCCGGTATCTATTTTGGCCTCTACACCGGTTAAGCCCAAAAGCGGGAAATCTACATATTCTCTCCGTCCAATAATTCGGGTACCTTTCATAACACTGATGGATACAAATTATAAAACCGTTCTACCGACACATCAGCATGAACAGTCGTCTTGTTTAAGAGGAAATGTACAAAATTTTTACTGAAATACGGAGCCAGCATGACGCCTTTTGATCCTAGACCATTAAAAATATGCACACGTTTTTGTACCGGATGAGGGCCAATAATCGGGCGGCGGTCTTTGCTGCTTGGACGTACACCCGTTGCATGTTCTGTAATTTCGGGGGTAATGGTTAACATGCTCCGGAGTTTGTCCCATAACGCTTTTTCTCCTCCTTCCGTTATTTCATCATTTAAGTGCGACCAGTTATAAGTGGCCCCACAGCGATAGGTTTCTGCCGCGGTTTTAAAAATGAACCCATTACGGTTAAAAATAGTGTTATCGAGCAGCAAGGCGTTTGTTTTGAATGTAAAAACCTCACCCTGAGCAGGGACTAAAGGGATCCAGTTAAAAAACGGATTGTGTTTAACCAAATGGCCCTCACAAAACACAATATCACGGGCAGTGAACTGCTTATAGCGAACATGCTCCGCGTCTGTTTCCAGAACTGTATAATCAAAATTCTCTTCCGTCAGATCTGATTTAAAAAGGGAATTTATCGCATCAATAAAGGCTTTCGTGTCCAGTGTGCCGCAATGGTTAACAAAACTGTAAGAACCCGATAAGTTGAAATTAGAGAAGCGTTGACCGGCCTCAGAATAAATAGTTTTGTCTAGAAACAATGCGGCGTCTGTTTCGGCTTTTTTCAGCCAAAGGTTTTTTTCCTGATCTTCCTGAAACGATCTGAGCATACGGCGTTCTGTAAGGAAATGCTGTTTGGTAGCGGTTTCAGCGCTTCTGTAAAATGCCGTTAGCTCCGGAATCAGAAGATCCGCCATCCAACTTGTGGTCATGCGTTTAAATACCATCGGATTCCACACCCCGCCGGCAATTCTGGAGCAGTTAGATAACGAACTGTTGCCAATAATTTTAAAGCTTACATGATGAAGGTATAGTTGAAAGGCCAGAACATTTGCTGCCAGCCCATTACCAACAATTAGTACATCTGTCATTCGTTTACACTAAATGGTTTTTTGGGCCGGTATCCGGGCATATAGCCACGATAAGCACCTGAAAAGAAGAGGATAATTTTTCCACCAAAAAGTTGGTGTTTGCGATTATAGTCGGCAAACAGCTCTATCCCTATCCCCAAATCGTATTTTAATTTATAGACCAACTGGGTACTAAGGTATCCACCAATTTCTTTGTAATCCTGCGGGCTAAGGCCAGTAGTAGAAGCGGTGTCTTTAATCAGAAGGAAGCCATACGAAAAACTGGGTCCTGCAAATAGGGCAAAGTTGTATTTACTCTTTTCAATCCGTTTGCCATACCCGGCATGTATTTGTAAGTTGTTTTTGGCATAGGCCAAGCTAGTGCCGCTAATGAAACCACCAACCTGAAAATACTGATCCCTGAGGTGAAAGTTAAAGTCGCCACCCCCTAAACGTTGTACATCGAAGCGTTGCGGCGAAAAAGCTACGCCGGTTCCGGCAGTAACGTAATTATTCCAGACCCGGTAACGTTTGTGTTCGAAAATAACTTCGGCTTTACGATCATACACTTCGTTGTCTTTTCGTGGATTATCAATATTTGTGGGTTGTGCCTGAACCCCCATCCATACAGAAATAAAGAAAAGAAAAACAAAAACCTTTTTCACTTGTTAAAGATACTAAGTTTCGGTGTTCATTTTTAGTTAACTTTAATAAATGGTGAGAAGTCTTTTTTACGTGGTAGCATATATGGGGTTTTCTGGTTGTTCAGAAAGCATAACCCGTGATCACAGCGTTCATAAGCTTGATAACGATAGCACGCTATTAGAGAAGATTGCAAGTGTTTGGCCAAAGGGAACATTTGAGTACCAAAGTGAGCGGGGCGTATATACAGAGTTATGGGATTATTCAGATGGCCACCTCAGAGGCAGCGGGTGTTTTGTTACAGATAAGGACACGTTGTTTAGTATGAAGATGAGGATGCATGAGGAACGGGGTCGTATAAAAATGTATTACGATGTAATGCGTCAGAACGGTGGAAAAGAAACAGAATTTACGTTAAGTAGTCATTCAGATAAACGATTTGTATTTGAAAATCCTTTCCGGGATTTCCCGTCACTAATGTCTTATGAACTGGAAGGGGATTCGGCCATGCGTGTTACCGAGTATGGTATTAAAAATGGTGAAGAGCAAAAGCAGGTATTCAGGATCAGAAAAAAGCCCTGACCTGAGCACCACCTATATGAATAATTTTTCCTGTTTCGTTTTTCCTGCCATCGTAATTAATGCTGATTTGGATATTGTTGGTTAAGTTGCGCTGAAAGTTCACATTCCATGTGTAGTTATTTCCAGGCAAAAGCGCATTAAGCATTTCGTAAGCCACCGGGCTATTCTGATCGTCGTTATAGGTTATAAATATATAGTCTGCTTTCAGACTAACATTCCCTTTTTCGCTATGGTTCCACCTTAATTCGATGCCCAGATCCTGGGCGGTACTTTTTTGTGATGCCACGCCATTTAATACATTTTTCTTTTGACTATACTTATATATCCCACTTAACCGGAACAGGGTATTGGGTTGGAAACTTATTTGTTGTTCACTGTCAAAAAAGGCAATATCATAGTTCCGGGAAGTAAAGAACTGCGTATTTAAACGTTTATTGCCAAGGGTATGGTCGCTCTGGAAAAGGAAATTTTTAAGAAAGGTAATGCGTCCTTTTATCTGATGCGAATATAATTCGCGCCCTTCGATACCATTTGCCAGTAATTGCTTTCCGGTGTTGTTCAAAAAAGTGTAATCCATACTAAACACAGCCGAAGACTGGTTAAAGAATACGCTCTGACGTATGTTATTGGTGTTGGCAATTAAAAGCGTGTCTTTTATAGGAAGAAGCGGATTAAAGGAATACAATTGGCCATTATCGGATGTGCGGTTATCTACCCTGAAACTGGTTTGTGTGGCAAATCGGGAAACGAAGCGGGCCAGCCCCGATTTTTTATTGCCCAGTACTAAAGAAGGTTTAAGGTTAAACGCCAGACTGAGCTGATTTTGCAAGACTTTTACATAAGTATTGGTGGGAACATAGATGCGGATGTATCTGGCCTGATCCTGAAATTGCGCTATTTCGAATTCATTTAATTCCTTGATGCCATTTTTATTATAATCGTTCCAGGCATACGTTCCCTGCGAAGCGGCTACTTCTATGTAATAGAATTCTCTTTTATTTTCAAGGCCGTACCCGCTTTCGTAAAACATATTGGCACTTATAAAACCTTTCCAGTACCGGGGATTGTATTCCAGACGGCCCAATAAACTGTTGTCAGGACGAATAGTGTTGCCCAACAAACGTTTTGTGCTTAGTTCGCGGTAAGTGACCAAGATACTGAACGGGTTGTTTTTTATACTGTTAATTTGTGTTTGAATACCAAAGTTAGATGCCCGTGTACTGTCATTTAGTCGTTCATTTATGCTTTGTCTATCTTGCCTTTCGCGGTAAAAGAGTTTATAGCGGTTGCGGGAGGTATCGGTATTACTGATGGCGCCTTCCCATTCCCAAAACTGATAGGCTCCTTTTTGAAGTGTGTTATTTTTAAAAAAGAGATTATTCTCCAGTTCATCACTCCAACTAACCCGTAAGCGGTTAATAGTTTGGGCTATCAGAGTTTTATGCCTGTAAAACCGGGTTGATTTAAGTGTGTCTTTACTTTGGAGATAAGAGCCGGCATATTGCGTCTCCAGCCCTTTATGCCGGAAAGTACCCGTGAGTTGTTGCCTTAACCCGTTGTAATAGCGCCCTTCGTTAAAGTTGGCTACCTGATACATCAGTTGCGAATTATTTTTTAAAAGAAGACCGGTTTCAATAGTGGCAATATGCTGATCGTTAAACAGAAGAGCGTTTAAAGGGCGGTTCCAGTCTCTTTCAAATTCTACACTGCGGAAACGTTCAATTTGCCGAAACTCCTTTTGCACGTATTCATATTGCCCGTTGTAAACAATTTTTGTACTTCTGCGCAGGGAGTCTGTATTTAAAACGGACTCATTTTTAGTAATAAACTTGAAGCCACCTGCCTCATCATCGCGTGCATTAGCCGGACTAAAGGTATTCAGGTCGTTTTTAGTATAAACGCCTTCGGTAAGTATGCTGTGTTTTGGGGTAATGCTGTAGTGAACCCCGGCCGTAACCATTTGATTCCGTTTGGGGGTTACCAGTGTAATAACGGGTTCGTAAATCCCTTGTTTTATGCCATTTACCGGGGCTACCCACCGGAAAATTTTCCCGTTGGCGGTACTGCCGTTTATCTGAACATAATTTCCATTGCCGACACCAACGTTGCTGAATTTGAGCCTGTATCTGGCGCTATCGGGCTGTGTGCTGTAAACGTAAACAGCTTTGTAAAGAATCCCGTTTACCAAAGAATCTTTCCGTTTATAAAGCACATCGCTGGTATTAAATCCGGTTTCTTCCACACCGCTGCTTACCGCTTTTTCAAGGGTATCGCCAACAGCAATTAAAATGTTTTTCTGTTGTTGCGTAAGTGTTTGCTGCAAGGGCCTGTTTTTGTTATCCTGTTCGCTAAAAACATTTACAAAAGCTTTAAAGGTTTTGCTGCTAACTTCTTCTCCAAAATAAAATAAGGAGCGGGCATAGTTCCTTTCCGCATACTGAAATTCCGCTACAATCCGTTTGTCTTTGGTGATGAGTTGTTTAGCGGTAAATGTAAGTTCGGCGGTATTATAGTCAATAATGTAATCGTTTTCCTGGCCGCGCTGAAGCAATTTGCCATCTATATAAATTTTTTCAGTACCACTTAGTACAACAATAAAAGGTTCGTTGTTGGCGCCTCTTAAGCGGTAGGGCCCCTGATTATTTTCTGTGCCAAAAAACACCTGCCGGGAAAATTTCCCTCTGGATACCGCTCCGCTAATACTGGTTTTAAACAGTAGCGGGCTTTTTAAGGAGGAGTCTGTGTAATTATTCTCAAGGAGTAAGCCCTGAGCGCGTTTGTAAAAATTCATGAAGTAAGAATTGGCAGGGCGGCTTAACTGGTAGTCTCCAACCAGAAGTTTTGTGGATGTGTTGCTGAGTTGTATAAACACTTTGTCAAATTCCTGAAGCTGGGCGGTGGTTCCGTCGGCCTGAAAGGGAATATTATTGTCGGTAGCCGCCAAAACTATATCTATTTCAGGAGAGAGTTTGCCGCTTACCTGCAGGTTAAGATTAGAGCTTACGCTAACATCCTGATTATTTCCAAAATTAATCCCCCGGCTGATACTACCGTTTTTGTTGAGGCCATCGTTTTGGAACAGAAAATCATTTCGTTTTTCGTCCGGGGTAGTGTAGAAGATGGTGTAGGGTTTTTTATAACCGGATACATCCTGATAAACCATGGAAGGGTTTTTGTGAAAGTAAGGTTTCTCAAAATTGTAAGGAAAGCATTGGTATCTAACCAAAATGCTATCGGGACACCGCGAAAAGAAAATCAGTGCGTGTTTCTGGTAATCAATTTTTGGCGGGAATTGTTTTTCACGTATGGGGAACATGACAAACGACACCGATCCAGGAACCAGACTGAGTGTGTCAAGCACAAGTGTATCGGGAACAAAACGGAAGGTTTTTAACCGGAAGAGGGCAGGGTGTTGCGCCCGGCTTAAAAAACCAAGCAAAACAAATACTATCAGCAGCCCCGGCGCTCTTTTCACAATAGGTGTAAACGATTTTAAAGGTAGTAAATTGTGTGGTTTATTTGTTAACTTGCGGCGCTATGAAAATAATTACCTATAATGTAAACGGCATTCGATCAGCCATGAGTAAAGGGTTGCTGGATTGGTTGCGTCAAACCGATCCGGATGTGTTATGCCTTCAGGAAATTAAGGCAAGCCCGGAGCAGGTAGGTGTTTTTGAATTTGAAGAGATGGGGTATCACCATTACTGGTATCCGGCACAAAAAAAGGGATACAGTGGCGTTGCCATTCTCTCGAAGCAACAACCTGACCATGTAGCGTATGGATGTGGTATTGAAAGTTATGATAACGAAGGCAGGGTTTTACGGGCAGATTTTGGATCACTATCAGTGATGAGTGTATATCATCCAAGTGGAAGTAGTGGCGAAGACCGGCAGGCTTTTAAAATGAGATGGCTTACCGATTTTCAGGACTACATTAGCCATCTGAAAACAACGCGTAAGGAGTTAATTTTGAGTGGTGACTATAACATCTGCCACCGGGCTATTGATATTCATAATCCGGTTTCTAATGCCAAAACCAGCGGATTTTTGCCCGAAGAACGGGAATGGATGGAGCAGTTTATTAATTCGGGATTCATAGATACGTTCAGGCATTTTAACAAAGAACCTCATCATTACAGTTGGTGGAGTTACAGAGCCAACGTACGCGCCAAAAATCTGGGCTGGCGAATTGATTACAACATGGCCAGCGATAATCTTGCCAGCCGGTTAAAACGGGCGGTAATTCTGCCAGAGGCAAAGCACAGCGATCACTGTCCGGTGATGTTGGAAATTGACCACTCGTCATAAGTGCAAATTATATAAACGAGTGTTTTTTTTAGATTAAAAAATTAGCATAATTCGGTAGAACTTTTAACTTTGCTCGACTTAAAAGATTGTTATATAAAAAACTCAAAATTTAACACCTCTTGTTATGATAAAATTAAATCACCTTTTGCCATTACTTTCACTGGGTTTGTTGATGAGCGCCTGTGGAAACGATGATGTAAAAAAAGACAACTCGGCGGAGGCAAAGGGAGGAATTTATACAGGGGGTATAGCCCGCCTGAATGAAGTGGAAAACTTTAAAAGCATTATGCCGGTATCCATTAATGAAATAGGAAGTTATCATTTGGCTTCGCAGGTGTATGAGGGGTTGGTAAAGTACAATCAGATAGATTTAAGTATAATGCCGGGTATTGCAAAAAGCTGGGAAATAAGTGAAGATCAAAAGGAATATGTATTTCATTTACGCACCAACGCCATTTTTCACGATGATCCCTGTTTCCCTGAATCGAAAGGACGGGCGGTTAATGCCGCGGATGTGAAATATTGTTTTGACCGCTTGTGCATAGATGATGCAGCTAACAATCAGTTTCATGTAACATTTAAAGACAGGGTACTTGGTGCGAATGACTGTTTTGATGCATCCAAAAAAGGAGGTGCACCGGGCGTTAAAGGTGTAACAGTTGTCAATGATTCAACGCTTAAGGTGGTGTTAATGCATAGTGATGCCAGTTTTCTTAATGTTTTGGCTATGCCAGGATGCTATGTGTATCCAAAAGAAGCCGTTGCCAAGTATGGTAACGAGATGCGGACTAAAGCAGTAGGAACAGGGCCTTTTTTTGTTGAGGTTGTAAAAGAAGGCGAAACCGTTATTATGAAAAAGCATCCTAACTATTGGGGAGTAGATCAGCATGGTAACAAACTTCCTTATCTGGATGGGATAAAATGGTCGTTCATAAAAGATAAAAAAACGGAGATTTTAGAATTTAAGCGCGGAAACCTTGAAATGGTTTATCGCATTCCTGTAGAGATGTTTCACGATATTATGGGCGATCTTCAGAATGCGAAAGAGCGTAAATCTGAGTTTGAAATTGTGTCTTCAGCAGCTTTAAATACATGCTATTACGGATTTAATGTTCAGGCCAATCCGGTTTTTGCAAAAAAGGAAGTGCGTCAGGCATTCAATTATGCGATTGACAGAAAGAAAATAGCTGATTTTACGATTCAGGGCGAAGGGACTGCTGCAGAATACGGTATGGTTCCTTATACTGAAGGCTTTGAAAAGGCGGGCTTTAATTATAAATCGTTGGTGGGTTATAGTTTCGATCCGGCAAAAGCGAAGGAATTGCTTAGAAAAGCTGGTTATCCTGATGGGAAAGGGTTTCCGGAAGTAATGCTCGAAATAAACAGTGGCGGTGGTGACCGTAACATTCTGGTGGCAGAAGTGATTCAGAAAATGCTTAAAGAAAACCTGAACATTAGTATTAACATAAACACCGTGCCGTTTGGAGAGCATATTGAAAATATGCAATCCGCTAAAACGGATTTCTTTCGTAACTCGTGGATCGCGGATTATCCAGATCCTGAAACATTCCTCACTTTGTTTTATGGAAACCATGTTCCGGCATCTTTACAAGAGAAGTCATATATTAATCATTTTCGCTATAAAAATGCCAAATTTGATTCGCTCTTTGATGCTGCCCGTGTAGAACCTGATAAAGCGAAACGTTTTGCGCTATTGACACAGGCAGAGCAAGTGGCATTGGATGACGCTCCTTATATGCCTGTTTTCTATGATGAAAATTTCCGTCTGGAACAAAAGAATGTCCGCAATTTACCTGAGAACCCCTTGAACTATATGGATCTGACGGATACCTATCTGATTCCGGCAGATAAGATGGGTAAAAAATAGAAGGAAATAAAATGTAACTTTAAGGCTTGCAGTTAAACTGTAAGCCTTTTTTGTTTTGAAAAGATACGTCATTATTGTTGCCGGAGGAACAGGGAGTCGCATGAATAGCGCGACGCCCAAGCAGTTTTTAATGCTGGGAAACGCTCCGGTCATTATTCATACTATAAAACGGTTTGTTGGGTTTGATGATAACATGGGTGTAATAGTGGTGATACACGCGGATTATGTTGCTGAGTTGAAGGACTTATTGAACAAGTATAATTTAAGCCAGGTTAAATTCTGTGAAGGAGGAGCAACTCGTTTTCATTCGGTTAAAAACGGATTAAATTGTATAGAGGAAACACATCATGTAGTAGTGGGGGTTCATGATGCCGCCCGCCCTCTGGTAAGTAAAGATACACTGGAAAGGTGTTACGCGTTAGCCGCAGAAAAAGGAAACGCTGTTCCGGTACTTGAAGTAACAGAAAGTATCCGGCAGGTAAAGGGAGGCGAAAATCACTCAATGAACCGGAATGATTTCAGAATTGTGCAAACACCACAATGTTTTATTCTGGACAAAGCGTTACCGGCGTATGAACAGACTTACAGCGATTTGTTTACCGACGATGCAGCTGTTTTAGAATCGGCAGGGCAATGTATTTATTTGACAGAAGGGAACGCGGAAAATATCAAAATAACACATCCGAAAGACATCCGTATTGCAGAAGTATTGCTTACAACACGGATGTTTTAAGAGAATTGGTTTTTGTACGGATCAGATTAAGGATTTCCGGAAGCAGTTGGTTCTGAAGAAGCAGTACGTTTCCCTAAATGAAAGTTATAGCCCAAAGATGCGTAATAGGGAATAAATGGTTTCGTTTTAAAATCCCATTGCAGCAAGTTCCCGGCTTTTACGAAGATATCATGATTCCCCAGAGAAACGCCCGCCATAAGCCCATAACGAAAGTTGCCGCCGCTGGCAGGTTCGTACCAGCCATTTTCTACTCCGGGAAACTGTGACCGGTAAAGCCAGCTATGCTTGAAGTGTGACACAATAGCTTTGTCGGCCCCTGTTTCCAATGCAACAAACCATTTAGGTCTGTAGTAACCAATGTTAATACTTACATCGCTGCCAAAATTAGACAACCGCACATACTGGTTACCATATTGCCTGAAAACGCCCTGAAAATCGGCACCTATGTGAAAGTGATGTATTTTTAACAAGCGTATTTGCAAACCAGTTTTAACTTTAAAATCGTCCAGAATTTTTTTCCCGGAAGGTAAGCTGAATTGCCCCTGAAGTACCATAGGAATTCTGGTTTTCAGAAATGATAGTTCCGGAGAGAATTTATAGCTATAACTTACACCAGCCGTTATTGCATAATCCCATCCTGCCTGAAAGTTAAGCATGTGTGTTTGTGCTTCGCGCGTATTGCCCCAGTTAACGGATTGCGCATGAGAGAATAGAACGTTCAGAAGGAGAAAAATGTTCGCAGAGAGAACTTTGATTGATTTCATAAATTATTTCAGGCTGTTTAAATAGTTTAACATTACCGGGAAAGTGTTATTCCATCCCGTATTAAAAGAAAGCATATCGTGACCGGCGCCCTTGGTCTCAAATAAATCAACATTTGGAAAGGCGGAAGAAACTTTCTGGGCATGAGCCAATCCATACGCCTTGTTGTTTTCGCTGTAAACAAAAAGGACTCTGGTTGTAAATTGATTCAGATTATTTGTCCAATCGGGGCTCTCTCTGTTCCCAAGTTTTAAAAACTCATCGAAGGTAACAAATCCGCTACGCCAGAATGGAAGGGCTTCTTCGTTTCCTACAGATTCGCCTGATGTAAAAAGCATCAATTTGTAATCCAGAATCGCGTGTTCGTCTCCACGCCCGGTCATAAACTGATCCTGGTAAATAGCATCGCTGGTAGCTTCACTAAAAATGCCAAAAGATCTTGAACGACCAACATAATCCATCACGTCTTTCCATTTTAATCCACCAGGTTCACACAAAATGGCCCCGCTGATTCCTCCGGGTAAAGTATTAAGATAGGCCGCTGCCAACATGGCGCCCCAGGAATGCCCTAAAAGGAAAACTTTTTGATTAGGAGAGGTTTTGTAGTGGGTTATAATCCCGCGAAGATCGTCATACATGACCTGAAGGGAAGAATAGGTACTTCTGGGGTATCTTCTGGATAAACCAGCCCCCCTCTGGTCATAAAAAACTACCCGGAATCCTCTATTGGCAAATTCGGTACAGTTTAGTAAGTACCGGTAATCACTGCCCGGGCCACCATGCAAAACCACAATAATAGCGCTATCCGGATGTCCGAAAGCCTCGGCATGAAGTTGAGTGCCATTTACATGTACAGAGGGGAGTGACGGATCTTGATCTACTGTTTTGGGCACCAGAAAGCCCGCCTCATTAATTTGTCTTTGTTTTCTGCACTGGGTAAATACCAGTAGTAAAGTTAGCATTACACACATGCCAAGGAACATTTTTTGTCTCATTTTGTTTTTTTGCTGCAAAATTCAGCAAAGCCTTGTGGTCAATCGCCCCGGCTTGCAAGATGGAACTATTGTATGAGAGGTACTTTTTTAACGTAATTAACTGATAGTTATGTAATTAAATTAATCCCTTGAATGGTGAGCCAGATTAATAATTGTGGCATCTAAGAAATAGCAGTTTAAAAAGAAGAATATCCCCAGTAGCAAACTATAAGATAGAGGTATTTATACCACAATCAGTTCCGATTTAATAGTAGCTTTTAGAAGTGAAATTGGTATAACTCCTGCCATCATTTTTGTGATGAAACCAATTTTAAAGCCAGCCCCAAAAAGTGTTTTTACAAAGTGTCCATTAACTCTATGAGGCAAACTGCCAACAGGAAAGACTATTTAAAATTTATAATCCTTGTAATTTCGGGTAAATTCACCCTCCTCGAATTTAGGATTTACCTGAAGGAAATTGTAATTGTATTCTTCAAAAAGACCTTTGTCATCCATAATTTTTACGCTTATGGGTAAAAAATAAAAACTATCTATCCAGAGGATGGTAGTTTTACAATACCAGTTAGGCACCTGAATAACCGTTCCGGGTTCCAGTAAATCAAAGTAGTCCTTAAATTTCCTGTTTTTCTCAACAATCATGTATTCGCTTACGAAAAATTTCCGGGCAATGGAGGTGATACTTTCATTTTCACCTATAGTATAACTAAAATAACTAAAATCCTTATTCTCAATAATCACTTTGTAGGCCATACGGTTGTTTATTTTTTCTTCGCCAACCAAAGTAAACCGTTCGTTGAACTTGGTTCCCAGTTTTACAACACTGGTTTCAATAATATGGCCAAAATAATCGTACCCCATTTCATTGAGGGTGTGGTGTTGATCCTGACGCATCAGGCTGCCCATAGGATCAAGGTTAAGATTAATGTAAGGAAACGAGTTCGGTTTAACCAGAGCCTTTCCTTTATTTTGACCCTGCACCCATAATAATTCTATGCCTTTGATGTACAAGTAAATCTGCCGCGGATTTTTATTAAATTTAACGGAGCTTTCATAATAATTGAAGCCCCCCTTTTTAGCGCGTTCTGTGATTTTAAGATTGTATTTAAGACTTTTTACCTCTTTAATACTTGTAATCATTTTGCTGATTACGTCTTTACATGTATAATCCGTTTTTTGCGCTCGAAAATTATCCATCAGCGAAACTAAAAACGTAACTATCAAAAAATACCTCAGGCGCACCATTTAGCTGGCAAATGTACTATTACTTTTAGAAATAGGGATATGCTAACTGCCATTTTTTTCATTTTAACAGATCTCTGTCCCCTCTTTTTTCTGGATTTTTTTAGTGTAAAAATCTTAAATTTGAATTAATCAATTATATTTGCTCCCCCGATAAAATGAGTGTTCAGGCTATAATTATAAAAGGAATTGAAGAATTGTTACTACATCATGATTATGTGGTGGTTCCTAATTTCGGAGGGTTTGTTACCCGCCGCCAGCCTGCGCTCTTTAATCACGCTACACAGGTATTATTCCCCCCCAGCCGGAAAGTAAGTTTTAATGCCCAGCTCCGCCAAAATGATGGCATGCTGGAGTATTGGTTACAGAAACGCTTGGATTGCACAAAGGATAAAGCCGTATCTGAACTGGACCAATTTGCAGAGTATTGTCATTCTTTACTTCAGGTTAAAAAACGACTAACATTCGGAGAAATAGGGTTTTTCTATCTTAACTTTGATAACGTTCTTTGTTTTGAACCTTCCGAACAAACGAATTTTAATCTCGATGTGTACGGTTTGATACCATTACCGGTTTCAGCATTGCCTGTTCCCGAGCAGCAACCAAAGCCTAATATTTTTAAAGATCGCGTACCTGTAAGAGAAAATCAGGAAACGCCAAAAACGGCAGATCCGTCACCTTCGCAACGTGTTAATGCGTCGCGTTACAGAAAATACGCAGCAATGGCTGTAGCGGGGCTGGCTCTTATTGGCACGATGACGTTTTTAATTGTTTCGGAACCGGTGCATCAAGCCCTTACAGCGGGTTTCTGGGGAAACAAAACAGTTACGTATAAACCGGTGGTTTATTCTGAAATAACGCCTTTAACGACTCAATCGCCGTTAAACACTTTTGTTACTAACGCAGAAGGATTTTCAACACTCAATGTGAACGATAAGGTTCTGGTCGTGAATATGTCGCCCGAAACAACAAGCGATGATATTAAAAAGCAAGGATTAACGGATCATTCATATCAGAATAGCCCGTATAAAATTGTAGTAGGCTGTTTTAGTATTCCTGACAATGCTACTCGTTTGGTGAAACGGTTAAAGGCACAGCATTTTAAAGCGTTTATCAGCGGGATTAACGCGAAAGGAATGCAGATTGTAAGTTGTGGCGGATACCTGAGTAAAGAAGCCGCACTGTCAGAATTACCTTTGGTAAAACAAACCTGCCCGGCAGCCTGGATTATGGCCCCGGAACAGTAGGCGGTGTGTTTTGATTTGCAGCGCTATCCGTTTCTTTGTTCTCTTCTTTGGAATTTTTCGCATTCTTACGGTAAAAATATACTGCTCCCATCAAAACGGCAGCAAAAGCCAATAGACCTAGTATGCCCCATAACAGACCCGCAGTAGATTTTACCACCACCAGAAAAACAATGGCTACCAGCAAAACAGTGGCTGCTTCATTAAATAAACGTAATTTAAAAGAACTCCACCGAAACAACCCTTGTTTTTGCTGACGGTGTAAACGCTCACATTCCAGGTGGTAAATACTTAACAGCACAATACAGATTAATTTTAGCCACAACCATGGCTGCGAAAAATAATAGCCCATATTCTGAAAAATCATCCACCAGCCAAACACGTGAGTGCCAATAGCGGCGGGCCAACCGATAATGTACCAGAGTTTGCGTTGCATCACTAATAGTTGACTTGTAAGAATGGGGCGTGCAACCTCTTCTTTCGATTGCGCCTCCTGTGTGTATATAAATAAACGAACCATATAGAACAGTGCGGCGAACCAAGAAACAACCATTACGATATGAAGCGCTTTAATGTATAGGAAATCCATGCTTTAAAGGTACTCAACACGAATCAAAAAAGAAAATGATGAAAAGAACGGATGTCTGATACATTAAAAAGGATATTTTTGTTTATGATACATTCAGGCCCGGTTGAAACAGAAGAGCCGGAAATAGCTGTTGCAAAGCCCGAGGTGGCCAGAGAACTATTAGTGGAGCCCGATACTGAAGGACAGGTTATTGTGCATGGGTCGTTTAAAAATCCTATGTCTTATCCTGTAGGTATCCGGTTTTGGCGTACTACCTTTTTAATTCCTCATCATTCTTCGCGGCGAAGCCGTTTGCTCCATGTTGAAAATATTGCGCTACAGCCCTCATGGACCATTATCCCTCCGGGTGTGCGCTATCATTTCACCCTTATTTTCAGTCCTTTGCCTAAATCCTGCAAAACCTTTGATATCATAGAAGACATCACAGAATCCGGCGCATTTGAAATCAGAGATATTGCCAGAAACAAACAAGATGTATATCATGTGGATTTTTCATAACAGCAAGATTAAACACGAGTAAAACGAAAGGTGCCAATGACAAAACCTGTAATATATTTCATCCTGTTTTTACAAGCACTAACCATAACAAGCCAAACCAGTATTTACGATTTTGTGGATTTGGGACCATTTCAGGTTGGGTATAAGGATACGTTAGTATATGATACTACCTATGAATACAAGGCTTTCGGTTACACAGGAGCAAAACCACAATTTGTACAGATATGGCATCCACTACCCCGCAAATACAGTAATGTAGGGTATCTAACGTTTAATGATCTTTTTAGTCTGCCAACAATCCCCAGTGTGTCTTTGCCGGTAGATCAACTTAAAAAACATTATCAGGAAGCAGTTATAAAAGACTGTATTACGGAAAATTTAGTAACGGGAAGTGCTAATAATTTTGGCACATTCACCTATATTGATGTACTGAACGTAATGCGAGGTATAAAAACCCGAAGCACGCTGCGCAAGACAATCAAAGCGCCTAATGCACCTGTAATCGTTTATCATCATGGCTCAAATAGTTTTCCGTTTGAGAACTATGTAATGGCAGAATATTTCGCTTCAAGAGGATTTATATTTGTAACAGCTAATTTTCACCTGCCTTATGAAAATATGTCATACGGGTTTAAGCCTTATGAAAAGATCATAAAAAATGAGGAAGAGAATAGTTTGAGAGCAATAATAAAGTTCGCCCGCTCTTTGAGCAGAAATCCGTCTGTTTTTTTCGTAGGCCATAGCTGGGGAGCACAAATGGGATTAAGGGCATTGGATGCCGATACAACCATTAAAGGGCTTATTTCTTTGGAAACGACGCTAGAGTTTAAAGAAGATTATAATAGAATAAAGGAATTATGGCCTGAGGTTTATCAAAAGATTGTTGTGGAACGCGCTGCATATCATTTTCCTATTCTGTTTTGTGCAGCCACAGGACAAAGGAAGCCGTTTACAGTTTTTAAAGACCTCGACGCGTTGAGGATTACCTTTGCGCCAACAGAAGAGAGGTTTGAACATAATGCCTACACCTCCGCTTTTTATTTGCGCGGCTTCATAACCCCGGATGTACGACAGACAGATAAGGAACTACTACTAGACCGATTACGGTTATATGTTAAACACCTTAAACTGATGGATGATTTTATAGAAGAGATACGTAATAATGAGTTAAAGCCAAAAATGGACATCAGGTTTATCGGGAATGAATGATCGCTTTAACCAAGCCCTTGTATTGAAAAGCAGAAATGGTGTTTACTCTGAGAAGTGGTTTTTATGAAAAAGCGTTTTAACCGGTCAGCCCTGAGTTAGCGGGTGAGAGTTAGTTTTTGTGGCATTGCGATTACATCCACTGAATAATAATTATCTTTGCGCCCATGAAAGTAAAAAAGCCTATTGAGTCATTAACCATTAATACGGAAATGGTTTTACCTAACGACACCAATCACGTTGGTAATTTGTTTGGCGGTAAACTCATGCAGTGGATTGATATTACCGCGGCGATAAGTGCGCAAAGGCATTGCGGAAGAGTAGTGGTTACAGCGGCTATTAATCATGTTAGTTTCGACAACCCGATAAAACAAAATCAGGTTGTAACCCTTGAGGCTAAGGTAACCCGGGCATTTACCAGCAGTATGGAAGTGTTTGTGGATGTATTTGTTGAGAATCCGGTGAGTGGCGAGCGGACTAAATGCAATGAAGCCATCCTCACATTTGTAGCTATTGATCAAAACGGCGCGCCCTTGCCTGTGCCTTCTCTGGAGCCGGAAACAGAACTGGAACGTAAACGGTTTGATGCGGCATTACGTCGCCGGCAATTGTCTCTTATTTTAGGAGGACGTATGAAGCCCGAAGATGCCAGTGAGCTAAAAGCGTTGTTTATTAAGGATTAAAACGGCCCATTTGCTGTAGTTTTGTACGGAATGTATAGGCAATAACCTGCGCGCGTTGTATTGCCAGATCGGCTTTTGGCCCTGAAAACAGAGTGCGCGTTATTTTCTCAAAGGAATTCAGCCATATATCGAAATGATGATCTTTTAAGGGCAAATGAAGGTGTTTGTCAAACACGTTGCTGGTATAGCCCTGTTCATCGAGCAAAACAAGCGCCCAGAATTGTACAATCCGTGGAATATGTTTCTCAAAATTAAGCTCCGAAAATACAATCTGCATTTCTTCATTTAGCAGCAGGTCGTTATAAAATGCCCTTACCCAATGCTCAATATCTGTTTTCGATTGAAAATCCTGCATGAAAAAGTACTAGAACCGGAGTCCCAGGTTTAACCCTAAGAACCCGGAGTTAATAAAAAGCGAACTGGCCGCGTAACTTTTTTCGAAGTAGTAAGGCGAAAAATTGTAGCGGTAGGTGAGTTCGAGAAACCCATTTACCGCTTGATTAATCGGATTTTTTTGAATACCAACAGCCAATGTAATCCCTGAGTTGATTTTAGAATGCAGCAGAGGCGTTTTAAACTTCATATCCGCTGTTTCATTTCTAATGGTATTCCCGTTTTGAGTTACCTGTAGTTTTGCAGCTGTTAGCATCCGGAGCTGATAACCAATAAGCGCATACGGACTGATAACGGCATTGCGCTCGTTGCGGAACGACATGCGGAGCTGAAGCGGGATGTTGGCTTCCTGAATATACAAACCGTAATTATATTCAAACTTCTTTGTGTATAAAGGCAAGCTATCTGGTTTAAAATAATAGCTTTTAAAATTTAACCCGTGTAACAGGTATTCGCCGCCGTATAAAAAATACACTTTGTTACTACGATCGAGTTTTATTTCGTGACGTATGGAAATAACACCGCTCATACGTTGAGTAGGGGCGGAAGCATGATTCTTATTGACAGAATAGAAACCAATCAGAGGGGAAACGGATACCCTCAGAAAATGGCTGGCATTAGGGCTTTTTTTGGCAGGAACGATGGGATGTGCCCAGAAAGAAGTTGCCGAATACCCTATTAACAGAACAATAAACGAAAGCGCGCGCATAGACTAAGATTTTCGGATCACCTGTGTGGCCGCAGCCTGAACACTTGGCATTATGATAATATCATTAATATTTACATGTGCCGGACGTGTCGCCACCCAATAAACAGTTTCCGCTACATCATCAGGATTTAAAGGTTGCATCCCCTCATATACTTTTTTGGCACGGGCTTCATCGCCATCAAAACGTACCACGCTGAATTCTGTTTCCACCATTCCAGGATTTACAGCGCTCACTTTTATCCCATGTGCAAGCAAATCCATGCGCATTCCTTTGTTCAGCGCATCTACGGCGTGTTTAGTGGCGCAATAGACATTGCCGTTAGGATAGACTTCTTTGCCGGCAATAGAACCTATATTAATAATATGACCTTTTCCCGCTTTTATCATAAAAGGCATTACGGCTTTAGTGATATAAAGCAAACCTTTTACATTAGTGTCAATCATTCTTTCCCAGTGTTCCAGTTGCCCATCCTGAATGGGTGCTAATCCCGCAGCGAGCCCGGCATTATTTACCAGTACATCCAATGGTAAAAACGATTCGGGAATGGATTGTATGGCGGCCTCAGTTTCTGTTTGTTGCCGTATATCGAAACACAGCGCTAAAACATTTACACGGTAAGTGGTTTCAATTTCTTTTTTTAACGCTTCTAATCTGTCAGCACGCCTGCCGGTGATGATCAGATTATATCCGTTTTTCGCAAACAGAACAGCTGTACTTTTTCCTATGCCGCTGGTGGCACCTGTAATTAAACCAATCATACTTTTTTTGCCAGTTTGCTATGGCTATATCCATAGGCAAAATAAATTACTAAACCGATAACTAACCAAATACAAAAATACAACCAGTTTTTATACCCCAGTTGTGATAACATATAAAAACAACAGAGTAACCCCAGCGTAGGGATTAATGAGAAATTGAAGCGGAAGGCCAATACACTGATAACCGCAAAACCAATAAAAAAGGAATACATGGGTAATTTGGAGAAGAAGGCGCTCCACGATTCAAATGAGAAATAATACTTTAGCCATTCCTGTTCATATATGCAAAGCCATAGAGTAATAAGGATAAAAAGTCCCGGCAAAATATATTTAGCATTCACAAACGGCGTTTTAAAGGTGGACTTAGGGGCGTTAGGATCGGTTCTTAATTTTAACACGCCGGCGCATACCAGAATAAAAGCAAAGAGCGTTCCCGCGCTGCAAATGTCAGTCACCATATTAATATCTACGAAAAAGATAGGTAAGGCAACCATTAAACCAGTAAACAATGTAGAAAAAGAAGGCGTTTTAAATTTCGGGTGCACTTTAGCGAATGCTCCGGGTAATAACCCATCACGACTCATGGTCATCCAGATACGGGGCTGGCCCAGTTGAAATACCAACATAACGCTGGCCATAGCCACTACCGCGCTTACCGCAATAACACCACTCAGCCATTTTAAACTGCTTATCTTTTCGAATACGTAAGCCAGCGGATCGCCCACTTTTAATTCGTTGTACTTTACAATACCCGTAATTACCAGCGCAATGGCCACATATAGCACCGTACAAATAATAATGGAATACAAAATGCCACGCGGCATATCACGCTGTGGATTCTTACATTCTTCGGCAGTGGTACTAATGGCGTCGAAACCAATGTATGCAAAAAATACAGCGCTGATTCCTGACAGGAGTCCGCCAATACCATTTGGTAAAAATGGATTCCAGTTTTCGGTATTCACAAAGAACGCGCCAACAACAATAACCAAAAACACAACGATCAATTTAATAACCACCATAATATTACTGGCGTTACGGCTTTCTTTAATACCACGGTACACCAACCAGGTAATTAGCACATTAATAAGCAAAGCGGGGGCATCAAAAATGATTTTGAGGCTACCGATAGAAGGCGCTGATGCGTAAGCATAATAACCCTCCATATAACCTTTGTAGTCAGGATTAGCGGCAATCTGTTCGATGGTATTGCCACTCAGGAGGGCTGCCAGAACTTTAGAATAAGCGGCTTTGGCGGTAAAATAATCGAGGCAGAGCCATTCGTTAATTTTATAAGGTGTTGCGTTACTGATGAGGGATGTGAAATAATCGCTCCAACTGATGGCAACTGTAACATTTCCAATGGCGTATTCCATAATAAGTGCCCAGCCAATGATCCAGGCGAATAACTCTCCAAAGGCCACATAGCTGTACGTGTAAGCACTACCACTTACCGGAATGAGTGACGCAAATTCAGCGTAGGCAAACGCGGCAAAACTGCAAGCGATAGCGGTAAACAAAAACAGAAAAATAACACCGGGTCCGCCATCGGCACTGGCTTTTCCAATGGTAGAGAAAATACCGGCACCAATAATAGCTGCAATCCCAAAGGCGGTTAAGTCGCGCACACCCAGATGCCGCGCCAGGCCCGAATGATGCGCGTCGTTATCTGCCGATTTTAAAATATCGTGAATCGTTTTTTTGCGGAATAAATTCATAATAAACCCCTAAGATACCAATTTTTGTGAGTAAAAGTAAGCACGATTCAGCAGACACATCAGGTCAGGATGGAATCGCTGTAAAAGCATACGAGACTCTTTTCTTTTTAATGATTTGGCGTTAGAATTTTCGCGTCACGTTATAAGGTTATTGGTACTGATTTGATAGATTGTCAGTACACAGGTAACGTGACTTGACTGGTTTTAAAGCAGTTTTTTATTGATGATTCCCCGCGCTATGGCAATCGAAATTTTCTTTCTTAAATGATGCGGTTTTTTAGTGATATCAAAATGTTTAGGCAGAAATGAGAATTGAATATTAACAGATATGGCATCATAGTAACTATCGGTAGTTGAGCTATTTTGATAGAGAAGGCCCCCCTTTGACACTTCAAAAAAGTTCACATTAGCGGTTTGTTCATGTGTTTTGCCGTTAAACTCTATTTTGCCTTTTAACTCAATGGGTTTAGCGTGATTATGACACAAAAGAAGGAGGTCTGTTACAGGAAGTGAACCGTGGAAAACCAACTTAGTATCCGTTAAATCAAGGAGCCATTCATCGAGCGAATCAACACCACTTTTTAAATCGGAAAAGTCAACCTCTATGTATAATTCGGAATTAGAGATATTGTGATATACCAATGACGCCTCTTTGATCGAAAAGTATTTCTCTCCATGGTAATACGTATCAATATACGTGTTCGATTTCCGGATATCCTGACTATATACAGCCAGATGAATGAAAACGGAAACTACAGAAAGGAATAAATGTTTTAACATAGTGTAAATTTAATGAATACGGATGGTATTTCTAAAGGTTAATGTTGAAATAAGAACTTTCATTAGGGTTACTCTCTGTAACATGTAGAATACTTTGGCATTTGTTTCTGCTGGTAAAACAGCGGGATTTAGTTTGGTGTATTTGGGTGTTGAATGATTAACTTATCTTAAACCATTTCAAGAGCGGGTAATTTATAACTTTATGTATCATACAGTTACTTAATTCTATAAATTATTCAGTCACCTATAGCGCTCACACCAATGCCGGTTAAAAATAATTAAAGAGGATGAAGCAAAGACGATATTTTGGTCAGATAAACTTTAGACGTAAGGATTCAGAAGGAGTATCATTTTAAATTGTAATGGGTTTTTATGATTAATGCTTATTTTTTAAACGTAAAAACCATACAGTCAAATGAAGGATAATTTTTAATTGTTGCAACAATTAAAAATTATCCTTTGTATTCATCGTTAGTAAACTTCAAGACCTTTAGAGTTGTACGGAAGACTTTTAATTAATAGATGATTAAAAAGCAGAGTAGTGGCATTCGTTGAAATCTGTACGAAATTTTGACGAGTAGAAAACTTAATCTTTGATTTTCAATCTATTAATGCTGCCGTTAAAAAATTAACAAAAAAGCTATTGACAAGACAGGTTTCAGATTGTAATTTTGAACCATCAAACACTGAACAACAAAAAAGACCAAGAATTCCATGATAATTTCAAATACCATTTTCTCAACAAACACTCAACGGCCTTAGATAGGTGATTTCAAAATACATGTAACATTACAGATAAAATCCATTATACATTAAACAAGAATCAAATACGTAAACAACAAACAAATACACTATAGACAATACATTTTAAAACCACCGAATACTATGAGAACAAGCATCATGATTGCCATATTAATGGTAGTGGGACTGGTACGTATGAACGCACAATCCTGCGCAAGTTGTAATGAAAACGTTACAGATTACAATGCAGGAAGTTATACCATAACCACCGGACAAACGTTTTGTGTGGATAGTACCGGGAACTTTGAAGGCAATCTGGTGTTAAATGGCGGCACCCTATGTGTAAAAGGTGTTTTCAAAGCCAAAACATTTTCATTTACCAGCGGCACTATTCTGAACAGCGGTAATTTCAGTTCGGGCACCTTAACCTTAGGTTCCGGAAAAAACCTTCAGAACATTTCGGGAGGCGTTATTAATTTTTCAGGTAATGTGACCTTATCGGGAGGGCAAATCACAAACGATGGCATCTTAAATGTACGGCAAACGTTGACCAATACATCAGGAACGTTTACGAACGCGGGCATTCTTAATTGCGGACAATTAAGCGGGTCTAATACGATCAATAACACGGGTGTTTTAAATACTAATTAACCGATTTTGTTTATGAAACCATTCGCTTTTTTTATGCGGGTTACGGTTGCGCTATGCCTGGTATTAGCAGGCTTTAGGCAGGTACGCGCGCAATGTACGGGTTGTACTACTGTTATCAGCAGCAACACATCCACCAGCTATACCGTCAACGCGGGAACAACACTCTGTATTAACGCAGGGGTTACCTGTTCAGGAAATATCCGGTTAAACGGTGGCACCGTTTGTAATAGCGGTACCGTTACCTCCATGACTTTTTTATCAGGAATTTTCAATAATTACAATACGTTTAATTCAGCTACCAATGTAGCAGCAAATGTAACCGGAACGACTACCATTAACTGTTACGCCCTATCTCAGTTTACGGTAAATGGTTCATTTAGTATGTTGGCCTCCACAGTAACCACGCCCCTCACCATTAATATTGAGAAAAAAGCGCAGTTTAAGTTAAGCGGTAATCTAACACACAGTAAAGGCAAATTAACCATAAATGTGGGGGTAACCGGGGCTGGTGTACCGCAATCAGAAACACTGTTGAGCATTGCCGGAAACCTAACCGCCAGTTATGCCGAATTAAATTTAACTAACGAGCGGGAAAGTTTAGTAAGCGTTAACGGTTCAGTGGGATTAAACAACACCTATAATAAAACCATCACCAACCGTGGTAGTTTTACCATTGGCGGATTTGTGAACATGACCGGAAACGCTTCCGGAAACGGCATTGTAACCGTAAACAATACCGGTAATTTCAGTGTAGGGGATTTTTTAACGGCGGCTGTTTCCAATGCCACTGTAAACATCACCAATGACGTAGGAGGAGTATTTTCGGTGTATTCCAGTTTAACATTAGGAGCTGCCAATCATAAGTTTGTTAATAAGAATACCGCTAACATAAATCTGGATATTATTGTAACGGCCGGAGCACTGATTAATGAAAAAAACCTGACAGTAAGGGATCTGGATGTACGGGCGGCTCAGGCCACCAATAGCGGTTATCTGAGGGTTAACCGAAACCTATTGGCCAATACCACAACCGGCATTGTTAATAACAACGCCTTTATTGATATTGTAGGGAAACTAAGTAACAAAGCCACGTTTAATCTGGCAGCGAAGAGTGTGCTGAAAACGGATAGCTGTATTAATACCGGAACAGCGGCTTATTTAAAAGGGCCGGTATCGGCTGGTAGTGGATTAGTGGATTATGCCCGTTTGGTAATTAAAGGCGGATCGCGCACCGATGGGTTTGTAAATGGGTATTTAATTGTTCATGATTTAACACTGACCAGTAACGCTTCTAACCTGAATTACGGATTTGATCAGGTAACTAATCCCGGTAACATTGCGGGTACCGTTACTTTTGCGGCAAGGGCAGCTTCTACGGTGGGTGCACCGATTGTTATAAATTGCGTGGCGCTGATGGCTGGGTATAGTTTTCAGGGGCAGGCCCGCCCGGCAACTATTTGTCAGGGTGCCTGTACGGATCTGGAAGCGCATTTGTATGAGATTATTCCAACCGGCCCGGGTCAGTCGTCTTATTCTGAGATAGATCTGACGGGTTTTACCTGGCAGCCGGGCAATCTAAGTGGACAGTATGTAAATGTGTGCCCTACTGCCAATACTACCTATACGGCTAGTGTGTCGTATCTGGGATGTGTGTTTACTGTTACGGTGGGGGTTACGGTAGTGATTCCCAGTCTGGTAGTCAATTCGGGCGCCATGATTTTACTTAGTGCTTTGCCCGCCAGTCCACAAGTGCTGAATGCCACTGTAAGTGGAGGATGGGGAAGTTTGACCTATAACTGGACGCCCGCCACTTATTTATCATCGGCCAGCAGTTTAAATCCAAGTGTAAATTTCCCTTCCACACCAGCTTCTTATCCTTTAACCTACAACTTAACAGTTACTGATGCTGCGGGTTGTTCCGCGTCGGCATCTACAGGCATCTATCTTATCAGCGCCCTTCAAAACAAAGAGCATTACGCTATATTGAACCGGGAACTGGATGCCGGGTATTATAACACAGTATTGAATAACGGGAATAAGACACTCTTCTTTATGTTTGAAGAAGAATATCAGAATGTTCCCTCCGGAGCATTAGTGTACACGATTGCAGATGATAATAATGCTGTGTTGGCCGGAATACCCACACTTGTGAAAAAAATAGGCGATAACCGTTTTGCGGTAAATATTTCAGGAATTACTCCCGCATTAACTGTTGGGCAGTACTACAAGCTTATTGTGAAAAACGAAAAAGAAGAAATCTGGCAGGGACGCTTTAAAGTAAATTAGTATGATCCATCGTATAAACACCATCTTGTCGGTTTTTCTTCTGATTGTAGCAGGAGTATTGATTTTTTTTACGGTAAAAAATTACCGGAAACAGGCCTATGTGAATGTTAACAAGGTTTTTGAAGAGTTCGCTTTTAAGAAAAAAGTGGAAGCCGATTTGAAAAAAGTTCAGTTGGCGCGTCAGGCGTATCTGGATAGTCTTAAATTACAGATACAATCCGCTTTAGCAAACCCTGAAGACAGGGTTCAAAATAGCCGTGTGGAAGAGATGAAAAAAGTGTATTTGCTAAAAGAAGATCAGTTTATTAAAGAGCAAGAGCAAACATTTCAAACGTATAATGAACAAATCTGGAAACAACTCAATCAGTATGTGGAAGATTATGGAAAGGAACATCAGATAGATTATTTGTATGGAGCAACAGGTCAGGGCAATCTGATGTACGCTACAGAGAAGGATGATGTAACAAAGGATATTATTACTTACATAAATGCGAAGTATGCGGGAAGTAACAAATAACTATCTGTTTTTAAAATGGGTGACTGTTTTACTTTTAAGCGGTGGTTTTTTTAGCTGCCGTACAGAAACATCTCTGGCAGTAACAAAAGACATTAAACAGTATCACTTTACGATTAGCCCCGTTTCTACAGAACAGTTGGTGGCCGCAAATTATGGAGGCGCGTCCTTACGTAAAACAGAAAGGGACTCTATTGAACAGGCATACCAGCACTATGTATGCTTTAAAATGGAAGTGCGCATTGATGGATGTAGTGAAGACATCACGCATTATGTGGATCCGGGCTACCAAATGGAAGTGAGTGAAGAGGAACTACAGAATTATTATCTAAGCGGCATGCAGTCAAATTTGGAACTTGTGGAAGGTAATACAGCTAAACCCTGTCAGATTTATTTTTATGAACGCAATTTTGCACTCACCGGCAAGAACACGTTTTTGATTGGCTTTGAACGCCCGGGAAAATCAGAGGATGTAAAATTGAGTTATACCAATGCATATTTAAACACAGGCACACTATTTATAGACCTCAGTAAAAGTAAAATACTAATATAAGAATACAGAGATTATGTTGCGTAACTTATGTAAAACCAGAACCCGCCGGATTATCAGTTTTTATTTACTGATAACTTTATTAGCCGAAATTATTTACCCTACAGCGGCACTGGCACTTACCTCAGGGCCTTCTACACCCGAGGTACAATCGTTTGAGCCGGTTTCGTCTTCCGATATGGTAGATGTATTCAGCGGCGACTTTAAATACAATATTCCACTGCTGGATGTAGGCGGTTATCCTATTAATATAGCCTACAATTCAGGTATTGGGACTGATCAGGAAGCCAGTTGGGTGGGTTTAGGCTGGAATCTGAATCCGGGAAACATTTCGAGAGCCATGCGTGGTTTACCCGATGATTTTGACGGAACCGATATTGTAAAGAAAGAATTTAACATGAAACCCAACCGTACTTTTGGAATTAATGCCGGGGTTGGTTTTGAGGTATTTGGTTTTGAAAAGAACAGTAAACCGGGGACTAAGAAAACACTAGGATTTAAACCAAGAGCAGCGGTTTCGGTTAACTACAATACCTACAAAGGATTTGGTGTAGAAACCTCTTATGGCATCGGGATCTCCGCCGGGGTTTCAGGAAAAGGCTCTCTGGATGCCGGATTAGGTCTTCATGCCAGCGCCACCGGAGGCCTGGATATTGCGCCAAATGTTAGTTTTAAAGCGGAATCCGCTAAGAAAATTAATGAAAATCATGACTATCTGGTGAGACGCGGTGGGGCAAGTATTGGAGGATCGTTTAATACACGAGCTGGACTTAAGCAACTGGATTTTTCTGCTACACTTTCATCATCTATCGAAAAGCGCGGCTATGTACCTGCTGTAAATAGTGGAGGGCAAGTGGTTGGTATGGAGTATATGTCCAGTAATTTAGCCTCAAAAGGATTGGGGTCAGGGGGCTCTGTTAATTTCGGACTTCAGACGTATGTTCCGCACATTTCTATGCCCATGATCAATAATAGTATTAGCCTGAACGTAAAAACCGGAGTCCAGTTTTATGGTGTGGATCTGGCACTAACACTTGGTGGGTATTATTCAAGCCAGAAGCTGGCTCAGAATAGTATGGATATGAACGCGTATGGTTATATGTATGCTGACAAGGGACAGGCAGATATTTCAGCGTTAATGGATTTTAACCGCGAGAAAGATGGCAGTTTTAGCCGCTTTACCAAAAATTTGCCCGTAACAAATTTCACTTATGACCTTTATAGTGCTTCCGGTCAGGGTATTGGCGGTACCTTTCGTCCATTTCGTCATGATGTAGGGCATGTGTTTGACAATTATTCGAGTGGTACATCTTCCAGTACATCGCTTGGTCTTGAGTTGGGAGCGGGAGCCCTGTTAAAAGCAGGGGCGGATTTTACTCAGGTATTTGTAAATAACACCAGCGGAAAATGGACGCAAAAAAATAAAGCCCTTAAACCCTTTTCATTTCAAGGGAAAAGCGGTAGTGCCAAGGCCGACGAACCTTATTATTTCAGGGCTGTTGGTGAAAAAATTGCCGATCAGGCAAATATGGGTATTTACAATCAACTCGGTGGCGATAAAGCCAAGGCTATACGTCTGAGCCAAACGGGATCGAATTCCGCCAATATTACTGCTGAGAATGATTTGATCAGTGATCCCAATGCGGCAAGTGGCTCTGGTGCTGTTTCGCAGTACCTGCATACCAACCGGCAAGCGCGTAACCAAAATTTCAGTGTATTAAACCTGGAAGAGGCCAAGACGTTTGCTTTACAAAAGAATTATTATAACGGCACCGGAGTTGCAAACTTAAAAAATCAGAATCTATCTAAGGTTTATACCGGCACAACCCAACAGCCCAATAAACATCATATCGGCGAAATTACTGTATTAAATACGCAAGGGCAACGTTACATTTATGGCTTACCAGCTTATAATATGGTGCAAAAGGATGTTAACTTTAACATCAGCGGTTCTTCTTTTGACTGCACAAGTGGACTGGTAGATTATACGCCTAACGATGCCAGTATTAATAATAACCGGGGACGTGATAATCATTTTAGTGCTACCAGCGTACCGCCTTACGCATACAGTTATTTACTAACGGCTATTGTGTCGGATGATTATGTGGATGTAAGTGGCGATGGGCCAACAGATGACGATTTAGGAACATACACCAAATTTCATTACAAAAAGATAACCGGATCAGGCCAGAGTAATTATCAGTGGAAAATGCCGGCTACCACCGGTGGAGGCAAAGCCAATTACAGTGAAGGTTCCAAATCGGATCTGAGAGATCAGATGGCGAGTTATTCATACGGTTCAAAGGAATTATGGTACCTGGATGAGATTGAAACCAAAAACCACATTGCGGTATTTGAAACATCGAACCGGTCCGATGGACAGGGGGTGAGTAGTGAACATGGAGGAACAACCAATGTCGTGCCCCAGCAAAAACTAGATAAAATTATTCTGTATTCAAAGCCAGAATATAAAGCGGCTATTGCCAATGCTGCAACCCCTGCAGTGCCTATAAAAACGGTATATTTTACCTATGATTACAGTTTGTGTCCGGGTACCTACAACAGTACTGCCGGCGGAAAATTGACCTTGAAATCGGTGTATTTTACTTACGGTAAATCAGACCGGGCACGTTTTAATACTTATACATTTACATACGGTTTAAATAAGCCGTACTCCCCAAAGGCTTATGATCGCTGGGGAAATTACAAACCGGATCCGGCAGCTTCCTGCGGGAGCGATTATGGTTATGGCACCAATTTTCTTTCCAATGCGGAGTTCCCTTATACCAATCAGGATAAAACCATACAGGATCAGAACGCTGAAGTATGGCAACTAAAAGGGATAGGCCTACCAAGTGGCGGCGATATTGCTGTTACCTATGAGTCGGATGATTACGCTTTTGTACAGAATTACCCAGCCGGGCAAATGCTGGAGGTAGTTTCTTCCAGCAAAACGCAACCCACAGCCCCTGTATCTACCGCTCAATGGGCGGATGAAAAGTTGTTCACCGCTACCGGCAGTCCTTATGAAAATTACTCCTATCTGATTGTAAGCGGCATAGATCCTTCTGTAAATACAACTGGCGCGTTCAGGCAATATTATATGAAAGACCTTTTGAATGGTGCTAAAAAGATGCATTTCCGGTTTCTGGTAAATTTAACCAAGCCTTCGGGAACGAACGCTAATTTTTATGAATACGTAAGTGGTTACGCCGAAGTGGAAGACGCGGGCTATATTGGCACCAACTCCAATCAGGCCTGGATTAAAGTCAAGAACGTGGGCGTAAAACGCCAGGAGTCGGCAAATAATCAGATTAACCCTATTGCCTTAGCGGCGATTCAGTTTGCACGTTTAAATTATGCCGAAGCGGTATGGGGTAGTAATTTTAATCCGCCTACGGATGTAGAAGATGCCTTAAAACAATTGGCCAACAGCGCGTTCGGATCTTTAAAAACCATGGTAACCGGATTTAAGAACCCGAATAAGACCATTGCCGACGCTGAAAAATGCGCCTTGTTTAAACCTCATAAATCCATGGTGCGCTTATACAATGGCACGGGTAAAAAACTGGGCGGCGGCTCGCGGGTGAAACAATTGCTGTTAACCGACAACTGGAGCAGTATGACTGCAGCCGGCGGCGGTTCGCAGGATAATGCAACCTATGGTCAGATATATACTTATACCACACTGGATGAAACGAACCGGACGATCAGTTCTGGTGTAGCCAGTTATGAGCCTATGATTGGCGGCGAAGAAATTTCGATGCGGCAACCCCTTTGGTTTGGCAGCAACAAATGGACGATTCTGGCACCCGATGACCGCTATTTTACAGAAGGGCCTTACGGAGAATCCTTTTACCCTTCAGCGGGTGTAGGGTATTCATCGGTGAAAGTGAGCAGTTATGTGCCCGCTAATGCTCCTGTAGAGCAGCGTAACGGGTATAAACAATACGAATACTATACGGCCAAGGATTACCCTACCCTTACAGAAAGTACGCCTATCATCCCCAAGCAACACCGCCCACCACTGGGTAACCTGCTTAAAATTTTCAGCCGCGATTTTATTTATACCTCACAGGGCTTTGTGGTAAAAACCAACGACATGCATGGCAAACCCAAAGCAGAACTTGATTTTGCCGAAGGAAATCCCAGTCCGGTTAAAGAAACGCGTTACTATTTTAAAACCAAGGGGGGCACGTATCAAACCCCTTCGCAGCGCGATAATTTTAACGACGCGTCGTATAACGGAAACGAACTGGATAATGTGTGTAAAGTAATTGGAAATGATGGTAAAGTAAGCGATAAAACCATTGGCGTGGATTTTGACGCGGTAACCGACTTCAGAGAATCGGAAACCAATACCACTCATGTGGGGAGTCAGGGCAATGTGGCCAATTTTCTGATCGGAATTATTCCGGGAGTGTTTCCTACTGTATGGCCACGCTTTAATAAAGAAATTTCACGTTTCCGATCGGCTACCTTATCGAAAGTGGTTAACCAGTATGCTATTCTGGAAAAAGTGGTAGTAAGAGAAAACGGCGCGCAGATTGAAACCGAGAATCTGGCATTTGATGCCGTAACCGGCGACGCCCTGGTAACCCGAAGTAAAAACGCTTTTGGGGATGATGTGTATAATCTGAATTATCCATCGCACTGGGGGTACGATTTAATGGGCCCTGCTTATAAAAACCAGGGTATCGTGTTTGAAAATGTAAGCGGTATTTCGGGTGGATTTGCTCCGGTGAGCAACGCCTCGGCGTATTTTACCATTGGCGATGAAGTGGGCATAACCCCAAGTACCGGCACGGCGTTTAAAGCCTGGGTATGTGGTATCAGCGGCAGCGCGGTTAGCCTGATAGACGATCAGGGGAACGCGGTTAGTACCAGTAGCGGCTGTGCCATTAAAATATTGCGATCCGGACGGCGTAACCTGATGGCCCAACCCATGGCGGCCCTCAGCAGTCTGGAAAACCCTTTACCTTCTAACAGCACTAGTCCTATCAGTATCAGCAGCAGTCATAAAATCTTGAATGCAAGCGGCACAAGCTTTTCGGATCAATGGCAAATGCCTAAGGGGTATGTAAATGTAAACGCGCCGAATACCTGTAACTGCAGTATTTCGCAAACCGGAACAGACCTTGTTAATTTTATAGAAACTCTGTTTAACCGTAAAAATAACGCTATTGATTTTTCGGTCAGTCCATACTATCATTGCAATTCCTATGCTAAAAACAGTTCTTTTTACAACAACGCCTTCTTAAATGGGGGATTGATACCGTGTGCTGTAACTAGTTATACGCCCGGATGCAGTTATGGAATATATACGCCCTGTCCCCCCTATTTGTATGCCGCTAACTTTAACGGTGGTACATTTTTTGGCCAATTGCAAGCCAATTCTTCTGCTCTTTGGAAAACGCCCAATGTTCCGCTTATTCAATCCGCAGGTTTACCTTATGCGAATATGCTGTTAAGCCCCGGATTTAATACGCCGTTGGCTGCACCGGATTATGGCAATTATAATTTTGCACAAAATTTACTGAACCTGATTCCCTATTCGCCGAATGCGACCCCTGATATTGGCACCGCGCATGCTGTAAACTGGGTAGGGCCGGGTATTGCTTCTGGGTCTATATTTGTTAATGGTACACTGTTAATAGGGTATCTTCACAGTGTAGTGATTGATCCATTAAACGGGCTTTCTCCTAATGTTAACCCATCTACAGCCTGTGAAGTCAGTATGGATTTTGGACCCGGCGCGGTTAACTGGACCAGCACTATGGAAACAGAATTTTTAAAACTAGCGGCGGCCAGTAACCCTAATTATGTGGATATTGTGCCAGACGCTGTACAAACCTCGTGCAGTGGTTCAGAGCTTAGCGCCACCTTTAAGTTGTTTAACTCGGGCAATACATTATTGTATTCGTGGCCTATTAAACTAAAAACCTCGTGTATGAATGGGTTTTTAACCAACTGCAACGGACAAACCAATAACAGCATTTGCGGAAAAGTGGAAAACATGCGGGTCAATCCGTTTTTTGCAGGACTGAAGGGCAACTGGAGGGCCAAAACGGCGTATTCTTATTTAACCGGTCGCCAGCAAACCCAATCGGGCACGCTTACAAATACAGATGTAAGGCGGGATGGGTACTTTACGGCCTTTACCCCTCTGTATGCGCCAAACAGTAATGGTCCATGGAATATGAATATAGCAAACTGGACTTTTACTTCGGAAGTAAGCAAATACAATGTACTTGGTTTGGCCGTGGAGTCGAAAGATCCGCTGGGATTATACTCTTCTATGCTTTATGGCTATAATGAACGCCTGCCTATTGCGCAGGCAGCCAATGCCCGTTTAAGGGAAATAGCGTACGATGGTTTTGAAGATTATGACTTCTATCCGGCAACCTGTTACCGTGAACACCATTTTAATTTTATGGACGCGCTTAACCAGACTCAGATTACAAGAACGAACCAGGAATCACATACCGGGCAGTTTTCTTTAAAAGTACAGAGCGGAAATACAGCGTCAATTACCAAAAAAGTAAGCACTGTTCAACAACTTGCCGGCACTAACACCAATTACTGTAATTACCTGTTAAAAGACTACGATTTTATTTATCCGTTTTCTCCGGTATCGGGCACGAACGCCTCAGTAACCAAAGACTATGTGGTATCGTACTGGGTAAAACAAAGCAGTAGCGCCGGTTCGCCCCTGCCATTAAATTACGTTAATGCCGGCTTGCAGGTTACCAACGCGCAGGGTGTGCCCTTTGCCATTAAAGATCAGAAACGCAGCGTTATTATTGATGGCTGGCAACGCGAAGAATACACATTCAGCATACCGGGGAATTACAGTGGTAATATGATTTTCAGACTACAGAATACCAGCGGCACTACCGCCTATTTTGATGACCTGCGGGTTCATCCGCACAACAGCAGCATGAAAGCGTATGTTTACCACCCGGTGAACCTTAAGTACGTAGCCGAACTGGATGCCAATAATTTTGCCACGTTTTATGAATACGACGCACAGGGCAATCTAGTGCGTGTGAAAAAAGAAACGGAACGAGGCATAATGACGGTTCAGGAATCGAAAACCCATATAAAGAAATAAGCATGAAAGCAGCGCCTTTGCATTATTGGCTTTTTATATTTCTGCTGGCAGGTGTGTGCGGTACCGGCACCTTAAGCGCGCAAACAGCCCTGCAGCAAGCCGCCGGCGATTTACGCAAGGTAAAGGCCTATTATGATACGCATCCGCAAATGAGCATGGATACGTATTATATGGCCTTTGATGAACACCATACGCTGGCTCCCAAAGAAACCAGTTACGGTACGTATATACGAAACGGGAAATGGTATTACACGCGGATGCTGCATGTGGAAACATTCAGCAGCTCAGACCTGGTGATTGTGGCCGACCATGAAGAAAAGCAGGTGGTAGTAGCCGACCAGACAGAGGAGGATAACGCCTTTGCCATGGTGCCCGTGGATTCGTTACTGCAAATTTGCAGTTCGGTAACAACGGTAAAAAGCCAGAACCCGGGAGAGAAAGGCTATTCCATGAACTTTGAAGACGGAGAATACAGCCGGATAGAGTTTTATATTGATGCCCAGTATTTTCGGTTTACACGCATTGTTTTGTTTTATGACATGGCGATTAACCTTTCGGGCGATTATTATGGGGTAGATAAACGGCCCCGACTGGAAGTGATGTATAAAAATTACAAACACGCGCTTACCCAGCCCGATTTGCTGGAGAAGCAGCGCTATGTTACGCAGCATAAAGACGGAAGCATAGATTTGATGGGCTCGTATAAGGGCTATGCCCTACTGGACCAGCGGAGACAAGCGCTTTTAAAGAAATAAATGAACAGTGCACAAAATTAGTAGAGAAATATGAAGAAGTGGTTTTATTTTTTAGTTTGTCTGAGCATGGCGTTTACACGCCTGAACGCCGGACACGAAAAGGGCAGCCAGCGGTTTGACCTGAAAAACTATACGGCCTCTAACACCGCCATGCTATTACAGGACGACAAATACAGTTCTGTAAACGCTCTGGTTGTAGCCAGTACCCCCAGTGGTTTTTTTGATTATTCGTATAAGAACCGTTTAGTGCTGGGCATAGATAAATATATTGCCTCGGTGGGATCTTTATCTACCGCACTTGGCGGCAACCGTTACAGCGCGGAAGTAATTGTAACTCTGAATTACAATCAGTTAAGCACCGGCGCGCCTTACGCGTTTAATACCATAAGTGTGCCCTGTACCCTAAAGGTAAATAATGCCGGTATGGTTAGCGGATTGGCCAACGTGGACAACGGAACAAAGGAAACTGATCTGGACGCTTTTGTATATGACCGCGGGTACTTATCATTTGTAACTGTAAATGCCGTTAAAATTTATAATGCTTCTAACACCCTTATTTCGACCAGTGTGTACCCTGACAATCTTTATCTGGAACTACAGTATGACGCGGAACGGTATTATGACATGAATACCGCGCAAGTACCCTATACGGTATCGAATCAGGTGTTTATAAAATACTATAACGGCGCGCTGAGCGGTAATCAGATTGAAGTGAACTGGCAGCGCATACCTGGCGCTGAAGCCTACGATCTGGAATGGGTATGGGTAGATGAATACAGTTATTCCGGCATTGGCAATGTAACGAATCCTTTGTGGCAGGCTTATCCTACACTTGAATTTAAAGGGAATTCGACCCGCGTGCGTACCAGTAACAATTACTACCGTATCAGTAATACGTTTGAGAGCGGGTATGTGTTTTTCAGGTTACGGGGTGTGGGCCAAACCCTTACCCCAGGCGCCTTAACCGCGTTGGGTAACCCGGCATTGATGGATTATTATACCCCCTGGACCTGGAACGATTTGAGCAGTTTACCCACATCAACAACCGCGTTTAGTCCGGCCACGCTGATTAACTCCAGCGGAACGCCTGTTATTACCTCCATTCCGGTGGGTGGTGGTTTGGCAGCTGCCGGTGCCAGCGTGCCCTGGTTTATCAATTTAACGGCCAGCGGACTAAATCTGGAACCAAATAAGAACTGGGTTTACAAGGCCAGTTACGCGGAAGAAGGAAAGAAAAAGGAAGTGGTCAGTTTTTTTGACGGCGCGCAGTTTAACCGGCAATCGGTAACGGTGGCGAACAGCGAAAATGTGGCCATAGTGGCCGAGACCTATTATGATTTTTTAGGCCGCGCGGTAGTGCAGCCATTGCCCACACCGGTAGAAGACGCTTCTATTCAGTTTTATCAGCAAACAGTAAATGGCAAAAACGGATTTAATTTTGAAAATGTAAGTACAAATCCGCGTCCCTTTACCAAGGATGTGTTTGCTCTGGCAGGCGGAGCCGGGCAATGCTCGGTGGATAACGCGGGGCTTAGTAATCAATATGGTACGGGTAAATACTATTCGGCCAATACAAATTTTATAAGCAGTAGCAGCCCGTTTTATAAAGCCTATAAAACGGAGCGGTCGTACACCCCCGACGGGGAAAACTATCCGTTTACACAAACCCAGTTTAAGCCCGACGCGCGTAACCTGGTGAGCCGGCAAAGTGGCGTGGGCGAACATTTTAAGTTGCATACGAACGCGAGCGCGCTAAAGCACGACACCCGTACGTTTTACGATGTGCCCCTGCAGGAAGAACTGGACCGTTTATTTGGTTCGGAAGCGGGTTATGCCAAGCGTTACACCAAAACAACGGTAGTAGATCCTAATGGACAAGCCAGCATCAGTTATCTGAATACCGATAACGGGAAAGTGGTGGCAACGGCTTTATCGGGTGCTTCGTATCCTGATTTAATGGCTTTGCAAAACAGCGGCGGCACCGATTTATCGCAAAGCGCTACGGTACTGGAAGTAGATTTACTTAATAAAGCAAATGCCGGAGACGCGGATAAACCAAATGATAATAACGAGGCGCAAAACGGAACCCTGTTGTTCAGCCAGAAAGTGATGGTAGTGAGCGCGGCCTCGTATAGTTTTGACTATTCATTGAGTGGGGCCAGTTACAATCCTACCCTGTGTCCGAGTTTGTGTTACGATTGCGCGTATGACCTGACGTTTGATATAACGGACGCGTGCGGTAACCGTCCGGCCAATTTTAGCCCGGTGACGTATTCGCTGGGGCATATTGTGAACAGCGGACCGGGCGCGAGCAGCCAGATTTCGCCGATTGACCGCAGTTGTAATGATGTGGTGAACTTTAAGTTTCAGCAAATTCTGAGTCCGGGTACCAATTCGCTAAGTGTATTTTTAAATCAGGGAGAATACACCGTTTATAAAAAACTTAGCATCAACCAATGGGCCCTGACGGAATCGTTAAAGGATTTTCTGGCCAATTGCCCCAAAACGCTTGCCGATTTTCAGGCGGATGAAAGCGCGTTGGTGGACGTTAGCGGGTGTAACATGAGCTGTGAAAAGTGTGTAAGCGACTTAGGCAGTTTAAGTAATTACATTACGACCAATACGCCTGCCGGTGTTACTTTGACCCAATACCAGACCGACTCGTTAAAAGCGGAGTTTAACGCCCTGGTGGAAGCCTGCCGCGAACCCTGTAAATACGTCAGTTATTGCGACGCGGCTTACGAATCGTTGTTGCTGGATGTATCGCCCAACGGGCAATACGCCGAATTTGAAGCACCGGGGAATACCGTTGACGCCTCGCTGTACCCGCTTTCTCTCTTAAATCAGACGAATCAGTTAAGCAAACGGACTTCAGGCAATCAGATACCCAGCTGGAAATTCCCGGAGCACCATTTGCTGAGTAGCAATACGGGGCATTATTATGATGAGGATAATGTAACCATTTCTAAAATTCAGGTAAGCGGTAATGGCGCGGGGGGGTATTTGCCACCCCTCGTATCGGGAGCAGTGGTAACACCTTTGGGGAATAATTTGTTTTTAGCCGAGCCGAAGGATCTGGCAGATGTGAGTGATTTTATACAGGTTTGGAAACCATCGTGGGCCCGCTCGCTGGTGAAATACCATCCGGAGTATTGTTATTATGAATGGTGCATACAAAACCGCAAGGTGAATGTTACGCCTGTATCCGTTACCGGGTATAACCTGAATGCCCAGGGCAATTATGACCCTTTGTCTTCGTACCAGAGCAATTATCAAAACAGTGAGGGTTATGATTCGTTACTGGTGGCGGTAGAAGATTTAAGTGGCATTGCCTCTGCCGACCATGTTAAATTACTGAAACCTTTGGCCAATGACCCTTACTGGAGCACGAACGGGTATTACTCGCTTCCGGCCAGTGGTAACCCCGCTACCAATACCAGTCCGTTGGGTATGGGAGCGCCAAACGTGGCGCAGATGCAGAACGCGAATGGGGCTACCCCGGTTGATTTTTCGGCCAGCGGATTGTATTATCCGTTTAATACTTCGTATAAAACAGCCAATAACCGTTTCTGGAATTTTCAGGGATCGGGCTTAAACCTTTACCAGTTTGCGGCCATTGCCAGTACTACGCTTGCCGCTAATATGGGACAAGGCGCGGCCAGTTTATTAAGTTTGTTAAGCAGTTATCCGGGTTATGCCGGAAACCCACCTGTGGCGGCCAATCCGGAAACGTATATTTTAAACTTACAGGATGTAAATAATGAACGCCGCAAAGCCTGGGAGTATTTTAAAGGTATGTACCTGTCGCTGAAACAGGAATTACAGCAGGAAGCGGCGCAATCGTACGTGATGAACTCGAATTGCAGGGGGTGTAACGATTGTATTGGCAAGCCGGGATCCAATGTATGGGAGGTGCCGTTTACCAGTTATTCGTTATACTTTAACTGGTCGGCTTACCCGAGCAATATTACCCAGTATTTTACCGCGTTTATTAATAACTGGTTTTTTAATTATGCCGCTTTAAATACCCAACAGCAGTGCGGGGTAAATACGAAGGACCTATACGATACCAAAATTAAACGTTTTACAGGCGCAAAAGACGCACGCGCGCTGATAGACGATGGCGGTGGCAATGCCTTGGCCTCTATTTATAACAGTACCGGACTTTGCCCCAACGCGTTTTATTTTCAGAATTTTTTAAATGATCTGGTGCAGCCGGGCGCTTCGGCCTCTTTATTGAGCAATGTAAGCAACCTGATGGGCACCACGCCTAGTTTTAACCAGGACTTATACCTTGCCGTTACCGGTGGCAACCCCGGCACCGCGCCGGCGGATTACGTTTTTAGTTCGTTTTCGGGCAGCAGTTTAAGCAGTTATATTACAATAGGAACCTATCCGAATTGTAATTTAAGCCTGAATTTTAACGCGGGGGCTATGCCTTTGGGGTATCCGGGTAATCTTTCGAACTGGAGTTCGTATAGCGGGGCTACCCCGGTTTACCGTATTAATGGTTTGTATAACCTGACGGCTACCGGCGCCAACAGCTTTAAAGTAATTGCCAAGGTGTTTACCACGGCCACACCGGTAAGCAGTTATACCATGGAATTAAGTGGCACCACCTGTATTACACTGAACGGATGTTCGTTTCCGCCGCCCTGTAAATTAAACGGAACGGGTAAAGCCGTGCGCGACCTGCTGGTGAACCTTGCTGCCAATAACCAACTGGGATCGGGCAGCGCGGTGGCCATTGGCGGCAGCGCGGCCACCACCGGATCGCCATACAACGCTACGTTTAACAACAGCCTGAAACCGTTTCTGGAAACCGGCAGTGTGCCGGGCACTACCTGGAACTGGCAGCACATTGGCGGTAACGTGTTTACGGTGGATGACGGATCAAGCGGCAGCGGGGCCAACGCCAAGCTAAAAATTACCTTTACCTCTGTTAATCCCTCTTCGGGCTTTTTGCTGAGTTGCATTAACTCGTTGCAGAATTTTAAAGCTGATCCGGCTGTTAACGGTGGTTTTATTGTAACGGCCAATGTGGCCAACTCGAGTGTGAGCGGTTGCCCCAACGGCACTTACCAGATTTACGGAACGGTGGAAACGGGAAATAACCTGAGCGCCCTGCAGCCCTTAAACATTGCCAATTGCAGTTTTGAACTGCAAAGTTGCAACACGCCCCAGCACGATGTGAAACGGGATTTGCAAAACTGGGTGATGCAAAACAACGGTACGGCATTTGGCACGCTGATTAACAGTAGCAGCCAAAACCTGACGGGCAATGCCAACCTTACGTTATTGTTACGCAGTTACCTTGGCAGCAATGTAAATGTTAGCACATCGGGCAGTACCCCGCCGGTGGTAAGCGCGCCACAGCATTATTACCACTGGGTAAAAGATGCCGGTGGCTCTACTCCTTCGGAAGTAAAGGGCTGGTTTGTAAAAACCAGCAGCAGCAGCGCGCCCGCCCTGCCTTTGGCCGCGGGGGCCTGCCAGTTTAGCCTGAAATACCGCGACACACCCTTTACCAGCGCCAATGTGGGCAGTTACCTGAGTTTGGGTAATTTTAGCGTGTTGCCTTTGCCTTTAAGCAATAACAGCGGGTATTCGTTTTCGGTAACGGCGTATTATACCGGCAGTCCTGTGAATAAACCCGATACGCTTGTAGGATATACCTCGTGTTTTCCGATGCGGGCCTGCGAATCGTGCACCACCCAGCCCACTTTACCGGGGGGACAGGCCACTTCGTATGTGAT
>JASGCO010000001.1:0-86730 GCA_030054095.1 Sediminibacterium sp.
GATTGAATTTAATTGTTTTTATCCAATCTGTCAGATTAAGTATTAACTATTACACGTAAGGAAAACCTGCCGCTTTAAATTTATTGGTAACACTCGCTTCCAATTGCTCCACTTCCTGCCCCATTACCCTGATGTGTAAATCCCGGTTACCATACATGCAATTTTCCAGAACACTCACCTGAGCGGAACTTTCTCCCATCAGTGCGTTAAAGCCAACGTACCAGTCACCGAATTTTATAAAAGGCTTGGCCGAAAGATTAATGACCGGCACATACCGTTCCGGTTCTGGAGCCGCCTCCGTATTATAACTCAATAAACTGGCACAAGCTTGTAATCGCGCCTCATCATAATGCCCGTGTTCCTTTGCAATGGTTTCAAAAAATTCGTGTTCATCTGAAATACGCAATGGACCGGTCTTAATTTGATTCTGCCTAAAATGAGCCATTACGTTTACGATATTCGTCCGCCAACGCTCAGGGTGCTTATGATTCAGATTATCTACCGGTTGTACAAAGCGGCCAAACGCGCTATTGGTAAACCCTTTCAATACCAGCAGCAATTCATTCACCAGTATATCTCCCAAACGACTATCCAGCAAGCCATAATCTTTCGCTATAAAACGCGCCTGATAATACCTTACCGTCCCTTCCCACTTCATCCATTCATCTTCCCCTTTCGTATTCGCAATAAAATCAGGGTTATGTTCAATCTGTGCTTCCATCATGTCTTGCCCCAATGCCCGATAGTAACTATGCCAGTACCTGAGTTTTTCCTGTTCTTTCTGCCACTGATAAAGTGCCTTACTGTTCGTGTAGCACAATACGAGATTCCCATTTTGCACTTCCGCATCGTAGCTCATATCAAAGCAATAGGTATCCAGCGTGCCGTGCAAAAAAGAAAGGTACTGTTCAATCGCGTGCATCGCTTTATTCACAACTACCTCAACCTCTGTACTTTCACAGACCAATAACCTCCCCATTACTTTAACATCCTCTGCAACTTCCCATTGCTTCGCTTCCGCCACGTTTACCTTATACAAATAATGCGATAAAAAATAATTCATGCACTCCAGTAAACCGGAATGGTCGTATTCAAATGGCGCCCCACCACGGCCTGCTATAAGCTGTAAGCGTGCGCGCTCATACCACAAACTCAGCGCGGCCAATGTATCCATAAGCGGATACGATCGGCAGCACGCCAATTGCGTTTCAAAAGCCTTATATAATTCGTTTTCCTGACGGCCTAGTGTGTTAAACACCCGTGTATGCCACTGCCAAAGGTCATCCTTCTCTTCTTCCAGAAAACGCAAAGAGACCGCGTGTGGCGATGATTCCAGGAAGGCGCGGTTATAACGTATCGCCTTTAACAACAAATCGGGGTAATGACTGACTAACTCCCGTAAAAAATGCCCATTAGGCACAGTATTAATTGTAAAATACTCGTGCATAAATTGCAAAGCCGTATCCACATCTTTTAGTGCGTTTGTAAATGCATCGGAGGTAACCGACATATCCTGCCAGTTGTGTTGACGTGCCATGTTCAAAATGGGGTTAAAGTCGCTCTAAAATAGCAAAATAAAAAAGCCGCCTATCCCTAGACGACTTTTTTAAACAAACAAAAAAGAAATCTACTTCACCAATCTGCCATTTTGTACCTGATTATCAAGTACAAATCTATATGTTAAAACACTTTCGGTTTTATCAGAATACTTCTGATCCGGGTGCTTCTACAAACCAGTTTATCAATTAGTTGTCCTTAACAAGAAGATTTTTTTACTAAGACACTAACCTTTTCTCGCCGACAAAGATACGGCCTTATCTTTAAAAATCAAAACAAAACCGTGTTAATTTAACGCCTGACCTGTTTATTTCAATCCTTTTGCAGGTTCCCTGCCCCATTAACACCTAAAACAAGTAAAAACACTTTCCATCCATAAAATGTTCGTATATACCCACTGTTTTACATACTAACACGCCTTGATTCAGGCGCTTGATAATTAACATTTATCCATATCTTAATTTCTTTTTCGGGTAATATTTTTTTACATTCGCACAATGGGAAAGCAGCATCATATAATGAAGCAACCGATAGAAGAACAGGTCGGATCTTTTATGACTGAATCGGAATCGGTAATTGGTAAGTTCAGAAACGTTGTGCAACATGTGCGCAATGAACTTATTGACATGGATGTGAAATGGACCAAAAGTTCCGATCTTGAAAAATATCTGAAAGAACTGGATGCCATTTACGTTGAACGTGTAAATATGTGGAAGGCCATCTTAAAACGGCAACGTGAGCATAAACGCATGATTAGCGAAACAAAAGGCGATAAAGAAAAAGAACTTGCCAAACTGGTAAAAGATTACGAGCAAAAAATGAGAGATCTGAAAGATGAAGTGAAAGATCTTAAGCAATCAGTAAGTCTGTATCAGCGGTATGAGAAACGGTTTAAAGAGTTATTTGTAGAAAACGAAGAACTTACTAATACCATTAATCGTCTGAATGGCATCATCGCTAAAAACAAATTGCGCTAATTTGTCATCTGAGTTATCAGCTTCATTTCCAAAATCACTATGCAGGTCAAAATCATAAACCGTTCGGGGCATGAGTTACCCGCCTACGCCACCATTTTAAGTGCCGGCATGGATCTCCGGGCCGCTATTACAGAAGATTTAATCTTATCTCCTATGCAGCGCGTTCTGGTACCTACCGGTTTGTTTATAGCACTTCCCGAAGGATACGAAGCGCAAATCAGGCCACGTAGTGGTTTAGCCTTTAAACACGGCATTACCGTTCTCAATTCCCCGGGCACCATTGATGCAGATTACCGTGGCGAAATAAAAGTATTGCTCATCAATTTATCTGACACAGCCTTTACCGTAAAAAACGGCGAACGTATTGCACAGATGGTGATAGCGCGCTACGAAACCATTAACTGGGATTTGACCGATACGCTGGATGAGAGCGCACGTGGTGCCGGAGGTTTTGGTAGCACCGGTAAATCCTGATCCGGAACCGGTTTGTTGCCGCTGTTAATTAGTATTTCTTCTCCACTACTTATAAAATGATACTTTTGCAGCCATTATGGCTTTAATTGTAAAAAAATCGCAGTTACCTAATGCTGGCAAGGGCTTATATACCGATCGTCCTATTGCCAAAGGTGAAAAAATTATTGAGTACAAAGGAGAAATTATTGATTGGAAAGAATATGAAAAACGTGTAGCGGAAGACCGGGACGGCTACCTGTTCTTTATCAATAAAAAACGATGTATTGACGCGTATTCTACCCCTCGTTACAAAGCCCGTTATGCCAATGATGCGGCAGGATTAAGCCGGGTTAAGGGATTAAAAAACAATGCCTGTTACGAAATATTCGGCGATCAGTGCTTTATCGTTTCTACCCGTGCTATTGAAGCGGGCGAAGAAATTTTTGTAAGCTACAGTAAAGACTATTGGGACTGTATCCGCTATAACATTAAAAACAATTTATATAAAAATAAATTAAAAGGGCGCGATTAAAGAACCCCCACTAAACACAAGGTTGTTATAACTTATACGAAAAAAAAACAGACTGATGAAACAGTCTGTTTTTTTTTTAAAATTCATCTTCATTAAAGAAGAAATCGTCTTTGGTAGGATAATCTGGCCAGATCTCTTCGATGGTTTCATACGTTTCACCTTCGTCTTCCATTTCCTGAAGATTTTCGATCACCTCCATGGGCGCCCCACTTCGGATAGCAAAATCAATTAATTCATCTTTTGTGGCCGGCCAGGGCGCATCTTCTAACCAACTTGCTAACTCTAATGTCCAGTACATATCACTTTGTATTTAAAAATTTAACTCTTGTTTTTTAACCAATTGTAGTTTGTAAAAGCGGTTTACATTTTAAAGCCTTACAAGTCAGTTAAAGAACATTTTGCTCAAACTAAAGTTGTTACTTTAATTTTGTGCAAAAGAATACATTTTTTTTAATTTAAAAAACGGTTTTTCAAAAATTTGCCTTTTTTTTACAAAAAGTACATCACTGACTGTCAATTACTTAATTAAATGCTGCCAAAACGGAGGCTTACGTTTGCAATACCCCCACATTATACGCCTTTTGAATAGGCGCATGATTTGCCATTTCTATCCCCATACTAATCACTTTACGGGTTTCCAGCGGGTGTATAATAGCATCGAGCCACAAACGGGAAGCCGCGTAATATGGTGTAGTTTGCGTATCGTACCGATCCTTGATTTTATTGTAAAGTGCCGTTTCCTTTTCTTCCGTAATCTCTTCGCCCTTGGCCTTTAAACTGGCTACCTCAATCTGCACCAGTACTTTAGCCGCCTGCGCACCACCCATTACCGCAACCTGCGCTGTTGGCCAGCCTACAATTAAACGGGGGTCATACGCTTTTCCACACATGGCGTAATTAGCTGCCCCGTAGCTGTTGCCCACAATAATAGTAAACTTAGGCACTACACTGTTACTCATCGCATTTACCAGCTTAGCACCATCCTTAATAATACCTCCCTGTTCGCTGCGCGAACCAACCATAAAGCCGGTGGCATCCTGTAAAAACACCAAGGGTATTTTTTTCTGATTACAATTCATAATAAACCGGGCAGCCTTATCAGCGCTGTCGCTATAAATAACACCACCAAACTGCATTTCGCCTTTTTTGCTTTTTACCACTTTACGCTGGTTGGCAACAATACCCACTGCCCAGCCATCAATACGCGCGTAAGCGCAGATAATGGATTTACCATACAAAGCCTTGTACTCTTCGTATTCACTATTATCCACCAAACGCTCAATCACTTCGTACATATCGTACTGTTTATCGCGGCTATCCGGAATAATGCCCAGTAACTCCTCCTGTTTCTTTTTCGGTAAAGCGGCCGGTTTACGGTCAAATCCAGCTTTGTCATAATCCCCTACCTTATCCATAATGCTGCGGATACTATCTAAACAAGCCTTATCATCGGGTTGCTTGTAATCCGTTACCCCGCTTATTTCGCAATGCGTAGTGGCACCGCCCAATGTTTCATTATCTATGTTTTCGCCAATAGCGGCTTTTACCAGATAGCTGCCCGCTAAAAAAATACTGCCGGTTTTGTCCACAATCATCGCTTCATCACTCATAATCGGCAAATACGCTCCCCCTGCCACACAACTACCCATCACCGCGGCAATCTGCAAAATTCCCTGCGAACTCATAATGGCATTATTTCTGAAAATACGGCCAAAGTGTTCCTTGTCCGGGAAAATCTCATCCTGCATGGGCAGATACACCCCCGCGCTATCTACCAAATAAATAATGGGCAAACGGTTTTCCATGGCAATTTCCTGAGCCCGCAAATTCTTTTTTCCGGTAATGGGAAACCAGGCTCCCGCCTTTACGGTAGCATCGTTGGCTACCACAATACACTGTTTACCACTTACATAACCAATTACAACCACCACGCCTCCCGAAGGACAACCGCCATGTTCTGGATACATCTCATAACCTGCAAAGGCACCTATTTCGGTACGCGGACTATCTTTATCCAGTAAATAATCAATCCGCTCCCGCGCGGTTAATTTTCCCTGTTCATGCTGCTTGTCAATTTTCGATTTGCCACCGCCCAGGTATATTTTTTGTAAACGCTGCTCCATCTGCGAAATCAGCAAGCGCATTTTATCATCGTTTTTATTAAATTCTAAATCCATGAATTGTAAATGAAATGTAAATATACTAATAGCAGAGAATTGAGAAAATTGAAAATTTGTTCATCTTACCCACAATATGCAAAATTCTGCAAGGTATAAACTAATGAAAACCCTGTTTTTTTTTTACCGTAATGCATACTTTCATTTATTAAATAATAAACACTTTGTCCTTGGGCATTCATCAAATTTTAACTTTACCAATTAGCAAATGTATAATCCAATATCGGTACAACATAAATTTGTTTCTGTAGTTCAGTTTTTTAAACATAATGCATTACTAAAAAATATATTTTTGCTTTTATTAAAGGTTATTTATATTCAATAAAGATTAATACCCAATACTATAACTGTCGTGCTACAAACATGAAAAAATATTTTTTATCACTAATTATAATTTCCTTACCATCTTGTAAACAAAACGATTCAGGGTATAGTGGACCGACAAATGAAGAACTTATGAGAGATTTCTATACCCAAAACAATATAAAAATCAACTCGCGTTTAGATACGATCAATACTGATAAGTTCTGGTTACTCATAGATACCGCAATTAAAGCATCAAACAATGATAACATAAAAAAAGAACAGTTCTTAGCAACTGAACTAAGTAAACGTTCCTTGAACGAAATCAATAATTTTGAGATTGCATTACGTAAAAATATTATTGATGCAGATGACTTTAAGATAATGGCTGCTCAAAAAATCATTCAGGGCTTTGTTTCTGATGACACTTATTTATACTTCCGTTGCTGGTTAATAGGGCAGGGAAAAACTGTTTATTCTGAAACTTTAAAGAATCCAGACTATCTGGCAGAGATTGTAAGAAAAGGTGATGTTTACGAATTTGAAGACTTATTATACATCGCGACAACCGCGTATTCAAGAAAGGCGGGAATAGAAGAAAATGAAAGTTTTCCAAGAACCTACGCCACAAAAATGGGTTTAATTTATGACTTTGGGGCACCGCCCACAAAAGGTAAAAACTGGACAGAAAACGAATTACCTACCACCTATCCTAAACTTTGGGCTAAATTAAAATAATGAATGCAACTCTTAAACTAAATAACGCTTACTGTCAAATTTTAGATAGTGTTACCCAATGATAAAAAATATTATTCTATCAGTATTTATTGCTTTACTCATGTCATGATAAATTTATATCATATTAAGGAAATTTCCCGCGTTAGTTCAGTTCATTTAGCATTCCATAGTTAACATAACTCTTTAAGGCTGCTGAATGTAAAAATGTAAAGGTTCCTTAAACCCACTCTTAAAAAACACCAGTCCGCAATAATAAAAATCAAGACTCACACTTACACGTGGGTGCCGTTTAATTTCCATCCATGCCCGTTTCATTCCCTCGCTCCAGTAAATATCATCAAATACCAAAAGAGTGTGTTCGTGCACATAAGGCAAAGCCATCGTAAAATAACGCAACGTGGCCTCATAAGTATGGTTACCATCCACCAATAAAAAGTCTAGTTTCGGCAAGCGGCGCAACAACGCCGGAAACTGTTCATCAAAATTTCCCTGTATTAACTGTACATTTGTTACACCCTCAGCGGTTATCAGCGTTTGGGCATAGTAATGCAAAGCTCCGCTCCCCTCTATAGAATACACTTCCGGCTTACGGCCCGCGTTGGCCATATAAAGGGTGTTTAGTCCCAGAGAAGTCCCCAGTTCCACCACCTGGCGGTAATCAAAATAATTAATCAGTTTAAAATAAAACTCCGAAAACCGTTTCCGGGTAATCCCATACCGGGCAATGTCCTTTACCCGGCGTTCCTTTTGCTTTAATACATTTGAGCCCGCGCCAAGGTCTTCTATCTGCAATAGCGTCGCGTCGTTCAGCAATTGCTGCCGCACCGCATCCAAGCGCTCAAAAGCACTAAACGTACATCCCTTATCCTCAATAAGCGTTTCCACCAGCTTATACACAAATGGCGAATGAAGGCCATGCAGCGTTCTGGCTTTAACCCTGTAATTCAGGTAATCGGTTATGCGCTGCCACTTACTCATCACTGCAAGCCGAACACAAGCGGCGGGTTACCGGTTTGGTCTGGTAATCGGGTAAACTCACCTCTTCCATAAAAAAAATTTCCAAACGCTTCATTTTGTTCTCAGGATGCTCCCGGTTCCACGTTTTTAAATACCATCGGCAATACGGTTCATGCAAATACCCCCTGCTACCCGACTGGTAATTTTCCGCAAACTTGCGCCAGCGATCCGAGCGGTACATATCCACTACCCGCTCCGGCTTTTTAAAATCCACTCCGGGAATGTTGGCATACAAATCAAACGCTTGCTCCGAAGCATTAAAGCCTCGGTAAACATACCAGCCATCGTCTTTCAGAATACCCGGCGAAAACATGCCCCAGTATTGGTCAAGGCGCAATAAATAAATGCCCTGCCATAATTCTTTCCGCAGGGTAAAGGTAAACCAACCACAATAACTCAGGTTACCTATAAGATTTAAGACAATCACCATTCCACAAAGACCTACGGTAAATTGCCTCGTCCATACCGGTTTTACAGTTAAACGCATGGCCGGAAACCGATACGGGATCTTAAACCGGTTAAACACATTGGCCGGTATAAACCCAACCGCGGTAACCATATTAATCAGGTAAAACAAACCAATGTAAAGCGTCAGTCCAATACCAACATGAAGCATCAGCAACAGCGCAAACGCCAGCAGGCGGGGCCATTGTTTACGCGATGGCAGCACTATTAAAAACGGAATAAGTACTTCCATATAATACACCAGATGCGTCAGTAATTTCATCAACGCCGGATACTGATACAACCAGGTCCCCATGGGCCAGCGGATCTGATCGAGACTCAACGCGTAATAAATAGCCGTTCCTTCACTGCGCCATTCGGGTGAGGTTTTAAGATTTACCGTAAAAAAATACACGGAAGCAATCAGTAACAAATATCCCATTGTGGCAATGGAAAAATACTGCGTACGCCGGGTGCCCTTCACCGGCCCAATGGCATAACAACGGTCCCAGGGCAGAAAAAGCCCCCAGAACAACACAATACGCAGTAAATCATCGCCACTTTGTCCTATAAACGTATTACGGTTATGCAACGAAATTTCCATCAGCCAGAGCAGTAACCCCAACCAGCGGGTGCGGTAACCCAGCAGTAAGGCCAGAGCCAGTAAAGCATGAATCACAAACAACACCACCTGCCAGACCAAACCGCCACTTAAGGTGTGAATACTCCAGTAACCCGGTTGCCAGCCAAATGCTTTTAAAACAGAAACAGACAGTACACCCGCGTCGGTATAATGTGCTTCCAGATCACGGGCGCGGATACATAAATCAATAAGAACAATAGCGGCCACCCCAATGCGCATAAATGCCAGCGCCCTCACATCGAGCTGATAACAGGCTCTCAAATACAGCAATATGTGTAACAATTTCCGGCGCACAAGCTAAAGCACTACAACCAGATTATGCACCCTAAAACGACACCCAAAGGCTGCAACCTGGGTCCATAATCCACATTCAAACATACACAATTGAAAGGATATTAAACTAAAAATCCCGCTGATATTAAACAGCGGGATTCTTCAAAATTTATAAAAACGGCATTAAATGCAACCCATTGTTCCTTGAAGGTTAACAATAGGGTTGGCAATATTAGCCTGCTTACACACCACATTGTTAAACGTAGCATTAATACTGTTCGAAGAAGTAATCACACTTACCGTTCCGCCCGAACCATACCAGGTAATACCCGCCGGCTGACTATTGGCGTTCTGAATGGTGACAACCACATTATTAGCGCCCACACTGGACGATACGTTATACACACCCGTTGTAGGCGGCACCAGAAAATTAAGCGTTACAATTTCAGATCCTTTTTGCGCTACAATAGAAGTGGCGCTAACAACCGTTCCCGATCCGCAGGAGGTAAATGTCCAGCCTGCTCCACCAACAGTAGTTAACGAATTGTTAGTAGGTAAATTGGTATTAGGGTTAGTTCCTGTGGTGCTGGTAATATTTCCAACATTCGGATTCCCGCCTGTTCCGGTTTCACTTTTATACCCGGGCGCAATGGCCTTATCGTCGTTTTTCTTGGTGCATGCCAAAAAAACAAAACCACTAATCATGCTCAATGCTAAAACAGAAACAACTACCTTTTTCATATTAACAATTCTTTGAGTAAATATATTTTTTTAAATCCGATTATGCAAATACCCCAACCTTACGCTTCGTAAAGTCACCTTCCGGATGAGGGAAGCCCCTTTCAGGCCAGGCGCCTCCTGTGTTTTCCGGTTTAGGCGTTTACCGCCATGGCTTTTTCCGCGCAGGCAGCAATACCTTTTGCCAGTTCGTCCATCTGCGCTTCGGTCCAGGTACAACGCACCCCAAACGAAATCAAACGTCCGATTACTTCCTGTGTTTTAGGCAAATCCAGATTTTTATAATCCTGTGGCGCGCCCAGAACTTCCACCGGTAACTTAGAAGTCGTTTTCAATTCCTTAATATGCTCCCACTGATTAATAAAATGGTACATATTAACGTACCAGTAATTAAACCCACTCACACCAGCCTTGTTCATTTCCTCTACCATACGTTTGGCACTTTCCGTATCGGGCAGCAACAGGTTCAGGAAGGTAGCACTGTCTCCGTCCGGATCGCACACTTTAGCAAAACCTATCCCGTTTACCTTAGCCAGTTTATTCTCTAAATACGCTTTATTGTGTCTGTTCTTTTCGCGGATAGCGGGCACTTTACGCGTTTGCGCTACCCCAATGGCCGCGTGCAGTTCCGAAATGCGGAAGTTAAACCCAATAACAGGATGGTTTTCCATACCCCGGTTCGAGCCAATATGATCGTGTCCATGATCGCAGAAACTATCCGCCATTTTATACGTATGTTCATCGTTGGTTACAAAAATGCCCCCTTCGCCGGCAGTAGCAATTTTAAAGAAATCGAAACTGTACGCCCCCGCTTTGCCAAACAAACCGGTGTACACCCCTTTATACGAAGCCGCGAACGCCTGCCCCGCATCTTCCACTAAAATAAGGTTCTTTTCCTTTACCAGCGCCATAATGGCGTCCATATCAGCCATTCCGCCACACATGTGTACCAAACAAACGGCTTTGGTTTTAGGGGTTAACGCCTTGCGGATGCCTTCGGCGCTCAAACACAGCGTTTCATCAATCTCTGCGAAAACGGGGAGACCTCCCAGCAGTAAAACTGCTTCAATCGTGGCAATGTAGGTAAATGGCGGCACAATCACCTCATCCCCTGTACCAATACCAGCGGCAGACAGGGCAGCCATAATAGCGGCCGATCCGCTGCTAACCGCGTGCGCGTAACCGGCACCGGTAATGTTTTTTACCTCCTGCTCAAAATCCTTCGCTTTCCAGATATTGTTACGCTGGGCATCGTGGTTATAACGGAAAAAAATTCCGGTTTCTAACACATCGTTTAGTTCTTTGCGCTCTTCGGCGCCATATAATTCTGTTCCTGGCATGGTAGTTTCGTTTTTTAAATAGCAGCACTAAGATACAGTTTTTAAGCGTAACTAATCCGTTTGAACCTGATGAGCCGTTTTTAGCCCCTGCCACCTGCTCCCCACCTAAAAACCGCACTTTCCGCTATAGCTTGCACAGGCCTTTGCGGTTTTTGCAGTGGCTCCGGTGGCTCCGTAAAGTCGCCTCCTCGCCCGCGCAAAACCACGCAAACACCCGAGCAAGGCTGCCGCTGCAATTGCTCGGCCATGCACAACACGGGGATTGAATAAAAATTTAGGTTATATCTGTTCTTTGGTTCTAATTATCCGCAATAACATCAACGCCATTAACCACTTATACAAACACAATTAATTGGGGTGATAATAAAAATTGGTATCATCGGGTAATATTCCAAAATTAACCGACACCAGTTTCCCCTTTTCAAAATAACAATCCAATCCTGCCTCATCAAAACTCAGGCGCTTTTCGCCCCACTCGTGTTGTTCACTTTCGCTTAAGGCAAAACCATTGGTTTTTAAAAGCGTCACCACTTCGTTTTCCTTCAGCATAAAAATTTTCTGATTAAATAAAAGTGTATCCGGATGATCTACTTCCACACTCGTAAACACATTGTTTTTAAAATTATCAAAAAACAAGGAAAAGCCCCTGTCCCAGTAATGCCAAACATCGCACGAAGTTTCCAGAATATCATCTTCCAGATGTTCGGTTTCATCGGGTTCACCAAACGCTTCGCGAATGTGAGACCCCGTGTTACCAAACACAACGGTACAAAATCCTTTAAGTAACTTAATTTCAGGGCAATCGCTCATGGGGAAAGACATTTTGATTTAATGCCCGCAAAAATCCATAAATTTTTTTTAAAAATAATTTTGTTTGTCATAAAATTGCTTGTATATTTGCACTCCGAAATTTAAAAACACTTTAAAGTTCGGGCACCGCACACGAAATGTTCTGTAAAAAGAACGATTCCTGCGTAAAAGTGAAGTAGACGATTCCGTAGCTCAGCCGGTAGAGCATTACACTTTTAATGTAGGGGTCCTGGGTTCGAATCCCAGCGGGATCACAAAAAGCCTTCAGAGTAATCTGAGGGCTTTTGTGTTTTTAGGGTTGAGCCAACGAAGGCCAAAAAAGGGATCAAGTCCAAAACCTGTGGACTAAGCAAACAATTTAGAGATTCTGAAGAGAAAGGATTTGAACATAATGAGTCTTAAAGAGTTTTTGTTTCAAACTCAAAAGTTGTAGAGCTGAAAATAAACAGAATATACTATCTTCCCATCCTAAAACTTAACCTGCATGAATTCAATACAATACCCCCCTTGTTTAAAATCAGTTTGCCACCTTTTTCTGTTGATTACATTTTGGTGTTCCGGCATCAGTCTGTATGGCCAACCCATTATTCAATCTGAACAGGAAATTCTGCTATTCAGAGCCATTTACGAAAGCGATAGTGCAAAAGTAGAACAGTTACTTCAACAAAAGGTGTCACCTAATACCCTGTACTTTACAAATGTAACGGCTTTAGGATATGCCGCCTGTAAAGGCAAATTAGGTATTGTACAGGCATTGGTTAATCATGGCGCCAACGTTAACGCACTTATTCCACTGCAACTGTTGCCGCGAACCCCGTTGGGAATTGCGGTTGTGCAACAAAATATGCCCATACTAGAATACCTTATAAGCAAAGGTGCCAAAATAGAAGTTGAACTGCCAACCGATGGCTGGTTTGGTTCCGGAGCCCCACCTAAAATGTACTACAGCGCGCTTACTCAGGCTGTCATGTCGAACAACCTTAAAGCAGTAAATTACCTGCTGCAATTAAATCCGGAAATTAACAGGGCATCTAATGGTGGTGAAGGATTTGGCGTAATGGGCAAAACCCCGCTAATGATTGCCGCGGCTTACGAATACGAAGATATAGCGCTTGCATTATTAAATAAAGGTGCAAAAGTAAACGAACCCGGCACTACGTTATTTAAACCCGGACCTTACTTATCGCCCTTAATGGAAGCAGCCCTAACGGGCAACACCAGCTTAATAAAAACCTTAGTAGATCGTGGCGCTGATGTAAACGCAAAGGACATGAACAACAGTACCGCTCTTATTTGCGCCGGGGCCCGTTCCAAAACAAAGGCCGCTGAATTTCTGTTAGATAAAGGCGCGCAGATAAATGCGGTAAATACTGAAGGATTCAATTGTTTACTTGCCAGCATTGGCTTACACCGCCAGCAAATAGAGTTACTCCTTTCTAACAGAGCAGCCTCAGCTGATCAGGTATTTCAAATCAGAGGACTTTTAGCCATACGGCAAAGCTGGCAAAAGCCGGACACCTTAAAATACATTAGCGAACTGGATATGGCAATTATTGACAACGATCTGGAACGCTTACTTCTTGGAAAAGATAAAATGACGGAACGGGTACCCGAATTAAACCGACCTGACTTTTACAAAGCACACAAACTTCAAAGCCTTGAGTTTACAAAATTCATCCTAAGTAAAAGCATTAATATTCATCAAAAAACAACCAATGCCAAAACCGCCATTCAACTGGCCCAGCAGTTAAATCTTTCTGAAACGATAGAATTATTACTCAACGCGGGCGCTGATGAATCAAGTATCCCTCCGTTTTTTTTATTTAAAATGGCCATAGAAAACCAAAACGTAAACAAGTTAAACACCTATTTAACTACTTATCTGAGTAGTCTTAAGCCATCAGAAAAATGCGATCTGGTAACAACTGCTGTTTGTACAGAAAATCTGCCTGCCTTACGCCTGCTCTATTCAAAAGGGATAAAGCCCGACTGTGCCGATAGTTTAGGCATAAGCCCATTACACAACGCCACACTGATGGGCAACGAAATGCTAATAGATACACTTCTTGCAATGGGAGCAAATAAAAATAAGCGCGACCTGAATGCCGCGCAGGCCATTCACATTGCCAACTTTATAAACAAACCAACTATTGCGCAGAAGGTAAAACCCGATTCGCTTTACGTTATCACTTCATACGAAACGGCCCGCTGTGTTGCAGAAACGGAACTTAAAGCACTTCGCATTAAAGATAACTTTAAAGGTGGGCAAATGAACGACGGCAGTATTTATGTCTATTCAACGGCCATCGACAAAAACACCACCATACGAAGCCCGCTGCTAGCATGGCTACACCAGCCTTATAACGACAGTACAAAATTAAAATATATAAAAGCCCTGCTCAGCCGTCCGTTTCTGGTAATCAATCCGGATGGGTCGGACCTGAATACCTTTCTGCAGCACCAGAACTACCAGAGTTTCGGTACTATGCAATTTAAAGGGGAGGCGTCTTATAAAAACGGCCGGAATGATTCTAAATCCGCCTCATTTGAAGGCGCTTATATGATAAAAACCAAAGAAGACAAAAAACAATCGTGGGATGCCGCGGCATCGAGTATGATTGAAGTGGTAGGCGCAAAAACTACCTGGTACAATTCATGGGCGTTTTGGGTAGGTACACTAACATTTGCAGGCGCGGGTGGTGGCTGGGACAATCACTGCCTGACTGTAGTTGGCAATAATTGTATTTCCTTTTCAAAACCGGATCCAACCTCGGCATGGGCCAGATACGCCATTCGGGGAGAATACAATATCCCAAAAGTAACACTTACGGGATCTAAATACTACACCGCGTTTCCGGGCGTAAAAATTGCCAATATGCAAGACTGCGTTCCTTTAAAAGTTATTCAAAATGGTCAGGAAAAAATTGTACAACCTAACAAAACGATAGAGCTTAACCGGCAATATGGCAACATACAGATTATTGATGAATGGGGGGACAAAGTAGATGCTTCAGGAAGCGGTGGCGAGGGTCGCGTAAAAAGATCGGAATTTATAGTGACGTTTCCTTCAACGCTTGACATAGACAATACACTAATGACAGGAGTTGGCTTTGAAGAACGATTAAAAACCTATAGCCGTATCAATTCATACAGGTACTGGATGGCGCAAAAAGCGGACTCCTTGTCGGCTGTAGAACTGTACTCGTTAAATACAACGATACATCTGTTATCGGAAAAAGCAAAAAACAAATACCTGGATGTTATTAAAACAGAACTGATTGGTGTAGTGGAATTTTTTGAAAATACCCAATTGAAAGAGCTGAACAATGCCCTGATCTCACTCATTGAAGTCAATGGTGTAGACAAGCCGGAAATCATTAACAGGCTGGATGCCATCTTACAATCTCCGAATGCTGACAGCACCACCAAAAGCGCCATTAGGGCTATAAAAACACAGGTTAATGATTTACCGGTCAACGATGTAGTACTTAAATTAAAACACTACAAAAAGGAATACCTGAACCGGTTTTACAAAAAAGTGGATATGTACAATTTATTGCTTTTGGAATATTGCCTGTACATTCCGAATGAACAACTGAGCCAGAAATTACTGCTCGATCGTATTCCTGTATTTACAGAACACCTTCAACAACCTACTAAAGAACGCCTGAAAATATGAATAGTTACCGGAAAAAATTAGCGGCACTGCTCTTCTTTGGGTTAAGCATGAGTAGTTGCGGTCCCAATTTTGGCGACCAGATTTACGAGTGGATAAAAACGAACACACGCAGTTACTCCGAAAAACTAACCCGTGCCGATTTGAGGGTGAGATGGCTTAATCAGTTTACAGAATCCTTCCGGACTATTTCCTATTATCAGGAGCAAATCAGTACCGGATTAAACAAACTAAAAAAGGAAACAGACGCTGTTAATGAAATTTCCGGGAACAGGTTAGAAAAAGCTTTACGTCAGTACGATAAGAGCATTTTTATAACTAACCAGTTAATAACTACCAAAACACTAATAGACGAAACAGATCATTTACTCAAAGAGCTGGATAGTATTGGTAATGTAAAGCAATTCGAGGACGCTGGCTTAAGGGCTATTGGAAAAGAAACACTGCTCCGTTCCTTTTTCGAAATTGGGGCACAAAGTGAAGAGATCAACAAATTACGGTATCAAAAACTCTTCCATCTGAAATACTCACTGGTTATTGGTGAGAATGGATCGGTACAACAAAACATATCTCCCAGTGAAGATGGCGCAGGGCAAAGTTATTCGGGTAATACCATGGGCGAATCGTTGGAAAAATTTTTCGGCAGTTTTTTTGCCACAGCGCCAATTTATGCACTGTTTATTGAAGACGACATTGAAAAACAGGTAAAAAAGGTAAAAGAAGCTATGGACTTATTTGACAAACTCAGTCTTACGCCTAAAGATCAGTTTATCATCTCACAGGAATACCTTAAAGAAGCGCGCGAAACATACAAAGATTACCGTGCAAAAACTCAGAAGCTTTATGGCACTCAAAAAGATACCTGGAAACTACTATGGCAATTAAACGCCACCTGCCGCTATACGGCTGAAACAACAATTGCTCCTTATAAAGCAAGGTTAGCGGAAGCTGAGTTTCTTGGTAGCGAAGAGATACAACGTATTATGGATGAAGAATCGCGGTTTAACACAAAAACAGAAATTATTGCAATGCTTTCTCAGTTAGTAACGCTCAGAGGCACCATTACCAGTGAGCACGATCCGTTTAAGAAAACAGAATTAACAGAACGCTATGGCGATGCCTGCGTGGAAGCGGAGTACATCTTAAACCATTTACACAGCCGTCTGGACCTTGCCCCGATCTATACTGATATTGAAAACTATCAAGCCAAAGTAAACGAATACAAAAAAGAATCCATCTCCCTTAAAAATGAACTTAGCAAACACTAACGTTTTCAGATTATACAGCGTCTTCTTAATTCTGTATTACGCCTCAATATCCGCACAGGTATATATTGGTGGAACGCCAACACATCCTATGTTTACCATAAGTTTTAATAACACCTCCTTTATCAGGAATCAACCTTCCAATCTGCTTTATAATTTCCACGATGGAGGATTAGATCAGGACGTCTGCTATCCTCAGGCTAGCTTTGATATTCCTACTAAAGAAATGCTGATGCACGTAGAGGATAATATGAAAAACAGAATTCAGTTTCTTCATTCGCAGGCGGGAGGCGTTCGTAACCAGATTTCAACCGGAATGCCTGCCATACTTTCTCACAGTGAAAAACAAAACCAACAAACCAATACACTGAAGCAACAGTTACAAACTCTGGCAAACCAGCCCACAGCTGTTCTTGATAAATTACGACAAGAACAGCAGGACGCTTACATTAAGGGCGTTCAGGATCAAAGAGTTCTTTCAGAAAAAGAACTTCAGAGTGCCATAAACAAACGCAGGTTATCGCAAGAGGCCATCTCAGATTTGAACAGGATAAAAACCGATCTACTGAATGAAACAAACTGGCATTCTGGCGACTGGGCACTTATCTCTTCATTAATTGCGTCCAACATCAACGCGCATTCTAATTTAATTTACGATTTACTGGCTATTAATCCGGCGGTTGCCAACAATCCGGTTATAGCAAGCATTTCCGAAATAAAGGCTCTATTTGAGGAATCATTACTAAGCGGCAGTCTGGATCCCAGTGTTATCCGCAATGGGTACCTTAAAGCGCGCGCTATTGACGCGTTTACGGCAGGGAATGACCTTTTAGGGATAACCAATGCCTTTGTGGCATACGGAAAAAGTGTAGCCGACATGACAAGCCTGCCCGGCGATCAGGATGCGTTGAAAAAAGAAATTGAGCGACAACTTCTGATGATTGACCAGGCCATTTCGCGATACAATCAACGGATAGAATCTACCAATGCCGTTATTGAATACCACAAATTTATACAGGACGCTATCAAAAACTACTTTAAAGTAAATGGAGTTAATGAAAACGGTGCCCCCCTTCCGGTTCTGAAAAATCTTCCACCGTTAGAACAAATTACACCAGATGGCCTTATGGGAATTAATCTTGGGCTACAGGAACAGGTATTCGGGCAGGGGACATCTTATACTGAGCGCAGTATAGCCAGCGAAAAAGCAAAATCACAAAATGATTTTACCCAGATCCTTGAGCGGGTAAAATCGTTTACCAGTAAGGGACAGACAGATCCTGTTTTTTCATCCCTAAACGCTTACGAGGAAACAAAACGGCAGGCTGTCATGTGTTTACAATATGCTGAAGCTATAAACCGGGATATTGAAAAAATAAAGCTGGACTATCCGAATACCGATGCTAAACTGGTAACGGAATGGGTAAAGGCTGGTAAAACACTCCGCTATATGGCAGACCAGTACCTGCCCTACTCCGATAAGCAATTTCGTTTTACAACCGTAGATATGGACTTACTTCGCACTGAGATAACACAAGCCATTAATTATGTAAAACAAAACGAGCCAATACCCGACTATGCCTGTAATATTTATACAGCCACATTGCTTAATAAACTATACGGTGTTGATCAGGGGCTTTTTAAACGTCAAAACGGCGAGTGGCTAACCGCTAATCAGACAGCTGCCCGGGCGGCCATTGACGGCAAATTTAATGCCATTGGTACAGCATTTAATCAGGGTAATCTTGATAAAGCCGCTTACTTTGCCACGATTGGGAAACCGGTTATTGCGGTTTACTACTCAAAAACAGGCCATGGCCACGTTAGTTTGCTTTTACCGGGCTTAAACGCCGGAGCCGCTTCCAGATCAGGAAGCTGGGAAATGTGGGTTCCACTGATTACCAATTACTCATTAACAACTTCCGGAGAATGTACCGATTGTTTTACGGAGGGTAAACTATCAGATGCATTTTCTAAACAAAAAGCAGAGAGTACTATGCTTTACTGGATCAGTAAATAAAAAAAAGTATACCAACACAGAATGACAGGCGCTTACCTATTACTCTCACCACATTCCCGAAGTAAGTGTACGTTTTGGTAAGCCGTATAAAATGGCACATCATACATTGGTACTTCCATTAGGTTTATACCAAGTCTGACTATGCCTGTGTTTAACACCTCGAATAATGGAAAATTTCCCTGTCACATATTAAACTATTTTGTAGCCGGAATTGGTCTAAGCTAAAGCGTATGACCCGACCCCCACCCCTACAGGCGGGAACATGCTCTCCAGTTGTAATGATCCATTACAAAAATCGTCAATGCTTTCAATCTGTTTGGGGACACGGGCGCATTTAAACCCTAAAACGAATTCATTAAAAAACCGGAAGTTTAGTTCCGGTTTTATATAACTTATATTCAGTACTGATTCTATTAAAACTCGCAATTTTTTGGTGTTCGTGGAAACGGAATCACATCGCGGATATTGGTCATGCCGGTTACAAACAACACCAAACGTTCAAACCCAAGGCCAAATCCGGCATGCGGACAAGCGCCAAAACGGCGGGTATCGAGGTACCAATCCAGCTCATGCGTTGGAATATTCATTTCATTCATACGCGCCGTTAATTTCTCCAGACGTTCTTCACGCTGACTGCCGCCTACAATTTCGCCGATACCGGGAAACAAAATGTCCATGGCGCGTACGGTTTTACCATCGTCGTTCTGACGCATGTAAAACGCTTTTATGTCCTTAGGGTAATCGGTTAAAATAACCGGTTTCTTAAAGTGCTTTTCTACCAGATACCGTTCGTGTTCGCTTTGCAAATCGGCTCCCCAACCTTCGATGAGGTAATTGAATTTCTTCTTTTTATTATGGTTACTTTCTCTTAAAATATCAATGGCCTGTGTATAAGTAACACGTTCAAAATTATGATCGAGGCAAAACTGTAGTTTTTCAATCAGACTCATGTCGCTGCGTTCCTGCTGCGGTTTTTGTTTTTCTTCTTCCTGCAGGCGCTGAGCCAGTAATTCCAGATCCTCGCGGTTATGCGTCAGGGCGTATTGTATAACGTATTTCAGCAAGCCTTCGGCCAGATCCATGTTATCGTTTAAATCATAAAACGCCATTTCGGGTTCAATCATCCAGAACTCAGCCAGATGGCGGGCGGTATTACTGTTTTCGGCACGGAAGGTAGGACCAAAGGTATAAATATCACCAAAGGCCATAGCGGCTAACTCTCCTTCCAGTTGCCCGGATACGGTAAGGTTGGTGCTCTTACCAAAAAAGTCCTGAGTATAATCAACGTGCCCGGCTTCGTTACGCGGAGGATTGGCCACATCGAGTGTGGTAACCCGGAACATCTCTCCTGCTCCTTCGGCATCGCTGCTGGTAATAATGGGCGTGTGTATATATACAAAACCACGCTCGTTAAAAAACTGATGTATGGCAAAGGCCAGACTGTTACGCACACGAAACACCGCGCCAAAAGTATTGGTACGAAAACGCAGGTGAGCAATTTCGCGCAAAAACTCCAGGCTGTGGCGCTTGGGCTGAAGCGCATACCGCTCAGCATCGCTGTCGCCAACAATTTCCAATTCGTTAGCTACCACTTCTACGCTTTGTCCTTTACCCTGAGAGGCAATGAGTGTACCCGTAATGCTTAACGCGGCACCGGTGGTAATACGTTTTAAGGTAGCTTCGGGTGTATTTTCAAAATCAACTACTATCTGCAAATTAGTGGCGGTGCTGCCATCGTTTAGGGCAATAAACTGGTTATTCCGGAACGTGCGGACCCATCCTTTAACCACCACCGTTTGGTTTTGGGGTGGCGTTGTCAACAATTCTTTAATGCGTGTGCGTTTCATAAACCGTGTATAAGAAGGCTACGAAATTACGGATTAGTTTTTAATTATTTTTTTGGTGACGTAACGGTTTTCAGCAGTGTACAGGCGTAAAACGTAGAGTCCTTGTGAGAGTGGCGACAAGTCAATTGTTCCGGGATTTCCGGCAGTGTTGTACACCGTACGACCCAGCGCATCCTGTAGGTTGACACGCTCTAACGTACTTGCGGTACGAATCGTGAGGGTTCCGGCAGCGGGATTCGGATAAACCTGCAAATCGTGGAGTACATCTTGTTCCGCAATTCCGGAAACAGGATCCAGCGTATAAACGGTAATTTTGTCGGTAGCCGCGCCCCCGTTATTAATCAGGTAAATGGTTTTCCCGTCGGGCGAAACGGTTATATCCCGTAAACGACCGTTCAGAGCCTGATCAGTAGCAAAAAATGATTGAGGATTAGGGGTAAGTGTGGTAGTGGGCACAATGGCGGTACCCGCCGCGTTCAACTGAATTTTAAATACCTGATTATCGGTAATGGAACCGTTTTTTAAAGTTACCACGAGCAGGCTATTATCCCAGCCGGGAATACCGGTGCCATTGGCATTGTAATAGATGCCGTCGGAAGGGGCTACGGTACACCAGTCGAGAAAAGCACCCGTAGTAGGCTGCGGTGTAGCGCACCAGGCAAACATGGCCTCTTTTAAGCCATCGCCGCTGATAGCCGGATTAATAGTATATCCTGCCACAAAAGTAGCTTCGCCGGGATAGTTGTTGTCCGCATGGTACCCTCTGACTTTTTTCCAACCATAGTTTTTACCTTTTTCCAAAACGTTGATTTCGTCATCGGTACGGTCGCCGTGTTCTATATCGTATAATACCCCCTGAACCGGGTTATAGGCCAATCCCTGCGGATTACGGTGTCCGCGGGTGTACATGGAGTTACCGGCCACCGGGTTATCGTTAGGAATGGTACCGTCCATATTAAAGCGGTGTATTTTACCATTTTTGTAATTAACATCCATGGTAAAGTTATTTGGGTTGGAGGAAACCGGACTATAGCAATTGGGATAATTATCTTCCGAAATGCCATTATCTCCAATGCTGAAATAAAGGTAATTAATACCATTTTGTTTAACCGCCAGCAAGCGCCCTCCTAAATGATCGTAGGCAGTAGGAAGATCCGTTACCAGATTAAGACTGCCGGTAACCGTGGCTGTATTAGCATCCCAGGTAAGACGTACAATTTTAAATTTAGTGGCCGGAGTTTGGGTTGTGCCACTGTTATAGGAGTAAACATAATAGATATAGGAAGAACCCGGACTTGTAAAATCGGGGTGTAAGGTAAGACCCAATGTACCCGCGCCAATGTTTACCTGCGCGCAGGTGTTCAATTGTTCCGATAAACTGCCACCAAAGTAATCAGGAGCTGTAAATACTATCGTCTTGGCACCTGTTACAGGATTTACCCTAACTACTTTCCCCCCGCTTTCGGTAAGCCATAAATAATTATCGGGGCCGTAGGTAATTTCCCAGGGTGTGGTAAGGGCTGTTGGTAATTCGCTGCGGATAAAACTTTGAGCGGAGATTTTGACAACTTGAAATAAAATACAAATCAACAGTGTTGCTTTTACTAAAAAATGGTGCATTATTAAATTTTATATCTAAATATACTAATTCCTGGACTAAAGTATAGTCTATGAGGAAGTTATTCCTCTCTGTTTGAAGTCAGAATGTACGTTATTGTATATTTGTTGCTTTTATTAGGCACTAACAATCTCCGGCAAAAGCCTGCGGAATAACAAGTTACCGTTCCGGGAAGGCAATCCATTTGCAAGAACACTGTAATAGCGCTTGTATTCTGTCTGATAAACTGAAACGTATAGTAAGCGTTTGATTCAGATATTTCGGTTTGCTTTTTGTTGTTACTATTGAAAAAATTGTATTTTTACGAATAACGGGCAAACCAGAGTACTGTGCCTGTTATTTTTACAACACAAACCTTAAGCGCATAGAAACAATTTATAAATGTGATCAGATGTCTGCTTTAAAAATATTTCTTGTTGAAGACGATCCATGGTACGCCCAGTTACTTAAACACTTTCTGAGTATGAATCCTGACTATGATTTAAAGCTTTTTACCTCAGGGAAAGAGTTATTGAACAGTCTTCACCTTAAACCCGACCTGATTTGCATGGATTTTGGCCTGCCCGATATGTCAGGAGCCGAACTTTTGAAAGAAATTTTACAAAAAAACAAAACCATCCCTATAATTGTTATCAGCGCGCAGGAAGAAATAAATATTGCTGTAACCCTGCTAAAAGCAGGTGCAAGAGATTATATTATTAAAGATGATCACACAAAGGAACATTTATGGAACGCTATACTTCATATAAAGGAAACATTAAATTTAAAGCAGGAGGTTGAAGAGTTAAAGGAACAACTTCGTCAGAAATACAGCTTTGAAAACAGTATTATAGGACAAAGTGAAGCCATTAAAAAAACGTTTCATTTGCTTCAAAAAGCGGTTCAATCCAACATTAACGTTTCGCTTCGTGGAGAAACCGGGACAGGGAAAGAAGTTTATGCCAAAGCCATTCATTTTAACAGCGACCGGAAAAAGAAGCCATTTGTCGCGGTTAATATGGGCGCTATTCCACGAGAACTTGCAGAAAGTGAATTATTCGGATACGAAAAAGGCGCTTTTACCGGGGCTGTAGCTACAAAAGCCGGAAAGTTTGAAGAAGCTGATGGGGGCACATTGTTTCTGGATGAAATCGGAGAACTGGATCCAGCCCTTCAAAGCAAGTTACTACGGGCCATACAAGAAAGAGAAATAACCAGGCTGGGAAGCCATAAACCGCTTAAAGTTGATATTCGCTTAATTACAGCGACTCACAAAAACCTTGCTGAAGAAGTAAAAAAAGGGATGTTCCGTGAAGATCTTTTTTTCAGGATAGTGGGTCTTCCCATTGAGCTTCCTCCACTTAAAGCCAGAGATAACGATGTTATTATTCTGGCAAAACATTTTATAAATGAGTACGCTCAGGTTAATAAAACAAAAACATTGGCTTTATCGGAAGAAGCCCGAATAAAACTAAAAAAATATAACTGGCCGGGAAATGTGAGGGAACTAAAAGCAGTGATAGATCTTGCCTGCGTAATGGCAGATAGTCATGAGATAAAAGCCGAAGACCTTACATTTTATGAAATCGGTGACGTAAGTCCTTACTCTTCTCAAGAAAAAAGTCTCAGAGAATTTGAAGCAGAAATTATAGCTTTTTTCCTGAAAAAGTACAACAATAATGTGGTGGTGGCAGCAGAAAAATTACAGATAGGTAAATCGAAAATATACAAAATGATAAAAGAGGGAGATATTAAAATCTAATTGGTATGTATGGCATTGTAAATAAATCAATTGAAGAACTGATAGTACAAAACTACGGCGCTGACAAATGGGAAGAAATAAAAACCAAAACGGGTATTGAAATAAGCTATTTTATCAGTAGTGAAACCTATGACGATGAAATAACTTTTAAACTGGCCAGTACTATTGCCGAAGAGCTTAATGTAACTGTTTCGGATGTTTTGAAAACATTTGGTGAGTGGTGGATTTTGCATACAGGTAGAAAAAACTACGGATACCTGCTTGAAAGCGGAGGAGATAATTTTAAAACCTTTTTACTTAACCTTCCGGCCTTTCACAATCGTGTCATAATGATGTATCCTAAGTTAACTCCTCCCGAATTTAAAATTACAAAAGTGGAAGATTGCTCCTTACATCTGCATTACCTGTCGAAACGAAAAGGACTCACTGATTTTGTGATGGGATTACTTTCTGGTCTTGGAAAATTCTTCTCAACACCTGTTAACCTCGAACACATTGAAACCATACCTTCTGATGCAACTCATGAAGTCATAAAAGTTTCCTGGGATAAAATATGAGTAACAACAAGATATTTTTAGAATTATTTCCATTTTCGATTGTTTTAAACCATAGTTTAAAAATAACTGAAATAGGTCCTAGCCTTTTAAAAATAGCAGGGGATTGCACTCACCAACTACTTACAGAACTCTTTACCATCCAAAGGCCGTTTTTAGAAAAGGTTTCGTTCAATATATTAAAAGATATGCCAAAAGAAGCCGTTTTTCTTCAGCACAGCGAAAGCGGCCTTCTTTTGAGAGGGCAATTCAGACAGGTTTCGTCTTCTGAAGAATTAACTTTTTTGGGGAGCATTTGGGTAACCAATTTTGAATATCTGAAAAAATACAAACTCACTACATCCGACTTTTCCATACACGATCCTACATTTGATTATTTACATGTACTGAAACAAGCGGAAATTCACCGGAAAGAACTTCACGAACTTATTTCCACCATTGATGAACAATCTGCCAAGATCAAAAAAACAAACGCGGAAATAGTAAAAACCAAAGGGTACCTCGAAAGCATTTTTAATGAAATGACAGATGTGGTGTGGTCGGTTACTGTACCTGGGTACAAGATTCTGTTTATAACGCCATCCGTGGAACCGCTACTTGAAATACCGGTTGATTATTGTATCAAAACCAGCACCTGGTGGAAACAACTTTTCCCCACAAAAGAACGGCATATAATAAACCAGATTTTTAAAGCGCTTAAAACAAAAGGAGAATATAATATCACCCATAAAATAACCACCCTTTCCGGTCAAACCAAATGGATTAAAAATAAAGGAAAGTTTATTTACGATGAATACAAAAAGCCTATTCGATTGGATGTAACCATTGTAAACCGTACGCAACAACATTTGGATAAAGAAGCATTGGACCATGAATTGAAACTGAGAGAAGCGTTAACTGAAATTGCCTCTACGTACATTAATCTGGATCCGAAAGATGTTTCCAATACCATTTTTACATCACTAAAAAAAATGGGGCTTTTTGTAAACGCCGACAGAGCTTACATTTTTGACTATAACTTTACAAATGGAACTACATCTAACACCTACGAATGGTGTAATAACAATGTTAGCTCAGAAATAAATAATTTACAAGATATTCCCATCAGCTATTTTCCGCAATGGATTGACGAACACAAGAAAGGACAACCTTTCTACATCCCGAATGTTGGCAAACTGAACGATGAAAAAGACCGGGAACTAAAGCAGATCCTCGAATCGCAAAACATCAAGAGTTTAATTACCATACCTATGCTGGATGGTAAAGAACTGGTAGGATTTGTTGGCTTCGATTCAGTAATACAACATTACGATTATAGCGACCGTGAAAAAAAATTACTTTTCCTGTTCGGTCAGATGCTGATTAATATTAAAAACCGGCAGAAATGGGATTATCAACTCCGGCTTCAGGAAGAAAAATACCGGAATATTATTGCCAATATGAACTTAGGATTATTGGAAGTAGATTTGGAAGACACGATTATTTACGCTAATCAAAGTTTTTGCGAAATGTCGGCTTATACGCTCAGTGAACTTAAAGGTAAAAAAGCGGCAGAGTTATTTGTTCCCGAAAAACATCAGGCCGTTATTAAGGAAAAAGCCCAAAAACGTAAGGAATCTGTTTCTGATGGTTACGAAATAGAGATCCGCGACAAAAATGGCGTAACCCATTATTGGCTCATCAGTGGTGCTCCAAACTACAATGACAAGGGGCAATTTATTGGAAGTATTGGTATCCACTTAGATATTACAGATCAGAAAAACCTGGAACGGGAATTGGCAAAAGCCAAATTATCTGCGGAAGCAGCAGCGAAAGCCAAAGAGTTATTTCTGGCAAACATGAGTCACGAAATAAGAACTCCGCTAAATGTTATTACCGGTATGATACGGCAATTAGCAAAAGAAAACCTGAGCAATCATCAGCATTTTTACGTTAAACAAGCTGAAAGTTCAGCCAAGCACCTACTCACAATCCTTAACAATGTGCTGGATATTGCCAAAATTGAATCGGGGGATATGGAAATTGTAAAAACGCCATTCAGTCCAGGAGCTTTAGCGCATAACGTACATTCCATCATGTACTCGCAGGTAAAAGATAAGAATCTGGATTTTGATCTCGTTATTAACCCAGAAGTAAAACAAGTATTAAGAGGCGATGAAATACGACTGAGACAAGTTTTAATTAACCTTATTGGTAATGCTATAAAATTTACGGACAAAGGATTTATAACCCTTAAACTGGATGCGTTAAACACCACCACTGAACAACAGATTATCCGCTTTGAGGTAAGTGACTCTGGAATTGGAATGTCACCCGAATTTGTGAATCGCATATTCGATAAATTTTCACAGGAGCAAAACAAAGCAAACAGAAGGTACGAAGGCACTGGTTTAGGTATGGCCATTTCGCACGATCTGGTAAAACTAATGGGTGGCGACCTGAAAGTAAAAAGTAAAAAAGACGAAGGCACAACGTTTAGCTTTGACCTGATTCTATCTATTGAAGACAGCAAAAATCTGATCGTTCAGAACTCTGTTATAAAAAAAGGAGCTTTTCTTGGCAAAAGAATACTACTTGCCGAAGATAATGAGATGAATCGTTTCATTGCCATTCAACATCTTGAATTTCTTGGTTTTGAAATTACTGAAGCTGAAAACGGCCTCATTGCCACCGAACTGGTTAAAACCGGCGTTTTTGATCTTATTCTGATGGACATACAAATGCCGGTTATGGATGGCGTAGAAGCAACTGTATTTATCCGAAAAGAATTAAAAACCACTACCCCTATTATAGCCCTTACGGCCAATGCGTTTAAGCACGATATTAATCTCTACCTGAAAAAGGGCATGAATGACTTTATTACCAAGCCTTATGACGAACAGGATTTTTTCCTAAAAATAGAATATGTACTCAGGCAAAATGAACAACAGGTAAACGATAAAAAAAGAGAAGACTCTATTATACATTCAAAAGAAGCAACTGAAGAAGCCACTCCGTTTTTTGATCTGACAGAGTTAAAAAAAGTAAGCAGGGGTAACGAAGCGTTCGTTAAGAAGATGACTGATTTATTTATAACACTTGCCAAAGAACATGCTGCTATATTATCTGATGCTTTAACACGTGAAGACCTTGATACTATAAAGAAAATAGCTCACAAAATGAAGCCTAGTATTGCTCAAATGGGTATAGAAGTAATTAAACCAACAATTGCAAAAACTGAAGTGTATGATTTAAACGTTGGTAATTGGGAAGAACTGAAAGCGCTTGTTAATCATATTAATCATATTTTACTAAAAGTAATAATACAGTTAGAGGACATTAAATAAGGGGAATACCGCCTATTGTATAAACACTATCTTTCTCTGCCAAAAGATCTGTCCGAAGTCTGTAACATAATTGCGGAAAACAGTTGCTATTCTTAAACCAAAAATCGGCGGAAAAATTACGTTCAGGCGCGCTGCAGCAAACGTTCATCCGGAGGCAGGCAGGTCTAAAAGATAGAAGCAGTGCTGTTTAGCTATCCAAACCCGGAAATAAACTTTAGATTAAAAAACACGATGATAAAACCGCAGGTTATCAGATAAACAACGCTATTCTACTCAAAAATAAGCTCTGTGCCTGCCATGTCGAGATCACAACATATAGATCCCAACAGTAAAGTGTCTTTCTAACAGGTTTATTTTCATGAAAGGTTCACTACAAATGCTGCCAATCTCAATTCCACAAAACGGAATTTATTCTTCTAATGGAAATTCCGACGCTATCCACCCGGCAATAACATAATGATTATCAAGCAAATAACAAAATGGCTCAATTATGGTATAGTTACTTGTACTAAAAAACAAGTCATGGAAAATTCACTAAAACCAATTTTTATCGCCGATGATGATCGTTTCCATTTGGAAATTATGCGCCAACTGCTTAAAACTGAAGGCAAAGAAAACATACATACTTTCGAAAATGGCGCAGAGTGTTTGAATCAAATTCACCTCAAACCCGAAATTGTATTTCTTGATCACCGCATGGATATTTACTCGGGTTATGAAACTTTACGTAAAATAAAACGATTCGATCCTGATATTTTTGTAGTAATTGTATCTGCACAGGAAGACATCAAAACAGCGATATCCACTTTAAAACACGGCGCAATTGATTACATACAGAAAGATAAAAACCTTGAACAAAACATTAAAAATGTACTGGCAAACATCGAAAATGTAAAAACACTATTAAGGATCCGCAAGCCCTCATTATTAAAATCCATATTTAATTTTTTTTAGCATGAAGCCATTACTAACACTACTGCTGCTCACTGAGCTTTTCTTCGTTTCGTGCCGAACCAGTAACATACTGGCAGGAGAGCTCAAATCTGAACAAAACGCCACCTCAGATAGTGTCTTTTATTCATCCATACCTCACCCCTATCATATCCGGAAAGATGACAAAATTACCATCAGTGTATGGGGGCAGGACAATTTGAGCGTAGGTTCAACCTATGGTATTTATAACTCGAACGAAGTTTACGGCAAATGGTTAATGGTTGACGCATCGGGAAACATTGAGATTCCGAAAATTGGTCGATTTAGAGTTGAAAACATGACCATTATTCAGTTAAAAGATAGTTTAAGAATACTTTTCGGAGAATGGGTAAAAACCCCGATTGTTGATATAAAAGTACTGAATAGATCTATTATTGTATTGGGAGAGGTTCATGATCCTCAAACTATTGGTGTGGACAAAGAGCGTACATCACTTCTTGAAGCGCTAGCTATTTGCAAAGGTGTAGATTTCTACGCTAATCTTAAGTCTATCAAAGTATTTCGACAAGTTGGAGAAAATGTTCATGTTGCCAGCATTGACCTCAGTAAATCGGGAGATTATCGTCTTAAAAACATTACATTATATCCGGGAGATGTGGTTATTGTTCCGTCCAAAAGATATAAAGCATTCGACAAAAGAATATCTACTATCATTCCATTTACTACAACACTATCAGCTGCCGCCATTTTATTAGGACTTTTTTAAAAAATCAGCATGAAAAATCAAATCACATTTTTAAAACCTTACTTACGCGGTTGGCCCATTATTATTCTATCGATGTTTGCGGCATACTGGCTGGCGTCCAAGTATATCCTTTACATTACACCCGAATACGAAAGTACCACTAAACTCCGGTTAGCAGATTTGAACGAAGGTGTTCCGAACAGTAATCTCTTTAAAAATTTCGACCTCTTCGCGAATTCAAATAAGATAGGTTCAGAGATAGAACTATTTAAATCGCACGATCTGATTAACAAAACCCTTAAAAAGGTTTCATTTGATGTTTCTGTGTTCAGGAAAGGAAACATCAAAAACACTGAACTATATAACGATTCACCAATTTTAATAAAAGCGACTTCCATATCAGAAACGCACTACAATAAAGCATTCCTGCTCAAACTACTAAACAAAGACACTTACGAAATAACGACTCCTGATGGTCAAAAATTATCAGGAAGGATAAACGATACCATTCATTTAGGGAGCACAAGTATCTGCATTCAGTTAAACCAGAAACTAATACTAAAAAAACGGGACGTAAAAGTGTCAGATAATTATGATTTTATCCTGCACAGTAAAGACAAGCTGATTAGCGACATTCTCAAAAACCTTGACATCACAGCATCAGACAAGGACATTCCTGTAATCCGGATTAATTTCAAATCCCCGCACCCGGAGAAAGCCGCTGAATTTCCGAATGCTCTGGCTGAAACATACATTGAAGACTACCTGAATATGAAATATGGCGCAGCAAACGTAACGGTAGACTTCCTGAATAAACAAATAGGCGATATCCGGCAAAAACTGGATCAATCTGAAAATGCCATACGAAATTACAGAGATGGAAAATCAATTACTAATATCCCTCAGGAAGTTGAAACAGATCTTAGAAAAATTGCTCAATTAAAAATTCAGGAAACCAATCTCAAAATGAGCCTGGAAGCTGCAAAATCGCTGGAGAACTATTTAGAAAAAGGTAAAGGTCATCTTTTGGAACTGGCCCCGAACTTTGAAGCCTTTAATGACCTTTTGACAACCGAAATGGTTAAAAAAATAAAACAACTACAAGCCGAGAAAAAAGATCTTTTACTACAATACACTCCAAAAGATGAAAAAGTTACGGTAATAGACAGCAAGATTAACGACCTCACCGAATATATTACAGAAAGTGTACGAAATACCAGAAAGAACCTCGAGTCAAAATATGAGAATCTGACCAATGACATATCCGAGGCCGAAAAAGTATTTGTCAGCGTTCCTGAAAAGGAAAGAATGCTCACTATTCTTACCCGCGAATTTGAAATTTACCAGCAATCGTATAACTTCCTGAATCAAAAAAAGATTGAGGCTGAAATTGCCCGTTCTGCAAAAATAGCGTTCCACCGTATTATCAGTCCTGCCAGTATAAGCAAAACACCCGTATCGCCAAATAAAATAATCATTAAATTGATATACACCCTCTTAGGACTTATGATTGCAATAGGAGGCATCTTTACAGTTCATACTCTTAAAGCGAAGGTGAATGATTCTGCTACCATAGAATCTAAAAGTCTTATTCCGCTGATTGCCCAAATACCCAAATTTCAGTCGGACAACAGCAAAGAAAATTTCTTTCTGAGTTTACTAACGCAATGGGAAATCAAAAAAATACTCACAAAAAACAATACAATTTGTTTCAATGGGTTTAAGGATCAGGATGGCGTACAATACGCCTATAACGGAGTGGTTAAGGCCCTTGAATCGCAAAACAAAAAAATACTGCAAATCAGAATCGAAAATACGCATGCCGATACCACATCCGTTATCGCATCTGCTTCCAATAACGAAAATGAATCCGCAGAAAAACGCTATTTTACGCTTAACTATTTAAGAACATTTTCTATTGAATCGCTCTGCGAATTTCTTAAAACAACCAGTAAGGCTTATGACCACATCTTAATTCACAATTCATCCTTTGGACAACCCTTTACGCTGGCACTAATGGTTGCCTCTGACATCAATCTGATTTGTATGGATTCAAGATTAACCCCTGAAAAAAGAATCATAGAGACAGATCTTTTGAAAGAAGAATACCAACTTCAAAATGTTTACTTCCTGCTCAACAGAGCCGGATATACCCCCAATTTGATAAACGATATACGTCAAATAGTAAAACTGACCATAAAAAGTCTGTTAAATTACCGTAGAATATTAAAACGATGAATTCAGTTAAACTAAATAAAGTAATTGTTCTGCTCGATCAGGCGCTGTTTAGCGGCACTAATTTTATTCTAACGCTATTACTTGCCAAACGCTGTTCTCCGGAATCGTTTGGGCAATACTCCGCTTATGTTCTGGCAACCTACCTTGTACTAACAATTATAAGCGCCTGGACCACTCAGCCGTTTCAGGTACTATTCTCCAGAACCTCTAATGTAGGCGAATACAGGTCATTTCTGATCTGGCTGCAAACACTCCTTATTTTATCCGGTCTGGTTCTGGTTCAGATGGCTACTGCGTTCTTCCCCACTCCTATCCCGACTCCGGTTGTTTACTTTTCCATTGGCATACTATTTAACGATTTCACACGGAAACTACTACTAACCTGCTCTTCTCCCCTACATACACTTATTCATGACGGCGCCTGTAGTGTACTGTTAATGTATGTCCTTATAACCTCTCCTTCAATTCTTAACACAGACCTTCTCAATACAATGCGTTTTTTGGGGATAGCCTACCTGCTGCCCTCGTTAGTCATTCTGATTTACCTTAAACCCCATTTTCTTACATGGCAAACAACTAAAAACTATTTGCACACGCATATAAAAGAAGGGAAATGGTTATTTCTTACAGCTCTTTCGCAATGGTGGAACAGTAATTTATTTATGGTTGCAACCGGATCGTTTCTTGGAATAGCCGCGCTTGGAGCTTTAAGATTGGCACAATCCCTTTTGGGTGTATTTAATATGCTGCTGCAACTATTCGAAAATTATATTCTGCCACAAACGGCCAGCAAGTTAAATGACAATACAGACAAAGGCATCTGTTACATTATATCCATAAACCGAAAAGCCGGACTGTTCTTTATTCCTGCGTTATTATTTATCTTTTTGTTTGCCGATCATTTAATAGCCATTGCCGGAGGTGGAAACTTTCCGGAAGCCGGCTTTGTATTAAGATGGCTTTGTATCCTTTACGTAATTATATACCTCAGTCAGCCTACCCGGGCAATGATAAGAGCCTTACTACTTAGCCAGCATTTTTTCTATGGCTATCTCCTGAGCCTTATTATTTCACTGATTTCGTATCGTTTTTTACTTGCCCAGTTTGGCTTAAAGGGCGCCATTATGGGGCTTATACTTTCGCAGGTAGTTCTGACCAGTTACTGGACATTTGTTTTAAACACAAAAAAAATAAAGTTATGGAAATCATTCATATCATTCTAGGAAAAGCTAATCCCGAACGTTTAAACGGTGTAAACAAAGTAGTGTACCACTTAGCAACCGAACAAACAAAGGCGGGACGCAATGTAAACGTATGGGGAATTACGAATAACCCGGTACACGACTATCCTAAACGCGAATTTACAACGCGCTTATTCAAATCATGTAAAAATCCATTTAGCATACATCCTGAACTTAAGAAATCGGTTATTGCACATAAGCATGCTGTTTTTCATTTACATGGAGGTTGGATTCCGGCATTTAGCAGCCTGTCGAAATTGTTTGCCAAACACACTATCAAATTTGTACTTACCCCTCATGGAGCCTATAATACTTTAGCCATACAAAAAAACAGAATCGTTAAAAACGCTTACTTCCGGTTATTCGAAAAAGGGATACTTGACAACGCTTACAAAATACATAACATCGGAAAAAGTGAAGTGGAAGGCTTACGCAAAATCCATCCCAATGCCAGTTCATTTCTAATGCCATACGGCTTTGACATCTCCCTTAACACTAAACCATCCTTGCAATACGATACCTTCACTATTGGATTTGTTGGACGACTTGATATAAAAACTAAAGGAATAGATTTATTACTGAACAGCTTTAAGACCTTTAACAGCGAGCATCCCACTTCCAGATTATGGCTTATAGGAGACGGGAATGACAAAAAAAACATTGAAAAGTATATACGCGCTAATGGTTTGAAGAATGTAACATTATGGGGGAAAAAATTCGGCGAAGAGAAAACCCATTTGATTAGCCAGATGCACGCATTTGCTCATCCGTCCAGAAATGAGGGCTTACCAAACGCTGTTTTGGAAGCCGCTGTAATGGGTGTTCCTTCGGTTGTAACCACTGCCACCAATGTAGCAGAGTACATTGACGCATATAATGCCGGAATCAGTATCGCTAACGAAAGTCATGACGAACTGGTGAACGCGTTCAAAACAATTCATTTTGACTTCTTAAAAAGGGATTTGCATAAATACACTGAAAACACCAGTAATATGTTACAGGATGTGTTTGCCTGGCCTGCTCTCGTTAAAAAATTTGATGAACTTTACCAATAATGCAACTACAATACATTCCTATAAATCACGAACGGTTTCTAAAAAGAACCAACTGGAAATTATTCCTGATTCTTTTACTTATGACGGCCTGCTTCTTTACCTGGAGCGAAAACGTAGCCATTACCAGAGCCATAAAAGTAGTAGGGCGCATAAGTATGTTAATAGCTTCTTACAACGTATTCAAAAGCATTTTAAAATATGGAGCGGTTGATCACCTTCAATCCAAAAACATCTTCGCTCCCATTTTATATGTCGTTTATTTACTTTTAGGATTTGTATCCTTTATGTGGAGTACCGATGTTGGATACAGCGCGCTGCAATGGTTTATGACCGCGCAAACCTTAGTTTTTTGCTTCTTCTTTATTAAAAGCCTCTATTTGCTCGATTCCTTTTTTCCTGGTCACTTTATAAAAATTTACAATCTAACTGGTAACGTAGCGTTTACACTAATACTGGTATTTGTTATTGGCATGTGGGTAAACCCTGATGTGTTTTACAGGTTAACACATGGGGGTGAAGAAGCCCGATTAGGAGGGTATCTGATGAATCCTAACGAACTGGGTATGCTGGCCGGGGTGGGGATAGCAGGCTTAACCTTCGACCTGCGCCGAAATTATAAGAGATGGTTGACTGTCTTTAAGTTGCTGATCCTTTTCTATGGATTACTCGCAACAGGATCCCGCTCTTCCTTAATTGGTGCCTTGCTTATTATTGGTTTTCATGTGTTACAATCCAAACAAAAAAAAATTGCATTAACCATTATTACTGCACTCGTTGTAATTGCGCCGCTTGCTATCTATAAAATCGTTCTTAAAAATGGGGACCCGGAACGCATGGAGGAAGTACTTACACTTACCGGCCGCTTACCCTTCTGGACCGCGCTCATCAATGAAGGCCTACCTCGTGAACCCCTTTTAGGATTTGGGTTTATGCGAATTGATTATAAAGACTTTTTCCAGAGTACACATACTTATCCCGGAAAAATGACACACAATACGTTTATGCAGGTTTTAATGAATCTTGGATTTATAGGCTTAACCATTTCAGTATTTCAGGTTATACTTACCATACGTGGTATAGTACAGGAAGATTCTGATAAAAAGAACACACTGATTTGTTTATTTATTCCACTGGTAATTAACTCATTTACAGAATTCGGCATATTTGGAGAATCCAATTATGGAATTTTATTTTATCAGTTAATTATTTTATACATCTCCTTTCAACCAGGTAAAATTTTATCCCCTGGTCAATTGCTTCACCTTAAAAAAACCAAAAGGATAGTTTAAATCCATCACACAATAAACTATATGCAGTAAACCGTGTTCTGCTGACAAAGACAGTTCCGTAATCCCGCTTATTGTAACAGCCATGCTTCCGGTTAAAAACCGCTTTTAGTTAAAACTTTCTCATCCGCGACAACTTCTACTTCAAAACAGCATATTCAATGCCTTTAAGATCTTCCTGTTTTTGGCAAAATTCCATATTCCGGAATACAAAGCGCTTTAAAAAAACTCTAAACAATTAAAAACCAGATAAATACACTATGGCAAACATATTGAAGTCTATATACATCAACACAATAATTCTTGCTTATGGAAACGATACTAAAAAACATGGGACTACTTGTAACCGACAAAAATAATGAGGATGCGCTACGAGTAAAACTATATTACATCACTAATCCCGACGGAAGCGTCCGGTGGGTTTGGCCAAAAGGCCTTAAAAAACCCTTATTTCTTAAATTCTATCTGAAAGGAACATTCAGATCTAAGGTGTTCTATTTTACAATTCGCTTTATTTTCTTAGTTAAGCTTCAACACCTGATTTTCAAAAGTAAAATTCTATATGTTACTAAACTCAACGATTCACCTATTCCCTTTTTAAATGAGAAAACCTGGTCATTATACACCGGAACAACCGGCCCCAACCAGAAGTATATCATTTACCATCAAGATAAAAACAGAGAAGGCAGTTTCATTAAATTCGCTATCAGCAGATGTTCGGAAACACTTTTAAAAAATGAACAAAAAACACTCGACAAATTACAACACTTATCCTTCAGATCTTTATCCATTCCAAAGAGCAAAACCCTAACGCTACGAAGCATTCTCCTTACAGAAAGCCCTGCTCACACTATAAGGACTCAGGTTATTAATCAAAAGTATTTCTTTATTTTCAAAGAATTCGAAAAACGGACACAGCAAAACTTAAGCTACAATTACTTCTCCGAAATTCATCAAATACCCGAGCGAATAGAAGCTTTACAAAAAAACAGATTAAAAATTCCATGTGGTATCACAAAGAAATTAACCCGTTTACATCAAATGCTCCAAAACACAACGGTAAAAACCCATCTGGCGCATGGTGATTTTACATGCTGGAACATTTTGACTAATAATGAAGGGGACATTTACGCTTACGATTGGGAACTATCAAATAACTATTACCCCAAAGGCTTCGATTTTTTCCATTTCACTATTCAGAAGGGCATTCTTGTTGATAGGGTTGAATGGCGATCCATTTACAAACAAATAGAAGTTCACACCACTAACCATTATTTCCGGGACGAAAATTTTCATACGCTTCTCTCCTGTTATCTGCTTATTACCACACTCAATTATCTTGAAATTTATGAGCGACAAGCACAATGGCACGTTCAGGTAAACTGGCTTCTAAATACCTGGAATGATGCTATTAGCGATCAACTGGCAAAGAGTGTAAACTCCCGCGAACTATTAATTATGGATATATTTGACTACCTAAGGAATACTTCATACGCAGGCTTAAAACTTCCGGAAAAAAATCCGGAAAACTTATCTGAACATTCAGACATAGATCTGTTAATACATTCTAAGGACTGCCGAAACCTGATTAGCTATTTACGCAACCATTCCTTAACGGATAAAATCAGCATTAACCGAACCACCTCCGTTTCCAGAATGCTCATCTATACCCGATCAGGGCACATTCTTAACATTGATCTCATTCATCAAATAAAAAGAAAGCACATTGAGTTTATGAATGTTAACGAACTACTTAGTAACGCTTTTAAAGATGAACAAGGAATAAAAAAAACAGAATTAATAGATCTTGTCCGATATATCGGTCTTTTTTACGGGTTAAATAACGCCACGGTACCAACGCGCTACAATGCATACCAGGAGTTGTTATCTAAATCGGACCATGCACTCGACAATGAAATATACATCCATTATTCCGGTGAAAAAACAAAAACAAACAAGCTCGCCGCCATTGTAAAACAATCGGCGCAGAACAGAGGATTTAATGGCTTAAAAAACCGTATACTCTATGGCTATGATTGCCTAAAAAGCCTATTGTTTAACAGAGGACTATTAATTTCCTTTAGTGGGGTAGATGGAGCTGGTAAAACCACCATTATAGAAAAAACAAGGTATGAAATAGAGAAAAAACTCCGTCGGAGAGTAATAGTTCTAAGACACCGTCCCTCTGTATTACCAATATTAAGTGCTTTCAAATACGGAAAAACAAACGCAGAAAAAAAAGCCATATCTTCTTTACCACGTTTAGGAAAAAACAATAGTCTATTAAGTTCCGCTATGCGTTTTGCATATTACTATACAGATTACGTTCTGGGACAATTTTACATTTACTGTAAACACATATTAAGAGGGGACATTGTTCTTTATGACAGATATTACTTTGATTTTATTAACGACAGCATCCGAAGCAACATTCGCCTACCCAAATGGTTATTAAAATCAGGCTACAGCTTACTTCTAAAACCCAAACTTAATTTTTTCCTGTACGCAGATCCGGCAACTATTTTAAAGCGAAAAAAAGAACTGGACGCTGCTACCATAAAAACCCTGACATACGATTACTTAACCCTGTTTAAGGACTTTTCAACGAAGAAACGACAACTTTATCTGCCAATCGAAAACATTCATCTTGATCTGACTATGAAAATCATTTCTACCAATATTCAATCAAAACTAATTTAAAATGAAAACACTATTTGAAAACATCATTAGGTTAAGAAATCCGAATTTCTCCTTTGATCCCGATATCAGCACCAGCACTATTATGGCATTTACGTGGCTGCAAGTATGCTGCCTGATAAGAGGTTTAAAACTTATCTTTTATGGCAAACAACCTAAAACAGCGCTTCTTGGGAAAGGTGTTTCCTTTTTTAACGCCTCACAACTTCAGTTTGGGAAGTACATGCGCTTGGGAGATGGCGTACACATTTCTGCACTTGGAAAAAAGGGCATAAGTATTGGCAATAATGTTAGTATTGGTTCATACAGCCGCCTGATTGTATCTGCTTCATTTAACGATATTGGAGAATACATCAAAATAGGGAATAACGTAGGCATGGGCGAATACTCTTATTTGGGAGGGGCTGGAGGATTAGAAATCGGCGACGAATGCATCATTGGCCAATACCTTAGCTGCCACCCCGAAAACCACAACACCGGTAATATTCAGGAGTCCATTCGTCATCAGGGCGTTACACGTAAAGGAATTAAAATAGGTAAAAACTGCTGGATTGGGAGCAAAGTCAGTATTCTCGATGGCGTAGAAATTGGCGATGGCTGCATTATTGCCGCTGGTGCGTTGGTTAATAAAACCTTTCCTCCCAATTCAGTGATTGGAGGTGTCCCTGCCCGGATATTAAAACAAAGAACAAATCTATGAAAACAATACTAGCTACCGCGTACGCAATAAATCCATTCAAAGGCTCGGAAGATGGTATGGGCTGGAACTTTGTAATACAAATTGCCCGCTTTAATAAGGTTATTGCTATTACCAGAGTAAACAACAGATCTAATATTGAAACATTCATGAAGGCCAATCCCAGCCCTTTGTACGGGAATATAAAGTTTTTATATTTTGATTTGCCTCTATGGATGCGTTTCTGGAAAAAAGGTAACCGGGGTGCCATGCTGTACTATTTTTTATGGCAGTACGGCATCGTAAGATTTATTAAAAAACAGATGATTCATTATGATATTGTTCACAATCTCAATTTCCACAATGACTGGACTCCTTCCTTTTTATGGAAACTCAAAAAACCATTTGTATGGGGGCCCATTGGCCATCATCCTTCAATTCCTTCTCAATATCTTACACCCTACGCTAAATCGTATCTTATCAAAGATAAATTAAGCTGGTGGCTAAAAAATTACTTTTGGAAATACTCTTTTAACTTATTAAAGACCAAACGTAAAGCCGCTCATGTCTTCTGCATGAACAGTAGTGTACCCGACACCATTCGTTTGAACAAGAACTTTTCCTTTATGCCCTCTGTAGCTACTCAGGATATGGGATGGAATCCAGAGTATCCACAAGAAAAATTCACATTAATAACAGCAGGTCGCTTTGTACCGCTTAAAGGTTTCGATCTAGCCATTCTTTCCTTTGCGCGTTTTATTAATCAATGCAGTCCGCTTCAAAAACAAACCTGCGAACTTATTATTATTGGTTCTGGTCCGGAAGAATCATTTCTAAAAAACCTCATCATTGCAAATGGCCTGGAAAGTCATGTTAAATTAACCCCCTGGGTTAACCGTGATGCGTTAATGAGTCTGTTTAAAAACGCGTCAGCTTTCCTTTTTCCGTCGCATGAAGGCGCTGGAATGGTAGTAGCTGAAGCCTTATCATTTGGATTACCCGTTATCTGCCTTGATAATGTAGGGCCAGGGCAATTTATCAACGATGAGTGTGGGTACCGCATTGCACCCGGTAATTACGATACTACAATACAACGCCTCTCAGATGCCATAGGAGATTTATTCAACCATCCCGCAAAGCATCTTGCATTCAGACACAAAGCCCGGCAACAGTTCGAAAATTTCTTTCACTGGAACAGGAGAGGTGAAACGCTTCAACAAATTTATACACGCTTATGAAATCTACCCCCAGAATAGTTGCTTTCCATTTATTGAACGATTTTAGTGGAAGCCCTAAAGTACTCAGCCAATTAATACACGGCTGGATAGCACTTAATTACGATGTTCATATTTACACCAGTCTTCACAGGAAAGGGTTTCTGTCTGACATAAAAGGCATTTCCCATCATAACAGTTGGTACCGTTTTAAGACCAATAAATGGTTGCGTTTAATTATTTACACGCTGAGTCAGATTATTCTGTTTTTAAGAATGCTGTTTATATTAAGAAAAACAGATATTGTGTATATTAATACCATCCTCCCATTTGGGGCTGCCTTGGCCGGTAAACTGAAGGGTTGTAGTATCATTTACCACATACATGAAAGTAGTATTAGGCCGGCTATTCTTAGTAATTTCCTTTTTGCAATAGTAAAACTAACCGCTAACGAGATTATCAATGTATCAAAATATGTACAACAGGCACACAACATTAAATCAGCCAACAACCACCTGATTTATAACGCCATTGAAAACACATTTCTGGAAAAAATTTACGTTACTAAAAAAGAACCCGACTATCGAAACATACTCATGGTATGTTCACTGAAAGCGTATAAGGGCGTTTACGAATTTGTAAAGCTCGCCCATGATAATCCCGTTCATCAATTCTCTCTGGTACTTAACGCCACACAAAGTGAGGTGGATACATTTGAAACTACACTTACTAAACCTAAGAATCTATCCATATACCCGTCGCAAAAAAATCTCCACCCATTTTACAGATGGGCCGACTTGATTGTTAATTTATCTAGGCCAGATGGATGGGTAGAAACCTTTGGATTAACGATTATTGAAGGCATGGCTTATGGGTTGCCAGCCATTGTTCCTCCGGTTGGAGGTATTTTAGAAGTAATTGAGGAAAATGTAACCGGATTCAGCATAGATTCGCGCAACACGAATTTACTAAACCATACGTTAAAGAAAATTCTTAACGATAGGGCACTTTATAAACGTTTATCAATTGCTGCCCGACAAAGAGTCCATCTATTTAATGAAGAAACCCTGATCAGGAAAACAGTTCTCATTTTACAACACTATTCCAATTAATGGAAAAAGGTAAGGGCTAAAAAAAATAATAAACCCATAATCATCAGATACTTATAAAAACGGCACTAAATTAGATAGGGTGTCTATATAAAATTAAATGACATGGAAACTACTACTACAAAGCGAAAAAAAATTGCGATAATAGGTACCGTTGGCGTACCTGCCAATTATGGCGGTTTTGAAACACTTGCTGAACATCTGGTTGTAAATCTTTCTGAGAAGCACGATATCACCATATACTGCTCCGGCAAAAAATATAAGGCAAAACAACGTCAAAAATATTACAAAGGAGCCAGACTCAAATACCTGCCACTTCAGGCGAATGGTATCCAAAGTATTCCGTATGATACACTTTCCATTTTTCACTCCTTATTCTACGCCGACATTTTACTTATTCTTGGTGTTGCAGGGGCCTGGCTGCTTCCGTTTATAAGATTGTTCACGAATAAAAAAATTATTATTTCAATAGATGGTATCGAATGGAAAAGGGATAAATGGAATATTCTGGCAAAATGGTACCTTTTTTGGGCAGAGGGTTTGGCTGTAAAATACTCACACATCGATATTTCTGATAATGAAGCCATACAGGATTATACTGCCGCCCGGTACGGTTCGCTCAGCAGAATCATTGAGTATGGCGCTGATCATACAATACATGTGCCTGTTTCAGAAGAAGCCATAAACAATTATCCATTTATTACTCAGCCCTACGCCTTTAAAGTATGCCGTATCGAACCGGAAAATAACATACATCTTATTTTGGAAGCCTTTTCTCAAACCAATAAGATGCCTCTTGTAATTGTTGGGAACTGGGATAAAAGCAAATACGGAACAGATCTGAAAGCTAAATTTAGCACACATCCCAACATTCGTCTATTTGATCCGATTTATGATCAGCAAAAACTGGATTTACTAAGAAGCAATGCTGCCCTCTATATTCACGGGCATTCCGCGGGAGGAACAAACCCATCACTTGTAGAAGCAATGTCTCTGGGGTTACCCATTATAGCATACGGTGTCTCCTACAACAAAGTGACGACAGAAAACAGAGCCTTGTATTTTCTTAATCAGGAAGAACTAATCAATCATATTAACAATATTTATACAGCCAAATTAATTAAAATGCGAACTGAACTTAGAGAAATTGCCCAAAGGAAATACAATTGGCTAAACATCACCTTCAAGTATGAACTATTAATAGAAGAAGTACTTTCTACCGCCACGAAAAATAATGCACTACCGTCAACAGCCCGGCTTTCTTATAAACAACTGTTAAAAACTGGTCTTGCTCATTTAAAAACCTCAAATTTCTTTTAACTATGAATGCAACATATTTACTATCGCCACTATTGGCCTTTCTACTATTCATCCTGCTCATTCCCTTTTTCAGAAAAGCCGCTTTTCGATTCCAACTGACAGATCGTCCTAATCATCGAAAAATACACCAAACGAGCGTTCCACTGGTAGGCGGCATCGTTGTTTTTATCTCCTCTGGCATAACCCTTGCGCTATCACAAATAATCAACAAAGAACTACTCGACCTAAAAAACATATTTCTCGGTATGTTCTTACTACTCATAATGGGAATTCTGGACGATAAATATGACATAAGGGCTTCACTTAAACTATCCATACAACTCATCTTATCCCATTTTGTCTTTAGCCATGGCATCAGAATAGAATCCCTATACGGCATTTTTGGCATTAACGAACTGCCCTTTTATGCACAATATGTACTCACTATTATTGTTATAACAGGCGTAGTAAACGCGTTCAATCTTATGGACGGGCTCGATGGTTTGGCAGGTGGCCTGGCAATACTGTCGTTTTTAATAATGGCTGTTGTAGCTTTTTTATCAAAACAATTTTATCTTGCGTTAATCCTTGTTACATATGTGGGATCTTTAGTTGGTTTCCTTCTATTTAATTTGAGTAATGAACGGAAAATTTTCATGGGCGATGCAGGATCCCTATCCATTGGTTTTTTATTGATTACAAGTTGTATTAAACTTTTTCAGGCAACCAGTACAGCTCCGCACCTTCCTGCATTAAAAATTGGCATTATTTCCGTTCTTATCGTTCCTGTATTTGACGCGTTACGAGTGTTCCGGAAAAGAATTAAAGCAGGAAAAAGTCCATTCGAAGCTGACAAAACACATCTGCATCACTTGTTTCTCTCTATTGGTATTAAACACAAACTAACAGCAGTTATTATACTTTCGATTGTGGCAACCATTACATGTGCTGGTTATATCGTCTTCGCATTTACAGGTATAACCATTTCTATTTCGTTCATGCTTATTTTATTCTATTCAGTAACAAGCCTTCTGAATTTCCATAATAAAATTAATCAATGGCGTAACCACATAAAGAAAATAGAAACTGAGAATTGATGTATTTTAAAAAAATCTACTTTTTAAAGAAAAAATAAACCGCCAGTAACAAGAACACAAAACCTACCGCGTGATTCCAGCGCAGGTGATCGGTTTTAAAAAACAATAAGGTAAACACCACAAACACGGATATAGACACTACTTCCTGTATGAGTTTTAACTGCCACATATTAAACGGGCCGCCATGAGAAGCAGCACCGAGGCGGTTAGCGGGAACCATTAAACAGTATTCTATCAGGGCTATACCCCAACTGATCAAAATAGTACCAAAAAGTCCAAGGTTTTTTAAATGAGCCATATCCTTAAACCGTAAATGCCCGTACCAGGCAATGGTCATAAAGGTATTAGAGGCGATCAGTAACAAAATGGTTAAAACGGGCCGTGAACTTAGCATAGAAAATGATGTTATAATCCGGTATTACTACGAAATAATTTTATTGCCAAAGCCAGAAGTACAATTCCGAATACTTTCTTTAAGATGGCTATGCCACCAACTCCTAAAAGTCGCTCAAGCACATTAAGGTATTTCAATACAAAATAAACAATGATTACATTGATAACAATGGCAATAACAATAGAAAGTATGTGGTATTCTGCACGGATAGATAACAGGGTCGTTAAAGTTCCGGTTCCGGCAATCAACGGGAACGCCAGAGGTACCACCGTAGCTGTCTTTGGAATTTCGTCGCGGTAAATCTGGATTCCCAGAATCATTTCGAGCGCGATAAAGAACAGCACAAAAGAACCTGCAATGGCAAAATCGCCGACCGAAATCCCGATAAGATCCAGAATGCTGTTTCCTAAAAACAGGAAGACAATCATAATCAGAAATGAAACCCAGGAAGCTTTAAATGACTGAATGTTTCCTCCTGCCGCTTGCTTAATACTGATAATAACAGGAATAGAGCCTATTATATCAATAACGGCAAATAATATAGTGGTGACTTTAAGCGTTTCAACAATATCGAACTGAAAATCCATGCGCAAAATTACGGAATATATTGATGTTGATCAGTAGATAGTTACATACCACCAATCTTCATAAAATATTTATACAGATAACAGTTACTGTATTTAGCGCTGGCACATCTGCCGGTAAGGACAAAACAGGCAACGGTTTTCATCATCCGTTTGTTCAAAAGGTTGGTTCCTGTTCATGATATTCTGTATCTGTTGTTGCAGACGTTGTTCGAAACGGTTCAGCAAATCATGTGTAAATACCAGGTTCTGACGAGTACTTTTATCTTTTATTGCTATGGGGGTTGATGTAAATTTTTTGAAGGCGATAATACCCGGTTCCAGACGCGCCGGATCGGTTCCTTTAAATTTATAGACTAACCAGGCATACAAGAATAACTGAAACTGTTTGCTGTAATGCGGGTCTTCAAATAAATCGTCCAGATGCTCAAAGTCGAACTTGTCATTGATATGTACCGCTGTTTTGTAATCAATGATCCGTATGGTATCTCCCAGCTGATCCAGACGGTCAATGGTACCTTTAATAACGATGGTTTGCCATTCGCCGTTAATAAGGGTTGGTAAATCCACACTTATGTTTTCTTCTACACCAAGCAGGGTTAAGTAGCGGTTCTGCCGGGCCCTATCGCCGATAAGCCGTTTATCGCTTTGCAATACTTTTATGACATAGGCTTTCAGTACTTCCTGCTGCAGTACATTTTTGCCCTGAGCGGCATCGGCCTTAGAAAAATGACGGGTAAACTGTTTCGATACCGCCAGATCGGCCTCGTTTAAACACGTTTCGATAAATGCGGTGGTAACTACCTGCTTTACCGTAGGCTTGTATAAGTACTCCAGTGTTTCGTGCAACACGGTTCCAAACGTATTGGCTTCGGCCGATTCTTCGAGTAATTGCGCTTCTTTCAGATGCACCCCATACCGGTAATAAAACTTCAGACTACAATCTTTAAACGTGTTTAAGGCCGAAGCTGAAATACCACCAAATTCTTCACGGTCAATCAACTTATGCGCAATATCTTTGAGGGTGGTGTCGTTCTTTTCGATGCGAATCGGACTTGCTTTTTCCGTTGGCACTTCGGTAAATGTGGCTACCCGCTCCGTTACTGTAACCATTGCCTTTGTCCGGGCCAGTTCCATCTGCAGTTGGGTAACAAAACGACTCTTCTCGCCTTTTCCAAATGTATCGGTTTCACTGTCAAACGTGATGTGAACCTGACTGGCGCGCTGCAAAAGCCGGTAGAAATGATAGGCATAAATAGCATCCCGTTCGAGATAAAGCGGCAAACCAAACGCGCGCTTGAGGTCGTTGGGAATAAAGGAGTTTACTGTTTTCCCGCTGGGTAATACTCCTTCGTTCACATTCACAAAGATAATATGTTCAAAATCGAGGGTACGGGTCTCTAAAACACCCATTATCTGCAGGCCCCTTAGAGGTTCGCCTATAAAGGCCACACTGGCAGTTCCTACAATCTGAAGAAATAACTGACGAAGTGACACCAGAGACGAAAAATACGGGTATTGCCTTACCACTTCCTCCACACGGTTCATGTTTTTCTGCAATACATGGAGATATTCCAGCTCAATCCGGGTGTACATGTTTAAATCCCCTTCTTCAATAAATTCGCGGCTGTCACCAATAATTTTCTGCATAGCTGCCACACCAGCATTGGCATCCGGCCATAATGAAAATAAAGGTGACAGATGGTCATAATCGGGACCAAATAACTGCATTAAAAACGATTGGGCTATAAAAGCGTGGTTATTTTCCTGAATCTGGCGTATGACCTCATTTACCTTTTTCAGCAAACCGTAACGCTGCAGGTAAAAATTAAAAAAAGGTTGCCGCAAACAATCCACAAGATCTTTATGATATAAGGACGCTCTGCCTTCGGTGCGCCGCGACTGAATCCTGATGAGCAGATCGAAAAAAGAATAAGGTCCTGTATAACGAAGCGGGTACTCCATGGTAATGTTTACGGCCTCTATTCCCGGAGGTAATAATTTAAGCACGGGCCAGAGTAATTTTTCATTTGCCAGTACAATAGCGACCTTATCGAGTGGGATACCCTGATCCATATACCCCTGCACCAATTGCTTTACCACAAGACCTTGTCCTATTTGTTTAGGCACCGATACCAGATCAATGGATTTAGGTTCTGAAAAATAATCGCCTTTAAATTTGAACTCACGCTGAGGAAACAGAGCCTGATTTTTCCGTAAAAAATTTCCCGCCTCCTGAGTGGCGTCATCCATGTAATAACAATCGGCATCCCACAAAAAATCCGCTTTCCGCTTTTTAGCGAAGTGCGCCATGATCTTTTCTTCGGCCGCGTTTAACGCATTGAATCCACAAAACACTATTTTATGATACGCATCTGAAAACGTTTCGGCTTCCAAATGTTTTACGGCCTGCCGGTACGCCAGTCCCTGATAGGCCTGACGATGCTCCAGTAAGCCAGAGGTAAAATGCTTGTAAATAGCTCCCAGACTGTTCATAAAACGCAGGTAATTTTTCTGGTAAGCGGTCAGTGTTTCTGCCCCCAAACTCCAGTTTTCAATCTCCTTTATGTCTTTCAGGTTTTCGTACAGTTGTTCTGAACCAGCCAGATAGCGGTCTATCTCATTAAAATCCTGTAAAATTAAATGTCCCCATTTTACAAAGCTATCAAAAGGTTCCGCCTCTTCGCCATAGCACTGGCAATAGCTTTCGTAGAGTTTACAAATTAAATCTATCTCACTGATCAGGTCTAACCGGCTTAATTCCGTTATAATGTCTTCAGCACTGATAATGCGGGGCAGCCAAATGGTTTTGGCAAACGTTTTAGCCAGATGTTGCTTCAAAAAAATGGCGCCACGTCTGTTTGGCAATACAATGCAAAGCGTTTCTACCGTATCTTTGTACTCTGAATAAATATGTTCTGCCGCTAATTCTAAAAACGTTCGCATGCCAATGGTTGAAGATAGACAATTTCCACTTTACAGAAAATACAGTAACGGACAACGTTATTACAAGATAATCAACCCGGTAGCGTTTATCGAAATTCAGCGCATCGGTTCCAGAATTCTGAAAACAGAACATCATGCGGAAATTTACCCGGATAAGTTATTTATCAGCGACCTGATTGGCTTAACCCAGCCGGGAATAGAAGCAAGTAGCGAAGCAGAATTTAATGAACTGATGTAATACATTGTAACACAGCATTCATGTCCTTCAATTACAGCAAATAAAAAGCTATACAATAATAAGCCCTTCTTCCGGATGCCCATGCAACGTGTGCACACCATTAACGTAGCGGTAACCCGACACCCAGGCCAATAATGCATCCAATTCGTGCAGCACCATCGGTATTTCCTGTAAACCAAATCCCTTTACGTGTTTTAGTGTCTGTTCAGCCAGAGGCAACAATTCTTCACGTTTGAGTTTACGTGAATACGTTTTAAACTGAAGTTCTTTGGCAAGTGCCTTTGGATAAACTTCTTTTACCTCTACCCCATGCTGCATTAACTGAGCGGCTAATTCAACAGCTGAAGCCGTAAAACCACCTAAAAACATGGGGCTCATTGCCCCCAGTTCCTTATCGCAAGAGCGGCGGTGAAAATCATTAAACCCATGAAGTCCTTTGTAAACACCCGGTAACGAAAGTGGGGCATCAATAAATACCTGACCTATGCGTTGCTCCAATACAACGTTTACAACATGTGCGTGATGGTTTTTTGAAGAGCCAAAACGGACAAAATGCAGTTTATTGTCCATATTGTAACATGCGGCGGTGTGTCCGTTGGATTTTCCGCCTAAATCAATTCCCAAAATAGACTGCTTCATTTCTTGTTTGTTTAATCCCCACTGCTGGTTTTAGCCACTGTATTCCTTCCGGCAACAGACAATAGGCGTACATTATATTACATTGCCATTTAAAAAGGTGTTGTCTTCAAATTCAACCCTGAATGTATGGATTCAGAAGTCATTCCGTTTCTTCTATCTGCAGCTGATTCATCACCGGATTTCACTACAGACAATAACTCACCGTGCAATTCAGTTTCCTCTGAACCGGTTTCCAGATAGGCTAAGGGGGATGGTAACCCGCTATAATAACAGTAATTTGTATCCATACGACTTCATTTATATAATAAACACTTAACTGGTTTATTAGGTTCGATTTCCTGTTGACAAACAACTGCCTTTCGTATTACAAGGCTTTTTTATGTACTTTTGCCCCGTGCATGAAAGTACTGCTAACCACACTTAACGCCAAGTATATCCACGTTAATCTGGCTATCCGTCTGCTATATCAGTTAAATAAAGAGCGGGAGGGTTTAGCATGGAAAGAATTCACCATTAAAGAAGATCCGGATGAAATAGCGGATTTTTGTACTGGCTTTGATATTATCGCGTTTAGCTGTTATATCTGGAATATAACGCCAACGTTGGTTGTTGCAAGAAAAATAAAAGCCCTTCGCCCTGATTGTAAAATTTTACTGGGCGGACCTGAGGTGAGTTACGACTACGATGCCATTATCCGTTTACCGGAAGTAGATTTTATTATAGCGGGCGAAGGTGAAGTTGCTTTCTCAGATTTTTTAACCCATTACCCTGACCTTGCGATAGTCCCTAACCTCATTTTTAAAACAGCAGAAGGGGTTCAGGTAAACCGAAGTGCACCGCAATTTGATCTTACGCACTTTACAGACTGCCTGCCGTATGCCGGCGATGATCCGTCAACCCTGGCTAACCGGGTGTTATATATCGAAACATCGAGGGGTTGCCCCTACAAATGCGAATTTTGCCTGGCCAGTCTTGATAACAAAGTGCGTTATCTGCCCGATGTACATATTAAATCAACCTTGTTGTATTTAATGCAGCATGGAAAAGTGATTAAGTTTCTGGACCGGACATTTAATATAAAAAAGGATTTTACACTCGGTATTTTCCGTTTTATACTGGAACACCACCGGCCGGAAAATGTATTTCAGTTTGAGATTACCGCCGATATTCTGCACCCCGATATTATTGCATTTATTCATGAACATGTACCCAAAGGGCTTTTCCGGTTCGAGATAGGCATTCAAACCGTTAATCAAAAAGCCAATCTGGAAGTAAGCCGCAAACAGAATTTTGAAAAAACGAAAAAAATCATTCAGTCGCTTCAGGATAAAGTAGAAATGCATCTGGATCTGATTGTAGGACTCCCGCTGGATTACTGGAACGACATCAAGTTCAGTTTTGAAGAAGTATTTAAACTGTTTGCTCCCGAATTACAACTGGGGTTTTTAAAATTCCTAAAGGGCACACCGGTACGCGAAAAATATGAGCAATACGATTTCGTTTTTGATCCGGAACCTCCTTACCAATTAATACGGAGTCGTTTTTTATCGGAAGAGGAACTGCATAAGATAGAAGCTTTGGAGCATGGTTTGGAAATATACTGGAACAAAAAGCGAGCCGTTAATCTTTTGAAATATATTAGTCAAACGTATGGCAGTTTCGATTTTTTAATGGGCTTAGGTCTTTATTTTGGCACACAACGGTCGTATCATAAATTTTCGCTGGATGATGTGTACCTAATCGCTTTGGAATACATCGAAACGCATTATCCTACAGACGAAACATTAAAGGAATTGCTGGCCATTGATTATTACCTGCACTTTAAGGTAAAACCTAAACCGTTGATCCGCACCGGACTTGATGACCGCGAAAGAAATCAGTTTATTGCCAAAAACCGTTTAAATCATCATAAATACCGGTATGTTATTTTACCTGTCCCGTTCCGCCCCGAATCGCTTGCTAAAGGTGGATCTTTACTAAAAGAACCATCCTTTGCCATTATTCAATTTAACGGCACCTCCAAAGCGGAGTTAATTCCCTGGGCAAAAGAAACCCCTTTAGCTCAACAATAAATAGCGGCAACAAGCGTTATGATAGGCATAAATTCACTATACTTGCAGTTGCTTTGACACCTGAAATACATAAGCGTCTATACCGTTTATCCACTTATCTGGTCTTGTTTTCACTCGGGCTTTTTTCGTTTATTATTATTCCATCGGGTTGCAAAAAAGACAAACTGATTACCGACGTTTCCGCTAAATTAAGTTTTAATACCGATTCGGTATTATTCGACACGGTGTTTACCACCATCGGATCGGCTACGCGTAATTTCAGAGTGTATAATAACAGCAATCAGCGCATTAAAATAGCTGACATCCGTATGGAAAGCGGAACCAACTCGCCATTTATTTTAAATGTAGATGGGATTAAAGGTAAAACATTCAGCGATATTGAAATTGCCGCCAAGGACAGCATTTACATTTTCGTACAGGTAAATGTAAATCCGACCAACAATAACTCGCCCGTTATTATCAGTGATAATATTGTGTTTACCACCAATGGGAATCAGCAAAAAGTGAATCTGGAAGCCTGGGGGCAGGATGCGTATTACCATTATCCCAATAAGGCTATCAAATTTAAAGATGGTGGTTTTCTGGCCTACTCTTTACTAAGTACTCAAACCAACACTACCATTACCTGGACTAACGATAAACCACATGTTATTTATGGCTGGCTGGTAGTGGACTCCACTCAACAACTAATAATGAATGCAGGTACAAGGGTATTTATGCATAAAAATGCCGGGCTGTGGGTATATCGTTATGGCAGTATTAATATAAACGGTTCAAAAGGCAGCGAAGTTATTTTTCAGGGTACACGGCGTGAAGAAGATTACAACGATATTCCCGGCCAATGGGATCGTATCTGGATTAATGAAGGCAGTACCAATAACAAGATCAATTATGCCATCATTAAAAACGCCTTTATTGGCCTGCAACCTGAATACACCGGATCCTTTGATCAAAACGGCGACCCTAATCCTTCTTTACGTCCCAATCACCTGACCTTAACTAATACTAAGATTCAAAATTGTAGTTTAAATGGCATTTACAGCGTGGCTTATCACATTACAGCAGGTAACACGTTAGTATCGAATTGCCAGGAAGAGTGCCTGAAAATTGTATTGGGTGGCACCTATAGTTTCCGTCACTGTACATTCAGCAATTACTGGTCGAAAAAAGGTACGCGGGAAAAGCCATGTGTAACAGTATCTAACAACGCGGATGTGCCTACTTACGGCAATCTGGTATTTAAGTTAGACAGTCTTTATTTTGGCAGTTCCATTATATATGGTAAACTTGGTGATGAATTGGCATTAAACCTAAGTACTGCCAAACCTGCAAAATTGCCGCAGTACGATTTTGTAAACTGTATCTTAAAAACAGGTGGGAACCTGAACAGTGCGCCGCACTACACCAACAACATCAATACAGATCCTGGTTTTATTAACCCTGATGTATATAACTTTGAATTACCATCCACCTTTTCATTCATGTTTTCGAACACGGAAAGTAATGCCGACGCTCAAAAATTCCTGAATGACTTAAATGGCAAAGTTCGCAACTCGCCTCACAATCCGGGAGTTTATGTAAAAAATTAGCGTTGCGTCTTCATCCGAAACAATTCCTGTTTTGTATATCGCAGTTGTAGTGCAGCAAAAGAGCGCCCCCTATTGCTTTTGAAGTATCTTTTTCGTAACAGATTTAATACATGATCCGGCTAAATTATCACCAAACAGCCGGGCCAAACCGTTTGGTAATTTTGGATTCAGGGAAAACAACATAAAATAACTGATCGGCCCAGAATAATAATTTAAACGCATAAGTCGGCGAATTCAGTTTTTCACCCACATCTTTATTATTTTTTAAAGTAAAACGGTAAGCCACATCGGCACCTAAACCACACCAACGGGTAATTTTAAACTGAGCCGTTATACCTGGTTCGTATAACAATAAAAAATACCATGTATTCTTCCGGAAATCGCGTTTAATATCGGATTGATCCTGAAACCAGGAAATACCCGTTCCTGCCTGTATCGGAACGCTAAGTTGCCAGCGTTTGGTTTTGTAAAACACAAAATCAATGTAATAACACAAATACCCGAATTTAAGGTAGCGTTTTAACGTATCCACCGGGTTACCGTATGCATCTTCAAAAATATCTAATTTGGTTACCTCGCTCTTTAACCAGCTAAGTCCGCCCCCGACCCTCAATTTACGCTGAAAAGCAACCCCTAAACGCACGCCGGTTACACTTATCAGTTCATTATTGATAAAGCTATTGCGACTTTCGAGTCGCGCATCAATACTTGATTTGTGATTGAATACTGCATGCATGGTATCGAGGTATTGCGCTTTTAACACAACCGTCCAACATAAAAAGAGAAGCCAGATGTATCGCATACTGATCGCAAACAAAGATACGTGCATAACTCCTTTATTTTTTCCATTACACTAAATTGTTTCAACATGCACCTTGTCGTAAATTTAAACCCGGAATGATGCAATTGGATACCCCCATAGAGTACTTAAAAGGGATTGGTCCCCAACGCGCCGAAGTGCTTAAGAAGGAACTCAACCTTTTTACCCTTCGCGACTTGTTAACGCATTACCCTTTCCGGTATGTTGACCGCACGCAATTTCATCTGATCCGGCAAATCGAAGACGATCAATCCTATGTACAATTGAGGGGGCGCATAGATAGTCTGGAGGTAATCGGGGAAAAAAGAACAAAACGCCTGGTGTGTCAGTTCCGCGATAACAGTGGCACCATAGAACTAGTATGGTTTCAAGGTTACAAATGGATGGCTGAAAAATTAAGAACACAAACGGACTACGTTGTTTATGGAAAACCTACCCTTTTTAAAGGGCGGTTCAACCTGGCACATCCCGAAATCAATCTGGCCACAGAAGAATATTTAAGATCCGCATCAGCGTTTCAATCTGTTTATAATAGCACCGAAAAATTAAAAGTCCGCGGGCTCGACAGCGAGGGCCTGCGCCGGTTACAAAAACAACTTTACGCCTACCTTAATCCTGCGTTTGTTTCTGAAAACCTGACTCCCGAACTACTTGAAGAACACCGTTTACTACCTCGTTATGAAGCTTTCAGGCAAATTCACTTTCCGGAAAGCGCTGAACTATTAAAACAGGCTGAATGGCGGTTAAAATTTGAAGAGTTATTTTTTGTTCAATTACGGTTACTGAGAGTTAATAAAGTGAGAGCGCATAGCAGTCAAGGCTATGTATTTAACCGGGTTGGGCCGCTGTTTAATGATTTTTTTAGCCAACATTTACCCTTTCAGTTAACCAACGCTCAAAAACGCGTTTTGAAAGAAATTCGTCTGGATATGGGCAGTGGGCGGCAGATGAGCCGTTTAGTGCAGGGCGATGTAGGTAGTGGTAAAACCATGGTGGCCTTAATGAGTATGCTGTTAGCCCTGGATAATCAATTTCAGGCATGCCTGATGGCCCCAACAGAAATATTAGCTCAGCAGCATTTTGAAACAATTTCAAGTCAGTTAAAAGACCTGCCTGTAAATGTGGCACTTTTAACAGGTTCCAGCACTGGTAACCAGCGAAAGCACATTCTGAAGCAGTTGGCCGAAGGGCACACACATATATTAATTGGTACGCACGCATTAATTGAAGACGCGGTTCAGTTTCAACGTTTGGGCTTTGTGGTGATTGATGAGCAACACCGTTTTGGCGTAGCGCAACGGGCCAGACTGCATGCCAAGGGTATTTATCCACCTCACATGCTGATTATGACGGCTACCCCTATCCCACGTACCTTGGCCATGACGCTTTACGGAGATCTGGACACGAGTGTTATTGATGAATTACCTCCCGGGCGCAAACCCATTAAAACTGTTCACTATATGGAAAGTGCCCGGTTACGTGTGAATGGTTTTATCCGTGAACAGATAGCATTGGGACGCCAGATTTATGTAGTATTTCCGCTTATTCAGGAAAGTGAAAAAATGGATTATCAGAACCTTCAGCAGGGGTATGACCATTTGGTTACCGAATTTCCGCCACCGCAATATCAGATCAGTATCGTTCATGGCAAACTCAGCAACCAGGAAAAGGAACGTGAAATGCAACGGTTCATTAATGGCGAAACCCAGTTAATGGTAGCTACTACGGTTATAGAAGTAGGTGTAAATGTTCCTAATGCCAGTGTTATGGTTATTGAAAGTGCCGAGCGGTTTGGGCTTTCGCAATTGCACCAGTTACGTGGAAGAGTTGGCAGGGGGGCCGAACAAAGTTATTGCATCCTTATGACCGGTAACAAATTGGGTCAGGACAGTCGCTTACGCATGGAAACCATGGTACGCACTAACGATGGTTTTGAAATAAGTGAAGTAGATTTAAAACTAAGAGGGCCCGGCGATATAACAGGTACCCAGCAAAGCGGTATGCTGGATCTGAAAATTGCCAACCTTGCCAAAGATGCCCAGGTGCTGCAACTGGCAAGGGCAGCGGCGCAATCGGTATTAGATGAAGATCCGCTTTTGCAGCTTGAAAAAAATGCACTGCTTGTTACAACCCTGAACACAAACGGAAGAGAAAAAACAAACTGGAGTAAAATAGGGTAATTCTCCGTATTATCAGGACTTCCTTTTTTTATAGCATTCATTATTCTTTCTTTCACATTTCTAATTGGTTAAGCGTAGGTAAAGCCGCTATTATGATCAAACCTGTCAAAACAGGTGATTTAAATGTTAAAATCCGTCACTAAATTTTAGTCTATCGAACACGGTACTAAATCGAATTAAATTTTATTTACATTTACTACACATTACAAAAATGAATTATTACTTCATCCATTTAGCGCTTTGTATTTTACTTATCCATAGTAAGATAATATCACAAACCTATCCTGCCTCCAATGCGCAGGGATTAAAGTTCTGGTTAAAAAACGAAAGCGGGATAACCCTGACTGGCGGGGCTGTTAGCAGTTGGTCTGATCTATCAGGATCTGGGGTAAGTGGTAACATGATTCAGGCAACCGCAGCAAAACGCCCTATTGTTGTTACAGGTATAAATTATAATGAATACGTTCGTTTTGATGGAATTGACGACCTATTAAACAGTACGAATACATTTAGTGCAACCAGTATGTTTAATGCCACAAATAACACTATTTTTTTTCTCAAGAATTTGAAAAGCGGTATTGTAGATTTTAAATGGGAAACGGCTTCTTCAGGCAGTTACAGACTGGGAAGTGAAATACAGGGAGGTGGAACTTACCGGTTTGATTTTGCTGACGACGGAAGTGGTTCGTTAAATAGCAGTACCACAAATATTCTTAATCAACCCCTTATATATGGCCTGACCACTAATGGCACCTCCTCCATTACAACTCTCTATTACAACAGCATTCTTAACACCACTAAAAACACCGGTTTTTCTAACTTGTCGGGAGCAGGAACAACCGCAACCAATTTGTATTTAGGAGGTAATAATCCCTCCGTATGGCCCATGTTTACCAGTATGGACATAGGAGAGTTTATGGTAATAAACCGTTTACTAACTGCTACCGAACTAAGAATGGTTGAATCGTACCTAGCCCTGAAATATGGCATTACATTAGGATCGGGCACAAGTCCGCAAAATTATACAGCTTCCAATAATACGACAATATGGACAGGAACCGCCGCTTATCAAAACCGGATCATAGGGATTGGAAGAGATAACGCCGCCAGTGGTTCTTCTCTGTTTCAGAAACAATCCAAAACTCCGGATGACACTGTGCGCTTGTATATGGGAGCATTAGCCGCATTAAACAGAAATAATGCTTCTGCGATAAGCAATAATCTTTCATTTGTTGTAGTTGGTTCTAACTCAGGAAAAATGTGCAGAGCCGTAGCCACCAATACTGAAATTCCACTTACCTGTGGAATCACCTCACGACTAGACCGGGAATGGCGTATACAAAACACGAATTTTACAAATTCATTTAACATGGATTTTAAACTTAATGCTTGTGCGGCTACTAACTCTGTTAATACTTCGCATTTGTTGCTACTGGTTGATAATGACGGGAATTTTGCCAATGGCGGAACCACCTGTTATGCCAGTGGATTAGGTGGACTCACTATTACTTATGCTAACCCGGTAATAACCGTTACGGGAATCAGCACTGTACATATTCCCGCTAACGCTACACGTTTTATTACCATTGCCAGCACCAATCCTTTAACACCACTGCCTTTAGATTTGGTTGAACTAAATAGCAACTGCAATGGAAATAATATCCAGATAAACTGGGCAACTGCCTCCGAAAATAGCAGTCTGGCATTTCAGGTTGAAAAAAGTTCCGATGCGGCTCTCTGGCATACTATTGGTTACGTAAAAGCGTCAGGAAACTCTTACACCCAAAAACAATATTCCTTTAAGGATACCGAAACTCCAGCAACACTTCCTTTGTACTATAGGTTGAAAACGGAAGACATTAATCACTCGTTTGATTATTCAGCCGTTACCATACTCACCTCTTGTAGCCGGAATCCCGCAAACAATTATACCTTGGTTTACAACACTATCCATAATTATATATCTATATCAAAACAGTCAGGTACAGTCGAGGCTGATGTTGTCCTGATCAATCAGCTAGGTCAGGTTTTAAAAAATGTGCATCTAACAAACGCCGATTGTATGATTACTACTGATGAACTACCAGCCGGAATCTATTACGTAACCATTCTGGAAGACAATACCAGAATTAAAACTGAAAAAATCATCAAACCATATTAAAAGTAAGTTCATTTAGTGTACGGATGTTGAACATCTAATAACACTACCGCAGATCTTGCAAATTTTGCCAAATAAGCTGTAATATTGCAGTTTATGGGGTATTTGATCGCTATTCTTACAACGCTTTGCTGGAGTATTGGTATTTTTCCGTTTACTGAAGCGGCAAAACGATTTGGTACTGCTGCACTGAATCAATACCGGTTGTTACTGGCCTGGGTGTTTATTACGATAATAGTGTGTGTTTACTGCGGCACCAATCCATTGGAAATGGCAACCCGTCCTAGTTCAAGAAATTATTTATATCTGGGATTATCCGGTATTATTGGTTTTACGATAGGTGATTTTTTTTCTTTTTCCTCATTTAAGATTCTTGGCCCCAAACTTGGCAGCCTTTACACCACTATTGCTCCATTTGCAGCACTTTTGATGAGTATATTCCTCTTAAACGAACATATTAATTGGATAGGCGTATCAGGAATGTTGATAACCATTGGAGGAGTGGTTTGGCTGACCTTATCTAAAAGTGATAAAAAAGAAGCGGAACGCAAGGGCTTTAGAAGAGATCCTCGCGGTATGCTTTATGGTGTACTTGGTGCCCTTTGTCAGGGATGCGGACTTGTACTATCCAAACTGGCATTGCAAAATACCCATGGTGAAACAAATGACTTGCCAACTCTTCATGCCGTGTGGATACGACTGCTCTTTGCTTCGGTCGCCGCAGCCGTTTTTGCCTTAGCAAGCGGAACATTTAAAACCAATACCAGAATCATTTTCACGAATCAAAATGGCGGACTTAAATACATGATTGCCGGAACCATTTTTGGTCCGGTAATAGGCGTAAGCTGTTCCCTGTTGGCTATACTCTATCTTCAGGTGGCTGAAGCCCAGACAATCTTTGCCTTACTCCCTATATTTGTACTGCCGCTTAATTATTTCTTTTACAAAGAGCGGATAACCAAAACCTCCCTTTTGGCCTGTTTTACTGCGATCACAGGTGTTATTATTCTAATATGGCGAAATCAATGGATATAGTAAAAACCCTTAATGAAAATATGGGGCTACAAATGGTAACTCCTATTGTCAACTACATTGGTAACGATAAAAAACGGCTCGGAAGCTTAATCGAGATTCTGGATAAAGGAGATAAAGCCGTTCAACATCGTGCCTCTTATGCGCTGCTGCATGTTGCTCTCGCAAACACAACACTTATCATTCCATACACACCTCTTTTTCTGAACATTTTAAACCGCTCTAACGTTCACGAAAGCACCAAACGTAATGTATTAAGATGTTTTCAGGAGTTTACCTGTCCCGATGATCAGGCTGGTGAGTTATTGGATTGTTGTTACGGATTAATGAAAAATGCGGCACTTCCTCCGGCGCTTATCGCTTTTGCCATTAACGTAGCAGCGCCCATCTGTAAACGTTACCCGGAACTTGTTCCGGAATTTGAACTTATACTTAAAGAACTTTACCAGTTTCACACTGCCCCCTCCATTATTGCCTGTATTAAAAAAGCACAAAAAACGCTCTTAAAAAAAACTAAAAATTAATTCCGGACTTAAGGTTTTCCTAACTTTAAGTATGAAATTTATAAAAGCTGTTCTTGTGTTAACAGGGGTACTAATTTTGACAGGGAATGTAAACGCACAGGAAATAAAGGTTCGCAATGGGGACATTGTATTTATTCAAAACCCCTCAGGACAAGGTAAAGCTATTCAACTGGCTACCGGCAGCAACTATACCCATGTAGGAATTGTTTTCTTCGAAAAAGGGAAACCCATGGTGTATCATGCCGTTGAACCGGTAAGTGTAAATACGCTGGATGAATTTATAGGAATGAGCAGTGATGGCAAATGCAGCATTAAACGGTTAAAAGACACATCCTTACTTAACACTGAAATTATTAACGCCATGCGAATGGAAGCTAAATCAAAACTGGGTGTTCATTACGATATAGGTTTTAACTGGAGCGACAAAGAACTGTATTGCAGTGAATTTGTCTGGAAACTGTATTATCATGCCCTTAAACTGGAAATAGGCTCTCCAAGACCGCTTAAAGAATTCAATTTAAAACACCCTATTGTAAAGCAAATTATGGAACAACGTTACGGCAATGCCATTCCCTACAATGAAAAAATGATTTCGCCCGGAGATATGTTCCAGAGTACTTTATTAAACTGATTTTAAAAAAAATTAATTTAATTCCTGAATAAAAAAAGAATACAGGCAAACAAATTGCTTAAATTTGGTACTCTAAATTTATTATTATGGCTTTTGAACTACCAAAATTAAACTACGCGTTTAACGCGCTTGAACCTCATATTGATGCCAAAACCATGGAAATTCATCATGGTAAACACCATCAGGCTTACGTTAACAACCTGAACAATGCTATTGCCAATACGGATACTGAAAAACTCAGTATTGTGGAAATCTGTAAAACTATTTCCAAATACCCTATGGCTGTTAGAAATAATGGCGGTGGCCACTATAACCACTCTTTATTCTGGGAAATAATGAGCCCTAATGGTGGTGGCGTTCCATCTAACGAAGTCGGAAAAGCCATTGAAGCGGAACTTGGTGGATTCGAGAACTTTAAAAAGGATTTCACAAACGCTGGTGCAACCCGTTTCGGCAGTGGTTGGGCCTGGTTAAGTGTTAAAGAAGACGGGAAACTTTGTGTGTGCTCTACTCCAAACCAGGATAACCCATTAATGGACATTGCTGACTGTAAAGGAACTCCTATTTTAGGCATGGACGTTTGGGAACATGCGTACTATCTGAATTACCAAAACCGCAGGCCGGATTACATGAATGCCTTTTTTAACGTTATCAACTGGAATAAAGTGAATGAGCTTTATCTGGCCGCCAAAAAGTAACATTTCATTGTTTAATTAAATTTAAAAAAGGAAAGTCTGACATGACTTTCCTTTTTATTTTTAAGCATGCGTTATCTACTTCCTACTCTAACATTAATAATGGTGTGTTTTTTTGTTAAAGCCGAAAGAATTAACATCTATTTTCTTAACGAATCGCGCCAGATCGTTGATTCCGCGTTTTTAGAGAGGGAGGAAAGTGTGCTGCAATCTGATTTAACACACAAAAGACCCAGTCCCTTACTTCAGTTATTTAAACGCAAACAACGAACTAATAAAAAAATCACGGCGGCCATTCTTGCTTTTCCGTTTCCTTTTGGCATCGTCGGACTTCACCGTATCTATCTGGGCACAGCACCCTATGTTCCGGTTGTGTATATTGCCAGTTTAGGCGGTGTATTCGGTATTCTGCCCTTTATTGATTTTTGTATCATTGCGCTGGATAAAGACATTGAACGCTATAAAGAAAACAAAAAGGTGTTTATGTGGGTTAAAGACTAATAAAAACATTCGAACTTTGACATAAAAACACATTTTTTTAACGCCTTCATCGCATTATTTATTTAACAACCGGTTAATAACTTTTTTAACATATACTTTTTTGAGCCAAAAGCAACTCCTGATGAGTGAAAAAATTGTTAAAAATGCTTTTTTAAGATAAATTAGTTGTATCAAAAAAATCCCCATGAATAAATTGTTTACTATTAAAACCTTACTGATTACTATTGCGGTGTTCTTTTACCAAAACAGTACTGCACAAGTAAGTAAAGATGTCAGTAAGTTAAAATTGACCAATATTGTTTTTGATTCAGATTCACTTAATGGCTTTGATGAAGAAACGTATAAAAGCATTGCTCTTTCCAGTGGCTTTTATGGCACAGAATACAAAACGTTCATGAACCGTGCCAAACGTGCTTATATTAATCAGAAGTATAATATAGTACCTAGTTATACCAATTTTAAACCTGTTAATCCTTCATCAGGACAACCAAATACGTTAGGACTACCTTGCGTTAACGAAGGGTTTGAAGCCTCCCCAAACGTTCCTTTCACTACCGTACCACAAGGAGGGGCCCCATCTGTTCCTGCGGGTTGGACAGGAGCACAGTCTCAAAACGGTCAATTTATCGGATCCTTGTATTACAATACATGTAGTGTTAGCGCTTTGCCGAACACTGCCTTTGGAGCAGCACCAACAGAAATGTGGGTTCGTCAAACCCCTATTACTGATCCGAATTTTCCGGGGGGCATACCTAATTCCCCACTTGGTGGAACGCGAGTTATGCAACTAAACGACAACTTAGCTTGGTCAGGTGAAATTTCCCGTATATCTCAAACCTTTCCGGTTACAGCCAACAACGCCTTGTTTCAGTATGCCTATGCCGCTTGTTTTGATGGAACCGGTCATGGATGCTGTGACCAGCCATTCTTAAATATCAAAGTTAAAAATTGCTCTAATGTAACCCTTTCCTGCCCTCAGGTTTCAGTAGTGGCTTCCGGCCCCAGTTGTTCGGCTGGGACTCCGGGCTTTGCCACAAATAGTTCCGGTTTCCTTTACCGAAACTGGACAGTACAATCCATTGATTTAACACCCTTCATCGGTTCTTGTGTAACCATAGAAGTATCGGTAGGGGATTGTACCGGTTGGGCTCATTTCGGATATTGTTATTTTGATGCTCTTTGTTCTCCAATGAATATTACGGTAAACGGCACACAATTTCCTGCCGGAACAGCTGCGTCAACGGTTGCTGCCTGTGGTGCCTCTACTGCGACAATGACCGCACCTCCAGGACTTGGCCCATATCTCTGGACTGGTCCGGGCGGATCGGGCATTACCAACAATCCTAACCAAACTGTTACCAGTAATGTGAGTGGTACTTACACATTAACGATGAATCCTCCTGGTTCTTGCGCCCCAATTGTTAAATATGTTACCCTCGTATTTCCACCACCTGTAATACCTACATTTAATTACTCCAACGCTTGTAATGTATTTACGTTCAATCATACCGGAACCACACCCTCAACACAGAGTTATTCCTTTGCAGGAGTAGGAGCTCCCCCCGGATTCACAACTACTGCTACGAGTACTGCGGTCACCTTTCCTACTACCGGAACTTATACCGTTTCGCACGTTGTCACCAATACAGCTGGCTGTACAGCTACTGCAACAGCAGTAATTAACGTACCTACTGCTGTTAACCCTAATTTTACAATTCCTTCGCCTACACAATGTTTAACTGGTAACAACTTTAGTTTTAATGCTGTTACCATTCCCGGCACGCATAGTTATACCTTTTCACCTTCGGCTGGTGCACCTAGTGCCGGAGCTACCGCCAATTACAATGGTAGCTTTACTGCTCCCGGAACCTATACCGTAACGCATACTGTTTCTAACGCCGGTTGTACTTCTTCAACTACCGGCATTGTGGTAGTAAATCCAATGCCAAGTATAATAGCAACACCGACTAATGCAACCTGCGGAAATAATAACGGTAGTATTGTTATAAGCAATACCTCTCCACCCGGGCAAACTGCGGTAAGTTATTCTTTAAATGGTGGCGCTATTCCTTCTCAAACGGTTATTAATCTTGCTGCGGGAACTTACACAGCAGGAATCACCAATAATTTTGGTTGCTTATTTACTACTGTAACAACTATAACTAATACCCCTCCTATTACGAATCTTGCTCATGTTCAGGTTAATCCCGCCTGCGGAAATAGTAATGGATCAATTGTGTTAGGCGCTGTAACGGGTGGAACGGCTCCATATGTATTTTCTGTAAATGGCGGTGCTTTTAGCGCCAGTCCACCACTTACCAACCTTGCAGCGGGTAACTACACCATTGTTGTACGCGACGCTTATAACTGTACATTTACAAAAATTGTCACGCTTGTAAATTCTCCTCCTCCAACAGCAATTGGCTTTAGTGTTCAACCAACGGCCTGCGTTGGCAATACAGGTATTATAACTGTAACTAACGTAGTAGGTGGAACTCCTGCCTATAGCTATAGCATTAATGGTGTTGCTTCTACCAGTATTATGGTTAACTTATCTGCCGGACCTAAAACCATTACCGTTTCAGACATTAATGGTTGTACCTACAGTACAACTGCTACGGTTCCAATGGTAACAGGCCCAACAGCTGCGACTGTTATCACTCAAAATGCGGCTTGTGGTAATGCTAACGGCAGCGCCACTGTTACAGCTGTAACAGGCGGCGTACCTGCGTACCAATATTCTTTTAACGGCGGTGCATTTTCAAGTAATACTGTGCAGGCAGGTTTAGCGAGTGGCATACATGCCGTTGTTATCCGAGACGTGAACTCCTGTACCATCAGTGTTAACTTTAACATAGGCAATACCGGTAGTCCGGTTACCGCCGTAAGTAACCTTAGTCATGTAAGTTGTTTTAATGGCAGTAATGGTAGTTTTAGCGTTAATACCATAGGTGGTACACCCGGCTACAACTATACACTTACCCCCATAGGCACTATTAACAGTAGCGGTATATTCAGTAATTTACCTGCTCAAACCTATACTGTGAGCGTGAAAGATGCCGCGGGATGCGTTACGACTGTAACTACCACTATTACTCAACCTTCAGCAGTAAGTTTAGCCGTCGCGTCTAATCCGGTTAGCTGTTTTGGAGGAAATAACGGTACCATTACAGCGGCTCCTGCCGGTGGTACCGGCCCTTATGTTTTCAACATTAACGGTAACCCTAATCAGGCCAGTAATACATTTACTACAGGAATTTCTGCCGGCGCTTACAATGTGACGGTTATTGACAGTAAAAATTGTGTAGCTTCTCAAACTATACTGGTAAATCAACCTAGTCCTATTACCACTACAGTAAATACAGCAAATGCAAATTGTACTACCGCTAACGGTAGTGCCAGCGTTGCAGCATCGGGAGGAACACCCATTTACACCTATAGCTGGATGCCAAGCGGCGGTACCACTTCAGTGGCCATTGGTTTACTGGCAGGTACCTATACTGTAATTGTAAGGGATCTGAATAACTGCAGTGTTACCGCTACGGGAATTGTGGGGCAAACACCTGGTGGTACTGCTACAATTACGAATATTTCTAATGTTACCTGTAATGGTTTTAATAACGGTAGTTTAACTGCCGGTATGACTGGCGCCGGAACAGCTCCTTATACTTACAGTTGGATTCCTACAGGAGGAACCAACCAGATAGCTACGGGCCTGGCTCCAGGAACCTACAGTGTACTTATTACTGATTTTTATGGTTGTAAATCTGTTGCAAGCGCCAATATTACTCAGCCAAATGCGTTAAACTTTGCGTTAAGCAGTAACAGTGTAAGCTGTTTTGGCGGAAGTAACGGGAGTGCTAGTGTAACCGGTTTAACCGGCGGAACCACTCCTTATACCTATTTGTGGGCTGCGGGTGGTGCAACTACCACAACCAGCAGTAATCTCCCTGCCGGCACCTATACTGCTACTGTAACAGATGCAAATAACTGTACATTAAGCAGGACCATTACAATTACTCAGGCCACTTCATTAACACTTAATACCACCACTACTACTGCCAACTGTACTTTACCCACTGGAGGTGCTACAGTTAGCGCCTCAGGCGGCGCACCAGCTTATACTTATACCTGGAGCAACAGTATTGTTGGACCGGCCATAAACAACGTTGTTGCCGGAACCTATTCTATTTTAGTAAAAGATGCCAATAACTGTACCTATTCTGTATCCGCGACAATACCTGCCGCTTCAGGCCCTACTATTACCTCTACTACTTTCACTAACGTTAGTTGTAATAGTGGTAACGGCGGAACAAATAACGGGATTGCGATGATAACCGTAATTGGTGGTGCCGGACTTCCGAATTATAGCTGGAGTAACGGACAAATAACACAAGCCGCTACCAATTTGGCACCAGGCATTTATACTGTTACCGTAACGGATGCTGCAGGGTGTACAACATCTACTGCCGTTACTATTTCTCAGCCTCCTTTACTAACAGCAAGCGTACTTCCTTCTGCGGCAAAATGTTTTAATGCCGCTAATGGTTCCGCCACAGTTAGTGTATTAGGCGGAACTCCCGGTTATTCTTACACCTGGATACCTGCTCCGGGAGCAGGTATAAACAGTTCTACCCCTTCAGGCATGAGTCCTGGTAACTACAATGTTATTATTACGGACGCAAATGGATGTACACGAACAGCCAGTACCACAATTATTAACCCTCCACAACTTCTGGCGTCTGTGACTACAACCAATGTGAAATGTTTTAACACATCAAATGTTAGTTTAATGGGTATGGCTGCAGCTACCGCCAGCAATGCTCAGGGTGCTGTCAGTTACTATTGGGTAGGAGGTTCTAATCCTCTTACTACCCAAACCGTTAATGCACTGGGGGCAGGAACCTATACCATGACAGCTACCGATCAAAACAGTTGTACAGCCTCCGTAATATTTAATATTACTCAACCTACCGCTTTATCGGGAGCATTTACTTCTACGCAAATGCCAAGTTGTGCTTCTTACAGTAACGGGTTCATTACTGTTACTCCTGCAGGAGGTACTCCAGGATACACCTATAACTGGAACAATGGCCAAACTGCAGCTACGGCAAGCAATATCCCGGCGGGTAATTATGCTGTAACTATTACAGATGCAAATACCTGTGCGCTTACCTTATCCATGACGCTAAATCAACCTAGTGGATTAAACGCTACTGCTACAGCAACAAACGCACTTTGTAACAATGGTACAGGTACGCTTAACGTAGCCTATTCTGGTGGTACCGGCGGTGTTAACATTCAGTGGCAACCTGGTGGTTTATACACGGCTGCCTATGTCCCTACCGCTATTCCTTTACCTGCCGGAACAGCCTATACTGTAACATTGACGGATGCCAACAATTGTATTTTTACCCGTACCGTAGCGCTTACTGCTCCTCCTGCTCTTACTGCAGCTATTACAGCTACGGTAAATACTAACTGCGGACAAGCTAATGGCGGGGCAACTGTAACAGCCAATGGTGGAACAGGTGGTCCTTTTTACGCTTACCAATGGAATAACGGGGCTGTTACTCAGGGCATCAGCAACGTGTTAGCCGGACCTTATCAGGTTGTTGTAAGAGACGTAAATAACTGTACCTATACGGTTGTGGCCAACATTCCAAACATAAGCGGACCCACAGTTAGTATTGTGAGTTCTTCCTCTGTTACCTGTAATGGTTTAGCCAATGGTACAGCCAGTATCAGTGCTTCCGGCCCTTTAGCGATCACTACTACTTCGTGGACCGGACCTGTAACGCCTAACCCTGTTAATACGCCTACTAATCTGGTAGCCGGCATTTATGTTGTAACTGTTCAGGATGGAGCCGGTTGTGTAAGCAGTGCTTCTGTTTTGATTAATCAACCAACAGCCCTTGTAAGTTCGATTGCTTCATTTACCAACGTAAGTTGTAATAGTGGCTCTGATGGTGGCGCTACCTTGCTGGTAAATGGCGGAACACCTGCATACACCTATAGTTGGTTCCCGACACCATCTATCCAGACGAACTCTGTATTAAGCGGCGTACCTATAGGTAGCTATAGTGTAACCATAACAGACGCCAACGGCTGTACACGATCCAATACTGTTGCAATCAGTCAGCCTAATCCATTATTAATTAGCACAAACACTGTAATAAATGTAAGTTGTAATGGTGGCAGTAACGGGCAAATCAGCACAAGTATTAACGGAGGTACTCCTGCCTATTCGATTAACTGGGCCAGTTCATCAACTGTTGCATTAGGAAGTAACCCTGTAATTACCAACCTTAATGGTACGCATACTTACACTTTGACTGTTACTGACCTAAAAGGTTGTTCTACCAATACTGTTTATGTTATCTCCGAACCTTCGGCAATAAGTGTCATTAGCTCAGCGACAACACCTGCAACTTGCGGAAACGCGAATGGTACGGCTAGCGTAAATATTACAGGCGGAACCGCTCCTTACGCCTACAGTTGGAATACACCTACACCGCAACTAAGTAATACTGCGTCTAATCTATCCGGCGGGAACTGGATACTTACAGTAACCGACAATAAAGGATGTGTTCGACAACATTCTGTAAATATTCAGGCACCGGTACTACCAACTATGACTATCACAGGAACCAATATAAGTTGTAATCCCGGACCTAATAATGGTTCAGCGACTATTACCGCAAACGGTGTTCCTGGATCAGGCGGATTCCTGTATTTCTGGAGCCCAAGTGCTCAAACTGGTAGTATTGCCAGTGGCTTGGGTGCAGCTATTCATTCAGCAACAGTTACCGATGCGTATGGTTGTACGGTATCCGGATTTATTCAAATCACCCGCCCGGCAGCGTTTGTCCTTCCTGCTATTCCTCACCCAACCGTATGTTACGGACAAGCTGCTCAATTACAAGCGGCCGCATCTGGTGGAACTGCCCCTTATACTTATAGCTGGAGTGCACCTATTACAGCTACCAATGGTGGACCAGTTGTTGTAAATACATTAAATACTGCCCAGTATAATGTAAGCGCAACAGATGCCAACGGTTGTAATGCCGGACCAGAGAACATTATTGTGAATGTAAAACAACCATTAATTGTATCTGGTACAAGTTTCTCTGTATGTGAAGGCAGTTTCAGAACATTGACACCAAACTTCATTAGCCCGGGTCAGTTTTCAACCGCAGTCTTAAGTAATTACAGTTACGGCTGGAGTAACGGAGCCGGTAATATTCCAACCAATACCATTCAACCAATATACAATGCGGCTAATAACCCGGTTACATACAGCGTCATTGTTTCAGACGGTTGCAGTATTTCAGATACAGCATTCTTTACCATTGATGTAAAACCTCTGCCTCGCGGAACCTTTACCTCAACACCTAACAAAGGGTGTGCTCCTTTAAGCGTAACATTGTTTGGCGTTAGTACAAATTCGAATGTCACCTATAGCTGGAGTCTTGGTGGAGAATCTACTCATGGATTTGGCTCTCCTTACACCTATAATTTCCCTGCTGCCGGGGTGCATACATTACACATAAGCATGAATAATGAGCATGGTTGCTTACGTGATACTGTAATTCCGAACTATATAGAAGTATATCCTGTTCCTTTTGCTGAGTTCAGTGCAACACCATGGACGGCTTCTATTCTGAGTCCTGTTATTACATTTACTAACCAGTCGCAGGGTGCTACAAACTATGTGTGGGACTTTGGAGATCAATCGGCAGCTACAAACACCAATGTTGTAAACCCGACACACCCATACAATCAGGTTGGTCAATACAACGTGTATCTTGTTGCCATCAACAACAAAGGATGTCGCGATACCATCATGCATCGCGTAGAAATTACACCAGATTTTGCGGTGTTTATCCCGAACGCATTTACACCGGATGGCAATGGCAGGAACGATGTGTTTAATGTGTATGGCATAGGTATTGATGAGGAACGCTTTAAAATGGAAATCTTCGACCGATGGGGTGAATCTGTTTTCGTATCAGAAGTATTCCGTAAAGGATGGGATGGTACAATTAAAGGCGGATCTATTATCGGTCAGGAAGGCGTTTATGTTTACAAAATTCTCGTAACAGATCTTGAAGGAAACAAGAAAACATACGTAGGCCACGTAACGCTCCTGAAACGCGATTAAGCGCCTGCTATATGCTATGGTATTTAAAAAAGCCGCCCGGACTATACCAGGCGGCTTTTTTATGCGCGCTTTATTTCGCTCCCTTTCACCGTAAATAGACAGTAGATTTTATAATGAGCGCCAAAAGTTGCAATAGGTTTGAGAAGCGCAAATTTGAGTACTATAAGAGGATATATTGGTTATACCAATATGAGTCGGGATGTATGTGGATTGAGCATTCTCAAACGCAGCCGCAAATTCTGTTACGTAATAGAAATCCTACTGTTTGTTTACGGTTTAACCTTCTATCCACTTCTATACTATAACCTACCACTTATAAAAGCGTTATAACCACTTTCCAAAAGCGAAGTACAAATTGCTTTATCCGTTATTAATTTTACCATTAAGATTAACAGGTGCACAAAACGTAATCGAAATCAAAAAAGAAATCAATATGAGTGTATTCCCTGATAACCAGCAAAAAATAAACGAGATTATTTTTGCTAACCGAAATAAATCCTATGGCGCTTACGCTATACGCAGTCAATATGGTACTACTGTGTTTAAATCCCTGTCCATTGTTACAGGCAGTATGTTAGTTGTTACTAGCCTCTTAATCTGGCTTAATAAAAAAGAAGTGGATATTCCGGAACTGATTCCCGGCAATATTCCGGTAACTGTTGAGGTGGATATGAGTAAAATATTTGAAAATGTCGAAAGTAAGCCCAACACAAGTCCGGAAGGCCGCCCGCCTAAATCTGAACCGCCATCGCAGGCTGCAACGGTAGCTACACGTATCACCGATTCACTACCTTCAACCACTCAGAGTATTACACCTGCGGAACCAGTCGCCAGCAGTAATCCGTCCACTTCTTCATCCGGTGAACCATCGGACGGAAATGGAATACAAGGCGGCTCTACTGGTTCCTCGGGCACAGGAGGAAATGCAGGGACTGGTGAGAAAGAAGGTAATCCGGTAGAACTATTTGGTCTTGATGAACATCCCGAATTTGAGGGAGGGCTTAACGCGCTCAATCGCTTTGTAGCTTCCAGATTGGTTTATCCTTCGGCAGCACGCGAAGAAAATATACAAGGCACGCTTTATGTAAAATTCGTTGTGGATGAAACTGGAAAAGTAGGAGAAATAATGATGCAAAATAACTTAGGCTACGGATTAGAACAAGAAGCCTCCCGTGTCATTAAACAGATCCCGAATTTCAAAAAACCAGGTAAAATAAAAGGGCAAGCTGTAAAAACGTATTATCAGTTACCAATACGATTCCGTATATCACATTAATTTAACCGCAAACAGATCGTCTTTATGTCTGCTTGCGGTTAAAACTTGTTTTTAAACAACTATAGTATAATAACACACAAAACCTGAATAGTGCCCGAAAGGGCACTACTCTATTAATACATACCGCCTGGCAGCTAACCACTTATTGGTAGCATTAAAATGCCACCATTCCGTAGTAATAGGAAAAAAACCAGAACGGCACATACATTGCCTTAAAATACGGCGGTTCCGAATCTGTTCAGGGGTTAAGTCGCCTTTTTCAAGATAAAACAATTCGTATCTGGGTTGGGCCAGTTTTCCAAAAAAATCAAATGGTGTGCCCATATCCAATACCATTCCCTTTTCCGTATCATATACCGACACATCTACCGCGGCTCCGTAATTATGTAAAGACACCTGATCGGGCGGCGAAATATACAGGTACTTTTCATAAGTCCGGAGTTTTACAGAATCCCATATTAAGCACTGAACCGAAAGCGGCCTGGCCGCATCAAACAAAAGGAGCCGGTAAGAAGGGTTAATCTGCTTCAGATAATATTGGGCATTACTCAATTTAATGGCTACATCGCAAGGTAAATAGGCATTCCGCAAACCTCCATACATATCCCGTTCCATAAAATTATCGTTGGTTCCATACTTTAATTCTACGCATATTGACGTATCAAGAACCTTTACATTTACTAATCCTATGGCCACAAATCGCCGCTCCAGGTCCGAAGTATCTGCCTTAATACCTGTATCAGTTTCACATACCATCCGGGTTATTTTCGCCACTGAGTCGGTAGGTATAACAGGTTTAACTGCTGGTTGTCTGTCTTCTTTACGCTGCTCGCCGCTGGCGCAACTATAGCCCAGAAACAGTACCACAAATAAATATCCAATATGTTTCAAAATCAACCCAAAAGTACATTAATAATTAGTGAAAAAGAGCCCACTAATAACTGAACAGAATGCTTAATTTTATCCAAAATTTAGTTATGCCTTCATTTGATATAGCCAGCAAACTGGATGCGCAGTTAATGGATAACGCTATTAATGTAGCCCGGAAAGACATTTTAAACCGCTGGGACTTTAAAGACAGCAAAAGCGAAATTGATCTGAACAAAAAAGACATGGTTCTAATGATTACCACCGAAAATGACATGCGTTTGGACGCCATCCTCGATGCCATTCACGGTCGTATGATAAAACAAGGATTAGATCCGCGTGGGTTAGATGAAAGCAAAGCGCATTACCCCAGTGGTACCATGGTTAAAAAAGAAATTAAAATCCGTCAGGGGTTAGATAAAGAAGCTGCCAAAAAAATATTAAAAGACATAAAGGACACTAAACTAAAAGTAACTTCTCAGATTATGGATGACATTATACGTGTTAGCAGTAAAAACATAAGTGATTTACAAGCTGTTATTGCCATTTGTCGCAAAGGAGAGTATGATGTTCCCCTTCAGTTCATCAACATGAAATAAAGCCTATCATCATTATAGCGTGTGCATCAAAACAAAAGTCAAATTAATACAGGAAATAAACACCAGATGATTATCAGAAGTAAAGCCCCTCTGCGCATAGGTTTGGCCGGAGGTGGTACAGATGTAAGTCCTTATTCCGATCTTTATGGCGGCGCCATATTAAATGCCACTATTAATTTATATGCCTACGCCAGCATAGAACCATTAAATAACGGAACCATCGAGTTTGTCATAGATGGTAACGGCCAGCATTTTAGTACCGCGTCGCAAACCGAATTGCCGTTAACACCCGGATTTGAATTATTTATCGGAGTCTATAATCGGATTGTAAAACAATTCAATACCGGCCCCTTATCGTTTCGGCTAACGTCTTACATTGAAGCGCCACAAGGTTCGGGCCTTGGCACTTCTTCTACCCTCGTTGTATCTATGCTCGGCGCGTTTGCCGAATGGCTGCAACTCCCCTTAGGAAAATACGACATTGCCCATCTGGCCTTTGAAATTGAACGAATTGACCTGAAAATGGCCGGCGGAAAACAAGATCAATATGCTGCCACATTTGGAGGCATCAATTTTATGGAGTTTCTGGCCAACGATAAAGTAATTGTAAATCCGTTGCAGTTAAAACACAATGTGCTGCACGAACTCGAAAACACCCTGTTACTGTACTTTACCGCCACTCAACGCCTCAGTGCCACCATCATTGAAGAACAGGTGAAAAATGTGCATGAAAAAAATGAAAAAAGTATTGAAGCCATGCACCAGTTAAAAGAACAAGCCGTGGTAATGAAAGAGTCGCTGCTGAGAGGCGAACTCCTGAGTATTGGTGAAATTCTTAAAAACGGATGGGAACATAAAAAACAAATGGCTAAATCGATCAGCAATCCATTGATTGATACCATTTATGAAACGGCCTTAAAAAACGGAGCCAGTGGCGGAAAAATAAGCGGTGCCGGCGGCGGCGGCTTTATGTTTTTTCTTTGCCCGGCAGTCAGCAAAATTAAAGTGGCAAAAGCCATCGAGGAAATGGGCGGGCGCACACAGCCTTTTCAGTTTACGAACGAAGGTCTCATTACCTGGAGTATATAAATTATATTAAGAGAATCCATTACATTATGTCAACGCATTCATACCAATTCAAAAATCAAACACTATTCTATAAAGGGAAAGTAAGAGACGTTTATACTATTAACGATAAGTACCTTGTAATGGTGGCCAGTAACCGCATCAGCGCATTCGACGTGGTTTTACCCCGCCCGATTCCTTATAAAGGTCAGGTGTTAAATCAACTCGCTGCTCACTTTCTTGATGCCACCAAAGACATTGTTCCCAACTGGCTGATGAACTCACCTTTTCCCAACATCAGTATTGGTAAGCGCTGCGAGCCCTTTAAAGTAGAAATGGTTGTTAGAGGCTATCTGGCCGGCCATGCTGCCCGCACCTATACCTCCGGCTTACGAACCCTTTGTGGCGTTAACCTGCCTGAAGGACTAAAAGAAAATGACAAGCTACCCACTCCTATCATCACTCCTACTACCAAAGCCAGTGAAGGACACGACGAAGATATCAGCCGCGAGGAAATTATCCGTCAGGGGATTGTCAGCGAAACGCATTATAAAGAACTGGAGCGGATCACGCTTGCGTTATATGCGCGGGGACAGGAAATGGCTAACAAAATGGGACTTATTCTGGTTGACACCAAGTACGAATTTGGGCTATACAATGGCGTCATTACGTTGATGGATGAAATTCACACCCCCGACTCTTCCCGTTATTTTTATAGCGAAGGGTATGCCGAACGCCAGCAAAACGGTGAAGAACAAAAACAACTCAGTAAAGAGTTTGTCAGAAAATGGCTTATTGCCAATGGCTTTCAGGGAAAAGAAGGACAATCAGTTCCCGAAATGAGCGATACATGGATTTCAGAAATCAGCGACCGTTATATAGAATTGTATGAAAAGGTAACCGGACTTCCATTTAAAAAAGAAGATTATAACGAATCGGAAGTAGAACCCGCTATCAATCAATACATCGCCACATTAACCTAAAACAATATGAATACGGTATTCCAATATCCGCTTATAGAATGGAACGGGCTTAAAAAGACAGGGTTCCGTTTCAGTTTTATTTTTGTGATAGTGTTTATTCTTCCGTTTCCATTCGATTTTTTATTACCCTTTACTTCCCTTCCTGGAGAACTGATCACAAAACTGTATAATGCCATTATACCGGGCATTGGGCAACATGTATTGGGAATTCAGGAACCGATTGATCTGGAAGTAAACGGCAGCGGCGATAAAACGATGAATTACGTTACGCTGTTCATCAATTTTAGTTTAGCGTGTATTGGCGCTCTGATCTGGGGGCTGGCCGACCGTAAACGAAAATCGTACTCTGTATTATTTTACTGGTTTTGGGTAGTATGCCGTTACTACATGGCATTCACTATGTTTGGATACGGTTTTGCCAAAGTATTCAAATTACAAATGGGGGCCCTGAGTCTTAATCAGTTGGTTCAACCCATTGGTGAACAAAGCCCTATGGGTATGGCCTGGAATTTTATCGGGTTCTCTGATCTGTATTGTCGTTTTAGCGGATGGGCCGAGGTAATTGCCGGCGGACTCCTGATTTTTAACCGCACACGTTTACTGGGTGGTTTATTATGCTTTGTGGTAATGGTACACGTTATGCTCCTTAATTTCGCATACGACATTCCCGTAAAAATTTATTCATCGTTTCTGGTTTACCTCAGTATAATTATACTAAGTCCTTACTTTAAACGCGTCATTGGAGTTTTATTCAGTAACCGGTTTGTTAACACACTCGACGAAGCGCCTTTGTTTAAAAGAACATGGTTAAATAAAGCAGCGCTTGGATCAAAATACCTTGTTACCATTGCGGTACTTTGGTTCACCATCAGTCAAAACACCGATCAGCAACAAAACTATGGCGAAAAAGCGCCTCCCCCTCCTTTATACGGCATTTACGAAACCAAAACCTGCCTCAAAAACAAAGACACCATTTACGCTTTTGCAGATAGTTTAGCCTGGAAACGCCTTATCTTTAACTGGCCCGGATTTGCCAGCGTATTAAAATATAGCGATCAGAAACTCCGGCTCACCTGCGAAGTGGATACAATAAAGCATCACATACACTTTACCGACCGGAACGATTCTACCATACAGTACAACTTGAACTATGCCCTGCTGAATGATTCCATGTATCAATTTACCGGAATGCTGAAACAGGATACATTTACATTTATATCACTCCGAAAAACCCGGAAAGATTTCCTCTTGTATAAACGCGGATTCCACTGGGTAAACGAATATCCCTTTAATCGTTAACCACATCTGCAGAATACCTTTATCTTTACACAATGAAATAGTTATGAGCAGAAGTACTCCCATACGATGGAAGGTAAAACAAAGACATACTATTACATGTGGCGAAACGTAAAAAACAAATTATCTGCGTATGAAAAATAAATGGTTGGGCTATCTGGCATCTTTACTGATTACACTTGCCGGAATTGTATTTATTGTTGCGGGAAAGATAGGTGCCGGTATTTTTCTTATCCTGGTCGGAATAGGTGGAGCCATCTTAAAATTCAAACTCATGAATCATGAATACACTGACAAAAAAGATTAAAACACTGCTACTATTGGTAGTGTTGGGTTGCACACTTAATACACACGCTCAGGATATTTCAGAACGTCAGTTACGAAGAGATATTGGCTTCCTGGCATCCGATGTGTTAAAGGGTCGCGGCACCTCTTCTCCCGAGGAAAAATTAGCCGCCGAATACATTGCCGGACAATTTAAAAGATACAAGTTAAGCAGTTTTAATAATTCTTATTTAAAACCATTCACTTACAAAAAACCAAAAAATCCGCACGATACAGCGGGGGGAGGTGAAAATCTTACCGCTTATAACGTGGTCGGTTTTCTCGACAACAAAGCACCCTATACAATAGTTGTTGGCGCTCACTACGATCACCTTGGACTTGGCCACGACCACAACAGCCTTGATGCGAATCCCGAAGGAAAAATACACAATGGTGCCGATGACAATGCCAGCGGAACTGCCGGAGTTCTTGCCCTTGCTCGTCATTTTTGTTCCAACAACAAAACAGAACCGTTTAATATGCTGTTCCTCTGTTTTAGTGGCGAAGAACTGGGGCTTTTAGGATCTAAAAAATACTGCGACAATCCGGACCTTGATCTTAAAACCATAAACTATATGATCAACATGGACATGATTGGTCGCTTAAACGATTCCACCCGAAAATTAATGGTGTATGGCGTTGGCACCTCACCCACCTGGGTTCCTCTGCTCGATCAGTACAAAAGCAACTTCTCCATTAAAAAAGACAGCAGCGGCATTGGCCCCAGCGATCAAACATCGTTCTACCTTAAAGATATTCCCGTTCTGCATTTCTTTACCGGACAGCACAGCGATTACCACAAACCCGGCGATGACATTGAAAAAATTAACTTCAGGGGCGAAGTAGAAGTGCTTAAATACATAGCGCAGCTAATGGAGCAAACCTTTATTCTGCCCAAACTAACATTCCAGAAAACCAAAACCTCTGAAAAAGACAAAGTCAGTTTTAAAGTCACTATGGGTGTTATGCCCGATTATAGTTTTGAAGGAGAAGGCATGCGGATAGACGGTGTAACCGATGGTAAACCCGCCGCCAAAGCCGGCATCGAAAAGGGCGACATTATCATTGGCTTAGGCCAATACCCTGTTAAATCTGTTCAGGACTATATGAAAGCCCTGTCTAATTTTAAAAAAGGTGATGCCACTATTGTAAAGCTAAAACGTAAAGAGATTCTAAAAGAACTGGCGCTAACGTTTTAACAACCACTTACCATTCCCGCTACCATCTCTGCTTTTAATTGACAAACAAGGTTTTAGTGTAAGCGGAAGTGTACTATCAAAAAGCGTGGCACCATCAACGCCCACGCACTTTGCATGATTTAACCGTAAGATGAAAAACCTACCCAAAACATCTCATTCCCGGCACGTTTACCATACTTTCTATTGAGCGGTTTTTAAAAGTCCTTCAACGGTTTTCGATACTACCTCATTACGTCCCGTCGAATATTAAAGCACTGTTATCCTGCAAAACCGGGTTAAACCATCTGTTTCATCGTAAACACTATCCCCGTTTAATATTTTTTACTATTTTTAACAATCTTTTTATATTAAATGAAGAAACGTTTATTTTTAAGTTGTACTGTATTAGCGCTCTCCCTCTCCTCCTTAGCTCAGGATTTTCTGGGATTTGCCAACAGTAATTACGCCGGAGTTACCGGTGCTTACATTAATCCGGCCAACATAGCGGACAACCGCATGAAAGCGGATATTAGTCTGGTTGGACTAAACCTGATGGCAGGGAATAATCTTGCAGGCGTAAAGCGTAGCAAGCTGAACTACAAGTACAGTATGGGCAGTAATTATTTCGAATTCATTGACCAAAGCTGGAACGACACCAAAAAAGGATCGCCTACCTACTGGCGCAATAACTTTCAGTTTAACGAATCCTCTAAACCGCATTCCGTTTATCTGAATACACGCGTAGCGCTTCCTTCGTTTATGATAAATATTAATCATAAAAACGCCATTGCGTTTACGTGGAACCTTAGAACGTTTGTAAATATAGATGGTGTTGGCCCCGAACTGGCCCGCCTGGCCTACGAAGAGTTTAAATACCCAACCCTGTGGGTTAAAAATTTCAAAAACCCTTACTTCAGCGCGCAGGCTATGGCCTGGGCCGATTATGGGTTAACCTACGCCCGTGTACTTAAGGAAGACGGTAAACATTTTGTAAAAGCCGGCGCTACCGTTAAGTTATTACAGGGATTGGGTTCAGCCTACACCTTTATTAAAGACCTTAAATACGAATTTATCACCGACACCACCATCGCCCTGTTTCAAAGTGAAGTAAATTATGGTCACTCCGAAAACTTTGACATTCGCGACCAGAACGACATTAAATACAAATTCGAATCCTTCCCGGGTGTAGGTTTCGATTTTGGTGGGGTGTACGAATATCGCCCTGATTATGAAAAATACAAATACGACATGGACGGAGAAAAAGGACTGTGGCGTAACGATTTAAACAAGTACAAACTTCGTGTAGGTTTATCCGTTGTAGATATCGGATCCATCAAATTTAAAAAAGGATCGTTCGCCAACGATTTCCGTGCCGATATTGGTTACTGGAATCTGAAACCCGTAGATGTCAATTCCATTGGCGGTTTCGATACCCTTATGAAAAACATGTTTGTGCAAACCAGTACGGAGAAAACCTACCGAATGGCCTTGCCTACCACCATTAACACTACCGTTGATTACCATATCTGGAAACCGTTTTATGTTAACTTTACCGGAGCGTATGCCATTCCGTTTAAAAAACGCCCTACCAAGGTTCACGATTTTAGCGCTCTTAGCATTACCCCACGTTTCGACCACAAATGGTTTGGGTTTGCCGTACCGGTTAACTACAATTTCCTGTACGCCAATACACCAACCCCTGTTAACGTAGGCGCCATGGTGCGTTTAGGTCCATTAGTATTAGGATCAAACAGCCTCATGAACCTGTTTGTACAAAACCGTACCATTTACGGCGCTGATTTTTATACACTGGTGAAAGTACCTATTCCGTATGGTAAACCAAGAGATAAAGATAAAGATGGCATCTCTGACCGTAAAGACAAATGTAAACTTGTGCCTGGTGTATGGGAATTTATGGGTTGTCCGGATAAAGACGGTGACCACATACAAGATAGCGAGGACAAATGTCCGGATGTGGCTGGTGTAAAAGAATTACAGGGTTGTCCGGATAAAGATGGCGATGGCATTACCGATGCTGAAGATGCCTGTCCGGATGATAAAGGTTTAGCCGAATTTAAAGGCTGTCCTGACCGCGATGGCGACAAAATTATTGACAAAGAAGATGAGTGTCCCGATGAAGCTGGTTTAGCCGAGTTTATGGGTTGTCCTGATAAAGACGGCGATAAAACACCGGATAAATACGATGCGTGTCCTGATATATTTGGCCCTAAAGAATACAAAGGCTGTCCTGATAAAGATGGCGACACCGTGTTAGATAAAGACGATGGCTGTCCGGATGTGGCAGGCCCTGTGGAAAACAAAGGCTGTCCATGGCCTGATACCGATAAAGATGGTGTAGTGGATAAAGACGATGGCTGTCCTACGGTTCCTGGTCCGGTGGAAAACAAAGGTTGTCCGTTAATGAAAGCGGCCGAACAACGCATTCTGGAGCGCGCGTTTTCGAGTCTTGAATTTGCTACCGGAAAAGACATCATTAAGCCGGTATCCTTCCCAAGCTTAAACGACCTTGCTAAATTAATGGTACAACATAAAGGCGACTGGAAGCTGAGACTCAGCGGACACACTGATAATCAGGGCGACGCGGATAAAAACATGTTGTTATCTGAAAAACGCAGTAAAGCCGTTAAAAAATACCTGGTGAAAAAAGGCGTACCGGAAGAAAACATCTTAACCGAATGGTTTGGTCAAACCCTGCCAATTGCCGACAACAACACCGCCGCAGGCCGTCAGAAAAACCGTCGTGTAGAAATGAAAGTGATCTACAAAGAATAACATAAAAACATTCTATCTGTTTTAAACTCCCCTGTTGCAAACGTAGCAGGGGAGTTTTGCTTTAGGAAAATTTAAAGTATTGCCATTTTTAATCGTGAATAATCACCCCTCAAAAAGTACCTAACGCTTTAGCCCTTCCCACGCTCTCTACCCGGCCTCGGAAATTTTCGCGTGTGAAATGGAGCGTTGCAAAAGCGCAAGCTACGTGCGAAGAAGATTTGCAGCGCCGCGTTACAAGAATAGATGTCGTTCTATCCGCCTTTAAATCTTCGGCTTGCAAGGCGACAATTTCACCGCGAAAAGTTCCGAAGCCTTGACTTTTGGCTCTGCCGCACAACCTGGCTCCTTCGGCCCTGTGTCAAGACAAAGTGCGATAGAACTCAACTAAAATCCATTATCCCAGATCATGCATTTGGGCGTGCCCCCCTCTTACTTTGAAGGCTTCACTTCATCACCTTGTTGATAGTAAATGTAAAATAACCCTGCAATCAATGCGGTGGGGGTCGGCCTTTCCGCTGTAGCTTGCTGGTACTTTGCCGCATCGCATCCGTGTGCGTGGGCTTACGCTGTGCGCCTCCGCCACGTTGCGCTGCTGGCAAAGCCCTGCGCAAGGCTGCCGCTGCAATGCCTCACGCGAAAAAAGGGTACATGAAATACAAAAGTGGAAATTACGACGATTGTGTTTTAGTACTCAGGAATCAAAAAACATTAGTTTTAGAAACGTAAAAACCTCCGGAAGGTAGGATTTTCCGGAGGCGAGGTAAGAATAATGCATGTGGAAATTTTACATGTGCATGTTACTGATTTTGTGGCTTAAGTACTTTAGGTTTGGTAAGATTATATGTAATACCAAACGACCATCCCATTTTATATACATCAATTACTGGAATTTCATCTTTTCCAGTATACTCACTACCCATTTGATACGGTTGCGATAAGCGCTTAACTTTGCCAAACGCTATTCCACCATTGAGACAAACTCTATCTTTACGCCCAAACATCAAAGATACACCCGTCATCAAATTAGCCCGTTGGTCGTCCGTTACTCCTACTCCTAAATATAAACTACTATTAAAATGGCTGGTTGTTCTGAAATAAACATGCATTAACGAAGCCAGTGAATAACTCACCTCATCATCCCTTTGACGCATAATATACTTATCATTTAACTTATACTTATGATCGGTTAACGTACTTACAAAAGGACCAGCGGTAAAATCGATTTTTATACCACCACTTATGTAAAACGCGTATTTATAAGTATCCGTCCTTCCTGTTAATTTATCTTCCTGCTGCACCTCTAATTCAATCGCATCCACATTATCATCACTAACCTGAATCGGCAGCAATTCATAATTATATGTACCTTTTATCAACTGTCCTAATCCCTTTTCTATATCCTTAAATGTGTACTTCTGAAGCTGGTTAATAGCATTCAGAATCAAAACAGAGTCCACTTTATTGTCTCCTGTTGCTGGCCGATCAAGATCCTTTAGTTTTTTAACTAACTCTTCTATTTTATTTTGAAACGTAGAGGATCCGGTAATTTTTATGTGTCGGCTTGTAAACTCATGTAATTTACCTTCAACCTCTGTTTTACTTAAACACTGCTGCATGGCTATTGTAGTTGAATACACTTTTAAATCTTCCAGTAATTTCTCAGATTCCTTTAAAATAGTTTCAACTTCCGTTCTAACATCCTTAACTGTATTTACCTTCTGCTTATCGTCCGCCACTAAACTCGAAGTGCCAGAAGGAACGAGGCTCGCAGTAGACTTGGCTTCATCCATCATCTTTCCTATCCCTTCTAAAAACTGACTACCATCCGTATTAAATGACAACCTGTTTTGATTAATACTATATGAATACCGAAATGGATTATTATTAATGATACCAAAAGAAAGCATTGATCGGTGTGGTAATTTCAGTTTACGGTTAAAAACAGTTCTATCATTACAAATAAGAGCCGGTAATCTTACCCCTGAACAAACATCTTTCTGACATAAATCCAGTATGTATTTTATGTTGTTAATCTGATTGTCGCAGCCATCATTTTCCATATCTCCCTTACATCCCCTAAAAACAACTTCATTCAATGCTATGGAACTCTTTTTTACCCCGGAGAAAACACCCCCTTTTTTTTTATAGGTAAAGTAAATGCTATCCATGTCTTTACTCTTCTTTATAATTTCGCTAACATCAACGGAATTAGATCTCTTTTTCCTGCTAATCTCGCTTAACCCCTCTTGCACTAAGCCAACACTGCGAATTTCGTAATTTTCACTTACTACTAAATAAGCGCGTTGATCTCCGTCTCTAACATTCTTAATATCTTCCGATATTTCCTGTTTCTTGCTTTCAGAAAAACAAATCTTTGCTTTACTATTTTGTGCCCGGTAGTACAAACTCAAACACATTAAGATAAAAATGTAATTTTTTTTCATTATCGTCGTTTTAAATTTATCTGCCTACTCTTCAAAGGATTTTCGGCATACTCCTTATTGTATTATGTATTGGTTGGTTTTTCTTTTATCACTTTAGCGGCATAAGGCACTACGCCTATTCCCAATCCGGCAATCACTTTCCAGAGTTCATCCAACTTAAAGGTGTTTTCAGAACGACCCGTAATGTAGCCATACGCGTAAAGACTCACTACCGTTAAGGCGATCACAATAGCTGCCAAACCGGTAATAAAGGCAATAACGCGGCTCGAACTCCGGGGGTAAACCGGTTCTTCTGTTTCCTGTGTACGCGTTTGTGAGGGATTAGCCGCATCCTGCGTTGTAACACGGGTAAGGGCTTTATCCACCGGCTGATCGCCCGACAAAGCGTCCCCCAATTTGAACTTTTCCCGTTTTAACCAGCGCAAAAAGTAAAACAGTAAAATAAGAAAGATGGCTACCGGCATGGCTATCAATCCGTAATCGAACCAGGAAAGCACACAGGTGTCGCAGGATACCGGGGAATGGAGGTAAGGCTTTAGTAAACGGATACTGTCGCGGGCAGCAACAAGTGTACGCTTTACGGAATCCACTTTTTGGTTTACTGCATTTACATTCCGGTTCATCACGTTTAACAGCGAATCGGGATTGGCGTTAGCTTTTGTAACTACAAAAACGATCAGCCAAAAACAAAACAAGGGTATTTTCATGGTTTTTTATTTATGTATTTACTGTGTAGAAAAGAGTTATGCGTTCACTACAAAGTTGCAGTCAAACAAAAGCGAAAACAACGGGAGTTTACACGTTTACAAGGAGGGGATTAATCCCGGTACCCCAACGGGAATAGTACACACCAGATTATTTGGAAAAGGGGAAGCGGCGGATAGATATTTGTGGAAACCTTTAAAAAATAAAAATTATGGAAATTCTAGAAGAAAAACTGCAAGAAATCAAAAAATTTATAGGCGATTTTATTAAAGAATCACGCAAACTTTATGATGTGAAGTTAGAATCGGGTGAAATTGGGATTGCGATTGAAAAAACAGAAATTGAAGAAATAGATGCTGAAAAAGTAATCCTTTCGTCTAAAACTTACTTTAGCATTAAGAACGCAATAGATTTAAACCCTCAAGTCATTACAATTAAATCTAGTCACATAGATACTCTGAGAAAAAATGCAGATAGCAAACCATCTCAAAACTTGGCAGGATGGGTTGGTGGTATGCGATGTATTTATGCAATCGATACTAACAACGAGTTCAAACTATATTTTAGACCCCTTTACTTCAAACTGATAGAGAACATCTACTCTCAAGGTAATGAACTACATGGTATATTTGAAACAATAGAAAAAAAAGACATACTTTGGCGCTATGACTACAATAGTCAGATTGGTTTTATTCCGATCCATTCAGGAGACCCAGATTATTCAAAAATCTCTGCCGATATAGATAAATACAAACATCAACAAGATGGGATTTTTATTAAACGAACAGAGGGTAATCTCCCCAAAGAACCTTATGCACAAAACGATGTTACCTCAATTCTCTACACATTTCAAGAGTTCATTGCTTTAACAGACGAAAATCCCAAATCTGATGAAGTTAAAATATGGAATTATGTAAAAAAAGTGAAAATGAATGATCAAATTTTAGTCCAACACGACCTAATGCTATCTACGGAAGATATCAGTCTTGTCGATAATGGTCTTAGTATGGGTGGAAAAAATACTCGGTTCTTCGACCTATCACACTTATGCCCTCCACATTGTCCAGATATTAATGGCAATAAATTACTATTTAGACTAAATTCATAATTTTAATACCTTAGTATTAATGATATTAGTAAAACAATGCAGATACCAAACCCTAATAATTTTCCTTTTAGGGTTTACTTCTCTTAAGTTAGCATCACAGGAATTTACCCAAATTTCAAAAAAACAAAGTACTCTTGAAATAGATACTGGGATTGCCACCTTAATAAACTTAAAACCTCACGTTTTAGACCGGGCTACAGCCCAAAAAGAACAAAAACGATTTGTTGATAATTTTTGTGCGTGGGATAGTGCCTCCAATACCTACAAATATTTCAATGATATTAGCGTTACAGAAATCACAGAAAATGCCATCATTAAAGCAAAATTCGATAAAGTCTGTAACTCCTGTCGTTCTTGTCCTACAGCAATCCACGGCATTCGATTTTTATTTGGTTTAACTAACAGATCAGATTCTATCATCCTTATTTGTCAGCCCGTCTGCCTTAAATTACTTAAAGAAAATAAAGACAGCATACAATTCGAAACTATTAAGATCAGCAATACTTATTTCGAATACAATTCTGATAATGACACCTTCATTGAAAGTAATAATGCTGAAAGGTTGATTTACAACTACAAAAAAAACATCCGTATCTGCAAAAAGATAAATTGTGCACCCTATAACTGTATCGCTAAAGATTCCTTTAACATCAAAAAAGATGTGAATTCACTTATCTTTAGCTTACATGAAATAGGGGCGCTTTTAAACGACAACAAAATAACAGGTTTTGCAGTTTGGAACGCTGCAATACATAGTAAAAAAGCAGATTTAAGTCCCATCTTACACACTTTAATATTATCTCCCAGCGAACATGATTTTAATAAAACGAATATCTTTAAAGGTAAATACGCAAATTTATCCCATCTATGCCCTCCTCATTGTGAAAAATTAAATTTCCTTCGAAAACGTAATTTTAATTGGCCTCAACTATTAATAGAAGTATTACCTCTTCTTATCGCTCTATTTGCTGGTTTCCGATATTCAGTATACAAATATAGGACTACACGACTATTCTTTATTCAACTAATAGTTTGGATCATATTTTTCATAATAGCTTACATAGTTCCCTATTGTCAAAAACAGTTGAACATACCCCAGAACAATGTAATCGTACATAACATTAGCATTTTCATTGAAATGCTAATACTATTGCTTGCTTTAAAGCCCATTAGTTCCACTGCTTTTAATGTTATCATATCTATAATCACTAGCGTTACGTTATTCGAATTCTTTTCACTGTCGCAAGAATCGCTTCATAAATACAGCTATACAATTGGAGGTATTTTAATATCTTTCTTGTGCATATATCAACTATTTCAGTATGTCTCGAATAAACAACTCGGATTTTTCAGAAGTGGTCAAACCTGGATTCTAATTGGTTTAATTTTATATTTTTCATCAATGATTCCTTATGTTACTATCTATCAGTATTTAACCAACATTAGTTTGAATAAGAGTAGTTTACTTTATACATTAACAGTAGATATGCTTGCCGCTCTCAGATATATTCTTCTTTCGGTTGGATTCTGGATAACTCATAAACATCAATCCCAAATCACCAATGGATAATTATTCAGATCAAATATTTTTTACCATTTTTACCACTACTTTAATTATCCTATTATTAGTTGCCGCCATCATCATCACCCTTTTCCTCTCCGCCCGCAAACAAGCCAAACAGGAAATGCAGTTGGCGCAAGCCAAACTCGAGTTTGAAAAAGAACTGCGGCAGGTAGAAAACGAAGTAAGTGAACACATTCTGGGACAAATGGCTCAGGAGTTACACGACAACATAGGACAGGAACTTACCGCGCTACACTTAACGGTGCAAAATCAAAAAATGGATCACCCGCAACAAAGCGACAGTTTTAAAACCCTCGAAGTCCACATCACGCATATTGACAAACAGCTCCGCCTGTTAAGCCGTACCCTGAACTACGATTACTTAGGCCACATTGGCCTGTTTGCCGCTATTCAAACACAAGTAGAACGGGTACAGAGCTTAAACCGTTTTCACGTTATCTGTCACTTACCCAATGGGCCCAGCAACCTGTCCAAAAATCAGGAACTGATGATCTTTCGCATTCTTCAGGAAATCATTCAAAACGCCCTGAGGCATTCCGGCGCTACCGAATTTAGCATACAGGTTCAAAACGCTGGCCAACAGTTCAGTTTAACCACTCAGGATAATGGCAAGGGCTTTGATCCCGATCAGGTAAAAAAAGGGGCGGGACTGGCCCATATTGAAAAGCGCGCTAACCTGGCAGGGCTTACTTTTGCGTTCAGCAGCGCCCCCGGAAAAGGGTGCCGGTACCATTTTTCTAAAATTGAACCAATTTAATTTAGCTTTCCGCACACACTAGTACAAACCGTTTTTTTGCTATTTTAGTAAAAACACTCGTATGGCCGAATCCAAAAAAAACATTGTTCTGGTTGATGACCACATCATTGTGCGTTCCGGTTTAAAAGAACTCATTTCGAAATTGGGGCCTTACCACATTTCACATCAGTTTGATTCGGGCAATGATGTATTAAACGCTTTACCCTTGTCCCCCACTCCCGATCTTATTGTTCTGGATTACAGTATGCCCGGTTTAAGCGGACAGGAAACACTTCAGAAATTACTTGAGCGAAATCCGGACACACCGGTGCTTTTTTTAACCCTTAACGACGATGAAAACACCATTATCCAACTTTTTCGTTTGGGTGCCAGAGGATATCTGAAAAAAAATTGTTCCAGCGATAGTTTAAATGAAGCATTGAGCAGCATTTTCAGTAATGGTTATTATCATAACGAATTTCTTACCCTTTCTATCCGCCATAACGAACGTCCTTCTAAAAAAACCGAACAGGAAAAACTACTCGAACAGATTACAGAGCGTGAACGTGAATTTTTGAAACTGGTGTGCCACGAAAAGGAATACACCTACGATCAGATTGCCGATCAAATGAAGGTACAATCGCGTACCGTGGATGGGTACCGCGAAAATCTGTTTGACAAGTTTGGTATTAAATCGAAAACAGGTTTGGTATTGTTTGTTTTAAAATACAAACTGTTTGATTTGTTGTAACTTTTGAACCATATAATACGTAAGGGCATTTAAGAAATCTTATATGAACCTTATATGCCTTACATGGTTCCTTCTTTACGAAACCACTTTTATTATTTAAACCATATAAGGAATATAAGGACATTTAAGAAAATCTTATATGAACCTTATATGCCTTATATGGTTCCTTCTTTACGAAACCACTTTTATTATTTAAACCATATAAGGAATATAA
>JASGCO010000001.1:86830-411324 GCA_030054095.1 Sediminibacterium sp.
AGGAAACCACTTTTATTATTTAAACCATATAAGGAATATAAGGACATTTAAGAAATCGTGTATGAATCTTATATGCCTTACATAGTTTAATCCGTTCTCATGTTTCCCTTTTATACACAAAACAAAAGCCGGAATTTTTCCCGGCTTTGTTGTTACTATACTATTTATTCTGTTTACTCTACTATCAGTTTCTGGCTGTGTAATTGACCGTTAGTAGTTTCAACTTCAACAAAATAAATGCCTTTTACCAGATGCTCCGTCACAATACGTCCATCGCGTAACTGCTCCTGATTTTGATATACCTGTTGCCCCATCGTATTAAAAAGGCGTACCTGTTTTATTACCTGTTCCAACTGAATGTAAAATGTACCAGTTGTTGGATTAGGATAAATTTTCAGTTTACCAGATAAAACATCCGATTCGCTTATTCCTAAACACTGACTCACATTAAGCGTGATAGCGGTAGCCGGATCTGAACAGCCGTTAGCATCTGTTCCCGCCACAGTATAAGTAGTGGTTAATGTTGGATTCACCACTATACTCGCCGCGTTACTTCCTGTATTCCAGGTATAACTGGCCGCGCCACTGGCAGTAAGGCTGGCGCTTTGGCCTACACAAATTGTAGCCGCGGATGGTGTAACACTTACCACCGGTAAAGCATTTACCGTTACGGTTTGCTGAGTGCTGCCATTACAACCATTTGCGCCAATTGCCAGAACAGAATAAACTGAAGTAGCCGAAGGCGTTAGTACAACAGCCGCAGTAGCGGCACCTGTATTCCAGGTGTAAGATACCGCTCCGGAAACACTAAGGGTTAAACTTTGTCCGGCGCATACCGAGGTGTTCACCGGTGTTACGCTTAATACCGGAGCAGGTAAAACCGTAACGGTTTGCGTTAACGAAGTGGTACTGCAATTTGATCCGGTAGAAATACTCACCGAATAATTACCACTGACAGCAGGTACCAATGTGTTTAATGTAGCCCCTGCCACAGCCGCTGCATTATTATACCATTGATAGCTGGCACCCGCTTTTGCAGGCACGCTAAGGGTAGGACTTTGCGCCGCGCAAGCCACTGTATTCCCTGCAACAGATAATGAACTGCTTAAAGGGGATGCACAACCCGCTATTCCCCAGATACTAAGTGTACTGCTCACCTCATTGGCAGCTATAACAATGTGCTGACCATTAGGACTCTGCGATTGCGGGATAAATATAATTCCTTCCGCGCCTCTGTCCGGGCCATTTAAAGGTAAGGTGCGGTTATTCGCATACGTTACAAAAACAGGCGCGTTAGGGTTGGTAACATCGTACACCATTACCCCGCCAACGCGCTCTAAAGCAATAAACGCGTACACATTATTTCCTATTTGCCCAATGCTGACGCCTTCAGGTTCCGGTCCTTTATCATCGCTACGGTCTTTACGGGTAGCGCTTGTATTGCTGGCGTTGAACATAACGGAAAATGAGTTACTGGCAGTAATTTGTTCGATATCGTCTTTGCTATCGTACACCAGGGCACCGGTGTTACCATTCCAGATGGAAAAGGAACGCGAACCATAACAGTAAATCGTATCTATGTCCATATCATTATCGGTATCGCCACTTTTTGAGGTGGCCAATAGGCGTCCCATTAAACTATTGTGTTTCATCTCGGCCGCATACGGAAATTTTACAGGATCCAGATTCAACGCGTTGATACGGCTTTCTTCGTTTAATCCGGAAAACGCGCGGGCATCTCCTTCGTTAGCGGTAATGTAATAATTCACACCACCAATTGTATAGGAGGCAATGGCATCAGGCAGGTAAAATCCTTTTACCGGAAAGTTACTGATGTTAATCTCTTTGGTTGTATTTGATACATCCATACCATTTGCTAAAAGCGAATGATCTTTACTTCCCAAAGCGCGGATGTTGTTTATGCTATTAGTTGCCAGATTAATTTCTACCACCGCGTTGTTTTCCTGAAGTGTTACCCAAGCCTTGGTATCATCTTTTGAAATGGCAATGTATTCCGGTTCAAAATCTTTCGATGCCTGACCACTGACACCGTAAATACGGACACCCTGCGCTTTCAACGCTGCTTCGGAACCATTGTAGGCGGTAAAGGTTACCGCGCTAACGTGCGATTGATTTAATCCGGCAATTCCACCGCTGATATCTATGATGCTGACGGAACCATCCGGATCGTTGGTATAGGTCGCGTTGGGTTCTCCTTCATTAGCAGTTAATACGCGTGTACCGGCGTTATTAAATACGATCATATCGGGCATAGCCCCTACCTTCACATCTTTCAGAAACACACCATCTTTATCGAAAAAAGCAACCTTACCGGAATCCTGAGGATTGGTACCGTTTTCTATGGCGCAAGCCACCGTACCATTACGAACCGCCACGGAGTTAATACCGCCAATAGAAGAAATACTGATGGAGTTTAGTAATACAGGAGCTGATGGATTAACGAAGTTGACAATATCTAATTTACTGCCGATGGAATTGGCTATGTATAAACGTTGTGTGCTTGGGTCGTGTGCTACAATTTCAGCGGAATTTGAACCCGTTACGGAATTGGAGAAACTGGACAAGAGGTTTAAAGTGATTGCGTTGCTTGGCGCGGGAACCGGCTTATCATTATCCGTAATATACACCGCGCAAAGGGTATTGCTTCCTATGGTAGCATTTACCGTGCTTCCAAACCGCAACACAATGTATTCTGAACTTTCTGTCAGGGCATCATCGTTTATATTAAGTACAATGGGTGCCAGTGTATTCACCGGCGCATTCGCTGCAAAACTTACGGTAGTAGTAGCCAATGTGTAATCACTCGTACCTGCGTTCGAAAATCCGGATACGGTGACATTGACACTACTTAAGGCCGAACTGGTAGACGTTAACCTGGCGTACACTGTGGCTGTTCCGGCAGACTCCAATACAGTTGTATCATTACTAAAGAACGAAATAACAGCAGGCGATGCCGAGGTAGTTAAGGATACACTGGATACCGCGGTTAAGCTGGCAATGGGCGTAACTGAAAACGTGCGGTTCATACCCCATGCATTGGTTGAGATATTAAAAGCACCCGTAGCGGTAAGTATATCTCCGGCGGGATCAGCGGCAAAAAAAGAAGTAGTGCTGATTTTTCCACCCGCGTACAAATCGTTAACCGGCAACTGATACCCACCGGTAGCTGCGGTAGCGGTTCCTATGGCGGTACCATAATGCACCGCGTCAACCGGAACAGTAGTAGGTGTAATAGCTGCAACAGCCATGTTAAAGACGGCTACGCCATCGGCATTAGAGCCGCCGTTTCCGAATACACCAGCCGCGTTGGCGGTTCCAATACCACCATCGCCGCCTGTTGTTTTTACATTGATTACTCTTACACGATTGAGAACGGGCGTCATGCAACTGCCGCCCACATATACCACATCACCCTGATTTACTGTACCCGCATTAATTTCAAACGCGTAGCTTAATCCGCCACCGGCTATCCAGCCATTGGCCGCCGCGCTGCCATTATTACTAACTATTACCGAATACGGTGTTAAAGCAAAATTAATATTCTGCGCTACCTTTAACTCTACAAACTCTTTGCAGCTATCGGTACCGGCAGGATTGGGATGAATTTTACTAATGATAAGACCCGGATTTTGCCCTTTGTAAAGGCCCGTAAACAGGGCTATAAAAACAAGGAGCCATAAACTATTTTTCTTCATGTGTTTTCTTTTGCCGCAAAACTCCGGTTGCAACTTCATATTAACATGATGCGTAAATAGTAAATGCGTTAAGAAACGCATTCAAATATTATGCAAATATTAAACCCATATCATGCAATGATTACTTAAACACACATTCTATCATATTCCATCCGCATGGTGTAGCCGAACGCCGTGTTTACCAGCCGAGGGATTGAAGCGGCAGCCTTGCGCGGGACTTTGCCTGATTTTGCGTGAGCGAGGCGGCGACTTTATGAAGCCACCGCAGCCACAGCAAAATTGGCAAAGGACAAGTAAGCTATAGCGAAAAGCCCGGTTTTTTAGTAAAGGTGGCGGGCAGAAAAAAACGGCTCCTGACTTTAACTACGGTTATAGTAGCCGTTGTCTGAAAACCGATTCTGATAAAATTCCTAAAAGCAGTTCAGTAATTCCTTCTCTGTTTCTCTTAAATAGGCACCAAATAAATCTTCCTGTATATGATGATAAGTGTCTGGTGTGTAGGTTTGATCGATTGTGCTGTGGCGTAACAAGTGAATGTTGTGACATACGTGCAGCAGGGGATCCAATATGTGTGATGAGATCAATACGGTTTTACCCCGTTGCGCCAGCACTTTAATAATGACTTCGAGTAATTGATTGGTTTCCAGATCGAGTCCGTTGAACGGCTCATCCAGTATAAACACTGGCTTGTCTTGCTTCAGATGCGCCATCAGAAACAATTTCTTTTTCATTCCGGTTGAAAATTCGGAAGCAAACTGATCGAGGGGTAAACGAAAAATAGCCGCCAGTTCCTGCTGACGAAACAGGGGATTGGTTTGCGGAAACACATTCAGAAATTCAGCAGCCAGTAGCTTAGGGTACAGAAACAGATCCGTGTCAATATACGCCACCTGCTTAAACTGTAAAGGAACTGCGTTTAAGTGAATAGTAGCTTGCGGCTCTTTTTCGATACCGCTGATAAGCTTAAAGAGTGTGGTTTTGCCCGTTCCGTTTAACCCCACCACGCCATAGCATTTAGCGGGTTCAAGCCGGAGGTGTATATTCTCCAGAATAGGTGTATCGTTATACGCAAAACGGGGAATATTAATGTCCAGCATCTTGATAGGTTTTAAGATTTAAAAGGGCTTTCTTGCGGTTATTGAACAGGATGAGAATGCTTAATGGCATCAGGTAAGGTAAAAACAAAGACACATTTAATAAGAGTAAATCTATTTTTAAGCCCATACTTTCGTTAGGTGTATAATCGGCATACTTAATATAAATGGCGGCATACGCCAACAGGCAAAATCCGATAAGAAAAAACAGGTTAAACGTGGCCACCTCTGGTTGAAACGCACTGTTTATGATCAGAAAAGGCAGGTTGACAAGTAAGAGGGCCTTTAACGTAAAGTGTATTTTGCGGTTTAAGAAACGGGTATGTTCCATTCCTTCCGGATTCAACATTAACAGTGGTTCGTGGTAATTGTAAAATGATAACACGATCTGATTGATCATAAACAATGGCACAATGGCAAATAGTTTTACCGGCGATAAAAGCAAAGCCAGCAACAGAAGCGGAACAATTACAAAAAAATGCTGGCGCAGACCAGCCAGCCACTCAAACTGGTGCGGAGGGATGTAACGGTTTATCAATTTGAGGCTAAGGGATTTTACAGATAATCCCATCCATGGCATACCTGCGGTCAGAAGTAAAGTTACCAGCGCGGGCTGCCACAAGGTACTGTACAACAGGCCTGCCGACACCGCTGCCACGCTGAGAGCATAATTCAGTGCCATTTGCCACTTTACATCAGTAAAATGATGAAAGAGAAACGTTAGATCCTGACGTCGCGATAAATGCATGTACACAAGTCCTGAACTGATCAGTGTTACCACCCATCCATAATCGGCGCGGTAGTGTCCGGCCATAGCGGCAATGAGGAATTGTAAAACGGCCAGTGGAACAATCCAGAACCCCAGATCCCGCTTTAACTGATAATACCTTATGTGTAACAAAGGTGGAATTTGCATACAGACCGGAAAATTAGCAGGAAGCGATGGGTTTAAAAAGTTGTTTTTTGTTAATTTAGGGTCTTCAATTTAAACTATGGATTTTTCGAATTACCCTTTTACAGTTACCGAACGGTTTGTTCGTTACGCTAAGATAGATACACAGAGCGATCCTTTATCGCCAAGTTGTCCCAGTACCGAGAAGCAGAAGAATCTGAGCCGCTTGCTGGTGGAAGAACTGAAAGCCATGGGCATACAGGACGCGGAACTGGATGAACACGGTTATGTATATGCCACTGTTCCGTCTAATACATCGAAACAGGTGCCGGTACTTTGTTTTTGTTCGCATGTGGATACGTCGCCCGATTGCAGCGGCACCAATGTAAATCCGGTTATTCATAAAGCGTATAAAGGCAATGATATTGTGTTGCCGAATGACACCACGCAGGTGATTCGCTTTTCGGAGCATCCGGCACTGGCCGCGCAAATTGGCAATGATATTGTGACCGCCGATGGTACTACTTTGCTGGGTGCCGATAACAAAGCCGGTGTGGCTGAAATTATGGATGCCGCGCATTACCTGATGACACATCCGGAAGTAAAACACGGTGCCATCCGCATTTTGTTTACCCCCGATGAGGAGATTGGTCGCGGGGCAGATAAGGTTAACATTAAAAAACTGGGCGCGCAGTTTGGTTACACTATGGATGGCGAAACGCTCGGTCATATTGAAAACGAAACCTTTAGCGCCGACGCGGTAAGCATTGTTATTAAAGGGTTCCCGACACATCCGGGTTTTGCAAAAGATAAAATGCAACACGCCATTAAGATTGGCGCTGAAATTATTAACCGTATTCCGAAAGACAAAACACCTGAAACAACGGAAAAGAAACAACCGTTTATTCATCCGACCTCATTTAATGGCGGACTGGAGCAGGTTGAACTTAAATTTATTATCCGCGCGTTTGATACGGCTACGTTACTGGCGCTTGAAGAGGAATTGCGGCAAATTACCCTTTCTGTGCTTAGTGGCTACGATAAATGCAGTTATGCGTTTAATGTTACCGAACAGTACCGTAATATGAAAGATGTTCTGGACACTTGTCCGCATGTGGTGGATTACGCGGTAGAGGCGGTTAAACGTACCGGCGTTACACCTGTGCTGTCGAGCATACGGGGTGGCACCGATGGTTCGCGTTTATCGTTTATGGGTTTGCCTTGTCCCAATATTTACGCGGGGGAGCATGCTTTTCACAGTAAACAGGAATGGGTAAGCGTTCAGGATATGCAGAAAGCGGTAGAAACCATTGTGCATTTAGTGCGCATTTGGGAAGAACGCGCGTAACACATTCTTTCTTTACTTTTGAATTATCCCGGATGATATGTATTACAGCTTCCGGGATATTTTTACAATACAATTACAGGGTTACACCAATGGGGAGTAGATTGTTTTCGTTACCTGCCTCCAAGAATGGCTTTACTCCTTTTTGAATTTCGCGGCATAAACACTCGGCTATCGTTTGTTTTACAAAGTGCCGGTAAGTCACCAGACTCATTTCGCGCACGGGTTCAGGTTTTGTAAATGAACGCACCTGATTACGGCGTTTTGTGCTTAAATGTTGCAAAAACAACTCTGGTACAATGGTAATTTGTTCATTGGTCTCTGCCAGATTTACCAGGCTCTCGATACTTCCGGCTTCGAAATCGAAGCGGCTGTGGAGAAGTGTATTTTGCCGCAACTGACAAATGGTTAGTGTTTGTTCGCGCAGACAATGCCCTTCCTCCAGCAAGAGTAAGCGTTCCGGTTGTATGTCAGATGGTTTGATGTACTTTTTCCGGAGTGTTTTCTCTTTACCCGACGCAAATACTTTAAATTTTTCGTAATACAGATGCTTGCACAAGATGCCCTCTGCCTGAACAGGCGTGGCCATAATACCCATATCCAATACTCCCTTTTGCAGTTGTAAAAGTATTTCGGCAGTAGTTAGTTCTTTAACCTGCAGGCGTACTTCGGGATACCGTTCCATAAAGCGCTTTACGAACAAGGGCAACAAATACGGTGCGGCTGTGGGAATAATACCAAGGCTTACCTCACCGCTTATTTTACCTTTCTCAGCAGCTATAATCTCTTTCATGCGGGCCGACTCACGTAATACCGAACGCGCCTGAGCAATAATTTTTTCTCCGATCAGGGTAGGAACAACCGGTTGTTTACTTCGGTCAAAAATTAATACATCCAGTTCCTCTTCCAGTTTTTTGATCATGGCGCTTAATGTTGCCTGGGTAACAAAACACTTTTCGGATGCTTTTACAAAGTGCCGCTCATTATCAACGGCAATGATGTACTCTAATTGCTGTAAATTCATATATAGATTATATCTATAAAATTATACATTTTATCAGTTTGATTTATAAAAACCAAGGATCGAAATTTGTAAAAAATTAAAAACAAAGTATATGAACAAAATTATTTCTGTGGGATCTAAATTTCCCGCTTTCAAAAAACTGGCGGCTATATCTACCGAAGCCGGAAAAGAATTTTATGAATTGAACTCTGAAGAACTGATAAATGGCGAAAAATGGACCGTTATGTTCTGGTGGCCTAAAGATTTTACATTTGTATGCCCAACCGAAATCGCAGAATTTAACCGTCATTTTCAGGATTTTTCGGATCGCGACACCACGCTGATTGGTGCTTCGACTGACAGTGAATTTGTACACGTTGCCTGGCGAAAAAGCCACAATGATTTAAAAGATCTTAAATTCCCGATGCTGGCCGACACCTCTAAATCCCTTGCTGAAGAACTGGGCATTCTGGAAGCAAACGAAAAGGTCGCCTACCGCGTAACGTATATCATTGATCCGCAAGGCACTGTAAGATGGGTCAGTGTGAACGATTTATCGGTGGGACGTAATGTTAACGAAGTGCTGCGCGTACTGGATGCCTTGCAAACTGACGAGTTATGTCCATGCAACTGGACCAAAGGAGAAGAAACCATTAAACTTTAACAAAATGGAAACGACAACACAAAATGAAACGCTGGCGGGCTTGCTTGTTGCTGCCGGACTAAATGGTAGCCCTATCAGTAAAGGGTTAAATCATTTATCGGAAACGGACCACCGGTATTTAAAGGATCTCAAAATAAATGTATCGAACGCACTTGGTTTTTCCGCACTAAATCCAAAAGAGCGGTTTTTATTAGCTTTGGCTGTAGCCATAAACGATAAACACCCGGAATTGACTACGGGTATGGAAGCATTGGCGCTGGAAAATGGCGCGGGGAAACAGGACATAGCAGAAACCTATGCCTGTGTTTCGCTATTAAACGTAAATAATGTTTTTTACAGATTCAGGCATTTTACTAAAAAGGAGTTTTATACCACTACACCCGCCGGAATTAAAATGAGTAGTATGGGTAATCCTGTATTGGGCAAAGAATTTTTTGAATTAATGAGTCTGGCTGTTTCTGCGTTAAACGGCTGCGAACTTTGTGTAAACGCGCACGAGGCATCTTTAATTAAAATGGGAACTTCGGAACAACGCATTTACGATGCTATCCGTTTAAGTGCCATATTCAGAGGTTTATGCAGTATTGCATAAGTAGGTACATTTTATAAAATAAAAAAGGCCGCAAATGCGGCCTTTTTCATTTTATAAAAGAATTCTTATTGTTTTACAACTTTAAGAACGTTTACAGTTTGGTTACCTTGTACTTTTACAGTGTAAATACCATTTGATAATTCAGAAAGGTTAATTTCAATCTGAGCCTTATCAGACACTATTGTGTAAACCACTTTACCACTTACATCGCTAACAGTAATTGTTTTTTCTAAACCATTGTTAAACGCTAATGTAAATACCCCCGAGGTTGGATTAGGATACGCGTTAAACTCAGCAGCGCTTGAAGTGTTGTTAGCTAAACCAACACAGCCTGAAACTATGATAGTTGCACTGGCTGTATTTGCACAACCATTTCCATCGGTATAAGCATAAGCTGGCGTAAATGTACCCGCTACAGCACCTGGGGTAAATACGTTACCGGCAACATTAGAACCAGTATAAACACCACCTGCAGGAGCACCTGTTAGGGCGATAGTTGACGTATTCACACACACAGAAGTAGCACCCGCGGTTAAGCTAACCGAAGGTAAAGCATTTACCACAAGTGTTTTAGAAGCTACTCCAGTACAACCATTAGCGGTTCCGGTAGCGGTATAAACGGTAGTTACAGTAGGTGACGCAGAAATAGTTGTTGTGGTAGCAGCATTACTCCATACATAAGTAGAAGCACCGCTAGCTGTTAACACAGCTGACTGACCAGCACATACTGCTGTAGCGCCTGAAACAGATACTACAGGATTGGCGTTTACATTAACTGTTAAAGAACCTACACCATCGCAACCATTGGCTGTTCCGGTAGCTGTATAAACTGTAGTTACAGTAGGTGACGCAGAAATGGTAGTTGTGGTAGCAGCATTACTCCATACATAAGTAGAAGCACCGCTAGCTGTTAACACAGCTGACTGACCAGCACAAACTGCCGTAGCACCTGAAACAGATACTACAGGGTTGGCGTTTACAGTAACTGTTAAAGAACCTACACCATCGCAACCATTGGCTGTTCCGGTAGCGGTATAAACTGTAGTTACAGTAGGTGAAGCAGAGATAGTGGTTGTAGTAGCAGCATTACTCCATACATAAGTAGAAGCGCCGCTAGCTGTTAACACTGCCGACTGACCAGCACAAACTGCGGTAGCGCCAGAAACAGAAACAACTGGTGCTGGATTAACCGTTACTGTTTGAACAGCAGTGTTTGTACAAGAAACGGCATTAGTTCCTATTACAGTATAAGTAGTGGTAGAACCGGGAGATACAGAAACAGTTGAAGTAGTAGCTCCAGAACTCCAACTATACGTAGAAGCGCCGCTAGCAGACAGGTTTACGGTATTGCCACTACAAACAGCAGCCGTACCGCCGGCAATAGCTACAACAGGGGCATTTAAAGAACAAGGAGCTGTTACATTAATATCATCAATAGTTAAATACCATGGTGTTGAATTAGCCACTACGCGGTATGCCAGATAATACACGCCAGAACTAGGAACAGTAAAGGTGTTGGTTAACATCGCATAAACGGTATTGGTAGCAGCCCCTACCGTAGAAAGTGTATTTGTGATGGCCGCCGTATTTTGAGCGGTAGCCAGTAACATTGATAATTCTGTCCATCCGCTCAATCCATCTGTTCTATAACTTGTATTAGCAGAATACGTAACACCTGTGTTTAACTGGATACCGTTTGAATACAACATATCACCACCTGCAATAGTTGACCAGGCGGTATAGGCATATCCTACACCAGTATTAGGTCCACGGTTGTTGCTCAGGGTTGCTGTTGCTGTTGTCCAGTCACCGGTTTTAATCCATGAACAGTTTGGCCAGCTACCAGCAGTAACTGTTTCAAAACCTTCGAAATAAGGCACTGTAGCAACTGTAGGGGCAGGAGCAGAAACCTGAACAGTTTGTGTGGTTACACTAAATGCAGGATTAGCCGTACATGATAAAATAGATCTGTAATAAGTTGTAGCAGTAATTCCGTTTACAGCTAATGGGGTAACTGTACCACCTGCTATAGAAGAAAATGAACCAGCGGTACCGGTAGGCGAAGATTGCCAGTTATAAGATACTCCGGTAAAAGCAGAAGTTAAACTCAAGTTAGCTGAGTTGGTTGAACACAAACTGGTTGGAGTAACAGCGGCAGTTGGCTGAACGATACCCGGTGTAATTTGAACAGGAGTAGAGGTTCCTGTTACAGGACCATTAGAACAAGTAGCCACTAACTGATACCAGGTGGTAGCAGTTCCTGAAGGTGCACTGTATGTAGTATTGGTAGCGGAACCAATGGCAGAAAAAGGCCCTGAAGCTCCAACGGTAGATGATTGCCACTGAAACGATATACCAGATCCTGTGTAGGTAGCATTAGTACTTACCGTTAAAGCAGCACCCGGACATAACAATGCCGCATTAGCCACTGTGGTAGCCGTTGGAATCATTGAACACGGTACCTGAGGCACAATAACCCTTACCGTACGGCATGAAGACTGAGTACCACAGGTAGGAGGTGCACTTGCTGCAATATGAATCCGGTAAATACCTGTAGTATTAATAGTAAAACTCAACGGGGTTAAACCGAACGCAATAGGCGTATTAGCGTTATCTGTCACCGTAATATAATCGGTAGCAATAGAGCTAGTTGCACTATAAGTACCGGTAGCTGTAAAGTTGTCAACACTATATTCTCCCCCGTAATTACAGGTAGTAATTGAGGTAGTTGAACCCGGTACTGAGTTAATAGTGAATGTAGAAGAAGGATACTGCGTAGCGGAGATACACTGCGCTGCGGCCTCTTGTTTTCCTAATGCTAGGATTGCAATAGCTGCAAAAAGTTTGTAGATTTTTTTCATGTTAAATTGTTATACGTTGCAACAAATGTACCGAAAAAAAATCCATTTATCATCATTATAAACCGCTCTAAACTAAAAAAAGCGGGTATATACCCGCTTTTTAACATATTATAAAATTCACTATTCTTCATCTTCGCCATCCACTTTTGGCTTAGTAGAACCCGGTTTTACCCCGTCGGTTTTTGGCTTATTAGGATCTACATAATCCCAGCTTAAAATACGGAAGGATGTACGACGGTTCTTTTGATGTAATGCTTCTTTCTCTTCCTTGGTCTTAGCATTTTTAATTACATCATCCGTAACTAATAATTGTGTTTTTCCATATCCTTTTGCCACTAAACGAGCCGCTGGAATTTTTTTCTCATTCACAAGAAAATCCACACAAGACTGTGCACGTTTTTGTGAAAGTTCCTGATTCTTTTTAGCATCACCACGGCTATCGGTATGTGAATTCAATTCGCAAACAATAGAAGGATTGTCAACCAATGTCTGATACAAGAACTGTAATGAATCACGCGATTCCGGACGTAAATCCCATTTACCCAAATCGTAACGTATTTCTGGCATACGGATTTCTTTTGTAACAGGCGTTAATTCGAAGTCAGCAATAAAATCTTTAGATACTGGTTCTCCAACCGTTGTAATTACACGCTGGTCTTTAGAAGCCAAATAACCATCCTTATTAAAAGTAGCAGATTTTGAATCTTTGCTGGTTTCTGTTGTGATGGTATAAGTCGTATTTTCTTTTAATTTAAAATTATACCCACCATCTTTTCCAGTCATAGATTCGTTAATTGTTCCATCGCTACCAACAATCTTAACCTTAACTATCTCTACAGGTTCTCCCTTTCCTTCTCCATTACGGCCACCTTTGCTGATACCCATACCTTTTCCGTTAAATACTAAAGGAGGTAATACAAAACTCCAGATATCATCATCTCCTTTACCACCTTCGCGATTACTGGTTAAATATCCTTTTTGCTTTTTTCCTTCGAATACAATACCAAAATCATCATAAGATGAGTTGATAGGGTATTTTAAATTTTCTACCGCTTTAGAAGCTTTTCCATCAGGTCCTAATTCAGCTACGAAAATATCTAATCCACCCATTCCAGGATGAAAGTTTGAAGAGAAGTAAAGACGCTTTCCATCATCTGAAAGCGTAGGATACATTTCATCTCCTGCGGTATTTACCTGAGGCCCTAAATTAACGGGTTGTCCCCAAAGGTTTCCTTTTTGATCAAATGAACTCTTCCAGATATCTTTCCCTCCGTAACCACCAGTTAACTTAGATGTAAAATATAATGTTTTACCATCTGCGCTTAATGTTGGGTGACCAAATTGCACTGAATCTAATGAGAACGGTAAACGCTCAGCCGGCCCCCAAGTGCTACCTTGCTTTTTACACATATAAAGTCCGCATTTCAGTAATTTATTTTTTTCTTCAGGACAACGTGTAAAGAATAACAAGTCTCCTTTTTTACTCACCCATCCTGAACCTTCGTTAACCGGGGTAGATACAGCCGGAGGTAAAAGTACTGGTGTTGACCATTTACCATTTTTATCCAGTTTGGATTCGTAAATATCAGCGTAGTTAGCTCCGATATTTTGTTCGGTAGAACCTAAAGCACCATCGCGACGTGAGGTAAAGTAGATACTTTGGTATTTTTTATCAGAGAACGAAGGGCTATAATCACTGGCTTTAGAATTTAGTAAAGCCATATTCTCTACTTTATAGCGTTGTGGTGAATCCTTCCATTGTTGCGCTAATTCACAGGATTTAACACCCAGTTCAGCACGTTTGGCATCTCCACCCTTTGCCTTATAATTATTAAATTCTACAATAGCCTCAGGGTATTTCATCTGAGTTTTAAGATCTTCCGCTAATTTAAGGTACACAACAGGATCTGTGTAGTTAGCGGCAATGGCCTTCTGATAATAGGTTTCAGCTGCTTTATAGTCATTAATTCTATGATACGACTCTCCTGTTTTATACAAAATCTCAGCTTTTTTATCAGCTTTGGCTCCAGCATAGGCCTGCTTATAATACTCAACTGCCTTAAAGTACTGGTGATTTTGATAAGACAAATCGGCCTTCTTCAGTAACTTTTGGGAAAAACCCGAAGTTGTAAGCATCACTACCGCCCCTGCTGTTACAGAAAACTTTGTAAAATGTTTCATAGACATAAATTAACGTTATTTATAGTTCGCTAAAATAATAAATTATTTTATTGTGCAAAAATTTTGACATTTATTTTTAACAATTACCAGAAAAGCTGTATTAACTTTAAATACTGTTATTTTCCTACCGAATCCACCAAAAAAAACACTTTATACTTTAATGGGTAGCTTTTACGAAAAAAACACTATTGGAAAATATTGCTTAAGTCACTGATTTTATGAATATTATAGTAGGGTTGATACGCCATAAGCCTGTCTGGCAACTCGTATCCATATAAAACGGCTATTGCTCTGATGCCCGAACGGGCTGCCGCTTCCATATCAACAGATGTGTCGCCAATCATATAAGCCGAAATAATACCATGATTGTGACAAATCTCATAAAGCATTTCTTCTTTAGTGCGCAGTACTCCACTTACCATTTCATTGGCAGCAACCGACTTAAAATACCCCAGCACTCCTTTTTTTTCGAGTATTCTTTTGGTTGGCGCATACCGTTTGTTAGTGGCTATATGCAACGTATACCCCTTTTTAGTGAGATCGGCGAGGGTATTAATGACCCCTTCATACAATGGTGTGGCTTCAAAATCAGAATGATCGTATAAGTTAAGGAATAATTGACGAGCCTTTAAAACTGTATTTTCGTTGTGATAAATACCTCTTAAAATTGTCATCAGGGTTTGTCCCATGTCCAGCTTCTCTACATTAACTCCCGGTGCCGGTGGCAGTTCGCTGAATACCTTTTGATAGGTGGCCCATATTTCGGGTCTGGAATCAATAAGGGTTCCGTCCAGGTCAAAAATAAGGTGTTCTTTTTCCATCGCTTATGCCAAATAAAAAAGCTGTTTCAATCTGTTAAGCGCTTAACTACAACATCATGAAACAGCTCTAACTATTCCTACTGATAACTAGTCAACCAGTAATTTTCTACTCAATGTAGTACCATTGAGGTTAATATTCACAAAATACACACCTGGCTTAAGCGCCCGGGTATCTATCAGGATCCCGTGCTCTCCTGCGGTGTAGGTTTCCTGAGGTGCAGAATAAACTGTACGTCCGGTTAAATCTATTACCGTATAGCCCAGTTCAGAAGTATTGCTTAAATGCATACTCAAGATAGTACTTCCTTTGGCTGGGTTAGGATACAAGCTTAATCCGATAGACTGGCTCAGTTCGTTGATTCCTGAAGTACCTGCGCTGAAATTAATATCGTCAAGATACATGCGGTTTCCAAAGCCCGCAGCGGCATCTTCCTGAAAGTAAAACCGCAACCTTACATTTGGTTTTAAGAGATAATTAGAAAAACCAGGGTGATTACTTAATGTATAGGTTTTAAATTGTGACGCTGTAGGAACAAATGGTGTTGTGCTAATGCCACCTGAGCCGTTTGATAAAGAACTCATCGTAGGCACATAAATATCTGTCCAGGTTCCACCACAGTCATCACTCGCCTGCACCTTAAATACATCAGCATGTGTGGCGCTGTATCGCGCGTATGCGTAACGGAATGTAAACGGGATGGTTGGGTTATTCAGAAAATCGTACGATGGCGTTTCCATAATATCTATCGCACTATTCGGGTTAATGGTTCCGTCAATCATGTAGGATTTGCTGCCTGTAGCTGCACCAAGTGTTGTTTGCTGCCAGGTAGTACCTCCAGTCTGATTAATAATGGCCCAGTTGGTTGGTAAACCAGTTCCTTCAAAACTTTCTGAATAAGCCCCCGCAACTTGTGCCAATCCATTCAGAACAGTTACATTCTTTGTTACCACACTTCCTCCAAGGGTATTACTGACACTTAACGTAACAGCTGTTGTTCCCACATTAGGAAAAGTAATATTTGTGTTTGCGCTATTAGGGCTGGCAATAACGGCACCATTATTAGCCGTCCAGGTATATCCGGTAACCGTTCCATTATATGAAAAATCTTTCATCAGCAAGGTTCCGTTCGAACATACTGTAAATGTGGTATTAGATGCAAAATTAGCAATTGGCGCACAGATCCCGGTTCCGTTCACATCGGTGGCAGTCAGATTGGTGGCAGACCATAAATTATTTCTGCCACTGTTAGAAGAAGCAATAGCGGTACGCATTACGGTTGTTTGACCCTGTGTAAAGTTCTTAGGGCAAGATGAGTAATCCATAATATTCTCTACATTCTGATAATAAGGGTTTTGATTGGAAGCACATAAAACAGTAGAGTTGGTCGAACTTGCCGGACAGCTACTGAAATTCCCCTTGGTCGGGGGCGTATCCGAAATAAGGTCATCGCCACAGGTCACTCCCGGATTATTAGTGTTACCAAAAGTATGAGATAAGTTAAACCAATGGCCAATCTCGTGCGTTAAACTACGGGCAGGAATCATCCCACTCAGGAATCCGTAATTGTAAACGATAGCATCCTGTGATGCTCCTGTAGGCCATGTAGAGGGCTTATAGGTATAACCTACAATAATGCCCCCCCCCACTACACTACCTTGTGGAATAATGTTTCTAACTATAATAATATTGAGGTATTTAGTTGGATCCCATGTTATTCCGTTATAATTAGAGGTGTTGCCTTGGTCCCAGTTTGTACGGCTGTCGTAACGGCGAACAATACCAGAGGTACAATTACCATTAGGATCTTTATGTGCCAACTTAAACGTTACCTCCGAGTTTACATACAACGCCTGAAATGGTGCAAATATGGTATTAACGTCTGGTCCGGTACGAGCAAAATCGCTGTTAACCTGAGCCAAAGCGGCGTTTATGGTTGCATCAGAAATATTTTCGGCACCTCCCTGATGCAATACATGAAAAACAACCGGAATGGTATATTGTGGTGGTGCTGTAGTCTTGCCAGTCTGCTGATTATTCAAAGCATTCTGATACTCTTCATAAAGTTTCGCCTGAACATTCTCGTAACGTTCGCGTGCCCCCGGATTTTTCTGAAACGCATCTTCCATAGCTGCATACGTATTGCAGGGCTGAATCGGCTGGTTAGTCTGTGCGTTTAACAAAGTTCCTGAGAACAACATGGCCCCCCAGGCCACTTTTTGCAGTTTAGTTTTCATGTTTACTTTCTGTTTAATTTGATATTTGTGTTTATAGTTTAGGGGTTAGTTTTATCCAATCGTTCCAGGGCCATTAATTTTTTCATATTGTTTTCCATGCCCTCAATGCTGCCATCCAGAAAAATAACATTTCCTTTACCTTCCTGCGCGAAATTTTTCACCGCCTCTGTCCACATACTAAATAAAATAAGGGATGAGTCCAGATTTGCAGTTTGCATCTGTTGAGCTGCCACGGCCATCCCTTTGGCAACTTCTTCGCGGAACAACGCAATCCCTTGTCCTTTTAACTGCGAAGCTTCTTTTTCGGCCTGCGCACTGATTTTTATTGCATTTCCTTCCGCTTCCGCTGCTTTGGTTTTGGTAATTAACAGTGCCTGACCTTCATTTTCAGCGGCCGCTTTCAGGTTATTACTGGCCACCACTTTTGCCATTGAACGCATCACTTCTTCATCAAATGTTATATCGTTTAATTGTAAATCTATTAAGTGATATCCCCATTCTTCAAGGGTTTTATCCAATTGATCTTTAACTGCTTCTACAATTTCCTTACGCAGAATTAACACCTCACTTTGCTTTTTGGTAGCCACAAAAGCTCTTACTGAACCCTCTACAGAGCGAACAAGCGCCTGCATAAAATTACGCTCATCCACAAATTTGAAGGCAACACTTTTAATGGTTTCCTCTTCATTGTTAATTACCGAATACAGCAACATGGCTGTAAAATTAACATTAGCCTGATCAATGGTTACCGCCTGAAATCCCAACTCCGCGCTACGGTTTTGTATTGATATTTTCTTAAATACCACTTCAATAAACGGAATTTTAAAATTGAGTCCAGGCCTCAAAATACGGCTAAACTTTCCAAACACAGTAATAACCGCAACAGTGCCCTGCTGTACAGTAACAAAAGACAAAAATAGCACTAGTACAATCAGTACCAGCAAAATAATCATTCCAATACCTGGCATATTCTTTAAATTTCTTTAAATATAACAAAATAATGCCTAAGATGTTTACCTTTAAGATAAAATGGGAACCAGTGCCATTAAATATTTTCCGCTCATCTATTTCCTTCTGAATACCTTTCTTTGTGCAGCTCAGAAGGATACACTCAAAACGGCCAACCCTGAAACTGAATTTTACACAAAAGCTATTAAACTTATTGATTCCGCTAAATATAAGGATGCCGAAACTGAACTGAAAAAAGCATTGAAACTAAAAAAGGATTATTGGGAAGCCATGAATAAAATGGCATTCATAAAAATCAAACAGGATAATTTTAAAGGTGCGGAAAAGGATCTGGAAGCTGCCAATAAAATAGCCCCTAATAATTACGAAACATTGAAATACAAAGGTTTCGTTTATTTTTTAACTGACCGGTTAAAAGAATGCAAAACCAGTTTTGACAGCGCTTTTGCGATAATGGAAGATGACAAGCTCGAAGATGCTGAACTTTGTTATTACCGCGCCCGGTTAATGCTAAAAGGTAAAAGTTATAAAACCGCACTGGACATGGCGGCACTGGCTTGCGAATATAAGCCAAAATACATAGAAGCCATGGTTCTAAAAGGCGAAATTCGTTTTGCTCAAAAAGAGTATAACTATGCCATAAAAGAATTAGGTGAAGCGATTAAAAACATGGCAGCCGATAAACCCGACTATCAGGCCTTTAAACTCAGAGCCAAAGCACGATTTGAAGTGAAAGACTTTAAAAATGCCGTTAGTGACTGGAATGCGTATATTGACGGGAATCCCGGAGAAGAAGATGCTTTAATTTCGAGAGCTGCTGCCAAGATAAACAGTAATGACAACACAAGTGCCATCGCGGATCTGGACGAAGCCATTAAAATCAACAAAAAAAACGCGGTTAGTTATTGCTACAGAGGGGTTGCAAAGGGTGGAAATAAAAACTATACAGAAGCCATTAAAGACCTTGATTACGCCATTAAACTAAAGTTTGATTACCCTGCCGCCTACGTTAACCGGGCCGCCATAAAATTTGCCAGTAAAGATAAAAGAGGTGCTTGCGAAGATTTACAAAAAGCCGACGGACTTGGAGACGAAATGGCTTATAAACTGATTGAACAATACTGTAAATAAACCCTTTGTTCTGATCGCGCATTTCTATACACGCGGATTAACGTACAAAATAACGCAGTTTTATTTCACCCCAGGCAGCAACACCGTAACTTAAGTTGTGTTTCTTCCCAAAAAATAAAAAAAACGAAAAGGATTGTTTTAAGATGGCGGCTATAAGCTTACCTTTGTCTTATGCTAACCCCTGAACGACTTTATAAACTCTCTGGTATTTTTTCGCTGTCTGTTGGCGCTGCTGCAGTTACCCTATTCTTCTTTCCCAAATTAATGCCATTAACCATGCCTCTGGTTATTATTGGCTTCATGAGTGCAGGGTACAATATTTACCTGAATAACAAATACGAATTTGATGAGCAAAAATGGCCACTCGGGTATATCGGGATGATTATAAATTCGCTTCCCATCATCTTTTTACTGATTCTGATTTTCAAATACCGGTAACGCGTATGATTATAAAAAAATACCTCTCACTCATAAAATTCTCGCATACCATTTTCGCTATGCCGTTCGCTCTTATTGGTTTCGGTCTGGCTATTTATTCAGGCAAAGCAAATTTCAGCTGGTTATTACTTATTCTGGTGATCGCCTGTATGGTATTTGCCCGAAGTGCCGCCATGGCATTTAACCGTTACATAGACCGGCGCTTTGATGCCAGCAATCCAAGAACCGCTGTCAGAGAAATTCCTTCGGGACAGATCAGTGCCGGAGCGGCTCTTACCTTTGTTATCGTTTGCAGTATTGCGTTTGTTACCTGCACATGGTTTATTAATCCTTTGTGTTTTTACCTTTCTCCTGTGGCCTTGCTGGTTATTCTTGGTTACAGTTATACCAAACGTTTCACGCCTTTATGCCATTTAGTACTGGGGATTGGCCTTGGACTTGCTCCCATTGGTGCCTACATGGCTTTAACCGAAACATTTGCCTGGTTACCCGTTTTGGTTGGTGTACTGGTTTTTTGCTGGGTCAGTGGCTTCGATATTATTTACGCGCTTCAGGATGAAACGTTCGACCGTAGTCAGAAACTTAATTCGATTCCTGTTCTTTTAGGCACTATCAAAGCATTACGTGTTTCTGAATTGCTACATCTCGTCAGTGCTCTTTTAATTATTGCTATTTATTTCACCGGACATTTTTCATGGTTATACCTTTGTGGCGGAAGTATTTTTATAGGATTATTATGGTACCAGCACAGTATTGTAAAACCAAATGACCTCAGCCGGGTAACTCTTGCTTTTGGCACTACCAATGGTATTGCCAGTGTGATTTTTTGCGCGTTTGTTTGCGCGGATATGTTCCTGCTTGCATGACCGGAACATGAAACAGCCTCGCCTAAAAAAGTTCGTTCTTACACTTCTGATTTGTGTAATCGTTATCAGCATTAGTCTGTGGTTTTCCCATTCACACATTGCCCGTTTTTCAGCACCTTATCTATTTACCAGCGCAGATGCCATTCCATCTAACAATGTAGGGCTTGTTTTAGGTACCTCTAAACAGAGTCGTTATGGCGGCGCAAACGCCTTTTTTTACAAGCGTATTCTGGCCGCGGCACAACTCTATCATAGTGGGAAAGTAAAAAAACTGATAGTGAGTGGCGATAACCGTTTTAATGATTACAACGAACCCAAAGACATGCGCGAAGCACTTATCCGGCATGGGGTTCCGGATTCCTGTATTATCAGTGATTTTGCGGGCCTAAGAACCTTTGATAGCATGATACGGTGTAAACACATTTTCGGACAGGATAGCGTAACTGTTATTTCGCAGCGGTTTCATAATGAACGTGCCATTTATATTGCCAGACATTCGGGAATGCACTGTGTTGGTTTTAATGCCCCGGATGTAATGACCTCACGATCCTTTCTTGTTTCCATACGCGAATACTTCTCACGCTTTAAGTGTTTATTAGACATTCATATTCTTGGAACACGGGCCAGACATTATGGTGAAAAGATAAACATCTGAAAACAACCCTGCGAAAATCGTGTTTTCTTTTATATGCTCCGTGTTTTCCAGGCCTCCCTTCCACTCTACATCCATTTACGAAGATAACTGGCCGTGTAAGCGGCAAACACTCCCAGTCCTCCTTTTATGTTTGTATAAACAAGTGTGGGTTCCGCAAAAGGATCTTCACCGCTGTAATTTTTTAAGGAAGTATGGAATTTATAATAATCCACATTGCAATTATATAAATATACATCCTCGTAAATAACACCCGGGGCATTTGTACCGGATCCTGTGAAATTTATACCACCATAAAATTTAACTGCTAATTCTATCTCCATTCCTTCAAAATTTGTATCAGAATAATAACTCCCTGATAAAAAGGGTGAAAACAGCGTGTCGGTTTGTGGAGGCATATAATACGCCTGTTTTCGCGCTACTGTATAGTAGTTACTGATCCCCGCAGGGTCCTGAAATGTTAGGGTTTGTAATACGCCTTGAGCATTTTGTTCCTGAAACGTAGCAGAACTTGCCGCTTTAACTACTACCTGATGGGCAGGAACGGTGGTTTCTGCGGTAACCACTTCGCCTCCCGGCATAGCAACACGGAGCGTGTACCTTTGGCCCAACTGAACAGGAAACTGAGCTGCCTTAACTTCGTAATAACCTGTCGTAGCATTATAATTTAATGCCACATTTCCCTGTGCTCCGCTAATAGTAACTACGGCACCCGGAACGGGTTCAAAAATAGCAGTTGTTTGCGGCGCGTACAAGGGCTGCGAGCGCGTAAGTCTTAAACGAATGAGTGTATCATGTGGAGACAGAAAACAGTATACCACCGGTTGCGGACTCACTGTTTTTAATTTGATCTTAGCTTCCTTACGGCAAAAGGAAAAGATCCCAATTACTCCAAAACAAAATAAAAAATTCAAAATCGTTTTCATATACACTTTATTTTAATGTCACTACTTTATTATGATTCATCTCCGCGCTCATCGCTTAACTCCTGTCTCTGTATTAATCTAAAACTTATAATTCCACGATACACTTGGTAATATCGGAAAAAGGGACAACTGCATCAGCTTATTGGTATTTGTCGGCTGATCGTATTGCGTGTAATAGAAAAATGGATTCTGACGGCTATACACATTATAAACACTGAACTCAAAGGTTCGCTCACACCGTTTTAACTTTTTATGAAATTGTATCCCAAAATCCATACGGTGATAAGGTGCCATACGGGCACTGTTTTTCTTCCCATAATCATTTACCTTGTCGGGATAGACAGATGCTTCATTAGCAGAACCCAGAAGCGGCGAATGCTGCTTCACAGCATAAGAGGCCAAAGGCAGTGTAATCGCATTCCCTGTTCCGTACACCCAGGTCGCAGATAGGGTAATCCGGTCGTTTACTTTATAAATGCCTACCAGCGAAATATCGTGGCGACGGTCGTAACGTGCGGGGAAACGTTCTCCAAAATTCAGCGAGTCGAATTGTAACCAGGTCCAGGATAAGGTATAACCAATCCATCCGGTAAATTTTCCCTGTTTCCTCCGGATTAAAAACTCTGCTCCGTAACTTAATCCATTTCCGGCCACAACATTGTTCTCCCAGGTAGCACCTCCACTACTCCCTGTATTATCCTGAACCTGCAAAAAGCTCGCTCCTTCTTTATAATTCAATACGTTTTTCATCCATTTGTAATACCCTTCTACTGTTACTTCCAGATTGTACTTGTTGACATCTCTGGCAATACCCAAAGCTACCTGCTGCGATTGCTGGGGTTTAACTTTATCCGTTGCAGGAACCCACAGATCGGTTGGTAACCCAATGCCGGTATTAGACAATAAATGCAGGTATTGATTCATTAAAGCATAAGATGTTTTAACCGATAATTCTGGTGTAATCAGGTAACGGATAGCCGCCCGGGGTTCGGGGTAAAAGAACGATGCGTTGTTGTTAGCAAATGAAGACAAGCGGAATCCAAGATTCATTTTTAGTTTAGACGATACTGTCCAGTCATCTTCTGCAAAAAGTCCGCTTTCGTAGGTATCATTGGGTCTCTGACTTTTGGAGGTGTTTTCAACGGGGCTGGAAGACTTGATCACCAATGCCTGTGGAACAAAGTGATGCCAGGTCGAATTAATTCCAAACTTGATGTAATGTGCCGGGCCCGGCATAAAATCGAAATTGTATTTTAAACCTAAATCCCTGATTTGAGAAGAGTAAGATAAGTTGTAATATGTTGCGTTGGATTTTGTATCGGAGGTTATTCCCAGATTATAATTTGTAAAAATAAATGAAGCGTTTGAAAAAAGCCGGCTTCCGAACAGATGATTCCAACGCAGAGTAGCTGTTGCGTTTCCCCAACTTAATCCGGCCCGGTCTTCGGAGTTTACATCTTTAAATCGCGCGTAAAACTTATCCCTTCCAAAATACCCGCTTAAAAACAAACGATCTTTTTCGTTAAACACATAATTTAACTTGGCATTCAAATCGTAAAAGAAATACCCTCCCTTCTGATCTTTTGGAAGAAAAGGATAAATCAACGCATCAATATACGTACGGCGGCCTGAAACAAGAAACGAGCATTTATCTTTAAGAATCGGCCCTTCTAAAGTAAAGCGCGATGAAATTAATCCGATCCCCGCCTCTCCTTTAAACTTTTGTTTATTGCCATCCTTCATCTGTAAATCAATAACAGAAGATAAACGGCCGCCATAACGCGCCGGAAATCCTCCTTTTACCAACTCCACACTTTTAAGCGCGTCGCCATTAAACACTGAGAAAAAACCAAACAAATGATTGGCGTTGTATACTGGTGCTTCATCCAGAATAATAAGATTTTGGTCGGGTCCACCGCCTCTTACGTAAATACCAGCGTTCCCCTCGCTTCCCTTCTGCACACCAGGCAGCAACTGTATAACCTTTATTACATCCTTTTCTCCCAACAGTGCCGGTATCTGTTTAATTTGCTCTATTGGCAAATCAATGGTACTCATCTGGGTTTTATCACTTATTTTTTCACTTTGTTCAGCAGTAATTTCCACCTCCTCCAATATATCAACGTCTAACGCTATATTCAGAACTTTATCCGCATCAAGATAGAATTTCCGCCGTTCGTTTTTGAACCCGACAAAACTATAAATCAGATTGACAGAATCGGCCGCCAGTGTAATAGAATAAAAACCGTAGTTATTGGTAACAGTACCTTTCTTGATTTCAGGAATATAAATATTAACCCCTGGTAAATGCTCCCCACTTCCTTTTTCTGTTACATAACCACTTATTGTGTGTTTGGTTTGTGAACGAAGCGAGAACAGGATGCCTGATATAAACATCAGGATAAACGTTAGCTTTTGCATGACTAAATGAACGAAATCTAATTAGTTTTAGTATTCTGCCCCCATAAATTTAACATATAACAGAAAAATGCGTATATTAAGTTATCATTATTAAAGCTATGCACTTCAATAATTTACTCACTACACCATTCAGGACATTAAAACCGGTTTATCTGGTGCTGATGTGGTTGAGTCTATTTGTTGTTGAAAGCTCCGCACAAAGCGACACACTTATTATCCCTGAACCGGTACGCGACAGTACTTCAGTAATTAGGCCGATAGATTCTTCTTATTACGAAACAGGTGTTGCCAGTTTCTATGCTAAAAAATTTGAAGGGCGCCGGTGTGCCAATGGTGAAATTTTCAGGCATTCTCAACTCACCGCCGCTCACAAAACACTAAAAATGGGAACCTGGGTAAAGGTGACAAATCTTAAAAACGATAGTTGTGTTATTGTAAAAATTAATGACCGTTTGCCAAAACGTTCTAAACGTTCCATAGATCTGACATTAAAAGCAGCGCAACAATTGAATTTTGTGAGCAAAGGTCTTACCCGTGTGAAGATTGAACGTCTGCAAGCAATTGAATGAACGCTTCGGTGATAACGGACACTCTGCTCTTTTCAATCATTTTACAGCGCTCTGTGTGCAAAGCCGGATCGTAAGTTAACCTAAAACACGCCTTTATCTGGTTAATAAATTCATCCGCTGTGTTGGCGATGTACAAACCACCCTTTCCCAACTGCCCTTCGAACGGTGAGCCGCTGAGCATATATTCATTTGCAATTACAAATCCGCCGGCAAACAGCACATTCAGTAATTTAAGCTTTAAGCCTGTTGCCTGATGGGTATAGAGTGTATTTACCAATGCATGTGTAATTAAATGATCCATTACTGTTGCCGTTGGATCAGGAATGACCTCAATATTCCTGAATTCTTTTAAACGCTCCACCAAAAAAGAAGGTGGTTTCTTTCCTGCCACAATCACCTTATACTCTGGCAACCTGCTGAATACGTTTCTGGCCAGCCACAATACGGCTTCATAGTTTTCTGAGATACTGAGATTACCATGGTATAAAATGTAATTGTCGTGAGTGGTAAGTGGCACAACCTTGTCATACGGATGAAAAGATGGAATAACCTCTGTTCTTACTTTCGGATAACGTTGACAAAAGTAACGCGCGTCGTTTTCATTAACTGACAGTATAGCTGTTGCGTGTTCTACGATGGGCTCAAAACGTTTAAGCTTAAATGCTTCAATATAGAGGTACAATTTTCTGAAAAGCCGTTTTTCTGACCGTGCCAGATGCGAATAATAATCGTGCTCGATATTACTGTGACGGTAGAATTTTAACCGGTGCCGGAAACGTTTATCGTTTAAAAGGTAACAGGTGTGCAACACCTCGAACACTATCGGGTAATTATCTTTTAGCAGGTTTGTTTCCAGATCTTTCGATTGACGGGTTAACACTGTGAATGGTGTTAACGAAAACTGATAGCGTATGTTTTTTACAGAGCGTGGATAATACTGAACTGATTCGCAGAACTCCTCCAGTTCAGGCGCTGCTTTACGCCCATATTGAAAACAATGTAAATGGATACGGAATCCAACAGAATGAAGCGCTTTAAGTTTATAAAACACATCTATCACGCCTCCGTAATCCGGAGGATAGGGAACATCGAACGCTACTATGTGCAAATGCTGTTGCATGTACCACTAACTAAGAGCAAAACCAAAACGTAGCGTTAACGGGTACACACCTTGATTATAAGCTCCAGTATGTTAACTTCTTAATTTTTCCTTTATAAAGTCCCTTAACATCTACAAGAACACCTTTTTTACTCAGAATTCCGGCAAAATAGGTTTCAGTCAGTGTTTTGTATTCTTTATGATTAACAGCCACAATTACGCCATCATAACCTTTTGACAGTTTATTGAGTCCGAAACCATATTCATGTTTTAATTCACTGCTATCTGCATGCGGGTCCACAATTTCTACCTTAACGCCAAACGACTTCAGTTCCTTTACTATATCGGCTACTTTACTGTTACGGATATCGCTTACATCTTCTTTAAACGTAGCACCCATAACCAACACCTTTGATTTGGAAATATTTTTACCGGCAGCAATTATCTTTTTGACACAGGTTTTAGCTACATAAAACCCCATACTATCATTTACATAACGGCCACTGTTAATCACACGGGCATGATACCCCATTTCCTCCGCCTTATAGGTAAGGTAGTACGGATCAACGCCAATGCAATGACCACCAACCAGCCCGGGAGAAAATTTGAGGAAATTCCATTTGGTGCCGGCAGCCTCCAGTACGTCGTAGGTATTAATTCCGATACGTGAAAAAATGATTGACAATTCATTCATCAGCGCAATATTTACGTCGCGCTGGGTATTTTCAATAATTTTGGCAGCCTCTGCCACTTTAATAGAAGACGCCTTGTGCGTTCCCGGTTCTACAATAATCTCATACACTTTAGAGATGGCTTCCAGACTTTCTTTGTCGCATCCACTAACAATTTTGAGGATTTTGGTAATTGTATGTTCTTTATCTCCGGGATTAATCCGTTCCGGTGAATAACCCACTTTAAAATCTTTCACAAACTTCAGTCCGCTGTGTTGTTCTAAAACCGGGATACAATCTTCTTCCGTACAGCCCGGATAAACAGTAGATTCATATACAACATAATCTCCTTTTTTAAGCACTTTTCCTACTGTTGTAGAAGCGCCTATCAAAGGTTTAAGATCAGGAAGATTATGTTCATCAATAGGTGTTGGTACCGCGATGATAAAAAAACTGGCTTTTTTAAGATCTTCCAACTTACAGGTAAACTGTATATCGCTGTTTTCAAAATCTTTTTTAACCAACTCATTACTCGGATCTATTCCCTTTTTCATGAGATTAACCCGTTGTTCGTTAATGTCAAAACCGATAACTTTTACCTTTTTAGCGAATGCCAATGCTATAGGCAATCCCACATATCCCAAGCCTATAACGGCGATGGATGCTTCTTTCTTTACGATCTTGTTATAAATATTACTCATTTCGCTTTTCTGAATACAACTACAATATTTTTATTCTTTAATAACTGATGCCGGCCTTAACTTATAAATACGTTCTATAATATCCACCACTTTTAGTCCCTCTAAGGCATTTGTCGTAATTTTATTTTTCCCGGTGATGGTTTCCACCACGTTTTCAATTACATTATGGTGGTTGTTAGCCGATCCTTTGTAAGCCCCATAATCATTGGCAGGATTTGTTTCTGCTAACTGCGGCATAACATAATCTTTAATATTACATACCTCAATCTGATCCATGTATTGCCCGCCAACTTTTATACTTCCCTTACTACCAACCACTGTTAAAGAAGATTCCAGGTTTTTTTCCCACACCGCCGTACTGTAATTAATGCAGCCCATTCCCCCATTCACAAAATCGAAACTCACAAATCCACTATCCTCAAAAGCGGTAGATTGCTGATGGTTAAAATCAGCAAATTTCGCCTGTATATTAGTGATATCTCCAAAAACCCAATACATAATATCAATCCAATGACTAAATTGGGTAAAAAGCGTTCCACCATCCAAGTCAGCCGTTCCTTTCCATCCGCCTTTTTTATAGTAGCGGTCGTCCCGGTTCCAGTAACAATTGAGTTGAACCATATAAACATCTCCTATCACTTTCTTTTCCACCACCTCTTTCAACCATACACTAGGAGGAGAGTAACGGTTTTGCATCACACAAAATACTGTTTTATGGTGGTGCAAAGCGGCATAGATAATTTTCTCGCAATCCGCCTTTGAAAGAGCCATAGGCTTTTCAACCACTACATGTTTCCCGCCTTCAAGAGCCTTTAAAGCATGCTCTGCGTGCAACCCATTGGGTGTACATACATTGACCACATCCAGTTCAGGATGTGCTTTCAATAACTCTTCGGCTGAGGTGTAAAATTTTTCTTTTATGTCCTCTAATCCTAATTTATCCTTTGGCAACAGGTCACATACTGCTATCAGCTCACAATCCGCATTACGACGGATCATTTCCGCGTGCCGCTTTCCGATATGCCCCTGACCTATTACCGCAAATTTTATTTTTTCTGCCATTTCCTAACCTTAAATTCGGGTTACCTTATTATCCGCCAATTTATACTGTTGACCTGATTCCGGGCAAACAGCTTCTCCCTTTGCGTCAAATTCAAGACGATGTCCGTACTCACTCATCCAGCCAATTTGCCTGGCCGGATTTCCAACTAAAAGTGCATAATCGGGTACATGTTTTGTAACCACCGCCCCTGCCCCAATAAAAGCAAAAGCACCAATATTGTGACCACATACAATAGTTGCATTAGCACCTATACTTGCTCCTTTGCCAACATGTGTTTTAGCGTATTGATTTTTACGATTTACAGCGCTTCGCGGATTAGTAACATTTGTAAACACCATAGATGGTCCTAAAAACACATCATCATCGCAGGTTACACCCGTATAAATAGAAACATTGTTTTGTATTTTAACATTGTTTCCTAAAACCACATCCGGAGAAATTACTACATTTTGCCCGATGTTACAGTTTTCACCTATCCGGCAATTAGGCATAATATGTGAAAAGTGCCATATCCTGGTTCCATCGCCAATGTTACATCCCTCATCAATAAAAGCCGAAGGATGCGCATAGTAATTTTTTGTATCTGACATAAAAGCCTACAAATTTAACTAAAGCAAATAGACTTCAAAGAAAAATAGGAAGAATTAGCTATATCTGAGTTTATGATTAGGAAAGGGCGCGTACTAATGCCCCCTTCTAAACTTTAGTTAATTACCTATTGATATATAAGCCATTAAACTTACACCCATTTGTCAAACAGATTCAATATGGTCGTAAACCACACGCTTATTCGTAAAAATCAACCAGTTCTAAAGAAAATGCAGCCAGTTTTAAAAAAAGTGAAATTTGTATTGGTCTTTTATTTTTATATTTGGGAAAAAAATAACAATTTTGTTAAAATTTACTAATACAGATAAATTTACATTATGTTTTCAAATATACTAAGAAAATCAGGACAATTAGCAGGAAAACTGGCGGTATTGTCGGCACTTATAGCTGTTGAGCTTCCGGCTGTAGCGCAAACTATTAGCTGGGGTCAAGCAGGTCCCGTTACCACGCCAAGTCGTATCAGATCTCTGATATTTGACAATCAGGATCCTACAGGAAATCGTTTATATGCCGGTAGTGTTACTGGTGGTATTTTCTTAACCAATGATGGTGGGTTAAACTGGTCTCCACTAACCGACCAATCTAATGTCAAAAATATTAGTTGCCTTGCCCAGTCACCAAATGGCGTTATTTATGCAGGTACAGGCGAAAATTATGCGCGCCCTAATCAGTTAGCAAAAACACGTCCGGGAACCGGCGTTTACACCTTTGCCAATAATACCTTATTGCAGGTTGCAGGTACTTCTACTATGGGCAACATCAATAAAATTGTTATAAACCCCGCTAATGCCCAACGCATTTATGTAGCAAGTGCTACCGGTCTTTATGTTAGTACCGATGGTGGTACTACCTGGGCTGCCGGAACATCCCCTACGGTAACTGGTCAGGCTTACGATTTAGAGTTAGCCAGCGACGGATCGGCTTATGTAAGCGTTGGAGATATTACAGGAGGTTCTAAAGTTTGGCGTTCTACTAATGGTGATCCGGGAAGTTTTACAGCCGACATCACTCCTACTACAGCACTTGTTCCTGCTAACTACGGACGTATTGAAATTGCAATTCCTGCTACTAATCCAAATAAAATTTACATTTCCTGCGGAAGTCCTTTTGCAAGTAACAACTCTTCCCTAGCAGGTTTATTCGTTTACGAGAATTTCGCAAATAGTCAGGTACCATCTCTTATTTTAGAAGGGTCGAACCAATTGGATCCTATGCGCGGTGGAGGTCTTGGATGGGCGGATTATTCACACGCCCTTACTGTTTCTCCTACTAACGAAAATCAGTTACTTATAGGAGGATACGCCCTTTATTCCTGGACAAGAGTAACAGCGCCAAATATTGGCACATGGTTCCGTTTGGGGAACGATGGCTTAGTAGGCTCTGCATTGTACTTACCTAAGAACGTTCATCAAATTCTGTTTAAACCGAATGATGCTAACACCTTATTTATTGCGACTGACGGGTCTATATACAAATCAGCAGGTTTAGGTTTCATTGGAGCATTCAATGGTTTAAACGCCACAGCATTTAATAACCTTGCAGTGTTAGCAAGACCTGCCTCTCCTGCTCCGACTAATGGCTCTTTAATCACTCCTCGTATCGGCTTTTTAGCATCGGGTGTAACGTCCGGAATCACTTACTATCAGGGAAATTATCCGTTAGTTAAGGATGAGGAAAACTACAATACCGGTGAATTTAACAACATTATTGTTTCTGAAATTTTACCTAAAGCCAGTGTTGTAACAAAAGCGGATGGTACAATCTGGAGAACCAGTGACTATACCGCTCAGGATTATACTCAGTTTGGTTTCAAATTCGCCGCGGGATCTGTAAGTTCTGACTTTACCAATACCAACTTCAGCGTAACTGGTACTCCTTTTGCTTATTTCGAAAACAGCGGTCAATTAGGTTCAGCACCATGCGACTCTTTAATTTTTTATAACGAACCGTTAACCAGCAGTGTGGTTATTCCGGCTTCTACCTCAAACAGTAACACGCCTATATCTTTCACGTTTTTGCGTCCTCAAAACTCGGCCTTGCTGGATAGTGTTTCCTATGTTACTACTGTAACCGGAACGTGTGGAGTAACGCCAGGATTAACGCAAACGATCAGTGTTATTGTAAATCCTTATACAGCTTCTACTTTAGCACCCGTTAACCCTACTTTAAATTTAACCGGTGCTTCTTCTGCTGTGCAAAATGCACAAAATTTTATAACAATTGACAATACTATTTCGAGGCTGGATGTTACAAGATTAACATTCAGTTTAAATCCTGCTCCTAATACGCTTACCTGTCCTTTAGGTGTGGGTAGTACTGTAGCTGTTAACTCTGCAACAGTTAGATGTTTTGCAAAAGCTTACTACAAATATGACGTTGGTGCTGTTATCACACTAACCAATACTGAAATCAGTACCAAGAACATTGTGGTATCAGGTACTATTACTACACTTAATTCCTGGAGAAAACCAGCTGGTGTAGCTATAGGAAATACCAGTGCTATAAAATTACCATTGCCAATGTCTTCGCGCTTTGCGTTTGCCACCAACGAAGGTATTAGCATATCACGTAATATGATGAATTTTGGTGATTCTCCAATACGTCAGTTAATCACTGGTGACAGTATGTATGTGGATGGCCCCGGAGGTGTTGCAACACTAAATAAAGCGCGTCGCCCGTTAAATAGTCGTGTTCGAATGATGGAATGGGCTTCCTCAGGTACTGAACTGTATTTTGTGAGCGCTACTACCAGCGGAACAAATACTACATCGTACATTTACCGTGTTTCACACATCAACGCTATTATTGATTCTACATTTGCTAATTATAAAGGGTTATTCAGCACACACGTATTTAACCGTAAACCTCCATTTACAGGCGTTCCTGTATTTACTTTAAATCCGCGTTCACCTTATCGTACTACCATGATCGGACGTATTGACTCTGTTGTAACAAGTCTGCGTTTTGCTGATACCGATGGTAGCCTTATTTTATCAGTAGTACCTTCAGGAACAAACATTACTGCTGCTAAAATTTATGTATGTACAAGTCCTAAAACAGCAATTATGTCAAATACAGCTATTGCTTCTATGGCTAACTTCAGCGATAAAACAGGAAATTTACCTACTGGTACTAATGTATTTGTTTCACTTCCTGAAAGAAATGACAATAAAAAAGTATTACTTGGTACTTCTTCCGGTGTCTTTATGACAAACGACATTACAGCTTCTTCGCCTGTGTGGAACAACGTCAACAATAATCAGATTCCTAACATTGAGGTTTACGACCTTAAGCAACAAAAATTGCCACACTGGAAGTCATATAACTCCGGCGTAATTTATGCCGCTACAAATGGACGAGGTGTTTGGTCAACAAATGCATTCTACGAGCAATCGTATGTTGGTGTGGATGAGGTAGAAAAAACTAAAAACAGTTTCCTTAAAATGTATCCAAATCCAAGCAATGGTATGGTTACAATAGATTGCAAAAGCATAAACGGAGAACGTTTAAATATGGAAGTGGTTGATCTGATGGGTAAATTAGTATTTACTTCTTTTGTAGGTCAAACTAATTCAGAAGATGTTAGTTTTAATGCAGATTTGAGTTCACTTAATGCCGGTATTTATCTTGTTACTATAAAAGGCAGCAATGGTACCAAACACGTTGGAAAACTGATTTTATCTAAATAATACAAACTTATCTTTTCAGCAAGGCCCGTTAATGAATTTAACGGGCCTTTTGTTTTCTGACAATTTACAGGGAAAACAATTCTTTCACTTCAGAATCACAGGATTTGTTTTAAACCATTAAATCTGGATTATATAATGCTATTGGTTGTAAAAATCGTGAATACCCCTCTACGTCATTTTCAGTCATTTGGTATAGGGTTGACTAAACTCCCTTTGGCAAAGTTCAGATTTTATTGGTCTTTTCGCTCACTACAAATTTTTAATGCATAGTCCGGATTAAACCGTAAATAGACAGTAGGATTTCTATTACACATCCGGTTACCTAGCTAACACATCGATATAAGCCCACTCTATCGGGAACACCACTACTGAGTTTATAAAACTGCTACCCGGAGTACTTACTACTCTTTACTGTAACTTACTTTCAGATTGTAGTCACTTCCGCCGCCTCTTACGCGCGTCCACCTCTGGAAATGCGATGCCTTTATATAAGAGGGCTGCCGGTAAGAACCCGCATAACAAAATCGCGAAATATCCATTTCATCCATCAGGCATTCGAGGCTTACAAAAAAATCGCCCGAAACCCGGATATTTTCGTCTCGTAGTGTCATCCTGAATTCACCATGCGATTGTTTCAACTTGAAAATAACAGGTCGCTGCAAAAAGGTCTCCCCCACTTTCCCATCCGCCGTTTTATGATAAAACATTAACCGGAAAGTTAAAGAATCTTCATACGTGTTACGGATCACAAAAAAGCCAAAATCTTCTATCAAAACCGGCTGTTCATTTTTAATCAGAATAGCACTCTCTGATCCTTTCCAGCTATCTTCATTTTTAACAAAACCACTACAATTCGATTTAGAGTACTTTGTTGTTCCTAAAAATTTATAGTAAATTTTTTCAGATTTGACCGTTACTTCGGGCAGTTTAAATGCCTCAGGCTCTAAATCAATTCTTCCCTCCGGGTTATCAACAACAAGAGCTGTTAATGCCACCATACGGGGCTTGTATCCAATGGCCGTAACAGTGAGTGAGTCATCCTGTTCTGTTAGTCCCGATTTTATTATAAATACACCTTCTTCGTTACAAATTACCCCCAAAGGTTTTTGGTGAATACCCACAGCCGCAAACGCAACACCCTTTCCGCTTACCACATCTTTAACCTTTCCTTTAAGTACTATCTGCGCTCTTAATCCGCCAAGCATTAAGAGCAACATATTAACTACCAATACCCTCATCTTTATAATTTAAACCATATAAAAGTACTATCTTTGCGGCCTATTTAAAAGGATCATGATCACTGTTTCTAATGTTAGTTTGCAATTTGGCAAACGGGTTTTGTTCGACGAGGTAAATGTAAAATTTACCCCCGGTAACTGTTATGGGATTATTGGCGCCAATGGAGCCGGAAAGTCCACGTTCATGAAGATACTCAGTGGCGAAATTGACCCTACAAAAGGTCAGGTCAGTATTGTTCCCGGACAACGCATGAGCGTTTTAAAACAAAATCACTTCGAATACAATGAATATACCGTTTTAGATACCGTTATTATGGGTAATAAAAGGTTATATCAGGTTATGAAAGAAAAAGATGCCATTTATGCCAAAGCCGACTTTTCGGATGCGGATGGTATCAAAGCCAGTGAACTGGAAGCTGAGTTTGCCGAAATGAACGGATGGGATGCGGAAAGTGACGCTGCTACCATGTTAACCAATATGGGCATAAGCCCCGATAGCCATTATAAACTGGTAAAAGACCTTACCGGGAAAGAAAAGGTAAAAACGTTACTGGCACAAGCCCTTTTTGGAAATCCGGACTTACTTTTACTGGATGAACCGACTAATGATCTGGACGTAGAAACAATAACCTGGTTAGAAAATTTTCTGGCCGATTTTATGAATACCGTTATTGTGATCAGTCACGATCGTCACTTTCTGGATGCGGTATGTACCCATATTTGCGATATTGATTTCGGAAAATTAAACACCTATACCGGAAATTACAGTTTCTGGTACCAGATGAGTCAGTTACAACTGAAACAACGCAGCGATCAAAACAAAAAAATTGAAGACAAACGCAAAGAACTTCAGGATTTTGTGGCTCGTTTTAGTGCAAACGCCAGTAAAAGTCGTCAAGCTACCAGCCGTAAAAAGCTATTAGAAAAGTTAACCGTAGACGATATTCCGGCGAGTAACCGCCGTTATCCTGGTATTATTTTTAAGCAGGAACGTGAAGCCGGAGATCAGATCCTGCATGTAGAAAACCTTAAAAAAAGTAATGCGGACGGGGTTTTATTCAGCAATTTTCACCTTAATGTAAATAAAGGCGATAAGATTGCTTTTGTCAGCAAAAACCAGTTAGCTATTAGCGCGCTGTTTAATATTTTGGCGGATGTTGACAAACAAGATAGCGGAACATATACCTTTGGTACCACCATTTACAAAGCCCATTTACCGAACGAGAACCAGCACTTTTTTCAAAGCGATTTAAACCTGATTGATTGGTTGCGCCAGTTCAGCAAAGACAAAGACGAAACCTATATCAGGGGATTTCTTGGAAAAATGCTGTTTAGTGGCGAAGAAGTACTTAAAAAATGTAATGTTTTAAGCGGGGGCGAAAAAGTACGTTGTATGACCAGTCGTATGATGCTCTTTAACCCCAATCTACTTATTCTTGATGAACCAACAAATCACCTCGATCTGGAAAGCATCATCGCTTATAATGACGCGTTGAAAGATTACTCCGGAACCATCCTCTTTACAAGTCATGACCACGAACTGGTGCAAACCGTGGCTACCCGGATTATCGAAATAGGACCTAATGGCAGCGTAGATAAACAATGCAGCTATGACGACTTCCTTGAAAATGAATCCTGGAAAGAAGCAAGGGCAAAATTGTATAAATAATTATGTACCTTTAATAGTATTATGCTATACCGGTTAACAGGTTTATTCTTTATACTATTACTGTGTACCCATCAGATATTACGTGCGCAACAGCCAACCAATACCATTAAAGTTAAAAAGGCCGAAGATTTAGTTAAAGCTGAATTTGACAATGTCAATCTTAAACTGATTGCTGTTGACCGCTTTGGAAATCCGCGGGAAAGTGCCGTTTTATCGTACGTTTTATGGATTAAAACCGATCCTGATAAACCGTATTACAGCAAAAACTTCGCCATTACACCCGAAATGCAGCAAGCACTTAATACCTGCAAATCGTCAACGAAAATTTTTTTTACCAATATTGTCGCTCAGGAAGCAGACGGGCATCAGGTAAAATTGCCGGATGTTATTGATGTTTGGTTTCCGGATTGCAAAAACTGCACGCCAAAAAAATTTAAAAAACACCGGTAACGCCTCATACAAATGTACCATTTCCTCAGCTAAACTGCTCAAGCATTCGTTCTACGCTATTCAGTTTAAAATGCGCATCAAGATTATAGTTATTCATCGTTACAGCCTGAGTAAGGTATCGGTATAAGATAGCCGCCTTTTGCAGTACATTATGCGCATTAATCGTTTGCTGATGATGTAGGTAATAATGCGATTTCTCGAAAAGTAAATCCGCTGTTATTTTAATGTGTTCGTCACTAAGTGTTCCGGCACCAAATAAATTATCAAAAAACTGATCATTGGGCAAATCTTCAATCGTGAGTAACTCCAATGCGGTAAACTGCCGTAAAGCTTCTCTCACCTTTTCTTCATGTTCCTGCCACTTTAATTGCTGGCGGAACCCTAAAATAATGGCCATAAATTTCCCAAACTCTTCAAATTGCCTTATCAGATAATCCTTACGAATCATGAGAAATATTAGCCAATTTTAAAACTCTACCTTAGGCGCTTTTTCTGTGCCTGCTTCCGACTCAAAATACGGAAGGGCTTGCATAGATCCGGCAATTAGACTTCCGGGAAATAGTTGTATAGCTTTATTAAAGTTTTTAACCATATCGTTGTACTTCATCCGCTCCGTAGAAATGCGGTTCTCACAACCTTCAAGCGTTACGCGTAAATCGGCGAAAGCTGCATTCGCTTTTAAATTCGGGTAATTTTCACTTACAACCAATAACCGGCTTAAGGCGCTGCTTAATTCTCCCTGCGCCGCTTTATATTTTTCAATTGATTGCTCATCCAGATTCTCGGGATTGATACTTACCTGTGTGGCTTTAGCTCTGGCACCAATAACGGCCTCCAGGGTACTTTTCTCAAATTCAGCCTCTCCTTTAACAGTGGCTACGATATTCGGCACCAAATCAGCACGGCGCTGATATTGACTCTCCACTTGCTGCCATTGTGCCTTGGCATCTTCCCTCAGGCTAACAAAACTATTTCTCTTATTGCACGCCCAGAAACCTCCGAAAACTACTATAATACCAAAAACAATAATTCCGATTAATCCTTTACTCATAATTCTTTTAATTTTACAATAAAGTTACTGAAAATCCTTTAATTCTGAATAATCTAATGCCACAGCAAAAGTGGTGATAGTAAATTTCTGATGGGTTTAAAAATAAAACGCATCAGCCCTTTCAAATTTATAAGATTACATTTATTTAACTACCGCTAACATTAAAATAAACCCATAACTACCTTTACTTAAAGCTTTTTCAGTAGATTTAGAGCACCAAAAACTATATTATGAAAACAACTAAACTAAAATTCGGTTTGGCCGTAGCTATCGGTTTAACCGCGCTCAGTGCCTGTAACAAAAAAAGTAATCCTGCTCCGGGCAACAATGCTGAAAAAGCATCCCAGATTTCGCAAAATGAAACAAACGCTAAATCAAGTTCAGGGTTTAATGTAATTGCGCTACGCAGAGCTGCCGGAAACATAAGCCAGATAAACACCGGTTACAGCATCGTAACGCCAGGACTTGGTGTTTTTCAAAATGTTACTATTGGATTAACAAATGTGACTAACGTTAGTGGTATTACGAGTATTATTAACAATACATCTGCCTTATTTGGCGTTACAAACAACTTATCTAATTTCCCGGGCCGTTTACTCAAAATAAATCCGGTTACCATGGCAGCGGGTGTTGTTGGACCCACACAAATTGGCTCTACCAGCGGGCCTGTCATTTTTTTGCAAGATATTGAACGGAGTAAAGATGGACGATTCTATTATGCTATTCGTGTTGGAACCAGAGATGTATATGTGTCTATTCCAGGAGCGCCAGGTAACCCACCACTAATCTGGAACTTAGCCGGTTCTTTACCAGCTTCACTTGGAGCAACCACTCCACTGATTGGCTTAGACATTTATGGCGACCGGTTAACGGTGTACGGACACGGGCAAGTTGGCGGTAGTCCTTATCCTAATACGGGTACTAATATTGGTTACTACTCGCTTTTTACCATTACCGCAGGCGGAGGACTTTCCTTTGTGGGTGGGGCAGGAACGAACATCAGCTACAGCCCTGCTGCTAATGAAGACGCCGCGCTTCTAATTAGTGACGACGGATCTATCAATGGAACCTTTGTTATATTGCCTACACCTACCAACTCCTTCTCTCACTTCTATAATATAAACACAAACCTGCCTTACTGGCTTGTTAACGCCACCGCCAGTTTTTCAGGCGCACTGCCTACTACACAAAATGGCTTATTGGACTACACGTATTACTTTTAGATTTTTTCCGGTTAATAAGAGGGGGTTCGCTTACAGCGATATCCCCTCTTAATGTATCTGCTACGGTAATAAATCCCTGCCTTCTATGGAATCCATGTAATTTCCAACACAAAACCGAATGTGTTCTTTGGTACATTAGGTATCTGCACGCCAAGTGTTACAGGCAAATGTGGATGCGGATATAAAATAACACCAACGGAAGAATACGACAACGCATTTGATCCGAAAATACTTTCACCGGTTAAGTGACAACGTTGCGAAACCGGCATCTCGCATCCTAACCAACCGCCAACCCTATTTCCTGATCCTCCGTAATGCAAGGTGTTGTAATACACACCAGAAACCAAAACAGAGCCTTCTGTCAAAAGATCACTTATAGCGCCATTCAAATAAAATAATCCACATGGCATAATCCTATGTCCTATTGTAAAATTACCACCATACTGTACGCCAGGCGATACCGTAAAACGTTGACTAATTTCAAAGCGTTTTAAAGCGTTCACCATTATTAGAGGATTATAAGGATCTACATCATCGGTATCATTCTGAATAATTGTAAAATGATTACTTCTTATATTCAATCCAAGCACATTAAAGCCTACTTCCCAATTATGTCCTAATCCGTAATCTAACGTTGTATTAGATTGCAAGAGATTACTAACATTAAACTGTTGCTGAAAGAAAACACCACGCTTTTCTGTAACTTCTCCCGAAGGTACATTAATAAAATTCTGTTGTCCAAACAATACACTACCATTTAGTAGAATCAAGACAATAATTATCCGTACCATAATTTAACCTATCAGGAAGAGCGATAAGCCCTTTCGTGGTAGTCTTTAAAATGGACTCCAAGAAATAAACGCGCATATAACCGTATTAGTGCCAATCCGTCCACAACAAAACTCATGGATATCAAAAAAGCCAGAAACAACTGATGTTTCTGGATATGACTAAAGATTAAATCTTCCCCTATAAAAGCTGTAGTAATAGGAAATCCAGCCATTCCTAGACAGGCAATTAAAAAGATAAAAGCAACCCGCGGATGCTCAAACACATGTCCGCTAAAACTATCAAGACTTAACTTTCCTTCGTAATACTCAAGCCGTTTAAGGGCAACTAAACCAACAATGGCAGAAAGCACTATTCCACCTAAATACAAAATAGTTTCATCAAAACTGTAAAATGCGTTAAACGAAATAGCGAGTGCAATCCAAAAATGATTTAATGCTACCAAAATAAAACTAAGGTATGGATTACCCCGGATTGTAAATGACCTCAATATCATTATTAAACCTATAAACGCAAAGAAGGGAGGTAAAAACGATCTAAGGAAATCAGGCGGATTAATAATGCCATATTGAAACAATATCCCAAGTATGTAAACCGGTAAAAATAAAATCATAATACACTTAAACGTAATAAAATGCAGATAGCGGCCGAAGAACTTAATCGGTTGCCAATATATGCTTCGGATAAAATCGCCAAGATGCCATTCTTTTAAACAAAGCATGTAAAATGTTGTACGCCATTTTTTAGGGATAAACGCATATTGCACGGTAGTATTCGGATTAAAATTATAGAACTGATCTTTAATAAGGTAACTTACAACTGATGGCGAAATCAATAATTGATATGTTCTTAAACAGGCATTACTTACAAAGTGAAACAAGGCCAATACCTCCCAGCCAAGTGCAATTTCGAGGAATATAATGCCAATTTGAGCGGCAGAAGCATAGGCTATCTGACTTTTAATAGAGGATTGAACCCTTGCGATACCCGTAGAAATAAAGCCGGTTAATAGTCCCAGAATACCTATTAACCATCTTACCATGATTTGTTCCTGCCAGAATGGAAACGTTCGTAGTAAAAGGAATACGCCCAGATGAACCGAGAGCGACCCGTAAAAAATAGCGCTGGAAGGTGTAGGCCCTTCCATAGCCCGTGGTAACCAGCTTGTAAATGGTAACTGTGCAGATTTGGCGGCGGCTGTAATCAGAATCATAATAGCGATTCCTGTGCCTATAACGTTATGCTCTGCCAGATGGATATGTACCAGTTCTTTATTATTTAACTGATGAAATGTAATATTCTGATGCCACAGATGATGACTCATCCACATTGCCAACAGGAGTCCTACATCACCTAAACGGTAAATCGAAAACACTTTCACCGCATTTTTTACCGGCAGATAACGGTCGCGGTAAAAAGCGATTAACAAAAATGAAGATAAGCCTAAAATTTCCCATCCTGCAAAAAGTGTTTCAAAATTTCCGGCAAATACGGTTACATTATATCCGGTAAAGAAAAACAATACCGTATTGAAAAACCGCTTATAGCCATCTTCTCTGTGCATATAATACCGGCTATACCAGGTAACCAGAAAAACCAGTACAGAGCCTGTCACACCATACACTGCCGTTACTTTATCATAACAGAAATCAACAAAAAATTCGTAGTCACTCGTTTTATACAATACGGCATCTTTCATATCTAACGGATCATGCCCATTTATCAACCAAATGACAAGGAAAGAAACAGACACTAACACATGAAGCCCGGCTGTAACAAAAGCCGTTACAGAAAGGGCGTCTTCGTTTTTCCTTGGGATCAGCAAGCTTACTACGTATCCAATCAAAGGAATTAAAATAAATACATTAATATACTCTGCCATTTTTTCTATTTTAAAATATACACTGGTAAATTACTTTCATTAGTAGCTAAAAGCACATCGAGATCTTCTATCTGCTTTAGTGTTTTGGTGAAAGGTTCATACGGTTCAAAGTTTTCATTCCTGAACACATACATACTTTTTGTTTCGGGCTCTGTACAAACCAGATTAACCCATTCGTTCCTGAACCATTCGTATGTTGCCGGATTTGTTTTAATTACCTTTTCTACCACTTCCTTAAAATGCTCCACTATAACCAATAAGCGAACAGGATCATGTACTTCAATCATCTGACTTGGCAAACCAGGGCGCAGATCTCCGTCAATTCCATTCGCCACTGCAAAAAGGCCCATTACATTATGCGGCAACTTGGTTCCCGCCCCTAACTTCTGATTATCCACTCTTGAGAAATAATACTCAAGATTAATCCCCCCACAAACCGGTGCGGCCGCATTCAATATACCTAAAAGGTATTTCCCTTCAGGATCAATTTTATAGTCATACGAATTCATGAACGACCGTCTATCCAGAAAAAGGCCTTTGGTGAGTTCTCTTCGTCCCACTATACAAAGTGCATTTGTAGCGTGATTTAATTCCGGGCGTGGTTCAAACAACGATACTGAACGCCTCCTGATTTTTTCATGAATCTGCTCTGCCGGCTTTGATGTATTTACAGATACCAAATGCCTCGACCGTTCCTTTGCATTCTTATCAAGGGCTTTCTCAAAAATCCGGCGATGTGTTTTATGAGCATCCAGATTTTCAAACGATAGTGAAATAACGTCATAAAAAGCCACCTCATCGCGTGTTGTATCGTGTAATGCACCTATAAACTGCGTATTACCGGGTATAATAATACCTTTACCTGAAAGCAATGTCCGTACCTCCGGTAAATTGAGCATGTGTGCCATTATGCGGGCATTGACTGATCCTGCTCTGCCGCTGCAGGCGCCACAGTCATACGCAGAGTAATGTGGGTTATTAACGCTACTGCTTCCATGCCCTATAATATAAACAAGCGGTGCAAACGCTTCAACAAGACCTATACTTCGTAAAAGATTTTCGGCCCGAACAGCCATTTCTTCAACAGTGAAACCAACGCGAAGTTCTTTTTCATCACCATGACGCTCTTCCCGTTCTATGGTAAATGCCATAGCACCTCCAATGGCTGTTACTGTCCGTGACTTTCGCTCTCCCGAATTTTCAACAGTTAATTCAGATTGACCGGACATGTGCTTAAAAGAAGATGCATCAGTCGCTCCTCCTGTAGGCCGGAATACACTGGCTGCTAATTTTAAGCCGCTCCAGAAGCCAAGCATATTCGTTAAAAGCGCCCCCCGGAATAGGGCGTGCGACTGCCTTGAAAAGTGAATATCCTTTTTATGCCTGTTTCCTGCTTTGGTTTCTTTAATTAGATGTTTTGGGGTAACCGGAGCCGGACACAACTTGGTATAAAACCGGCCACCCTCCGGCTGAAAGTAAAACTCTACACCAAAAAAACCAGGTGTTCCAAAGGTCTCACAAGAGGGATCCGCTTTTTCCAGGTACCTCCTGAAAGAGCATTCACGATCATCAATACATAACAATGCCTGAAAAGATTTTTGTATAATTACCGGTTTAACTACGTTTGTTAACCTTATTCCGCCAAGTACCTGATCGTAATAGGTCCATTCAAAAGCCATTTGCCATGTTTCCAATACCTTATCCAATTCGGTAGGTTCTACCTTTTCAAAAAGAGGCACTGGGCTGTTCGCAACACGGTTCCCAAGGGGTTTCCAATCCTTACCCAACTTATAATCCAGAGCATCTATTTCCAGCAGCAACTCAAACAGAATACTATCTTCCAACGCAATTTTTCGTTCATCGAGCATACTCTTCGGTTGTGTTTCTACTGAACTAACCATGCCACTCCATCCCTGATGCGAAAACTGCTGATCAAACAGATAATGTTCGTACAACTCCTCTTTCCCTATCAATAGTTTCAATAAACCTTCAATAGATAAATCCTCACTAAAAAGTAATTGTTTTGCTCTGGCGCCTCTGAAAAAACTGGTATACGATTCTCTTTCCATCTCACGGATAGTAGTCAAAAACCCGTTTTGACTTCTGGGCAGTGCCCAAATGGCTATACCCTGATCAAGATAGGCGCAAAGTGTACGGAACAAAACCGGATGTGTTAACGCATCCATATCTATTTTATACACATTTTTCCAATTAGCTCGCAATTGCCCGATACGTGACTGAACGGAACCGTTGTAAGGAGTGATAAGCAAACGATTCAACCATTCGTTCACATCCTGTTCGCCGGCATTTACAATACACCGTTTTAATATTTCGCCATTAACTCTTCCTTCTTTATATAAACGTCTGTACTCTCCAAGAGAAAGCATTACCTTATAACCAAAAATATGCGACGCTTTTCGGATGCCATCGAAAAAAGAATAGCTTTGAAAAGCATGAAGCGTATTATGGTGTATAAAATCCTTTAATGGGGCCTGAGCCGGGAGGTAATGATGCAATTCATGCAAGACTTGGGTTACATTAAAACCACCACTGTTGTTGTGTTCTGATCCGGTCTTCATATCTAAAATGAAATTTGATATTGTAAAACAAACATACCTTTACGCCCTGTTTCATTTGCTTTAGATAGCAAATCCTGCATATAGACAGGTCTGTTCTGATAGTTAAAACTTACTTTACTGTTATGGCCATTCATAAAATAATTAACGCCCACATCAAACAGAAGCATAGGTACACTTAAACGGTCATAACTACCGAGCATAACATCGGCGTTTGGCATAAGCGTGCCATACCTTCCAAACAAATTGTGTTTAAATAAATACCCCGCCTGAGCATAAATAATATTTCCGGTACCATACATAGGAAAAGCATTTCCAAAACCGGATATTTTTTTCACCGCTGCATTGTTACTTCCCGTAGCGTCATTCATAACACCTAAATTCCTCAAGTATCCGGGTCCAAAATCAAAATTAAAAAATCCGGCATACACGCTGATAGCGTTTTGACGCTCCTTACTTAAGGCGTAATCCAAATACGCATCTACTGCCAGCAATTTCATATCAGCATACCTTTTTAATCCATCGCGTCCCAGATAACGCATGGCCTCCGGCTGGTAAATAAATCCTGCTCCTATATTAAATACCCGCTTCTTTCCAAGGTATGTTCCCTGCGTATAAGGAATCTGATTACTTTCCTGATCCATAAACTGCCAGTTAAAATAACCCTGACACTGTAACTTCGGAGGGTCGGGTGCAAATGTGGCGTCTGTTGAAAGAAGCGTATCCAACCCTTGCTGAGCCGTTTGAATATTCATGGGTTTACTAATAGCCATACGGTAATCGAGTCGTGATACTTTACCCTTAGCGTAGATACTAAGCTTACGTAAGAATTGATCTGTTACATCGTTGGTGGTTTGTTCAAAAAGTGGCGCATCATACATCATCGTTGTTCCTACAGATGGCGACGCATAACGCGACAATCCGCTCCAACCGGCAAGGCCGGTACCAAGACTGAGATGACCGGGTATAAAACTATATTCCGTTACCAGATCGTGAAAAAAAGCGCCCTGTTTCCGCGTTGAATTACCAGTAAAATTATTTAACCCAAATTGCGTATAAACAAAAACGCGATCTGTGACGTTTCCAAATAATTGCATACGCATACGGCGAATGCCAATATCAAAGGTTTCCGTCTGATTGTAGTTATTTATTGTAGTACCTGGATTATTCTCTGTATAACGGATCCAGTTTTGCAGAACCAACGTTGTTTTTAACCAACTCACACTATCTTTACTAAGGTACAGTTTTAATCCATCCTTAAACCGTGTAGCAGGGATCTGTGCGAATGCCGGAAAACCGATTACAAAACACAGCACAAAACTAATTATAGAACACTTGCTTTTCATACCTCTTACTGTAAAATTCACTTTAAAATCAAGGTACTGGTTTCATCGTGACCTAAACGAGCGTGATAATCTATACCCGTTACTTCTACTCGGCCTTCCTTCAATTCGTATTGTTCCTGAAATTGTTTCAGAACGCATAAACTCGTATGGTCAATCACCCGGGCACCGGAAAAATCTATAGTGATTTCTTCCTTTTCAGGAATTTTTTCTAACGTTTGTTTCAGCGTTATAACATTTGTAAATACGGCACAGTTATCTACTTTTACAACACGCTTCCCCTCACTTACCTGCTGAACACTAAAGTTATTCCTAAACATATACTTCAACTTAGCACCCTCAAACAATTCTATAATCAGTTTTACGATTATCCCGGCAAAGATGCCCACCAGAAGATCCGTGGCAAGTGTAACCAGAATTGTAACCATAAAAATAGCCAGCTGTTCTTTCCCTACATGGGAAACATGGCCAAATAACCTGGGACTTGCCAGTTTGATCCCTACTCCGATCAAAAGAGCAGAAAGGGCTGCGCCGGGAATCAAATCACTGAAAACCGTAGCTAGCGTCAAAAACACCATAATAAATACACCGTGAAAGAAATTCGCCCAGCGCGTTCTAGCTCCATTATTTACATTATTGCTACTACGTGCTACTTCACTAATCATAGGAAGACCGCCCAGCATACCTGCTATAATATTACCAATTCCCAGAGCTATTAAATCCTTGTTCATGTCCGATTTACGCCCGTAAGGATCAAGACTATCTATTGCTTTATTGGTAAGTAAGGCCTCCAGACTTCCAACCAAGGCAAACATGATTACATATTTAATAAAAGTACCTATACTGGAAACTCCTGCAAAACTTACGTTTATGGCTAATATATCGAACAACCCTTTATCAAAATGTACCAATCCCTTTGGATTTTCTGCTTTGAGATTAAGTACTATTCCCAACGGAATGGCCACGAGCAAAACAACAAGTGCAGCAGGAATTTTTTTTGTGAAAGGTAATTTTAGTGATGGGTAAAATAAAACAATACTTAAACTTATTAAACCAATAATAGCTGACACTTTATTTGCGTGCATAAAGGTTGAAGGAAGAGCGGCTATCAACTCAAAGGGTTCTACTAAGGGGGTTCCCGCTTCATTTACCGGATTAACACCAAGTAAAATATGCAGTTGTTTACTAATAATGATGATACCGATAGCTGCAAGCATTCCTTCTACTGCTGAAAAAGGGAAAAAATCGCTTAACTTTCCGAATTTAAGTACACCAAAAAGAATTTGTAATATCCCTGCAACCACAATAGCGCCAAGAGCGAGATGCCATCCCTGCGTATTATTACCTTGCCCCAGTTCTGAAACAGAACCAGCAACAATAACGATTAAACCAGCTGCCGGACCTTTAATAGTTAAAAAAGACCCGGAGAAAAAACTAACAATCAGTCCTCCGATCATTGCGGTTAGTAGCCCCATAACAGCGGGAAAATCGGAAGCTTTTGCGATACCAAGACTTAAAGGCATTGCGAGAAGAAAAACAAGAAAACCACTCATGGCATCTGTTCTATAATTTTGCTTTAAACCAGCTAAACCGTCTAAAGGCGTATTGACTTTATATAATTTCATTGTGTGTGTTTATTTAAGTGAGTAAATTGAAATTAGGACAGAGCAATGCCTGTCATCCCAGAGGATTTAAAATTGTCGGGCAAGAACAGCCCATACAATAACTACACTTAAATACTATATCCGCAGAACACGGATACTAAGGAAAATAGGATCAGCATTTAGCAACTGCTGAAAATCAGGAATACTGAATTGTAATGGGAGTGGTTCAAAAAAATAGAATAAAACAAACTGTAACGGAAAACTAAAAACTTCTGAATACCCTTCGGTATCATCCTCTGTTTCTTCAGAAAAAAAATTCTCACTTACGATAGGGTGATCTTCGTTGTGAAAAACCTCTACCTTTCCCTTGTGTAAAACATACCCCTTATGAGCCGATAAAGCATTTAGGCCAATAGTACATAAAAAAGCCATCAGCAAAAAAAGGGCAGTATATTTCTTACCAGTATGCATTACCGCTTCAAAATTAGGAGTTTTTAATTACATACACGACATTTTCATATTTTTTCAATCTTTTTAACTGTTGAAACTCTACTTACAAAACCCACAGGACCATTAAACTGATCCAATGGGTCTTTACTATCACTCTAATTGTACTTGGTTATATGTAAAATCAAAGGATCCGTACTTTGGAAACGAGGCAATACTTCATTCCCCAACCCTAACTTTTTAAAGTTGTCATGAATCGCATTCTGAAACCACATCGGATTCATTTTATCTACATTGATTCCTCCTGTTAAATAAACCCGTTTCTCTTTCCCGGTTGATTTTAAAAAACCAAAAGTCATACCATTCGTTAACTCCGCTCCCCTTGGGGATTGTTTGTAATAATTATGATCTCCAATTGGGTAAGTTTCATACTTATCAATAGCCATTTCCGCTTCAGAGTCTTTCACTATGCGTTCACCGGTAAAAGCATCGTATCCCCAACTAACCACTCCAAGTTTACCTAATTTGGCTTTACCCGTAAAATTATATCCTGCCTGAAAGGAACCAGTCCACCATCTATCATTTCCGTCTGAAACTGGCAGTACATCATTAGCTTTTGCAAGAAACACTCTATTAAATTTTAACATAAATCCTGCCACTACCTGATTTCTTCCTTCGCTGTTAAAAACAAAGCTGGTTCCATATACTATTGAATTACGGTATTCATTATCTACAGCAAACAAACTATACGAATTGAAAATATTCTGCGCTATTGGCTCTGTTTCGTCCATTCTTCCCTTCTTACTGAACCCTACTGCCAAAGCAGGTGTAAACACCACATCTATTTGCGCATCATCCTTTCCTGTTGAGCCGAGGGCTCCGCCATAATACCTGACACTTAGGTTAGTAGAAAAGTTCAACCATCGTAAAATATTTAACTTGGCCCCTGCCGCCGCGCTATAACTCCATCCCTCATCACTTTTTTCTATTGCAAAACGTACGTTAAAATCAGTATTGGCCTTTAACCACGTCCATACTTTATCACCATAAGGATCCGTAAAATTAATCGGATTGTCTGAATTTACCATATACGGGCTTTCTGAAGCATTAAATACCGGATCCCTCGACCACCAGCGTCCCGAACGTGTATCCAATTCTCTGAAAAATGTACCATACATATTTTCCTGATTCATAACTTCTTTATCCCTTTCAGACCCTCCGTTATGACCAAAACGATACGTCTTACTGATAAAATTACGGTTTGGTATTGGTGCGCCAAATGAAAAATAATCTTTGGTTTCAAGTACTACCGGTTTGTAATAATTTACCAGATTGGCAACAGTAGCGCCACTTACTTTGTAATCTGTAATAGTTGCATATATCACTCCCGCGTTTCCTCCTAACTCAAATGTCTTGGTTCCCAATTCGCGCTGAGCTGTAAGATTGGTAGGATTAGTGGCAGGGAGAAGCATATTTTTATTAATCTGTGCCGCACGTCCTGTACCTATTACATATTGTTCTTTTAAACGAAACTCTACCGTAGAGCTATTCAGTTCTTTGGTATATACTGAAACTATATTTCCATCCAGATCGTATGTGTAATAGGTGTAGCGCCATTGATTCTGCGGTACATTAACACTGGGAGGAGAGCCCCCTAAACCTGTACCTGTGCGCGGCTTTTCAATTTTCATGATGCGTTTACCATGTGCATCATACAAATATTCTACATCACTCGGATAAACATACACAGAACTGATCAAACGGAAAAAAGAAGGATTCCTGTTTATCTTACGTATTTTACCAAATACTGTATATTCAATAGAACTTATCCCTTCTGAAAGATCCTTTTGAAGTTGACCATCGGCATTATATCCATAGTTTAAAGCCGGATCCGAATCAGGAGGCAATAATGAGAATGCCGCCGCCTGATCATCTATATCGTCGTTATAGTTAGTAGCTCCAGCTAAATCATCAATTCCATAAAGTTTATTATTTATCCGTTTACCTGAGCCATTCGTTGCATAACGGTAGCGTAAAACATCCATTACCTGTGGAACATTAGATGTGGTGAATGCATCACGGTTTACATCACGTATATTACCATTCATGTCGTAGGTAAACTGTTCTTTATAGTTAGTTGTTACAGCCGAAGCCGACCAGTAATTATTAGATGACAAATTTGCATCTTTATAAGAAAAATTTTCTTTGATTCGGTATCCCTGATCGTAAATGTAACTACGCCCCAGTACTTCCATCTGAGTTCCATCCGGCCGCTGGGCACCGTAGGTCGAATGGGCAATAATTCCATTATAAAGGTTATAATTACGGGGATTTGCGCCTGTGTTGTATAGGTAATCTCCGAAAACATTAGTTGCAAAAAACGGATCCGCTACAAAATTACCAGAAGGTACGTTAAGAGCAGGACTAATCGCTTTATAATCATTTACAAAGTAACCATTGGTAAATGCAGAGGCATCCGTTCCAAAATGGTTATTCACATTCGTATTAACGGGATGGGCGTCTTTACCTATGTCTCGTGCTGCACTAGGGAAACTACTGTTCATCCCCTTTAGCCAACCTTGAAGCGTATATGCAAAATCCTGACCCTGCACTTGTTTATCGCCCTGCTCAACCCGCGCTAACTGAGAATGCTTATAATAAAAATACTTGGCATCCAACTCCCATATATTCCGGTTATAAGATGAGTACACGCGTGCCAAACGGTTATCGGCATCGTACTCAAAACGTTGGTAGTACTGATCCGGAGCTCCCGGCTGATAACTAACCTCCTTAAGAGTCCGGTCCTCCAAATTATACTTCATTTTCATGTATTTCACTTTTTCGGAAGCAGGCACTATAGGATTATTCGACGCGTCTTTATAATTACTTTCCTGCGCAAATCCATCGACAAAACCATGTTCATCGTAGCTGTAATGCAAGCCCTGATCGTAAGCACTGCCGTACGCCTCCTGATAAGTAACGTGTACAATCTTATTTCTGAGGTTTTGCTGACCAGATACTCCAAAAGGGTTAGGCGTAATGGTTAAGGCCACATTATCATAATACGTTTTATTAATCTGTGTCTGACTCGTTCCTGCATTCGTGTACCAGGCCTGATAGGTAGTAACAGGATCTCTGTCACGGGCTATGGCTTGTGTAAGCACTGTTGAATTGGAAAGTTCGCCCGATTCCGTAATCCGTGCCAGTACATTATCATAGCGAGTATAACCATACTTTTGCGGAGAAGCGCTGCGCTGTTTGGCTGTTTGCGAATTGACAATCTGGCTTTTGCTATTGTACCAATACATACTTAATCCGCCGTCGGGCGTTTCGTTTTCCGTTTTATTATTATACGAGTCGTACTTAGCCCTGGTTTTCATCCGGTGTGGCGGATAAAAAGGAATTGTAGATGTTCCGTTCTGATAATTTGCAACGGCAAGGAGATCCGCCTGAGCCGATATAACTTCCACACCTTCGGGAGGCACTGTTTTTACAAGATTTCCGGCCTGATCGTAATAGTATAAGGTGTACTTAAATTCATCCAGCAAATAATCCATAATAAAACTTTCCTTACTATCGCGCGCCTGTGTTAAACAATAAGTAACAAACTCATTCCTAAAGTTATTTTCAAAATATGGTAAAGCAAAGTTTTGAAAATAAGAAACTGCCTGATTTGTTGCGTACAATAAATTATTCAGCTGACAATCGGCCAGTTGAGATGCTTCCTGTATTTGTTGAGGACTATTTCCGGCGGGTTCAGGGCAAAGCAATACCGGAGGAACGTTATTATTCGTGAAATCCGCTATACTGCTTATACTCGCGTTGGTACAGTTACTGAGAATAGTGGTTAACTGGGCAATAGTGATAGGAGGCATTGACGTAGAACCGAGATAGTTATTAATCCCCGCCACTATATATGGATAATGCGCAGTATTAGCAGGATCGTATCCTATGGCATTTATAAACTGGTTTATCTTTTCACAAGAACATCCTACTTCATCATATGCAGCCCGTAACATACTACATACAAATGAAGGTGGGAAACTAGCTGAAGTGAGAGCGGTAAGACTGGCCGATGATGAATTACAAACGCTTCTCCAGTTTGCAATATCCGTTGCCGTATAACTGGTTGTATTATTAAAAGTGGCATTGAAAGCCGTTGCTATTGCGGCGTTACTTGCATTCGAAAGTCCCTGCTCAATAATGTAATTATTCAGGTTTGCACAGGCGCAATTAACATCCGATAATTGTGGCGGGTGTTTAACCACTACCTGACATGATCCTGATGTAAAATAATTAATCACATCTGTGAAATTGTAAAACAAAGCACCTGCAGGACCAGCTACCGCCGAGCATCCCGGGTTGCCATTATTACAACCACTGGTGCCATTCGGATTAGAGGTATTACATTCTTTCTTACATACCTCTATCAGATAAAACCGAATATCATTTGCCTGAGCAGGCGTTAGGTTACAGCCCGATAATTCATTCATCCAGATATCGGCAGCCTGTGTACAATTAGTATTACACTCCGTTGTCATTCCGTTACTTACCTGTGTAGTAAAAGATGCCGCTAAGACCGTCAGATTTTGCTGATAATTACATATTCCGCCTGTACTGTTTACGATGGCATCAAAAATCGGATTTTTAGGAAAGTGAATAGTAAACTGGTTGTGGGTTAACGACACAGTGGTTGGCATGGTTGCTAATGGCTTTTTAATACTTGGCGCAGGGCATGCGTATTTTCCGTAATGATCGTATATAAACAATTGTTTTAAGAAAAGGTACTGTGAGCGGAAAAATTCCCATTTAGAAGTTGTTGCAAAAAGTCCGGGGTTCGAGGGTGTACCATCCCCATGCAACTGTTTAAAAAAGTCAATCACTGCTTGTGGTGGTGTAGAGGCGTTTGCTACCGGAATGAGGTGTATGTTATCCGGATCATCAAGTACATACCATATTGAAAAATAGCCCCCGCTTCCATTTCCAACAAATTTTTTAAGATAATTACTTAAAAAACTCAGTGAGGAACTACTGCATTTCGTTAACTCTACGGTACAGTCTCCTTCTACAAACGGATCTTGATTGACTCCCGTTGCAGTATTATAAGGACAGTAATTTGTGTTACCAGAAAGAAAATCAGCAGTACTATGTGTTGAATTATACGAAACCCCGATCGTATTAAAGTAATTATTAGCCTGAGCAGTTGTCATATTCGACTGAGTTAACATATCATCAAAGTCGTTAGAAGCAGGAATGCTAATCACAGTATATCCGGGAGTTCCTTCACGCCCACACACAATTCCACCTTCACAAAAATATTTATACGCACAATACTCAGGGTGATAAATAACCAGATGATCAGCGAAAACAGGATTCCAGTTATTTTCCACATCTGCCCAGGAGTTGATAGAAACTCCCGATATACCACTAAACGTTGTAAAAAGCGCAGAAGATTGTGATGCCAGATTTGTGATCAGATAGTCGTACTTTTGACTTTGGTACGTTGGCGACTCAATGATTCCTTGCTGCGGATCATTTATAAATTGCATAACTGTGTTGCTAAAATATTGCCCTCCAGGACTAAAATCTTTTTTAAGTGCTTTCAGTTTAAGATCACAATAACCGGCATCAGATACCGGATACTGCGGGTTATTACAGGTTCCTTCGCACGCGTTTATTAATGTAAGAGCTGCCGCCTGTGTAATAATGTTCTCATTATCATCAATGTATTCCACAGCATTAGTTGTAAAGTTAAATCTGGTGTAGCGCTCCTCACAGGCCGAACGGCATCCATTACCACACGGCTCTGGTTCAATCTTAGGATAACTTAAACACGTCGGATCCAGAAGCTGGTCATTCATGTACTGACTTACAACCGCATTTAGTGAAGCCTGATTAATTTTAAGTACCTTATCCAGCTGGTAAACACCAGGATTAAACTGAACTTCAAACTCAATAAGCCCCGTAGTAACATCCGAAAATACCATAGGATTAGAGCCCGCTGGTAAAGATGGACTTGAACTGGTGATATTTATATTAGATACCAGAAATCCATACTGATCCTTTATACTTATTTCCAAATCGTACTTACAATCTGCACATAACTGGTAAGAAGGCGGACAATTTTTACAAAACTGGCTTGGTTGCAAATTGTATTTAAATTTATACAGTGTTGGCAACATCACCGTAAGAGGTTGACTACTGATTAACTCATTCTGAGCATTAATTGTATTGTTATCATCCAATATATCAATATTGATTGGTGAAACAGTTGGTTTATAATCTAAAGCATAAAGGTTGGAAGGCGGAGATCCGGCCAAACAGGTAGCTACCGTTCTGCCATGGTTATCGAGATAAGAAACCATTACCTGACCGTTCTCATCCTTTACGCCTGTCTTAAAATAATTCTTCACAAACCCCGCTTCAGTACCAAATAAGCGGTTTAACTCAATCTGATTATTTGGTTTGCCATAAATAAAATTTATCTCTTTACCGGAGCCACTCTTTAATTGAACACCAACATTTGACTGAGTTCTCACCCTGCCAGTTCCATCGGTAAGAAAGGTGGTTCTCACAAACGGATATCCTTCCGCATCCGGTGTATATAAAGGATAAATGCCCCCCGTTAATGAATTGGACGAGCTGAAGTAGTTTCCTGCTCCACTTGTTGTAGCAACAGGGTCAGGAGTGTTTATTTTAGCATCGGTATCGTAATTAACCGGATTATAATTAGGATTAAATCCATTAGATCCTATTGTGCCATAGTAGCGAATGCCATTATTTACGGTAGGAGCTGGCATAAATAGCCCAGCTTCCCGCCCTTCAAAATCAACCAAAGGCTCAGTAACAACGGCATTATCCTCTGTATAATTCATCCCTACAGATTGCCTTAAGACACTTGCACCATCAAAGTAATTTATAATTTCACGCTTTTTACCATCTTCTGAATAAGTAGATAAATATTTCCAGTTAACGTCGGGATTTAACCCGTCAAAATTATACCTGTAGGCGGCATTAACGGCCGGTGCATTAGCCGCAGTTGTGCCTACACCTGTTATAAAACTCCAACGACCCTCTACTCGCGTCAGAGTGGTCGTCGCAATATCATAATTATATCCAACGGGTCTGACTCTGTAAAGCATAATACCCCTCGGATAGGCTAACTGGATCTCATAATGATTAAATGGTACATTTATACGGGTCGCGTTCCGAAAATCAAAATTGAAATTAGTTGTAAAAGCCGAAGATCCTGCATCTATAAATAACCATTCCACATCATAACTTTCTGCGCCCTGAACCTGACTCCATGCTATTGGTAACTGTATTTTCGCGTTGCCTGTAGTTAACGTATTGTTAAAACCAAACTGAGTAGTTACTGCCGGAGCAACAGAAGGATTTAGAACATAATACCGTTCCGTGCGCTGAACTACATCCAGATAAATATCCTGAAAAACAGATGGAACCGAAGGCCCGCCTGGCGTAAACTGAACATTGGTTATTGTTACTTTTACCTTAGGTGCATTCTGGTACTTTTTTAATGAAATATCAATATAGTTACCCGGCGCTGAGTGATTCATATAATTAATCGTCAGCATTTCATTAGTAATAGTGGAATAGGGCGTTGTCGTGTTTGTTATATCATACAGTTCTATATCGTAAGTAACCGTAAGCTGCCACGCCTGTCCATAATCAAATTTTTTCGAGTCATCATATCGCAGCCTGAGGATAGCTTCGTTACTTGCTATCTTAAACGTATTCTGATAGGTAAGTTGGTTCAGATTCATAAAACTGTACCATCCATCCTGAATAAAAATGGTGGAGCCTACCGCTAAAGGTTGATTACTGCCAATACTGGTTCCAGACTGAAAAGAGGCTGTACTCTCTTCTATGGCGCTAAAACCTATGTAGTTTAGAAATATGAATAAAATGACTGTTAGTTTTTTCATACTATTTTCATTTAATACGGTTATCAATTATTTTGTAATCCCTAAATCCATTGACCGGCTTAAGGGACTTTTTTGTTCCTGTAATATAACTGGAGAGGCTTACGGGCATTACTATTTTCTTACCCACCGATTGCTTTTGATAGCTAATTTTGTAATGCGTCACATATTGCGACTTAACCGAATTACGATAATAATAGGTCACATCGGTTAACAAATAATCAGACGTAAATCCTACTTCTATGCGATCGAACTCTGACTCGTCTTCCTTAAACCGGATTGCGATTCGCTTCTGTGGGGATATGGCATTCACATACTTCACCTCGTATTGATCTGCCTTTTTAAGCGTATCCATATTCAGCTTTGCAAAAAGAGATTGCATTTCCGCGTTTAATTCCCCTGGTCCATTAATGGTACTTCCAACAATCATCAACTTCTGGCTTTTATCAACGATAACGGTTGTTTGTTTGTCTGCATAAGACTCGATATGCATAACCGAATAATAATAGCCATTCGCTGTCTTATAATACTTACCACTATAATTTTCCGTTCGCTTGGTATTATAATTTATATCCATCCTGAATTCAAGATGAAGATCTTCTGCATTATATACCTTGCCTAGTTTTAACAGATCTTCTATTTCACCAGCAAACATTCTGGCAAACAACAATACTAAAACAAAACTAAAACATACTCGTTTCATCACTGTCTTTTTAGGTTTTCCTGTAATGTTTTAATAGTTATTATTCCCTTATCGGTTTCACGTTTAACCTGTACCAGATTTCCTGCTTCATTATAATTATAATACGTTGCAAAATTTTTATCATTAAGATCAGCCATCAAATAAAGATTAGTTGGATTATAAACAAATGTTTTTACTTCACTGTTAAATGGCTGAATACGGATATCATCTATTGACAGGGCTGCTATTCCTGCGCCGTTTAATTTGATGGCATGCAAGGAATTTGGTGCAGGAACAGTATTGAAACTAAACACCAAATCAAGTTTTCGCCATCCATCCACAACATCTTTTCCAAACTCTGTTGTTCCTGTGCAGTTAGCCGGGAATGTAACTGTTGGCAGCAAAGCATTACTTGTATTTTTTATCCAGGCACTCAACACATACTTTTTATTAGGGATAATATGATAATTACCACCAGTTATAGATGCTGCCGCATTAAACTGTAGATTTGCGATTTGCAACTCCTGATTACCAAAATTTAATGAACGGTACCCTGTATGCGCATCGGTTGTATTTACATTTATAGTTCCAGCCGATGAGTACTGTAAGGTTAAATGACCTCCCTTGATAGAAGTTCCCACAGAAGTCGCATTCTCAAAAGATTGTGCGGACAACTGATCATAAGGGCAATATTTACCAACAGCTATGGCTACCGTTGCGTTATTGCCATACAAGGTAGAGTTATAAAGATCCAACCAGTCCTTACGTTCTGTTTCAAAGCCATAAGGAGAGTAGCCTGTAGATGTTTCCTTAAGCGTCCAGTATTTATTAGCGCCGGACACCGCTGAAATACCCCAGTTGTGGGGGTTGAAAACATTATATGTACCATCAACCGCTATATCTGTATTGGGTGTACTTTGTTTACGGTCTGTTTGATAAATATACTTTTCATGAAAACGCCATATACCAGTTTTACCAAAACGGTATGGATTTGTATTAACAACTGATGCCAGTAAAACATCATTACCGGACACATTATATACTGCCGGATTTCCCATATCCGCATAATCGTAAGACCAATCATTTTTAAAGCGGCTTGCCTCAGCATGCAGAACCCCATCCAGACACGCCGTTATACAGCCTTCTGAGCTTTGAAGCGTTGCTGACGGCACGGATAAAGGATACGGCGGAGGTGTTTTTAACTGAAGATAAATATTGCTGCTACCCGTATGCCGGTAATCGTATAACGAGTAATTACTGATTGTAATCACCGAAGGTAATACTAAACGGCTCTTACAACTTTGCGAAGTTCCCTTTGGTGTTATATCAAAATCAATCGCATTAGGCGTAGTCTGATAAACATACGACACATTCATTGTCCTGCCGTCCATGCAATCAGTATATTGAAACGTACCCGTTGGTGGAGGGTTTTGAGGATAACCATTAAGATACGCATTAAAGGCAATAAAAAACGGTGATTTAACATCCATCACAGGATTAGAAAGAGAAATGATTTCTCCTGCAGAAACATGCATCAGATTTTTTGCCACAGGATCTACAATCGTCATCAGGTTATAATTAACAGGTGAATTAGAATAAGCACTCCCCCTTTCATCTCTTAACTGAAATGTGGATGGAGGGGTAAAACCCGTAATCCAGTATTCTCTGTAATTAGTTGACACTAAACTTGAGGCAACCGATAGCCGTACTTTATCTCCTGGTTTAAAAAACTGTGGATGCGATACATTTATATTTCCTGCTGATACATAACTAAACGAACTTGTGTTTTTATAGTACTGAGATTTTGCTCCCATTTCCTTATAATGCCAATGTGAAGGAATATCATAGTGATACACTGGTTTCTTAAACTCGTTGGTAACGGTTGTTAACAAAGGTTTACCGCTATAGGCATCAAACATGAGGTTTGTTGTCTTTGTTTCCGCTTTATCATTACGAACAGTTGTTTCCAGCAAAATTCCCTGCTTGTAGATGGCCTTAACGTTTACAAATGTCCGGTAAGTATTATTTGAATAATTAAGAATAGGGATAATACTAAAAGCCGGAATAACCAAAAACGGAGGTACATAAATCACATCTGTATTAGTCGCTAACCCGGCATCTATTGTAAACTGAGAATCCTGATTCATGTCCATTACAAAATCACGTTCCACTCCCATTTCCATATTTCTGTAATCACCATCTGCAAAAAGACCCGTAACTTTATTTTCAAGTGTATTACCATTAATACTATACTTGTACTCTATTTCGTGAGTAGCCTGGGCATTTGAACTGGTAAAATCGGTGTTATGCGGATAAACTCTCACAGCCTTGGGTTTCCCATGCATATCATTAAGTACCACTTTAAACCCTTGAGATAAGCCAGCTGTTGTAAATTTCAGACGGCCAATGAAAGGAATCGTTAATCCTTTATCAAAATCGGTCTTATCCGTTTCTGCCGCCTCTTCTATAACCGGAAAATCTTTTGCTGTATAAAATTCATTAACAGTGAGTCCTCCTGCAGACTGTTTATTGATTTCAGTACCCGCGTTTTCACGTGTAAGACTTTTAACCATTACCCGCGAGTAACCGACTCCCGGACCCGGAAAATACCCTTCGCAAACCGGTTTATCCTGATACAAGCCTCCCAAACGTGAAACAAATGTGCGGTCCGTTTTATAATCATCAATTGGCACTATCAGCGCACTTTCTTCCTTTCCACTAGACGGTTCATTTTCGGCAACACCAGAACTTGTTCCATCGGGAAGATTGTAATAAAATTCCTGCCCGTATTCTCTTACAGCGTTTACATCCGAAACGTTCCATTGATTGTCTATACTAATACGCTTAACCCTGTGACCACCTCCGTACTTTTTCCCATCAGGAACCAATAAACGCAAGTACGATTTACGTTCATCACTGGTACTATTTCCGTCCGTTCCGTCTGCCAAACGATTACCGTATCCCATTAATATACAATAGCGGTTATAACTTGTTAAAAGCTGTCCCACGTTTTGTATCATATTTACTATCGCGGAAACAAACTGGGTCCCCAGATTAGCAGAGCTGCTCGTGTTATTCAGCGGAAAAAATAACTCAGGCCGCCGTAATTTCATATACTCAAAAGCAGCCTTTCTGAACGGGTGAACGCTCCCATTACCCGCTACATTAATAGTGGTGGCCTTCTGAAAGATAACTTTGATACACGCTCTTGAATAATAGGTTGTTGAGCCAACCGTATAGGCGCTACTTGGATCAAAATGGATGCCATATCCTTTATCCATTCTGCAATATCCATCCACATAGTCATAAGCGCTCTGGCCGGTAGCCGGTTGATTTTTAAGGCGCATATTGGCATTAAAGTAAAGGTAATTCGCATTTTTAGCGGGGTCCACAAATTCCTCTACGTATTTATTTAATTTGGTCTGATCGTTTAAACCTTCTTTCAGATTAAAAAATATCAAATCGCATTTCTGATTTACGGAATTCTGGTTTTCGCCCAAACTGGAGCCTGACGAGTGTATTCCTCCCGAACCATCCACATAACCTGTTCCGGTTATTTCACACATCTGCATCGCACGTTTATTTTGAACGTAGTTGTAATCATCAGATTCATAGGCCACCTTGATAATTCCGCCTGATGGCAACTTAATTCTTTCCAGGTTCCACGCTGAAGCAAATAAATCGGCCTTTTGCTTATTTTGATCAACATACGGAAAATCTCCAACCAGATAATTAGCCGTGCTCCCGGGAACAGAACTGTCCTCTTTATAATTTCCCCAACGGTCGCTTAACAACTGATTATATGACGGATTAAAAGCTGTATAGTTAAATTCATAAGGACTTAGTGCGCCAGTGTTATTATTAAGATAAGTAAAATACAGTTTCTTTAATGTCAGTTTTCCCTTTGTGGGGTTTTTAACCGGATCTGAAACGCTATTGATGGTATTGGGACACAGTGAATAATCATATTCAAAATGAACGGTTTTAATTGGAACTGAAGTGCTGGCTTTACTGAAAAGTTTTATGCGTTCTAAAAAACGGGGTAACACGCTTGTTCCTAATGGTGGATTATTTGCTGTATAAGCGTTTTCGGTAGATACACCGCGCGCGTCAAGACGTGGGTTTGAAGCAGGATCATTAAGTTCAAAAATGGCAAAATGCGTTTTGGTTTCGATGGAATTCAGGTAATACATCTCCTTTTCACCGTACTTGTACATCGCCTTATCATCAGCATCATTGTCCGCATAATTTTCGAAGCGGATGGCACCTGAAACAGGTACCCTCCATCGGTATGGATTGGAAGATGATCCAATGTTTGAATAATTGAACTTAACAAAATAACCGAAATCATCATCACTTGGGCCGTTACCTGTTACATCCACATAATCTGGCGAGTAAATTGCTGTTAAAAGGTAAGACGTGGCGTATCCCGGAACTTCCGTTGAACTATAATAGTTATCTACCCCTTTTGTGTTATTGAGAGAAGCATCCGTTGACGCATAGTTTACGATCCGGTCGTTGCCCTGATTATTTGATGTAGCAAATATGACTTCACGCTCCTTCAGGTTATACACCGGCAAGCCAAAAACATATTTATTCCCGTCAGGATTAACAACTGAAAATTCTCCAACATGATGCCCTTTCTTCTCAGCGCTTAAGTTGTATGTTAAAGGCTGTCCGGTTGCTCCGGAAGTAATAAATGGAAATTCGTTAGCATTATACAAATGACTCACCTTTGTTAATGCGTAGCCAGGAACTGTGTTCGTTAATTCAAAGCGGTTTTTATACTGCACCGCATTTGTTGTAGGTTGATCATACGTATTCTTATTATATCGCAAAACCTGAGTAGTAGATGTGCCTTTAGGTTGGTTTTTAATTTTTGGAAATACATTAAGGCTATAATTAGCGGGATCAAAATCACTTAAAACACTTGTTGAGGCCAGATCCATTAACGAGGCAATTTCAAAGCTCATGGCATCATCGTTACCACCATACTTCGTTCCATCCATAGCTACCACTTTGTCGCCCGACGACCGGAAGTAAAAGGGATCGCGGAATACAGAACTATTGTCATCTGAATTAACATCGTTTATACCATAAACTGTATTAGTATATTCGAACTTATCTTCAAAATCCTTGTACTGACGTTTCCATTTCCCTGAATACTTACTGGTGTAGGTAATTCCCGGATTTAAGCCTAAATGCGCCAGGCTCCCTGCCCCGAATTCCATACCGAATTCTATATCTGTAAAGTCAGAACTGGAACGCGCATCGTAAAGCAATCCCACATCCGTACGGTGCGGGCGAAATATCATTCCCAATCCTTGTGCCCCTGCACTATAAACATCAAACGTATGCATGGGAACCGGTAAATTAGGTGTTGTAGCACTTACTCCATGATCATCCCGGTTAAAATCCATGAGTGCCATACCCTCTCTAACCTGCGCAGAAACAGCAGAAGCACCCGAATAGTTTAAATAAGGAGATAAACCATCATCCAGACGATTACGTTCTCCTGAATACAAATAGCCGTAAGAGGGGAAATCGAGGGTTTTATCTTTCAGCTTCTGAAAAAATAAAAATGCTTTTACAGATGAGTTGGGGTAAGCTCCAAAAACAGAACCTCCGAATTTAGCCCATAAACTAACATCAAAGCCTCCTTCGGGAAAAGACGTATTAGGAACAAAAGAAGGGTTTGCAAAATCTATTTGTAATCCATTTTGAGCTAACTCATTGTAACTTTTAAGAGCCGACTTGTATCCTTTCATAAAATTACGGATCCGCTGAAATTTTTTCTTCTCCGCACCATCATGATCCCCCTCATCTGTTCCTTCACCCTCTTTACTTTTTAAAGTGGGATTGATCTTTAAGTCTGGACCATCCTGCGCGTCAAAATTTACATCAAAGCCAATGTTCAACTGTTTATCGCTTTTAAGAAGATCAATTTTATAATCGGATAAACTCTGTATTTCCGCCTTTAAGTTAAGTCCCTTGTAATTATTATACGATAATCCAGCTCCTAAACCAATATTACTAAGGTTCTCGAAGCCCAGTAATTCAGCGTTAACACCAACACTTAATCCAAAAATCCAGTTGGGTTTAATATTCATTTCCTTTTTAACTATATCAGATCCAAAGAAATCATCGGGCAAACCCCGCATATTACGGTTAATAGCTCCGGCATTTACATTCCATCCCAATCCCGTCCACGAGGCTTCCATATCAGGAGAAATACCGGCATGGTAACTAATATTCACAGGATATCCGCCATTGGGGCCAGGAACCGTCAGTAATCCGATATTATAATTGAAATCCCCGGTGAATGGATCCACAAGTTGAGTTGTACCAACCGGCTCAAAACTACTGGTTTCAGGCTGCGAAGCACTATAAGTAAGCGCCAGAGCGGCAGTTGGGTAAAACGTTTGGAAGAGTAAAACAATGACCATTACTAATGGAGCTGGTCTTAATTTGAATTTAGTCCCTTTCATAATTCAATTTTGGTAATTTATTAATATCATTTTTATTAAAACGGAAGTGAAGCATTCCCATGCCCAAAATTTTATCATCGTACACTAACTGCATATCTGTTTTAAGATTATGCGTAATTGTATCCAAAAAATTTCGAGATGGGAATCCCAGATTTATATAGTTAACTGAAGACACATCAAAACTCCGCTCATAATGATACCCGACACATGGCACCGTATCAGATTTACCTATAAGGTAAAAATCGGCCTGCATACTATTATTAAGGTAATCCAATAATTGATAGTAAGAAGCGTTTCCCTTTATCCCACTAATCTCATCTCCTGAAGGTGTTGTTATACAAAAACTGAAATATACCATATCTCTGTATTTCTTCCTTAGAGATTGTACGTCTTCGTTTGCAACTTTATTACTCTGAATTTCAGAAAGAATCATTTCATCTGTAGGTCGGTAACGGCAAGAAAACTTAAGATCCTTCAATTCAGTGTATCGGATCAAAGCCTCATCCCCTATTACTTCTGACCTATAGTTTTCAGCGTTGGTCTCGTTTTTACCGGAACAGGAAAAGAGCAGTAAAACTATTACGATATGGTAAAATCTGATACTCACTTACCTGATTGCTTACTATTAATATATTTTATTGCCGCTTCGGTTACATCAATGGCTTTATCAGAATACATGACATTTCCACTTCCATTTGCACCCAGTATAATCTGATATCCATTTGCTTCTCCAAACTCAACTACGTATTTGTTAATTTGTGCCCAGATTTGTTCTTCATACTGTTTTATCATACCCGCATTTGATTCCTCGAAACTTTTCTTTTTTTCGAAGTATTCTTTTTTAAGATAATTAAGCGTACTCAACTCATCTTCACTTACTTTTCCCTGCGCATTAAACTTTCTTACTGTGCGCTCAATTTCGAGTTTCATACTATCCAATAAATGAGTCCTTGTGTTTACTGTCTTTTCTGCCCTTTCCTCGTAAGTTTTGGTAAGATTAAATCCGGAGTAAATATCATTCAACTTTACAAAAGCGATTTTTTTTGCAAATAGAACATGATAAAAGGTAATTGCCATTACAGACACCACCACCATTAAAAAACCGTTAATAAGATAACGCTTCACATTTACCGCTCCCATAATATTAATTAGTTCACATTAAATTTCAAAAAAAACCGTTCTTTCTTTTCATTTAGAATTTCCATTTGATAGGCACCGGTTGTTAATCCGCCGGGGATTATTGTTTTAAGATTAATAGAATATCTGTTATCCCCAAAAGTCACTGGCAATGCTTGATTTGCCTGGGTTGCCACTAACTGATGATTACTTAGTCTGTAAATACTGTATGTTAAACTACCATTGCTATCATTGTACTCCTCTTTATATCTGAAATGGAGGTAGTTTTTCACATTCAATAGCGCGCCATCTACTTCCCGTTTCAATTCTGCATAACTTTTCGCTACTCTGAAGGTTATTGACAGTAATGGTCTATTAGAAGCAGTTGATGCTGATGAAGAATGAAAATTAACATACTGATTAAAACTAAAAGGACCTGAACCGACATTGTATCTCCGGAAAGTATAACCATAATTTTGCGAAGGATTTTGACTATGATAAGTAACAAAACCAGTTACGTTAGCTGTTACATTAGAGGTTGATGTTGTTGGTCCCGGATTTATATCAATTTCTCCGGTTGTTGTAAGGGTAGGTTGATTGTTTCCAGTCACAAAATCTTCGTACCAGAACTGTGTAACACGTTGTATTTTAAAGTTTGTACCTCCGCCGCCATTTACGTGACCATTTCCATAAAGGGTAAGAGATGCATTGTCTATAGAAATGTTATTATCTTGCTCCAAACCTAAATAATTAAATCGTATAAACGGTGCATAACTGACAATAGGGCTTCCTACTGTTCCACTCCTTAAATAGGTTTCAGTTGCGTAATTCCTGTATATTTCAGGAGGAGGAGCTGAACCAATGATTTGCTTTACACCCCGGATATTGGCATCCCAAGAATAAGATTCATCTGGTTGCAGATTGATGGTCATAGGACCACTGTTATTCCCTACTATAACATATTGACGATACACTTTTGTTGTTGTAACGTCCGTTATCTGTAATGCATAAACCCCCGCTGCTATATTTGTCAGATCCTGAGTTGTGGCCAAAGGACTCATTGAGGCATTATACCATTGATAGGTAAACGTTCCTGATCCACCTGTAACCGTAATATCAGCCGCCCCATCGGATGAAGAACCTGTAGACGAAGGAACAGTTACAACACTTATCTGAATCGGATTATAATACGAAACAATAAGCAAAGGTCTGTTGGCTGTTGTTGCATTATTTTGACTCGCAATGTTTATAAGACTGGTATTAGCGGTCGTTTTGAGTAATTTCATTCCAGTAAGCACTTGTCTGTTAATCATATAACTTACCATTCCTGTAATATTTACATTCATAATAGTTGCAGCGGAAGCTGATGCTATCACCGGCAAAGGCATATCTGAAATTGTACCATTATTAGACCATGGCAAAGTTGCCCAGGTAACTGTATTTTCATCCCACCCCTGTGGCGTAATTTCAATGGAATAATTTGGCCCCGTTGTAACAGGCCTGTATCTGAATATTGCACTGGTAACATGAGCGCCGTCAGGAATACCAGATAAATTATACACCATCAATCCCCGTCTTATTTCACCCGATGTTTCCAACATGTCGATGGTTACAGAAGATGGCGAAGAGTTCGTTGTACTGGAAACATGTGTATCCTGTGTTGGTGACAGACTAACGGTTGTAAGTTGCGCTTTCAATTGTCCGAAACAAAAGAAGCTTATCATTATTAACGTAACCTTTAAGTATAGCGTAGCACCTGTAATTCCGGGAAACGCTGAATTTTTGTTTATTTTGGTCATAATTAAAATCCTTTAAGTACTTCATTGTCCTGTCTTTGCACCCCGTATCATTAACAGATAACTTTTTAGCCAAATGTTAACACATGGAATGTTTGTGTTATATCAGAAGTACTAATACTAAAACGTTTAAAACTATCACTTAAATTTCTCTTACGCAAAACTATTTAGAATTTTATCGTAACCTTCCGTGAAGTAACCAACACACGAAAAAATGTAATAAACAGCGCTGATCATGTAACCCATTGAAAATTATGTCCCTAAAACTTTCAACAGAAACTTTAAAACATCAAAACATAGAGATCATGACCACTGCCAACTTAGCGTCAATAAAAAAAATACCGAAATGTAAAAAAAACGAAATACAAAGAATACAATTATGCTAATTTTCTGTCATAATCCCGATCGTATCCCTTCCCAAAATAAGGAAGGATCAAACGTAAGATCGACAAACGCGTTTGCCTTATGTGTTTTAATTAGAAGCGGCGAAGACTTATCCCATGATGTAATTTCATTTTCACTACTCATAAGTGTAACATTTAGCAAACAAGATTCAATACTTTTATTTTTCCATTTGGCCTGATTATTTGTTCTGCTCCATTTCACAAAAAACAGACGCTTTTCTTTCCCGGCAACACATTTTCCATTACTACTTGTGGTAGTTACTTTAGAAAAAGTAGCCACATATAGTAAGGCATAAAGGGTATCACCTTTTTGCTTTTCGAATAATACCTTTGTCGTTTCCGGATCACGCATGGTTGTATCATTCCAGGTATAATCTACCTTATCAGAACCATCTACAAGGGTTAACACATTTGCCTTCGTTTTTTTGGCAGGATCGCGCTGGGTTTGAACCGAAAACCGTAACTGTGCCTTTAAACCATACGCCAGAATCAACAAACAAAAAAGAATACTCGTTTTTTTCATAATTTATTTACGTAACAAAAATACAATTCCACCAACAATGGCAATAATCATTAATACAAATAATACAATTTTTATGGTACTGTATGGCCGTTCCCCCTGTACTTCTCCTGTCCGGGCATTTATGGTAAAACGGTAAACTTTATCATCATACTTATAAGCACTAATCCATAAAGGCAATAAGATATGTTTAAAGGTTATTTTTTCATAGTCCGTATTAATACTGTGTATCCTTTGCTCATCTCCACCAATATTTTGCCTAACCAAGCTTTCAATCCGGGCTGCCATGATGTTTTTTGCCTGCCCAAAACCTTCCTTTAACTGCAACTGATAGCTCTCCGTAACAAACCCGGTGAGGAAGCGTGGATCAAAAGCTATAAGCTCAGGCAAATCCCAGGGCTCAAGCTCTTTTATCAACTTATCGGGCAACGAATGTGAAGCGCAAATAAGTACATCGTCAAAAAACTCATCTATATGTCCACTGGCCGGAAACCAGTTCGTATGCCGTACCTGACGCGTCTGCCTATTGCCCTCGCTGTCTGTATAGGTTTCCGTTACATAATAATACTCCCCGCGTAAACCTTCGTAATCACTATTGGTTTGCGAATCATAAGTCCAGTAAGGCATATAAACCCCTTTCAGCTTTTCCGCACTGTTGGTAGCATACTCTTTCAGTTTATTAGGTGCAAACCATAAACTTCCAACCCACTTAACAAACGATTCTTTTGCTACCTGTCGCTCTATTTTAAAAGGCAATAAATATTTTGGTTTAATAATACTACAGGTACTGGCATCTTTTATAACAAGCGGTGTATCGCAATACGGACAACCGCAGGAGGTAACATTTGGCGGCAATGTCGTTGAGGCCCCACACTGGGTGCACTTCACTGTACTGATTGTTTCCTTCTCATCATTACTTTCGTTACTGTCAATATAGCTATTGTAATCATTTTCTACTACCTCTACCTTTTCTACTTCAATAACGTTATTAGCTCCACAGTACTCACAATTCAACACCTGAGTACCTGGTTTAAATTTAAGGTTTGCACCACAATCTTTACATTTTACCGTGTGAGCTGTTTCCGCTGTAGGCTCATTATATTCGCTTGCCATTACTGTAAATAATAGCTAAAACTAATGAAAGGTATTTATATTTAAAAGCGGTGTTTGTAAAAGGCAATAACCCGCTTTTCAAGGTTGATTTACTTCTTTTTAGGTATAATAATGGTGTCGTAGAAGGGGGCATACCCCACAAAACAACCGAACACTTCTTCCGGATCGTTGTAATTACTTTTCACATTGGTAGGGGCCGAAAACGGATTGCCATTGCTTGCCTTGTTCTGATAGTATGTATTCCAGAACTGATACTCTGCTTGTCCGATGTGACAAAACTTAACAATTACCGTATCCCCCCTTTTGTAAAACCCCCTCTCCGGATCATCGCGGTATTCTTGTACCTGATTGGGCTGAGGGCCTCTGTCATACGAAAAATCAAAAGACTTCCCGTCAATGAACCGATCTTCAAAAGTACTGCCAAAAGGTGCCGCAAAAAACTGGTCTTTGGTTTTACGTTTGGCAAACCAACGGTAATAATTCCCCGACCCGGCCGGTTCACTAAAACGCTGCCAGATAAAACCCAATGTGTCCTGCTCTCCTTTAAAGTAAAGGCTATCCAGTTTTACCGGTTCCCTGATAAAGGTACTACCCTTAATAATTTTATCATTTACCTTTACGGTGAGATAATACGTTTTTCCTGTTTGCCCAAAAAGTTTTGTTCCCAGATACAGATACCCATTTTGAGGATCAAGCTCTTTCAATGTATCACTACTGTTTCCATCACTTACAATAACCAGAGCTCCCTTTATAAAAGCCTTCTGTGGTTGCGAAAAATCAAAATTTCCAAAATAGGGAACTGTATATGACAAAAACACTACTGCCGGTCCTCCTACTTCAATACTGGCCTCTACTACTATTTTTTGTTTGTGTGTCGGTAATTTCACCTGAACATCTTTTCGGCAAGCTAATAAACCAATAGCCGCTACAATACAAATTATGTGAATGATCCGCATTATCAAAATTTAAAATTCCAGGTTATACTTGGTAAAATAGGGAACAAGGTTACCTGCTTGGCCCCTACTTTTAATGTACCGTTCGTAAAATCACCTGTGCGTGTAAAATAGATGAAATAAGGATTGTAACGATTATACACATTAAAAATACTAAGTGTCCAGCTGTTTTCAAATCGCTTTAACCAAGGCTTGGATACTTGTATATCTGTTGTATCTTTTCCCTGTTCTTTATAAAGATTCAGCATTCTTTGACGGCGGCGTTCCATTTTAGCCGCACGATCGGGTGTAAACGTTACATTCACATCCATACGGTGGTAATCCGAAAACTTGTATGAATTTCGTAAACCATAGTCATTACTGGTCGTTCCTTCATAGATAAAAAAAGAATTTGGCAGGGTGCCTCTGTTACCTGTTCCATATACCCACACCATTCCGAAATCCCATTTTTTATTAGGGGAATATGTCAGTACCAAACTTGCATCGTGACGACGGTCGTATTTAGCCAGATACGGTTTACCAAAGTTAATTTCATCAAACTGCCGCCAGGTCCAGCTTAAGGTATAACCTATCCAGCCCGAAAATTTCCCTTGTGTTTTTTTTACAAACAACTCCAAACCATAGGCCCAGCCCTTTCCGTATGTAAACGCGTTATCCGGATTATCTGAAACATTATCACTCGGCTGCGCGCCTTCCTTGTAATCAATCTGGTGTTTCATATCCTTGTAATACGCTTCTACCGATGTTTCAAACATATCATCCTTAAAATTCTTAAAGAAACCTATCGCATACTGGTTGGCAATCTGCGGACGTATTTCCTCTGTACTTGGCATCCATACATCTGTTGGTAAACTTACACTGGAAATAGAAGCTAAATGTATGTACTGATAATTGCGTGTGTAACTTCCCTTTACTGACGTAGATCGGTTAATTGCGTAACGTAGCGCCAACCGGGGTTCCAGCCCATTGTATTTTGCTACCACCTGTCCCTGAGCATATCTAATAGTATCATTAATTTTACCGAAAATATCTTTTTTAAACCGGGTAAACGGTCCAACCTGCGCAAAGTTACCAAACCGTAATCCTATGTTGGCTTTCCACTTTGGGCTCATTTCCCAGTCATCTCCCAGATAAATAGCCGCATCATGTGCATACAACTTAATCACCTTACCAAGATCAAAGACGGTTTCACCTTGTTTAGCACTTACACTTGTAGGAATAAACGTATGAAAAATATAATTGATACCCGTTTTAATATTGTGTCGTGAATTGGGGAAATAATTCACATCATATTTCAGGTTGTAATCTGTTATTCCCGATTTAAGCGTTAGTTCAAAATCGTCCTGAAGCGCGCTAAAACTAAAGTCGTATTTACTAAAAATCAAAGATGCGTTTGAAAACAGTTTAGAGTTAAAAACATGGTTCCATCTTAAACCTGCTGTGGCATTGCCCCAGGGGATACGCGTATTAAATCCGCCTCCGTCATCCTTAAAATTAAAAATATCCTGACCGTAATAGCTACTAAAGAACAAACGGTTTTTATCGTTCAGGATGTAATTAAATTTGGCGTTTAGATCGTAGAAATAATAGGAAGTGCCTTTAAAATCACTTTTATTAATAAATGGCTTTGCCAGAATATCAATATAAGTTCTGCGACCACTGATAATAAACGAACCTTTGTTTTTTTGAAGAGGTCCTTGTATAGTTAAGCGGGACGCGATAATTCCGATACCCCCTTCCGCCTCAAAATGCTGATTATTTCCTTCTTTCATCTGGATATCAAGTACAGAAGACAATCGTCCGCCATATTGCGCGGGCATCCCTCCCTTTATCAGGTTTACGTTTTTAATAGCGTCGCCATTAAACACCGAGAAAAAACCAAGTAAATGGGAAGCGTTGTAGATATTAGCTTCATCCAGCAAAATAAGGTTTTGATCCGGACCGCCGCCTCGTACATAAAACCCTGTATTACCGTCGCCTGCACTTTTAACCCCCGGAATTAATTGTATGGTTTTAAGAACATCCACTTCTCCCATAAACGAGGGGATTTTTTTAATCTCCGCCATATCCAGATTAACGCTACTCATCTGGGTTCCCTTCACATTTTCATCCTTACCTTTTGTAACTACATCTATTTCCTCCAATTGTTTTTCATTGGGCTGAATAGCCACATTCAGCGTTATGTTTTTATCGAGTGTAATCGTTTTGGTAATGGTTTGATAACCCAGATAAGAAAACTGTAAAGTGTATTGCCCTTTTGGTGCCGAGAGCGAATAAAATCCGTACTGATTGGCACTGGTAGCTTTATTCAGTTCTTTGATGAGAACGGTTGTACCTATTGCCAACTCGCCATTAGAAGCATCCGTTATACTTCCGCCAATCGTAAAACTTTGAGAAAATACCGGCTTAATTAAACACAGGAAAACAAATAAATATGAAAGTCGTTTCACCACCTGATAAGCCAAGAAAAAACGTTTGCATACCCATTTTAGTATGCAAACGCTGTTATTTTTATTTTAAATATGGATAGGTCGCTTGGCTGTAGCATCCAGACAGGCCTCCTTCATACTTTCGGTGAAGGTAGGATGCGCGTGACTCATTCTGGACACATCTTCAGCACTGGCTCTGTACTCCATAGCCGTTACCGCTTCTGCAATCATATCTGCTGTGCGTGGCCCTATCATGTGTACACCTAATATCTCGTCGGTTGCTTCATCTGCCAGTACTTTTACAAAACCATCCGTATCCATACTCGCGCGCGCGCGACCGCTGGCTTTAAATGGGAAAGACCCCACTTTGTATTTTTTTCCCTGCTCTTTTAATTGTTCTTCGGTATAACCTACAGCTGCTACTTCGGGCCAGGTATATACCACACCGGGGATGAGGTTGTAATTAATATGCGGTTTCTGACCAGCCAATTGTTCCGCCACAAACACACCTTCTTCTTCCGCTTTATGAGCCAACATGGCGCCTTTGATTACATCACCAATTGCATAAATGCCTTCTACATTAGTTTGTAAATGATCATCCACCTCTATTTTACCACGATTATCTACTTTTACACCTATCTTATCCAATCCCAGTCCCTCTGTGTATGGTTTACGGCCAACAGCCACCAAACAATAATCGCCTTTAATTTCAACCGGCTCGTCTTTAGCATTAGTAGCGGTAACAACCACTTCTTTGCCCTTACTGCTAACACCGGTTACTTTGTGTTTTAATAAGAACTCGAATTCCAAATTTTTCTTTAACACGCGCTGGAGTTCTTTGCTAAGCCCTCCATCCATTCCCGCAATAATCCGATCCATGAACTCTACAACTGTTACTTTACTTCCCAAACGACCATAAACGCTTCCTAACTCCAGTCCAATAACGCCTCCGCCAATAATGATAAGATGTTTAGGCACTTCTTTCAGAACCAATGCTTCCGTTGATGTAATAACACGTTTTTTATCAATTTCTATTCCTGGTAAAGAAGATGGTTTTGAACCGGTGGCAATAATTGTTTTCGAACTCTCTATCTGTTCCTTTGTACCATCCGCCTTTGCTATTTCAATGGTATTTTTGGTAACAAAAGAACCGTGTCCTGTGTACACCGTGATCTTATTTTTTTTCATCAGGAAATTAATCCCATCACAGGTCATTTTAACCACTCCTGCTTTCCGGGCAATCATTTGCTCCAGATTTACCTTTGGTGACTTAATATCAATGCCATGTTCCTGAAAATGATGCACCGCGTTATAATAATGCTCACTACTGTCTAAAAGCGCCTTAGATGGAATACAGCCTACGTTCAGGCAGGTTCCGCCCAGGGTTTCATACTTCTCAATCAGTGCGGTTTTAAATCCCAGCTGGGCGCAACGAATAGCGGCTACATATCCACCAGGACCCGAACCGATAACGGTAACATCAAATTTTTCCATAATGTGTTAAAAATGAGTACAAATTTAGGGAAAAATTGGTTCTGCGAACAGGTTTTTACCTTTTGTAACCGCGAAACCTCCCGAAAGGCAAACTGCTTATTTAATCTTACAGGTCTGTGTTATACTGGTTCCGCCACTGCTTGCAGTAGCCTGGCTTGAACACGCATTTTCAGCCTGACGCTTAGTTGCCCTCACTGTAACAGTTACCGTTGATGTAACTTTTCCGCTACCATCCTTAGTTACACATTCACAATCGTGATTACGTTTACAAGCGCTGACAAATAAGGCACAAACTACTACAACTCCTGCTATTTTTTTCATGGTTTAAATTTTAAAAGCTGCAAAATTACAAAGCAACCCACCACTACAGGAATTAACTTGATAAACTGTTATTTTAGAGTGACGAAAAGCAATTTTAGCACCACCTGCCAATGTATTTTACTGTTACTTCACAGGAATAAAAATCCGGCTTAACCATTTGGTAGAATCTTTCTCGAGCATAGGGTCGGTAATATAGAATTCACGAGCTACTCCAATTTGTTCCAGCTTATTTTCTTTTAGATAAACCTTTAATTTTTCGTAAGCCTGAAACATAGACATATATGTTCCGTAATGATTATACACTACCATTTTACCACTTTCGAGAACCACCACATTACAACGTGTTGGGTTCTTAGCTGGCAAGCGTTTAATTGGCAACACTGCTTCAAACACAAAATTATCAGGTGTATTCGTGTAATACAAAGCACCCGGAGCGCCTCCCATCTCAGCACCTGTAGCATTCTTTTCCTGCTCCAGTAATTCGTATACCTTGGCAATTTTAAACGAAATATCCTTACCGGTGGCAGAGTCCTTTTTTGCCAGCGTCAGCATTTCAGGGATATCATACACGCCTATTATCCCCGGTGTTTCAGGTATGGCAACTGCTTTATTAACCGATGCCGAATCCATATTAACAGACAAGCTGTCGCGTTTAGAATCGGAAACCTGCTCCTTATCGCTACTATTGCAACTGGTCAAAAACAGACCAATCCCTATCATACTTAATGACAAAATGTGTTTCATTCCGCTTTCCATTTAAAATTATGCTTCTGTGCGACCCGGGTAAACTTTTAGCGCCTCTTCCAGACACAACATAGCGCCTTTCAGGTCCTCTATTTTAAGAATATAGGCGATACGCACCTCATTTAAACCCGCCCCTGGCGTAGAATAAAATCCGGTAGCCGGCGCCAGCATTACTGTTTGTCCCTGATGGGTAAACGATTCCAGTAACCATTGGCAAAATGTATCGGCATTATCAATTGGTAAACGGGCAATACAATAAAATGCGCCGCTGGGTTTCGGGCAGAATACACCCTGCATTTTATTAAGGGATTCTATCACGTAATCACGACGGGCAATGTATTCTTTAATAACACCATCAAAATAACTTTTTGGCGTTTCCAATGCCGCTTCGGCACCAATCTGGCCATAACTGGGTGGACTCAACCTGGCTTGTGCAAATTTCAAGGCAGCATTCATCACCTCTTTGTTTTTACTGATCATAGCGCCAATACGGGCGCCACAAGCACTATAGCGTTTACTGATTGAATCGAGCAATACCACATTATTTTCGATACCGCTTAAATGCATCACGCTCACATATTCCTTTCCATCGTAGCAAAACTCACGGTAAACTTCGTCGCTTAATAAAAACAAATCGTATTTTTTAACCAGATCCCGCAGTGCTTCCAGTTCCGCTTTAGAATACAAATAACCGGTTGGATTTCCCGGATTACAAATCATGATACCTTTTGTTTTTGGCGTAATCAGCTTTTCAAAATCGCTGATCGGAGGCAACGCAAATCCACTCTCAATACTACTGCGGATCGGTTTTACAATAACATCCGCTGCCTTACTGAAACCATTATAATTAGCGTAGAATGGCTCAGGAATAATAATCTCATCGCCTGCATTAAAGCAGGTCATCATAGCAATTTCAATGGCCTCGCTACCACCGCAGGTAATAATAATATCAGACGCGTCAATCTGAATATTGTACCCCGCGTAATAGCCACTTAATTTTTTGCGGTAACTCTCATTCCCCGCGCTATGACTATATTCCAGCACTTTAATATCTGCCGTTTTTACAGCATCCAGAAAACTTTTTGGTGTTTCTATATCGGGCTGACCAATGTTAAGGTGATAAATTTTTGTTCCACGTTTTTTTGCCGCGTCGGCAAAGGGAACTAATTTACGTATAGGCGAGGCTGGCATCTGCAGCGCTTTATGTGAAACTGCTGGCATAATTTTAAAAATCAAAACCTTAAAGATACGGATTTTTTAATTGCCGCAGGCAGTGTTAAGTTTTAAACAGTCCATCCAAAAACAAGGCTTTAGCCTTATATTTGATGGCTATTTTTTTATGAACGAAGAATCCTTGACCACTCAGGAAGGTCGTAAGTTATACCCCTACCAGCAACAAGCCGTTGACACTATTTTTAACCGCATTATGGAGTTACCCCGCAATGCCAACCTCTTGTTTCAATTACCTACCGGAGGAGGAAAAACGATTATTTTCAGTGAAATTGCCAGGCGTTATATTCAGCAAAGCGGACGCAAAGTACTGATTCTTACACACCGCATAGAGTTGAGTAAACAAACCGGCGATGTATTAACTGAGTTGGGTATCAGCAATAAAATCATTAACAGTGAAGTAAAAACACTGCCGCAACAAAGCAACTTTCAATCGTTTACAGCCTTGGTGGAAACGCTGAATAACCGTTTTCAGGAAAACGATCAGTTTCTTGAGGACATAGGGCTTGTGATTGTGGATGAAGCACACAACAACTCTTTCCGTAAAATTTTCCAGTATTTTGACAATGTAAATATTCTGGGCGTTACCGCTACACCTTTAAGCAGTAACAAAAAACTTCCGCTGTACCAAACCTACAGCGATCTGATTATTGGCGAAAGCATTCCTAACCTCATTCAGCAAGGCTTCTTGTGCGAAGGGGTGACCTATAGTTACGATGTTAACCTGTCATCGTTACGCGTAGGGAATAACGGTGAATTTACCGTTGGCTCACACGAGTTACTTTACACTCAGGCCATTATGCAAAGCAAACTGGTTGACGCATACGAAGAAGTAGCCAAAGGAACTAAAACATTGATTTTTAACGCGGGGATTCTTACCAGTATTGCTGTTTGCGAAACGTTCAAAAAGAAAGGGTACCCTGTGCGTCACCTCGACTCTACTTTTAGCGACCGTGAGCGTGCCGAAACGTTGGAATGGTTCCGGAATACAAAAGATGGCATTTTAACCTCTGTAAGTATTTTAACCACCGGGTTCGATGAACCGGAGGTGGAAACCATCATGCTAAACCGCGCTACCAAATCGTTGACGCTTTATCACCAGATGATTGGGCGTGGCAGCCGTGTTTTACCAAATAAAAAGAAATTCAACATTATTGACCTGGGGAACAACTCCCGGCGATTTAACCTTTGGCAGTATCCAATAGATTGGAAACATGTTTTTGCTTCTCCGCACCTTTATCTGGAACACCGTTACAAAGATGAGTGGGATTACGAACTGGAGAACGATTACGAAATGCCGGCAGAAATCCGTGAACGCTTTTTAAACAGCAGTGCTGAATCGTTTGTGGTGCGCGACCGTTATCTATTGTGTTTACGAAAAGGCTTTAAGCCCCAGGTAGTACTGGATGAAAGTCTTGAAGATCACTTTGCACGCATTAAAGATAACGCGAGCGATTTCGACGAGGCTTTTGAACTGTTTAATTTATTACAGGAAGAAATGAAATACCGTATTAAGCAATTCGGTAAGTGCATTAACGCCACTAATAACCATAGTGACTGGCAATACCAAACGTATTCGAGCAAACTGCGTCGCCGGCTGATGAATTATTTTGTAGAGTAACGCCACCGGTAATACACGTAAAAACTATCACAACATTAAGCTAATCATCTGACATGTTACAGCGTTACAAACTATTTCCGGTTTTACTGCTTCTTACTTCCCTTAATCCGATATCGGGTCAAATAACTGCATTTCACACAAAATTTAATAAACTTATCGGCACATTTAATGTCCTTCATGTAGAGCCACCATTTTTGAATGAGAAGACAAGCGCGGAAATGATGGATTTGTTTATAAAAGATCTGGATCCAAGCGGATCTATCCTTCTTGAGAAAGAAGTAAATTACCTGAAATCGAAAAGTACCGCCATTTTGGCGATTGGAGAAACCAGAACCGATACCTTCATCACCGCTTGCCACCTCGTTTATAAAAAGGCGCTTTCCCGCTATGATTCATTACTAAAAGTTATAGCTGGTCAAAAATTAAATTTTGCGGAGAAGGATACGTTATTTTATGTTCCCTCGGGCACTATCATCTATTCGAAAAACGCCAATCAACAGAAAAAACGAATCGAAAAACAAGTTAAATCCCGTTGTTTCGACAAGGTGCTGGATCAGGAGGACAGTAAAGATTTTAAAGAAGCCGAAGCTGTAACAAAAGCTCAGGAATATGTAGCCACTACTTTAAATCGCCTAAGAAAAAAATGTACAGAATATCAAAAAGAGAGTTACGCGCATGTTGAATCAACGTTCTTAAATGCTGTAGCTACGCGTTACGATCCGCATTCGAATTACTTTAATGAGGCTAAAAATTCGTCATTTGCTCAAAGTTTGTCGGCCAACATCGCTTCTTTTGGTTTTACGCTTTCTGAAACGGACGATGGCGATTTTATTGTAGCTGATCTCGAGCCCGGTGGGTCTGCCTGGAAGAGTAATCAAATGAATGAAAATGATCAGGTAACCGCTGTTAAAATAGGAAGCACTACATTCTACAGTCAGGATAGTGATCTGGAAGAATTACAATTTAAGATAGACAATACGTCTGAACACCAGATTACTGTATTTATAAAAAAACAAAATGGTTTAACCGATAAAGTTGAACTAGTTAAACAAAAAACGGATTCAGAACAAAACAGGGTTACGGGCTACGTTTTAACTGATAATACGTTAAAAACAGGATACATTGCACTACCAGCCTTTTATACTAATGGCGAAGGGGACAACCTACCCGGATGCGCCAATGATGTGGCAAAGGAAATACTTAAACTCGAGAATGATGGCATTCAGGGCTTAATAATAGATCTTCGCAATAATGGTGGTGGTTCTATGCAGGAAGCTATGAATCTGGCAGGAATATTTATTGATGAGGGGCCATTATTTATATACAAGGAAACGGGACGTAAACCAACGCTTGTGAAAGACATCAACCGAGGCTCTATTTTCAAAAAGCCCTTAATTTTAATGGTAAATGAATGGAGTGCTTCTGCATCGGAGTTGTTAAGTAACATCGTGAAGGATTATCATTGTGGGCTAATAGTTGGTTCACGTACTTTCGGAAAAGGAACCGCTCAGGTTGTCCTTCCGCTGGACACTTCGCTTTTACTGACACACAAAGAAAAAGATGCCAGCGATTTTATTAAGGTAACTACTGGAAAATTTTACCGTTTAAACGGTGGGTCGCATCAGGCTACGGGAGTTATTCCTGATATCGAATGGCCATCTAATCCATTATTTGCGATGCATACCGAAAACAAAGAGGCTTATTACCTCAAGGGTGATTCGATCAGTAAAAAGGTAACCTATACTCCTTTACCCGCAATACCTACCGAGCCGTTAACCAAACTATCTAACGAACGATTAAGCCAATCGTTACGTATAAAACAAATGAGTCACTACATGAGCCTCTTGTATAACTTTCAGCTAAAACCCGGACAAGTTGTTTTAAAATGGGAGAATTATAAAGCGTTTGACCAAGAGATGGCTAATACCTATAGAGATTTTGAAAATAAACTGAAACCGAATCCCTTAATTGTGAAATGCATGATTAATACATTTGACAAAGAGCTTTCGGAGGTTAGTGAGTACACAAAAGAATTTAATCAACGTGTAAAAGAAGCCGTTGAAGAAGATCCTTTTATTGAAGAAACATTTTTTATAATGCGGGACTACATAAAAACAATTAACAACAAATGAAACAAACATTAAAGAAAGCGGTGGTTACTTTATTTGTAACAGCCACAAGCTGCATAAATGCGCAAACAGCGGGGCAGTACATGGACAAAATCAGTAAAGAATTCAGTAAAATTGCTGAGGAAACGTGGGACTATACACGGGCGGTAGCACATAATAAAAAAGCGCGTCAAATTGAAAACCGTCGTAGAGATATGATTAACGCGAACCGCAATGGCCTTAACCGTATAAAAAATATGCCACCTTTTGAAAACGACGCTTCCTATCGCGATTCCACTGCCCGCTATCTGGAACTCAGTTACCTTGTATTGACCAATGATTTCTCTAAGATTGTAGACATGGAGGAGATTGCAGAACAATCGTACGATGCCATGGAGGCCTATATGAACGCACAGGAGAAAGCGAACGATCGTTTGGAACAGGCTTTTGACATTGCCTCGAATGCGCAAAAGCAATTTGCTTTATCCCATAACATTACACTTACTGAAAATAAAAGCGAAACAGACGAAAAGCTAGACAAAGCGAGTGAGGTATTTAAGTTCTACAACAAGGTGTACCTTATCTTTTTTAAGCCATATAAGCAAGAGTTATATTTTCTGGAAGCGCAGCAAAAAGGCGATATCAATGCAATGAAACAGAATCAGGAGGCATTAAATACCCTTGCTAAAAAAGCGAAAGAGGATCTTAAAGTATTGACACCTTATAAAAATAACACCACTTTAAAAAACAGTTGTACTAAGGTTATGGATTTTTACATTATGGAATCGGAAACCAAAATGGGACAATTGATTGATTTTTATCTGAAGAAAGAAAAGTTTGAAAAACTAAAAGCAGCAATGGATAAAAAAGGTAAAAACCCTTCGCAACAGGATGTAAACGAATTTAATACCGCTGTGAACGAATACAATAAGGCGGCCAATGATGTAAACAACGTTAATAATGACTTGAATAAGAAACGTTCAGAGGCAATTGATAACTGGAACGAGGCGGTGAGCAAATTTTTAGACCGTAATGTTTCCAGGAAAAAATAGGCTGTTTCAACCGTAAAGGGAAGCCGTTGAGAATAACCTAAGCGAAAAATTTAGCGGAAAAAGCGAGATACCTGAATAAAAAGAGGCTGTTATCAATTTTGAAACAGCCTCTTTTTTATGCTATAATATCTTCTCCTGACCCTGAAAACAAACAAAGAATTGATTACCTTTAAAAATAACGATAAAATACATTACCAAATCTGTTCGACAGAAGTAAGGCTTTCTTTATCGGTTTTTACTTATTAAAAACAAAACCAAAAATGATGTATAAGTCAGAACACAAAACCAAAAAAGAAAAAGGGCGTAACTCTGACAACAGTTCAGTTAGTGACAAGCCCGGCATTCAACGCAAAAAAGCACCTGTTGCCCGGTTTACAGATAATCGTGCGGATGCGGTGCAACTGAAACAACTTCAGGAAATGATTGGAAACGGTTCTAAAACACAAGCACCTAAAACCACAAAAAGTCCGGTGCAAAAAAAGGAGGATAAACACACTTTACAAATGGTTGGTAACCTATCGCGGCGTTTTACTTTTGTGGTAAATGGTGTTGACCAGCACAGAGATGACGGAGATGACCGGCATGATATAGAGGTGGCCCTAACGTACATTCCAAACTTTTTAGCCGGCAACGCTTACTGGAATGGTAATGCAGGACTCAATGTATGGGTTCATACCACTGTAGGTACTCCTGTGGCACAAGTAAGAAATGCGGTGACCAACCGCCTTCCTCATGGCGCTTATATGGGAGAAATAACGCGGCAGCAGTAACCGGAATCACAGGAAAGAAATCATTTATCCCTCGCTACACTGAATACCAGTTTAAGACGATACAACGCGGATGGTAATTGACTTCCATTCTGAATTACCTGTTTTATTTCTTTAAATACTTCAGAAACCAATTATCCATTTCATGAATATCCGGAACCGGATTATGACCTTGTTTTTTCAGGCTGTTTAACCTGACATCTACACCGTTATTTACAAGCTTTCTATGCATAGCAACAGCCTGCCGGTGAGGCACCAACGGATCATCATCAGAACAATACATTAAAAAAGACGCATCGCCTTTATCCACATATGTAATAGGCGAAGCCTCCGCATACTTACCTTTTAAGACATAATTTCCGTTTTCAACCATTGGCAATTCGCCTATATAGTTTAAAAGCACTCTCGAAATAATAGGGTTCTGAATCATTACATCCTCCGTTCTATTGAACTCCGAAAGTTCGAATCGGGCAGCAAGCGTTACTACAGACTGGACTTTAGAACTTACTGAATCTACTCCCGTATTACCTGCATTATTTGTAACATCCGTTACACCAAGCATTGCGCATAAAGTAGCTCCTGATGAGTAGCCAAAGGCCCCTATATGATCAGGATCAATACCATATTTTTTTGAGTGGTATCGTATAAACCGAACTGCTCTCTGGCAATCTCCCAGAATATCTGTATAACGAAACTGTGGGGCAAAACGATGATTAATGACAAAAGCTGTATAGCCCCTACCAAGCAATTGGTTGACATACTTTCCGAAATATTCCGTATCACTTGCAAAATTTTGTGTCATTGAAGGTTGATTGTATGTCGTTGAGTAGGCATAGCCAAATGCGCTCCCCGGAATTACAATTAGTCCGATCCCGTTCGGTTTATCAGGCGTATATATATCCATTGTTAACGCCATTCCTGAAAACGTACCATAACTAATCGTTTCAGATTTCATTACTTTAACCGCCTGAGGCTTTTCCGCGTACCAATTTCTGATCCTGACGTCTATGTTTTTACTGCCTTCCTCTACTATTCTTTTGAATGCTTCTACATCACTGAAGCCTTCCATATTTCTGTAATGGTATGGGTACATTATTTTAGGTTTAAACTCAAGCACCGCGCTTGCAGCTTGTTGTATCGTCATCGTAAATGGCTGATTCATACAAACGAAGGCCACATCAATGTTTTTCAGGCTTCGCATTTCAATAATATCTTCTGTGTCACCCGAAATATAAATCCGCTTTCCGGCATACGTTAAAAGATAACCGTTGCCTCTACCCTTAGTGTGCCTTGAGTTTGCCTCTTCCGGCAGGTTATACATGGGGATAGCCTCAATTGAAATTCCAAACTCCGTTGTTGTTTTTCCATTAGTTAAAATGATCGCTTTGCTTTTGAATTTAGCTGGCAGTTTATCCGCAACCGCTTGTGGAACTATACATTTCGCTTTTGATGAATTAATGGCATTTAAAGTCGCCGTATCCAAGTGGTCCTGATGTATGTCTGTTATTAAAATAAGGTCGGGTATTGCCATCCCTTCATAAGCATCTATCCCGTTGTACGGATCAACATAAATTGTTTTATCCGCCACTTTTAATACCAACGCGCCATGAAATACAGGCTGAACAATTATATCACTTTTACCGGTTTTAATTGTATCTGCATACGGAAGCTGAGATTTACCGGAATTTAAAAGCAAAACCAGACAAATGCTTAAAAAAAAGTAACCATTAAACTGTTTCATAAAGTCATTTTAATTTCATGTTAACACTTCAAATAAAGAAAATGAAACTACACTTCGTAACGTTTGGACGCTTTGTCTATTCCGTCCAAAAGCAACTTCTTCAGGGTGCATTTACGCTAAACATACAGTTTATTCCCTACTCCAGTTCCATTCTAAATTGATAAAACGAACACTACTGACAAATATCCATCTAAATAATCCGTTTACACTTGATTTTTGTTAAGATATTATTTCGTCTCTACTAAAACAAAAAAGCCTGGCACTATAGTACCAGGCTTTTTTTATGAAAAAAATGTGTGTTATCCGTTCAAGGCTTCCGCACCACCGACAATCTCAAGGATTTCCTTAGTAATAGCTGCCTGACGGGCCTTATTGTAACTGATTTTAAGGTCACGTTGCATGGACTTAGCGTTATCGGTAGCTTTATGCATGGCGGTCATACGCGCGCCGTGTTCACTGGCAAAAGAATCTAAAATAGCCTTATAAAACTGCGTCTTTAAACTACGGGGAATTAAATCGTTAACGATAAATTCCTTGCTAGGTTCAAAAATATAGTCACCACTTTGTGCTTTTGTAGTATCTCCCTCTTTTTGCTCAATTGGCAGAAACTGTTCTGTAGTAGTCATCTGAACCGCCGCGTTTTTAAACTGATTGTATACTAAAACCACTTTATCATACTCACGTCCGGCAAAAGCAGTCATTACCTTTTCAGCAATTACGCTTACATTATCAAACGATAATTTGTCATACAGTTCATTATTCACAACAGGAATGCTTCCACCTTCTGTAACGTACTCTGTACGTTTAAAGGCATCATACACCTTTTTACCAACAGGCACAATGGTTACATTGCAATTTGCATAATCCGCTTTAATGAGTTGCCAGGTTTGCTTAATAATATTATTATTAAATGCTCCAGCTAAACCGCGGTTACTGGTAAAAGCCACAATCAGGACGTTTTTAACGGCACCTGTACGGGCGTAAGCGTTCTCAGAGGTATCGAGTGTAGCACTTACATTTTCCAGAATTTCTTTCAGTTTATTGGCATAAGGACGCATTTGTGTAATGGCATCCTGGGCACGTTTCAACTTAGCCGCGCTTACCATTTTCATGGCGCTGGTAATTTGCATGGTGCTACCTACCGATACAATCCTGTTTCTGACTTCCTTTAAACTTGGCATTTGATATCTGATTTTAAAACGTTCCGGTTCCTTTTTATCAGAACCGGACTATTTTATCTTTCAATTAATTAATTGTATTTACCTAATAATTCCTTAGCGCAGGCTTCCAGCGTGTTGGTAATTTCATCTGTGTATTGCCCTGCTTTTAAAGCATCTAACGTTGACTTGTATTTACGCTCCATCAGATCAAGGAATTCTTTTTCGAACTCACGTACTTTGTTTACAGGCACAGTTCTTAAGAAATTCTTAGTTCCCAGGTAAATAATGGCAATTTGCTGCTCTACGCGTAATGGAGAGAATTGTCCTTGTTTAAGGATCTCTACGTTACGTGAACCTTTATCGAGGATAGATTTGGTAGCGGCATCCAAATCAGAACCAAACTTAGCAAATGCTTCCAGTTCGCGGAACTGAGCCTGATCTAATTTTAAAGTACCTGCTACTTTCTTCATTGACTTGATTTGCGCATTACCACCTACACGTGATACGGAGATACCTACGTTAATAGCCGGACGAACACCAGAGTTAAACAAGTTAGACTCTAAGAAAATCTGTCCATCGGTAATGGAAATTACGTTGGTTGGAATATACGCCGATACGTCACCTGCCTGTGTTTCAATAATTGGTAAAGCGGTTAATGATCCACCACCTTTTACGATTGGCTTTAATGACTCCGGTAAATCGTTCATGTTTTTAGCGATATCGTCACTGGCGTTGATTTTAGCCGCCCGCTCCAATAAACGTGAGTGGAGGTAAAATACGTCACCAGGATACGCCTCCCGTCCCGGAGGACGGCGTAATAATAACGATACTTCGCGGTAGGCCACAGCTTGTTTAGATAAATCATCATAAACAATTAATGCCGGACGACCGGTATCGCGGAAAAATTCACCAATGGCAGCACCTGCAAACGGCGCGTAGAATTGCATTGGCGCAGGATCAGAAGCGTTAGCCGCTACAATGATGGTATAAGGCAAAGCTCCGTTTTCTTCTAATGTACGCAATACGTTGGCTACTGTTGAACCTTTTTGTCCGATAGCAACATAAATACAATACACCGGTTTACCTGCTTCATAAAATTCTTTCTGATTAATGATGGTATCAATACAAACTGCTGTTTTACCAGTTTGACGGTCACCAATCACTAACTCACGCTGACCACGTCCGATCGGAATCATGGCATCAATAGCCTTAATACCGGTTTGAAGCGGCTCATTTACCGGCTGACGGTAGATTACACCTGGCGCTTTACGCTCTAATGGCATTTCGTAAGTTGTTCCGGTGATAGGCCCTTTTCCATCAATCGGATTACCTAAAGTATCTACCACACGACCTAACATGCCTTCCCCTACTTTAATAGAGGCGATACGTTTGGTACGCTTGCAGGTAGAGCCTTCTTTAATATCATCGCTCGGGCCAAGTAATACGGCCCCAACGTTATCTTCTTCAAGGTTTAATACAATTCCCTGTAAACCATTTTCAAATTCAATCAACTCACCGGATTGTACTTTTGTTAAACCATAGATACGGGCAATACCGTCACCCACTTGTAACACGGTACCCACTTCTTCTAATTCCGATTCATTTTTGAATCCGGATAATTGTTGTCTGAGGATTGCAGATACTTCTGCTGGTTTTATTTCTGCCATTGTATTAAATTATTAATTCAAATCAGGTAAATAGGCATTCCCTGAAAAATTCTTTCTTAAATCGTTTAATTTGCGTTTCACACTGGTATCAATGCGTTGACCATTAACAGTTAATACAAAACCACCAATCAGTGATTTATCTGTTTTTTCGATCAGCTCAACTGAACCCGTAACCGATTTAGATACCAAAGCCAGAATCTGATCTTTGTTTGCCGCATCGAGTGGTGTTGCGCTGATTACTTCAACCGTTGTGATATTTTTATATGTTTTGTACTGTTCATCAAACGCGTATGCGATATTATCAATATACCCTTCACGACGTTTGGTTGCAATCATTTTCAGAAATGTCATGGTTGTGGCCGAGATCTTACCATTAAAGATTTCATTGAAAATGTACATTTTTTTATCTGTCTTTACTACCGGGCTTTCCAGCAGCATAACAAACTCACGATTATCCCTGCAAACCTCTTTAATCAGTTTCATGTCGGCACGAACCTCTTCGAGCTGTTTAGTTTCAACAGCCAGGTCTATCAGTGATTTGGCGTATCTTGAAGCAACAATCATCTTAATTCAGGTTAACGTCTTTCATTAATGAGCTTACTAAGGCTTTTTGCTTTTCGTCGCTTGACAAATCAGACTTTAAAATCTTTTCTGCAATATCAATACTTAAGGTTGCCACCTGATTTTTCAGGTCGGTAATTGCGGCGTTTTTCTCGTTATTGATTTGTTCACGGGCTGAAGCCAGAATACGATCACTTTCCTTTTGCGCTTTTACCTTTGCCTCATTAATAATGCCATCTTTCATATCACGCGCTTCTTTTAATAAGTTATCACGTTCAGCGCGGGCTTCAGCTAATATTTTTTCGTTACCTGCTTTCAGGTTTTCCATTTCCTTCTTAGCGTTTTCGGCGCTTTTTAAGGCATTTTCAATACTTTGCTCACGTTCTTTAACTGCTGAAAGGATTGGCTTCCAGGCAAATTTAGCCAGAATAAAAAACAGCAGAATAAACACGATACTGGTCCAGAATATAAGACCTATGCTTGGTGTAATCAGTGCGTTTAAAACAAATAAGTTCATATTTTTTATTTTTAATGTTTAACGGAGGAATAAAGCCTGTTGCCAACCGCAACAGGCTTTAATTTTGTACTTCTTAAAGTAAAGCTACTACGATACCGAATAAAGCCGCACCTTCTACAAGGGCTGCCGCGATAATCATAGCGGTTTGAATTTTTGAAGTCGCTTCTGGCTGACGTGCAATGGCATCCATTGCGTGTCCACCGATTTGTCCGATACCGATGCCGGCGCCAATTACGGCTAAACCTGCTCCGATTGCTGCGATACTACCTGTCATGGTTTTTCTGTTTTTATTTATGGTTAATTAATCGTTTCTTTTTAGTGGGCATGCGCCAGTTTTTCATCGTCTTCAGTATGTGCTCCATCTTCATTATGGTCAGCTACTGCTGTACCAATAAATAAAGCGGTTAACATAGTGAAGATATAGGCCTGTAAAAACGCCACTAACATTTCGAGTACATCAATAAATAGTGCAAAGCCAACTGCTACCGGCGAAATGAAAAGCGTTTTGAAAATAAATATTAGACCAACCAGACTGATTACAATAATGTGACCTGCTGTAATGTTGGCAAACAAACGAATCATTAAAGCGAATGGCTTGGTCAAAATTCCTACAAACTCAATTGGAATTAAAATAGGCCAAATAGCTACAGGCGCGTGAGGAAGGAAAATATGGCTCCAATACGCCTTATTACCATTCACATTCGTAATAATAAAAGTCAGTACAGCCAACACAAGGGTTACCGCTATATTACCGGTTAAGTTGGCACCAAATGGTAATAAACCTAAAAGGTTATTAATCCAGATGAAGAAAAACAAAGTTAATAAGTAAGGCACAAATTTCTCTGATTTAGATCCAATATTGGTTTTGGCAACATCATCGCGGATAAACAAAATTAACGGCTCCAGGAAAGACTGTTTTCCTTTTGGCGCTGTAGTAATACCCGTATTTTTGTAAGCTTTAGCAATCGAAAGGAATAACCATAAGATAATAACTACTGAAATTAACATAGACACTACATTCTTGGTCATTGAAAAGTCAAGCGGTGAGGCGTTCAGAACTATTTCCTTACCTTTTGCGTCTGTGCCAAATTCCAGATACTGACCATGCTCGTTTGGCATTTCAGAAGCATAATAGATATGCTCTTCAAAATTAACAAAACGTTCTCCGTTAATTTCGACCACATGTGTACCATGTACATCGTGTTCAAAATGCGAAGACATAAACGTAACAATACCATTGTTAGATTTAAGAATAACCGGTAAAGGTAAAGCTACCGCATGATGACCTTCACCCCAAAAATGCCAGGAATGTGAATCCAGAATGTGTTCAAATGCCACATCCGCTATATTGATTTTATCTTCTGCCGGTTTAGCATTAGACTTTTCAACTGTAGAATCGACCACTACATTTGCAGCAGGTTCTTCATTGGGTTCAGAGGCTTTGGATGCAACAGATAAAGCAAAAAGTGCAAAAAACAAGGCTATTACCTTCGATTTCTGCATGAATATATTGATTTTACTAGTCATTCGGCGAATTAATACGTAAACGGTTTAATTTCGGGTGCAAATGTAGGGATATTTTGACGAATTGCATAATAATTTAAAGTTGTTTTTTACAATGCAACAGGCCCCTCGTTTTACAAAAAACTGTTTAAGGGAAGATAGGTTCTCCTAAAACTGGTTATTTGGATTTAATTAACTAATAATCAAACAAATAGAGAATATCAACATTGAAAGATCAGGGCTGAAAATGACAGTAATAACAGATAATAAATTAAGAAAACCGTACAATGCCTGTTAATTTCTATGGCCTTTGTCAGACAACTTAGAAACGTTCAGGATGTAATAACTATGGCGTCACTATTTGATTTCTTCTGATCAGTTACTTTTCTAATGTTCAACTTCTGATCTTAACAGGGAATACAAATTCAAATCAATGTACTTGCCATTAAGGTATTCACCTTGCCGGATAATCCCTTCTTTTGTGAAATGTAATTTTTCAGGGATCGCTTTACTTTTTAAGTTGTTGGTACCGCACTTTATTTCTATCCGGTTTAACTGCAGAGCGGAAAAACAAAAATCAATAAGGACTTTTGTGGATTTGGCTATTACGCCTCTTCCCTGCACTGTTTCAGCCAGCCAATACCCAATTTCTCCTATTTTATTCTGGTTATCAATCTTATATACGCCTATTCGCCCGATCATCGTATCATTTTCAATAATCACAAAAGCGTATTCCATGCCTTCTTTATTTCGCTGCATGGTGCCGTTCACAAAATTCCGGGCAAATTCAACGGTTTGCATTCTGTCAACAAACGTTAGCCATTCTCTCAGATATATTCTGTTTGAATCAACAAGCGCGAACAACTCTTCAGCATGGTTTTCAGTTATCAATTCAAGCCGGATGGTGTTATCTACAGAAATTGTCATCATGCCTAACCCATTTTTTGTTTTTACTTTGCCTGCCGCGGTAACATCATGGTACCTGGCATTTCATGTGTCAGCATCCCTTTAACCGCGTCAGCAATAGCTACAGGAGAAAACCCGCACTCTTCGTAAAGTTCCGATTGTTCACCATGTTCAATGTAACGATCAGGAATACCCAAACGCTTTACTGATGCTTTGTAATTATGATCGGCCATAAATTCGAGTACAGCAGAACCCATACCGCCTTGTATGCAACCATCTTCAACCGTAATGACCTTATCGTACGTACTGAATACTTCGTGAAGCAAAGCTTCATCTATTGGCTTAACAAAACGCATATCGTAATGCGCGGGGTCTATGCCCTGTTCCTTGAGTAATTCTATGGCTTTGGTTACCAGATTTCCCGGATGACCTATAGACAAAATGGCTACTTCTTTACCAGACTTAATACGCCGTCCTTTCCCGATTTCCAGTAATTTAAATGGTGTCTTCCATTCGACCATCACACCGTTTCCGCGTGGATAGCGAATGCTGAAAGGCATGTCGTTACTTTCGTGCTGAGCGGTGTACATCAGGTTCCGTAATTCTTCTTCATCCATGGGAGCACTCACTACCATGCCTGGAATGCAACGGAAATACGCCAGATCATACGCGCCATGATGAGTTGGTCCATCTGCTCCGGCTAATCCACCCCGATCGAGACAAAATACCACTTTCAGTTTTTGCAGCGCCACATCGTGTATTACCTGATCGTAAGCCCGCTGCATAAATGAGGAGTAAATATTACAGAAGGGTATCATACCCTGCGTAGCTAATCCGGCACTGAAGGTTACAGCGTGCTGTTCGGCAATACCCACATCAAACGCGCGATCGGGCATGGCCTTCATCATAATATTAAGGGAACAACCGGTTGGCATAGCTGGTGTAACACCCATTATTTTATCATTCTTTTCGGCCAGTTCCACAATGGTATGCCCAAACACATCCTGATATTTCGGAGGCTGTGGGCTTTTGGGGGTTACTTTAATGATTTCACCGGTATCCTTGTTAAATAAACCAGGGGCATGCCATACAGTTTCATTGCCTTCTTCACTAAACTTATACCCTTTTCCTTTTTTGGTAAGTACATGCAGTAATTTTGGTCCGGGAATGTCTTTTAGATCATTTAATACTTTGGTTAAACGCACCACATCGTGTCCGTCCACAGGTCCAAAATAGCGGAATTTGAGCGATTCAAAAAGATTGCTTTGTTTTAACAAACTGGTCTTTACGGCATTCTCTACCTTACTGGCAATTTCCTGAGCGTTAGGGCCGAATTTACTGATCTTCCCTAGTAGATCCCATATCTTATCTTTTGCTTTATTGTAGGTATGCGAAGTGGTAATATCCGTAAGATATTCTTTTAACGCGCCTACGTTTGGATCAATACTCATGCAATTATCGTTGAGTACCACCAGTAAATTCGCGTTTTCTACACCGGCATGGTTTAATCCCTCAAAAGCCAGACCTGCCGTCATAGCCCCGTCGCCTATTACGGCAATATGCTGTTTGTTATTCAGTTTTAAATATTTGCTGGCCACTGCCATACCTAAAGCTCCGCTTATCGAAGTAGAGGAATGTCCTACACCGAACGTATCGTATTCACTCTCGCTGCGTTTTGGAAATCCGCTGATTCCTTTGTAAATACGATTGGTATGAAACACATCGCGGCGTCCGGTTAAAATCTTATGGCCATACGCCTGATGACCAACATCCCATACTAACTGATCGTAAGGTGTATTAAACACATAGTGCAGGGCAACCGTAAGTTCTACTACACCCAAAGAGGCGCCAAAGTGACCGCCTTTAACAGATACCAGATCAATAATGTATTGCCTGAGTTCGGCTGACAACTGTTCCAGCTGATCTTCACGCAACAATTTTAAATCGGCAGGAGAATTAATGTTTGCTAGTAATTCTCCCGGAACAAATCCGGATCCTTTAACAATTTCCATGACTGACAAATATACGAATTAATATAACTTTTGGATGTCCGTTTTATTGCTACTAAATGATGTTAAAGAGTGCTAATGCACGCTCGTCAACTTCAGATGGCAGTGTATGGCTCGCATCTTTTTAAACCAACAATCCTCTGTTACAATTGTTCTTTGCACTACCAGATATGAATGAAATCTGACTATTTAATCAATCACCTTGTTACAGTTTAACCGATAAATTGCTATTTTTGGTTTATACCGCACCAAACAACACATGCGAAAGCAGGATAACAAAGAAACACAGGCAACATCATCTACGTTTGCTAAAACACATCAGCAGGATGCTTCATCCGTTGATACTTTCCGGTTTTCAGACAACAGAGATTCCGGCAAACAACAACAACACCTGCAAAACATGGTTAATGCCAGTCACAAAGTTACCAAAGGCTCAGAAATTCAACGCATGGCGCATCCCTCAAAAACGCCTTTGCAACTGCAAACTAATGCCATTTCCTCTAACAGCAACTTACCCGAATCGTTAAAAACAGGAGCCGAACACTTATCGGGAGTAAGCCTCAATGATGTAAAGGTGCATTACAATTCCGCTCAGCCTGCACAATTAAACGCGCTGGCGTATGCGCAGGGAAATAACATCCATTTAGGGCCCGGACAGGAAAAACACCTGCCCCACGAAACCTGGCATGTGGTGCAGCAAAAACAGGGGCGCGTAAAGGCCAACACATCGGTAAACGGCACGTTGGTCAACGACTCCAAAAGCCTCGAAACAGAAGCGGATCAGTACGGTAAAAAAGCTACACAATTAAAGACTACTAACGAAAATAAGATTTTAAACGAACAACCGCTGAGCACTCATGTTGCCCAACGGGTTATCAGCGAGCAAAAGAATGTAGAAGATGCTTACAAGACCGATTTTAACGCTTATCTGAACGAATTAGATAAAGCCACAACAAAGGCCTACTTCTATCTTTTGCATTATCCCACCCTTGATAAATACAAAACACTGGATGGCCACACAGAATATTGGGTTGAAGTTTGGGATAGTTATATGAAGGGAACGTTTAAAGATCTAGGTCTGTTGAGCGCGGCATTCGGCTATGCGGTGGAAAGCCTTGCTACTCTCATATACTTACCCCTGCCAGAAGGAGGCTTAAGTATAAGTTTACAGGGTATCCGAAAAGGCACCCGTCCCGATGTGGTTTTAAAAGACGGCAGTAAAGATGTTGGCTGGCTCGACATTACTGCTTCCGGGAGCAAGGGACATATTTGGGGAAAACAAGGCTGGGAAGGCAAACAGATCCATTTGGGAGAAGTAACCTATCCGTCGTTAAACCCGGAGGTGATAAAAGATAATGTTCAGCATAACCGACAATACGATGATAATACAGATCCGAAAGAGGTTATGCACCGTGTTAATTACTTTAAGTTTATTCAAAATATAAGACGCAAGCATTGGTTAAATATCGGTCAAAAATATTTCAGTAAACCATTCAATAGTGGCGATAAAAGTGAAAAACAAAGATACATCCGACAAAGACTTGCAGACTATTTGGGGCTTACTTATCGGGATTTACTGCCTCAAAAAACCGTAAGTCTGCTTTACGCGATGGGCGTAGGAGAAACCAAACACGGGTATAACGTAAAAAATAGACATCAGGCTTTTGGCACCAAACGAAACATCCCTAAAAGTCGCGCTTTGGGAGAAAGTCTGCTACAACAATACGACAGAGAGCTACCGAACCTGGAACTGGGCTTAACCTTAGGCACACAAATGAAAACAGATGAGGAGGCAGAAAAACTTATTATGCAAAATTATTATACTCATTCGGGGAAAAATGATTTTGAAACCCAGCTTCCTCCCGAGGACTTATCAGATGAATACGAAAATGATCAGGAAGTCTCCGATCACGATGATCAAATTGTAAAACTGGGAAGTAACTCAAACATTAAAGTGCTCGATATAGGTAAACAATTGGTCAAAAACCTAAACACCACTATAGAACTTGATTTGGACAGTCTGAAATTTCTTAGTCACATGATGAAAAAGCATTTGAAAAATTTCAGTGCCCGGCGTTTTGGTGTATTATTGCAAACCACCGATGGCAGTCTCATTTCAGTAGTACTCGACGATAGTGAAAAGATGTTTATTAAAAGTAGAATCGCGAATGAAGAACGGGGAATATCAGAACGAAAAAAGAAGAGGGAACAAATCTTATGGAAAAAACGCAAAGAAAGCACCATGAAACTGGAAATGGAACGAAGCCTTAGTCGTCCCATTCCACGAGCGCCAAACAGCATAAATTTTCAGGGTGTACAATTAAGTAGTGACATCATAGAGATAATACAGAATAATCATCAGGGCACAATTGTTGGATTTTTCGTGGAAACAGAAAATGGCGAACAGCAGTTTATTGGTAACTCTTCGTTATTCCAGAGTGAATTAGAATATTGACGCTATCTTTAAAGTACTCCTTTTGTTGATTTCATTTATTCTTCAGCCATCTCGGCTTTGCCTTTAAAACCTTTTGATAAACCGGGCAATCCTCCGAATGAGCACCCGGCAAATATCCTGTACTCATTAAAAATTCATTTACAATTTCACCACCTGTAAACCGGAATGTTTTTTTAAACAGTTTAACCCATTCTTCTTTTGTTTTGGGATGATGTGCATCCAGCCATCTTTTAAAACTGCCATACTCCTGCTGTAGATCTAAAATAGTTCTGGCATTTTCGATAGCCGCGTTTATCTTTAAGCGGTTACGAATGATTCCTGCATCATTCAGCAGCCGCTGCCGGTCTGTTTCTCCATAATCTGCCACTGTTTTAATATCAAAATTATGGTAGGCCTGGCGAAACGCTTTTTCTTTATTTAAAATAGTTGTCCAACTTAACCCTGCCTGATTAATTTCAAGCACCAAACGGCAAAACAATTCGGTATCTGTTTTAATTGGAAAACCATAGTATTTATCATGATACACTTTATGCACATGACTTTTTTGCTCGGCAAGTGTGCTTACAAAATCACAATAACTCATGGATATAAAGGTAAAAAACGCTTTACAACTCCCTTTGTATTTTTAAACATGTAATCGTGGAGATGTCAACAACTGTTTTGTCAGACGATTGTTCGGAAAAGATACAGGCGGATAGCGGATTTGTAGCCCCTGATCTGCCTGTATATCTATTCCCTAAACAACAACAAACAGATCTATTGCGAGACAGCTGCATTTGCTGCGGCAAGAGCGGCAATAGCCATTGTTAAACGCGCCGTTTGCTTGGTAAGTTCATTATTAGCTTCATTTGAGGCAGATTCCGCTTTTTCCTTTTCTGAAAGCGAATGTTCTGTTTTCTTCTGGTTACGTGTATTGATATCCGCCAAACTAACATGAATACCTTCTTTCTTATCTGTTAATTCGCTGGCAACGCTATCTAATTGTCCGCTGGTTGCTTCTAAAGAGTTATACAGTTTTATGGCCATCCCTGCGGCGCTCATAGCGTCGGTTAACGCTGTTATCGCATCGGTAACCGCCTTGGAAGCGTCGGCACTTCCTTTTTTGGCATCTGCCGTTAACAAATCCGAAATTAACTTATTCTTTGTTTTAGCCTTGTCGATCTGTGCCGAAAGATCTGACATGGATTTTGCGGCAGCCACTGCCTTATTGGCGGTTTCATGCGCGTTTTTTACAAGATCCATAACCGTTTCGTACAACTGTGCGATACTTTCATCAGCAATTTCAATGACTGCTTTAGCAGATTCACTTGTGGCAATGGCTGTATCTGCCAGTTTAAGATTAGCCTGAGAGGTAGAGGTATCTACAGCATCCTGATCGTAAATGGTAGTACGAGATGTTAATGTATTAGCTTTAGCCGTTGCGTCTGACTGTGCTTTTGCCTGATCTTTTGTGGCCTGATTAACTTCCAGTTGCAACTTTAATATGCGCTGGTTCTTTTCTTCAGTGTATCCCATGATTATGCGTTTTTAGCAGTGTTAGTGGTTTGTTTTTTTTGTTCCTTTTCCTGAGCTATTAATCCAATGCGGGTTTTATCTGCGCCATTCGCTTCCTTCGCATTATCATAATTTAACTGGGCAACAGTAACATCCTGTTCCGCTTTTTTCTCATTGGTAATGGCCGTAGATAAAGCCGCATTAACTTTAGTAGCAGTGGCTACTGCTGTTTGATACGTTTTATTAATTGCCGTGTTTAAGGTGTCTATTTCGGTATTCAGTACTTTTATAATGGCCAGTACAGAACCCGCGTTAGACTGGGCGGCTGAAATTGTAGCGTCCAGCGACTTGATGGTGGCTTCTTCCGAAGATAAAGCCGCTTCTTTTGTTTTCGCCAACGTTTCATCTGCCATTCGCGATAATTCAGTTTTACTGTCTTCAGTACTTGACTTAGCCTGAATGGACGCCGCGTCGGAGTGCAACTGCGCTATTGACGAAGCTGCCAGCTCAATACTTTTTGCAGCTTTGGCAATAGCCGTGTTCATGTCAGTTGAGTTCGTTGACGCAATTGTTGCCAACGCCAGCATGTTCGCGCTAATCAGATTCGTTTCCGCTGATTGGGAATTAACTTTAGACAGTAAATTCAGGTGGTTTTGCGTCCGCTCCGAATTACGGTATGCTTCATTCAGGTCATCCTCAACCGACTCATACGCTATCTTAGCGCTATCGAGAGCCACTTGCGCAGTTTCCTGCTGCTTAATAAGGCTTTCCTTAATACTCCTTAAGGCATCATCCAACTGAGCCTGGTATGGGTTTTGTTTTTCCATAAGTTTGGTTATTTAGGTTTATTAGTCTTAAATGTATTGAATTATATGAACCTTCACCGAATTTTATTAAAAAATATTATGAACATTTTTTTAGCTATATTGGCATCGTGAAAACAGCCACAACCCGTTTTTATCATATCATTTTTTTGGCAGGTTTACTATGCTTTTGTTTAGGGTATATGCCTATGAACGCTCAAACCGTGCTTACACGCGATAGTGGAAAAATTACTATCCGTATTCCTTTTATTAATCATCCTGGTAGTTTACCCTACTTCCTGAAATTGCGTAAGGCGGGTACACGTTATCAAACCATTCGTAAACCCAGAAAAGCTTCGGGGCCACCTACCAAAAAAGTAATTGGTTGGCACCCATACTGGTTTAACACCAGCTACTTTAATTACGACTACGATGTACTCACGCATGTCATTTACTTTGGCGCAGATATTACCGTAAACAATGGTGTACATGTTAACTTCAACGGATGGGACACCACCGGTATAGTTAGTTATACAAAAAGCAAAAACAAAGCCTGCAACGTTTTCCTTAATCTCTACTGCAGTGGGCAGGATATGAGTAATTTTCTTAAAAATCCTTCTTACTACAATTCCGCTATAAACACACTCATAAATTCTGTAACCACACATGAAGCCAATGGTATTTGCCTTGATTTTGAAGGTGGTCCGTCTGGTCTCGGGCCCTACTTTACCAACTTTGTTACCGAACTGAAACAAGCCTGCGACGAAGTTGGCATACAACTTTGTATTGCCCTGCCTGCTATCAACTCGTATAACTTGTGCGAAACAGATAAACTTACCCCATTGGTTAATTTTTATATCATTATGGGGTACGACTATTTTGGTTCATTCAGTAGTATTACAGGACCCGTAGCACCACTTATCAGTAAAGACTGGATTAACCTTAGTGTTGACAAATCGGTAACGACCTATAAAAATCAACACGTTCCCGACTCAATGCTATGCCTTGGTGTACCATATTTTGGGGCAATATGGCAAACGCAAAACCTCAGTATCCCATCAAGTATTGATAAATTTATTGGCTATCGTCCCTTTTCGTATGCTGCCGAAAATAACACCACTTTTATTAATGATACTGCTATAAAAGCATCTTATACCGCTTATGCCACAAAAGATGACAGCGTTACTAACCGGCAGTTCTGGATGGAAACCTATTACTCCCTGAATGCCAAATATGATTACGCGCTTCAAAATAATCTGGCAGGTGTAGGCATCTGGGCATTAGGTTACGATGAAGGAACAGATACTTTGTGGCAGTTACTGCGTGATAAATTTACACCCCCAATAAATGACACGTCTAATAACATACCTGACAAAAAACCTTTCATTTCCTTAAACGGTCCAAATGGTATAGTAACATTCCTTAGCAAACACCGTCATCTTGCCGGGCTTACTCTTTTCATGCTCTTCTTTGCCTTATTTATGGCGCTTATTCATACTTTAAATACAACAGGAGCCGTAGCAAAATTAAAAGAGCAAAAATTACTTGCCCCTGTTCTTATTGCCGCCATTGCCCTTTTGTATGGCCTGTGTATTAGTCTCTTTTATATATGTATTCCGACCTTTTACCTCAAAGCTGGAATTATTACAGGCAGTCTGATTATACTGTTAGCGGTATTATACGCTTGGAACAAAAAACGTAGAGCGGAAATGCCCTAACAGAGAATACTATCTTACGGAAAACAGGGCTATTATTTTAACAAAGATGGCGAATGTCCGTAATATTTCTTAAATGCCTTACTGAAGCTATGAACATCTGAGAAACCGGTCAACAAGGCCACACTCGATACAGGCGGGCGTTCTTCATTTAACAATATCTTTGCGTACTGTAACCGCTTCTGAATAATATACTGATACGGACTGATCTGATACACCAACTTAAACAAACGCAAAAAATGATACTCAGACAATGCTACTTCTCGTGCAATGTCTTCTATGGTTAACGGGCTCGTAAAATTATCATCAATATACCCTTTTCCTTTCATAACACTTCTTAAAAGGGCTTTACGCGTTTCGGCCTTAACAACCTTAATATCCCTAAGTTGTTTTATAATTGGCTGATGATCTGCTATAAGCTGCTCCGAAAGGAAATAATAAAATTCCTTTGAAAAATCAGCTCCCGACTCTTGCCGGGCGGTTAATTCCCCCTCCAGCTTTAAAAGTGCCTGACCAAGCCGCGTCGTTCTTGCATTGTACTTTTGTTCTAAAAAACTGGAAGTATTAAAAAACGTAGCCAGCGACAAATCAGGCATTCCCACACCGGGGGCAAGAAGTGTAGCTGTTACTTCCGATAAAATAGAAGGCGCTATGTCAATACAAATACCTGTAACAGCTTTTTTACTATCCACCTCCACAAACCCCTCACTCAAATTATTAGCCAGTAAATATTCACGATCCTTTACCTCGTACTTAGTGCCATTAACCGCATACAACTCTCTTCCTTCTACTACATATTTTATTGAAAAACTCCGGTATGGGTTGGGTGAATAAAACTCGTTTAACACAGAATAGTTAACCAGATTACTGTTTCTGGGTAACTGAATTTGTCCAACAGTACGCTCTGTAAATAACTCAGGCATTGGTACGCTTTTGTTATTGCAAATTACAACAAAAGCCCTTTAAACAAAAGTGTTCTATCCCTTTTAAAGTATTTTAACGTTTCTCTATCCGGCATCCAAAAGCGGCGTCAACGCACCGTTCTCCGTCCATGGCAGCGCTCATAATGCCACCCGCATACCCAGCTCCTTCGCCGCATGGATACAAATTTTTTAATTGCGGATGCCTAAGGGTTTCCTTATCCCGTGGTATCCTTACAGGTGTAGAGGTACGCGACTCCACACCTACAATAATAGCATCATTACTTACGTACCCTTTCATCTTCTTTCCAAAAGCACTAAAACCACCCTGCAACGCTTTACCAACCGTACTGCCCAACAACTGCATCATATCTACACTTTTAACCCCCGGATGATAGGAACATGAAGGTAAAACGCGACTGTATTTACCACTTATAAAATCCTGTAAGGCCTGCGCCGGAGCGGTTTGCGTTTCTCCTCCCATTTTCCAGGCCGCTTTTTCAAACTGCTTTTGCAAAGCCAGCCCCGCTAAAGGGCCATACTGTTTAACAAACGGTTTAAAATCCTTTTCATCTAATCCTACCACAATTCCACTATTGGCATACGGATTATTACGTTTACTCGGGCTCCAGCCATTCGTAACCACTTCGCCGGGCGCTGTGGCACAAGGCGCTATAATTCCGCCCGGGCACATACAAAATGAATACACACCATATCCGTTTACCTGTTGCACTAAACTATAAGACGCTGCCGGCAAGTAGGTACGCGTTTGCACTACCTCCTGAAGCGTTCCGCAATGGTATTGTATGCGGTCAATCAACTCCTGAGGGTGTTCTGCCCTTACGCCCAGCGCGAAAGGTTTCGCCTCAATCAATATGTTTTTTGAATATAGCAATTCATAAATGTCGCGTGCCGAATGCCCGGTTGCCAAAATCACTTGCTCTACAGGATATTCCTTTGTTATTTCCCCTTCCTGAACAATAAGCGCGGCAATGGCACCTTCTTTAATTACTACATCTGTCAGTTTGCTATTGAAATATACTTCACCACCACAAGAACGGATAGTTTCCCGGATGGCTTCAATTAATCCGGGCAATTTGTTTGTACCAATGTGCGGATGCGCGTCAACCAGTATGTTTTCGTCAGCACCATGATGTACAAAGGTTTTCAATATCTTTTCTACATCGCCCCGTTTGGTAGAACGGGTATATAATTTTCCGTCACTATACGTGCCTGCGCCACCTTCCCCAAAACAGTAATTACTCTCCGGGTTTACAATGTGATCTTTATTAATAGCCGCCAGATCCCTGCGCCTTGCTTTTACATCTTTACCGCGTTCAATAACTATGGGTTTAACACCTAATTCCAGACAGCGTAAAGCGGCAAATAGTCCGGCGGGTCCGGCACCAATAATATGACAGGTTTTTCCCGACTCCTTTGCGTTTTGATATGCAGGAGCAAACGCCTCTGTTTCAAGCGGCCCATTAACAGCCGCCAGTACCGTAAGGTTAATTTTGATATTACGGTTACGCGCGTCAATACTACGCCGTAGCGGTTTAATGGCCAATCCGTCCGTTGTTGCCAATCCTAATTCTGCGGCTACCTGTTGCTTTAAAAGTAGTTCATTAAACGCTATGGCAGGTTTCACCTGCATCTGCACGGTCTTTTTCATATTTTAGAATGGGGTGTCCTTATCACCCAAATGACACATTAACCTTCAAACGTAATGGTAAACACCACCATACGTGAACGTACTTTTTCGATCGAATTACTGAAAATATTATTCCCTGGCTTTAGTAAATTACGGGTTCCCACCAGCAATTTCAATTCTAAGCCCAGTTTAAAATATTGTAAATAAAAATCAGTACCGGCACCGGCGCTGTAATAATAATCATCGCGTTTAATCCGCACGCTCTCATCCAGTTGGTTTACCGCGCTGCTAACGCCTGCCGCTTTTTTACCGGAAGCCAGATCAAGCGCATAGCCACCGCCGCCTATAGCATACGCGCTAAAATTTCCCTGACGCTTGCTTTGAATTTTAAGTTCAAGTGGAAAAAGAATAAACGTAGATTCCACACTTTTTTCGAATCGTTTAATGGTGTCGCCGGTTCTGTTGGACAATGTGTACTCCAGTTTTTTAGACCCAAAACTAATACTGGGCGTAAAGCGCAACCGCACATATTGCTGTAAACGAAAATCGGATACCAGGCCCAGAGCAAACCCCGGCGCTGGTTTGGTAAGTACTGAACGCACCCCGTATTTTACTTTGTCAATAACAGTATCGGGCAGTATCGAATTTTTAAGCGTGTTAATTCTGAAGTCGTGCTGGTTACCGGCTATGGTAAATCCGAAGTGCAAACGCTGCGCGTAGAATTTAGGGAGGTTTACTCCCAGGCCATCATTATTCTGACTCTCCCCATTAAGGTAAGCCATTAAACACATTACTATTATTACAACACGGCGTATCAATTACTGTACTAACGAAACTAAAATGGATTTATTTTACAAAAGCGTGCGTAACCTGTTTCCCCTTCCATTTAATAACACAGGTATAAGCCCCGTCTGCCAACTCGTTCTTCGCAATTACCTGCTTCACACTTTCCATACTACGAGATAATACAACCTGCTGTGCCTGATTACGAATTTCCAGTTGCGGCGCTTCTCCCTCTGTATTACCCAATACTACAACATCCCATCCTTCCGGGTGTTGTAACCAATCTACCTGTATGCCGTTATTACTATGATCTTCCTTTTTACCGTAAAAAAATTTACTCTTTTTCTTTAATTGGGTTTCTGTTACAGCGTTTACAGGCGCTTCGGCAAGTGGCTTAAAAACAGGCGGAAGAGAAGGATTACGGCCAGATGCCTTATCTTTAGTCCATACCCGTACATAATCAATCTCAAACGTACTTGGCACTACAATCCCCGGATCCGGACCTGGTTTAAAAGGCCCATCATCACTGGGAACTGCTATATTAAGGGTTAATAACTTAGGCACTTCAAATTTTACTTTTGATACGCCAATACACTCTCCGTTTAGAAAAAAACGAATCTGGTCGGCATCCCACTCGCAGGCCATAACGTTAAACCCTTTTACAAAATTGGTTTTCACTTTTACCCAGGCCCCGTAACTGCGTTTACTGAATCCCGCATTGACGTAATAATCGCAACGGTTAGGACAATGCGTATCTAAATGCACTTCCTCCGGCCGTTCACTCTTACATTCAAAAATATCTATCTCCTCATTCGGGGCGCCACCATGCAGCCAGAATGCGGGCCAGAATCCTTTCTCTTCCGGCAATTTAAACCGGCATTCAAAATATCCTTTGGTAAATGTTTTACGGCTTTCAATCATTCCCGCCTTATACCGGAAAAACTTACGATTGTATGCGTAAAATTTTCCGTTCATCATCACACTATCGTTATCCTTACGCCAGTCGGTAATACGAGCGGTTACAGAATCTTTAACAGCTGTTAGTTTAAGTGTACCGTTATTTACTTCGTGATTTCGATAAGGCGTGTAATACTGCTGCTCCTTATTCGCATATATCGTTCTCGCCCATCCGTACGAATCAGTCCAGTACTCTTTATTAATACTGTTTCCATTAAACTCATCGCCCTCCTGATAATACCATGTTATAACAGAATCTTTATTAAAAAACCATTTCACCTGCGCGTGAACTGCATTGTTGACGCAGGTAATAACTATTCCAATAAAAAAAACAATCCGTATCATGGTAAACTGGTATTAATCGTTTAATTTCAATACGGCCATAAACGCGCTCTGCGGAATTTCCACGTTCCCAACCTGCTTCATGCGTTTCTTCCCTTCCTTCTGCTTCTCTAATAACTTACGTTTACGGCTGATGTCCCCTCCGTAACACTTGGCCGTTACGTCTTTCCGCATGGCCTTAATGGTTTCGCGGGCAATAATTTTAGCCCCAATAGCCGCTTGTATCGGAATTTCGAATTGCTGACGCGGAATTAACTCCTTCAGTTTTTCGCACATCTTTTTACCCAGATTGTGCGCGTTACTCCGGTGCACCAGTGCTGATAAGGCATCCACCTGTTCGCTGTTCAATAAAATATCCATTTTTACCAAATCACTCTGACGCATTTCCAATGGCGAATAATCGAACGAGGCATACCCTTTCGAAATGGATTTTAAACGATCGTAAAAATCAAATACAATCTCCGCCAATGGCATGTGAAATACTAATTCCACACGGTCTGCCGTCAGGTAACTCTGGTTTATAATCTGTCCGCGTTTTTCAATACACAAAGTCATAATCGGACCAATGTACTCGCTCTTGGTGATAATATTGGCTTTAATAAATGGCTCTTCAATATAATCGATACGGGCCGGGTCTGGCAAATCACTCGGGTTATTTACAATTACTACATCACCTTTAGTCGGATACGCTCTGTACGACACGTTAGGAACCGTGGTAATCACGGTCATGTTAAATTCGCGCTCCAAACGCTCCTGCACAATCTCCATGTGCAGCATTCCCAAAAAGCCACAACGGAAACCAAACCCCAAGGCAGCCGAGCTTTCCGGCTCCCAGGTTAAAGAAGCATCGTTCAACTGCAACTTTTCCATACTGTAACGCAACTCTTCAAAATCTTCGGTATCTACCGGATAAATTCCCGCAAATACCATTGGTTTCACATCCTCAAATCCCTCAATAGCCTTATCGCATGGGCGCTCAACGTGCGTAATGGTATCTCCCACTTTTACCTCGCGGGCATCTTTAATCCCTGAAATAATATAGCCCACATCGCCCGTGTTTACCTGCTGGCGGGGTTCCTGCTTCAGCTTTAAAACCCCTACTTCATCCGCGAAATACGAAGCGCTGGTATTTACAAACTTTACCTTATCGCCCTTCTTTACAGAGCCGTTCAGAATTTTGTAATACGCTATAATTCCCCTGAAACTATTAAACACACTGTCAAAAATCAACGCCTGCAACGGTGCCTCCGGATCACCCACCGGCGGCTTAATCCGTTCTACAATAGCTTCCAGAATCGCATCAACGCCCATTCCCGTTTTACCACTGGCCGGAATAATTTCGTCGCGGTCGCAACCAATCAAATCCACAATCTGATCTTTTACCAACTCGGGTTCCGCGCTGGGCAAATCCATTTTATTCAAAATGGGAATAATATGTAAATCATTTTCCAAAGCCAGGTACAGGTTCGAAATTGTTTGCGCCTGTATGCCCTGCGCCGCATCCACTATTAACAAAGCCCCTTCACAGGCGGCAATGGAACGCGACACCTCGTAACTAAAATCCACGTGGCCCGGGGTATCAATCAGGTTCAGCACATATTTTTCGCCCTTATACTCATACTCCATCTGAATGGCGTGACTCTTAATGGTAATGCCCCGCTCTTTCTCCAGATCCATATCATCCAGCACCTGCGCCTGCATTTCGCGCTTGGAAATGGTTTTAGTATGTTCAAGTAAACGATCGGCCAGGGTACTCTTCCCGTGGTCAATATGGGCAATAATACAAAAGTTACGAATGTGCTTCATATCCAAATCTTCAATCTTTAAAAAGTTTACAAATATAGTAAAATAAGAGGAAGCAACGGCATAAAACGCTGAAACAGGGGAATTTAAAGCCATTTTTGGCGGCCTGCCGGGCTGTCGCTACTCGCGTTTGCGCCATCCCGCTTATCCACGCCCGCAAAGCGCTCAAACAGGCCGTTCCATCCCTGGCCGGGGGTTAACGGGAGCCATGAAGATACATTACAGTATTTCTGTTAGTTCATACAATTAGTCCTATCTGCAATGTATATCACTTACCCCCGCAATACACTAAAAAAATGTACCTTAAATTTGTTATACTCCCAAAAAAACATAACTTAGAATTAACTCTCCCAAAAACTTTCATTCAATCATCTATTTAACTGAACAACGCCATGAAATATTTTTTATCATTCCTCATTTTAACCAGTTTCGCGTCATTTTCCCAGAATTGGAATCTTGTAAATAAAAACTATCGGTACAATTATCGTTTTAACAATGCATCGCTTGTAACACATGTTATTATGGTAGACACCGGCAATAGTGTTTACACAAACAACGCCGACACTATTTATGAGCTAAACAAAATAGTTGTTAAATGCAATGGTAACAGTTGCCCGACATTTACCGGAAACTTAGCCAGTTTAAGCGCCAGCCAGCAAGCGTATTACATAAGCGGGATGCCACAGTTTTTACAACGCAAAGTCGTTAAATACGCTAATGGCATTACTTTTTTTACCGATACCGCCAAACTGGTTATTAATCCAAACTGTCATACCAGTAACACCTGGCTTTTCGATAGTATCAATAACAAATACATAACCTGTATAGCCGAAACCCAGCAATATCTATTTAATACACTGGATAGCGTAAAAACGCTTCTCATCAATGGTACCGATTCCATTAAATTCAGTAAACAGTTTGGCATATATGTTTGGCCAGCGCTTTATGGCCAAAACAAATACTATCGTTTAAGTGGCATCGAACACGCATCAGGTTATGCGCCAGCAGCCTGGCAAGGCGAACGTGTTCCTAACGCCTGGGACTTTTATAACTTTCAAACCGGAGATGTATTTACCGTAACAAGTTCGGGTATGATTATTACCCGCCACTTATTAGCTTTTGCTATTATAAAACCATTGGCATCACAAGCAAACAAATCACTCCTACCGGGTATCTGTATGGGGCCAATTACATTCAATACGCCATTCCCAGCTATACCGGCATGATGGGAAATTCGGGCTGTAATTATTACTTAACGACGCTTCCCTCTTCCTACAGCATTACATCAGGAGCCCTTACCCTAACCCACACCGGACTTACCAGTAAACTACTGCCAGAGAACTATACTTATCCTAATCAATTAATCAATCCTAATAATTCCCATATTGGCTTATCCAATATTATGGTGTATCATAAAGATGCTCAGGGAAATTTCTATAAATCAGCAGGAATACCCTGTGTAGGAGGCAGTAATATTCCGGGAAATTACAGTTTAACAACTCCTGCTAATACGATTTATGGTCTTACATCTCACTCCGTACACCCTAACATCTATATTTCCAATTTGAGTTTAGGATACACTAAAGTCTATGGCACAGGTTTCGGGCTCGTTTCCGATGAGTTCCAAATACTGGAACATGCCAGCTCAGAATGCCTGAACAGTGTTTCCAAGGGAGGGGGCACTTATTTCGGGGGCTTGTTTCTTTCAGTCGCTGATCATAAAACACCCGACAGATTTAAAATCTACCCGAATCCATCTGAAAACTATTTAAAGATTGATTCACCCGATAACGTAATAGTGGAGATTTATAATATCCTTGGTCAAAGTGTCTATTCACAAAGTGTTTATGAAGGCGGAATGATTAATACAAATAGTTTAGACAACGGCATTTACACACTAAATGTACTTGATCTTAAAAGACAATTATTACACGTTCAAACAATTGCCGTACAACATTAAAGTGTTTACTCTTAACTCAGAACTTATTTTAGATTTAAGGTTTAATAGATACAACTAATTTAGCTGATGCATCTATTAAACCCTGATTACTCATTAGCATTATAACTTTACTTCCAGCGGCTAAACAATGTTCGCTTCGATCTAACAAATTAGTGGCCCCAAATGAAGTAACAAGTATCTAATACCAATTACACACTTGTGTTAATCCTATTCATTAGACCGCTTTCATAATTGACTGGGCCAATTTGTCAAAACTGCAAGGCTATCAGTAGTCCCGTCATTTCAAGGAGGCACCACAAGACAATCCTTCACAACAACTAGTGAGATTGTGGCACCACATTGCATTTCGTTCGCAATGAACAATTGAATTATGAAAGAGGTCTATTATCTTAAAACACTTAGCTTTTTTACCTGCTCCATTCCGTTCGTATCTTTCAGTTCCAGAAAATACATCCCTGCAGGCAAATCAGAAACGTTAAGTTCTGCTTTCAGTGATCCATTTAGTTTTATAGCTAAAACTATTTTTCCGGATCCATCCATCACCGTAATATCACTAAGTGATTTTTCAGAACTAATGAGTAATTGATCAGTAACCGGATTTGGATAAATAGTAACTCCAGAATTTGAGAATTCTTTATCTTCAAACCCCAGACAGGAGAGAACAGACATACTAACCGAAGCTGTACTGGCGCAACCGTTAACCGTATTGGCGGTTACCGTATAAATTACCGAAGCAGTGGCATTAGATACCGAAGGGTTGGCAGATTGGGAATTGTTCAAAAAAGAAGAAGGCTGCCAAACATAACTCAGAGTTTGGGTAACAGGTGTAGCGTCCATTCCCAGCATAATATTAGGGCGACGGTTACCAAGCCAATTAAAAGACAATTGCGTTGTTAAACAAGCCGGTTGTGTATCTGAGTAGTAAACCATGCATTTTAACCCATTGGTGACACTCGATTCCATAACAGGATTAATTGCATATAAATTAGTAAAACTATAGCAAAAATCAATCAGTAAATCCGAAGTGCCATTCCAGTAAAAATAGTTTTGCAAGTGATGTGTATTTGTACCTAAAACCGGCGTATAACTTGCTGAACTATATACCTGTGTCAATCCTGAATTATCAAACGTTCCGGTTAAAACCGACATGTTAACGGCTTTCATTCTGATAGTGAAATTTGGAAGAGGAGGTACTGGACTGGCAGAATACTGAGGTGCCAGACCTATTATTTTCAATGCTACCGATTTAATAAGCCCTTGAGTATATCCCTGAGCGGTGAGTTCGCTGGCATTTATTAAAACCTGATGCCTGTTGTTTTTGTACCAGTTGCTATAAATACAAGGCCACCCAGTAAGGTTGTTTTTTGTTGTGTCGGTGCCAATAACCACAAACGTTTGCGTGGCGGAAGCATACTGACTGCAATTAGAGTTGCCACCGTTACCACATGTAGCTGACAGGGCATTACTTCCCCCCGCGCAAATTGTCGCGTTTTGAATAGCGGCCTGCAAAGGAACAGATACCGTATTGACATTAAAATTACCCAGATAAAAAAATACGCCGTCTGAAGCCGTATAATTATACACTCCCGCTGCAAGCCCTGTTACAGAAACACTATTACTTACCGGACTGGAAACTGAATAATAAAACGCGTTTCCTGTTACCGTAAACGAATACGGACCCAACTGATTCGTATTTATTTTGATAACTGCCAACCCATTGCTTTGCCCCGGGCACGCATTAATAATATTTGTTACCTGCGCATTGTTTTGCGCTAAAAGACTCCCCGTTACAAGGGAAATTAAAAATGTAAAAATTGCCCGCATGTTTTGTTTATTTTTAAAAATGTATAAACTTGTTTAAATAAAAGACAATAGTATTAGCGTAACGCTGCATCTGAACTATTTTCTATTTAGCAAAAAGGTAAAATGTAATGATCTGATCACCGATATAATAAATGGGTTAATCCGTTTAACGAAATACAGTACAAACTCTCACCCCTCTCTTTTTCCGTGAATTTCATCAGCTCCACACACCCTTCCGCATAGGGATTGAAGCGGCAGCCCTGCGCGGCACTTTGCACGTCAGCGCACAAACGAGGCGGCGGCGGAACAGAGCCACCGCAGGTTGATGCGATGCGGCAAAGGGTAAGCAGGCTAAAGCGCAAAGCCCAGCCACGGCGTGTCAGTTAGTGGGGAGAAAGGTGGATGCGCCAAATTCATTGGATGAAATGGTCTTTTAATTATAACGGGACGAATTATGCCATCATAGTTATACCTAAATATCGAAAAACATGAAAATAAACGAAAACAGTTCACATTTTCCTTCCCCCCCTAATCCGTATATTTGTATTGCCATTCTGCATACAGAATTTGCAACGCGCGTATGGAAATAGCTCCTTTATCTGACTGGTTGCCCGTTCAACGGCAACCTCTGCTTATCAGTGGTCCCTGCGGGGCCGAAACCCGTGATCAGGTACTCGAAACCGCCCGGCTTTTAAAACAGCACACATCACTGTGTCTTTTTCGGGCCGGCATCTGGAAACCCCGAACACGTCCCAACGCGTTTGAGGGTGTAGGCGAAACCGGTTTAGAATGGCTGAAAGAGGTACAGGCTCTGGGATTAAAAACTACTACAGAAGTAGCCAACGCGCAACATACCGAACTCGCGTTAAAACACGGGGTAGATGTATTATGGATTGGCGCGCGTACCACCGTCAACCCATTCAGTGTTCAGGAAATTGCCGATGTATTAAAAGGAGTTGATATTCCGGTTATGATCAAAAACCCCATTCATGCCGATTTACAATTATGGCTCGGCGCCATCGAACGCGTGGCCAATAGTGGCGTTAAAAAATTAGCCGCTATTCACCGTGGCTTTCATGTATATGGCAAAACCAAATACCGGAATAAACCCATGTGGCAGGTACCAATTGAATTACGTACCCACTTACCACAATTACCTATTATTTGCGATCCCAGCCACATATCAGGTAAACGCGAACTAATAGCCTCCGTCGCCCAAAAAGCGCTCGATCTGGGCATGGATGGCCTTATGATTGAATCGCACATCCATCCCGATAAAGCCCTCAGCGATGCCCAGCAGCAGTTAACCCCTGAAGCATTGGGGCAACTCATCAGTCAATTGGTCATCCGAAGTGGCAGCGTACAAAATCCATTCTTAATAGATAAATTAATGGCTCTGCGTAACGCCATTGACGAAATAGACGAAGACATTTTAAACACGCTAAAACGCCGGGTGCAGGTAATTGAAGACATGGGACTTTATAAAAAAGAACATGGCATACAAATTTTTCAGTTAGAGCGCTGGCAGGAAATTTTACGCACCCGCTCGCAATTAGCGGAAAAACTAGGACTTTCGCGCCAGCACATCGAAAAATTATGTCAACTGCTGCACGAAGAAAGCATACGAATTCAAAATGAAGTAATGAATACAAAGCTGGAAGAAGGCAAATAAGTGCGCCTGTACTTTTCCCAATAACCAACATTCTACAAATTATAGCATCCTTTCCGTTCTGCCCGGTGTAATTTTACAGAAAGAATTGCACTTTATGCAAACCCCTTCTTCAGAACGCATACTTGAAAAACTCAGTATTCTGGCCGATGCCGCCAAATACGATGTATCCTGCTCATCCAGCGGTAGCAAACGCAAAAACCACAACAAAGGACTTGGCAACAGCACCGGCGGCGGTATTTGCCATACCTATACCGAAGACGGGCGTTGTGTTTCCTTACTTAAAATTTTACTTACCAATCATTGCATTTACGACTGCGCGTATTGCGTATCCCGTAAAAGCAACGATATTAAACGCGCCGCCTTTACGGTGGAAGAAGTAGTGGAACTCACGCTGAACTTTTACAAACGGAATTACATTGAGGGGCTATTTCTCAGTTCAGGTATTTTTAAAAATGCGGACACCACCATGGAACGCCTGATAGCCATTGCCCGTAAGTTAAGAACCGAACATCGCTTTAATGGTTACATTCATTTAAAAAGCATTCCCGGAGCCAGCAATGCTCTTATGCAGGAAGCCGGCCTGTATGCCGATCGTTTAAGTGTAAATCTGGAATTACCTTCCGAAACCTCACTACAATTACTGGCACCCGGAAAAACCTATGAACAAATCAAAAAGCCCATGCTGCTTGTATCGCAAACCATACAAGCTCAGGCAAATGAAAAACGCCTGTTACAACGCGCGGCAAAACCACTATTTGCCCCTGCGGGACAAAGCACCCAAATGGTTATAGGTGCTACCCCCGAAACAGATAAAGACATTATGTATCAGGCCAATGCACTCTACCAAAACTATCGCATGAAACGGGTGTATTACTCCGGTTACATTCCCATTAATCCCACCGACACGCGTCTGCCCGGCGTAGGCACTCCGGCACCGCTCATCCGCGAACACCGCTTATATCAATCCGACTGGCTGATGCGGTTTTATGGCTTCCAGGTAACCGAACTATTAAGCGACTCTTTTCCGCAACTGGATAGCGACATTGACCCAAAACTCAGTTGGGCCCTGCGAAACCTCCACCAGTTTCCGGTAGATATCAATACGGCAGATTACGAAGCCATACTTCGCATTCCGGGCATAGGGGTTCAGTCCGCGCAAAAAATCATATCCGCCCGCCGGTTCGGCCAACTGGATGTTTACCAGCTCAAAAAATTAGGCGTTGCCTTTAATCGTGCCCGCTACTTTTTAGTTTGCAGGGGAATGGGTCCCGCAAGTCTCGGCGATTTACAGGACCGCCAAATCAAACACTTTATACTGGCCGGATACCGTAGTAAATTTTCAAACGCGGTAAGTTCGCAACTAAGCCTTTTCTGATTATGCAACTGATTTACGATGGCTCCTTTCCCGGTTTGTTAAGCACCATCTTTACCGCTTACGAATACAAACTTAACGACGCGCTTATTGTCCGAACTAATCAATTGCAAAGTCTCACCCTCAGCGAAAGTATGGAGGTTTATACAGAAACCGCTAAAGCAGAACGCGTGTGGAAAGGGTTAAAGAAAAAAATAGCTGCACAGGGGCTGGAACTAATTTACCGCAGTTACCTCTCCGAATTACCATCTGTTGAAAACAGTATTTTAGAAGTTGTACGTTACGCGCTTCAATCCGATCAAAACATTCTGGAAGATTATGGCCATTCGCACGTATTAACCCTGCATCAGATTGCCCGGAAAGTAGGGCGAGAAAAACATCGTTTTGAAGCATTTGTACGGTTCGAAAACATCGGCAACAACTGGTTTTATGCCGACATAGCCCCCGACTTTAACATACTGCCACTTATTGCCCCTCATTTTAAGGAACGTTACGCGGCGCAAAACTGGATGATATATGACAGCAAACGCAAATACGGCATTCAGTACGACTCTGTCTCCGAACAAATCAACGAATTAACATTCCGGTTCGAGCATGCTCCGGCAGGCAACCTGTCGCCCATTGTGCAAACCGATCCCGATGAAAAACTATACCAGGAACTCTGGAAGCGGTATTTTAAAAGCACCAACATTGCGCTCCGCAAAAACACTAAGTTGCATTTGCAACATGTCCCCAAACGGTACTGGCGGTACCTTACCGAAAAAAAAGAGAGCTGATTCCGCACAAAATCGTTCTTGTAAAGCAGCAAATTACTATTAATAAGACCTGTTTGGGCGTTTCCCCACGTCTTGTATTTTAGTGATTGGAATACTGATAAATGATTACTGTATTATTTTAAAGGACAAATGAGAGACATGAACATAACAACTTATGAATTTCTTTGGCAATACCATTTGCAAGAGCCACATTTCAGCTTATGAATTTCAAAAGGTGATTCTAAACACTCTCCTGTTCCTAAAACCGTCATTTAATTTTTAACTGATCGGAAATACTCTCTCACGAATTGTAATTACAGCTTAACTCAAGTACCCCCTTGGCGGTATTGCTTATCGGTTTTAACACAAGTAATTTTATCATATGTGATCAATTAATAATGGGTTTATAATTCAAAAATCATCTAAAACTATGTTATCTACTTGTAATATAAAATATCGTTCTATTAGTTGGGAACTATCTATTTTTTTTAGCTTATTTATTTTACCAAATCTCTTCCGGGCCCAACCATGCAACTGGCAAACTGTTCTATTTGATAGTTTCGAATATAATACACCTGCGCCATACTTAATGATCAATAAGATTTGGGGAAATGGAATTCCTTCAAACAATAATAACGCTGCGGTAACAGGTACACGTGGTTTGTATTTAAATTTTGTTGACACGAGTTTGACAATGCCTGTAGTGCTTCCTAAAGTAAGATGTTATGCGGGGGATGTTGTCTATAGCCGCAACATAAATTTGTGTCCAAATAATCTACATAGAATTTCTGCTTTTTTCCGAACCTGTTATCCCGGAAAACAATGTAATGTAAAAATTATAATTAGACAAGGTACAACTATTTTGGCTCAACAATTGTCCTTACCATGTCCCTTCTTCAATGCATCTACGCAATATATTTCTCCATCATTCACACCATTAGCAGGGCAACCAGTTACTTTTGAATTAATTACTAATGTAGGTGGTTGTGGGGGCAATGACCTGGGGATGGATGATCTTAAGGTAGAGTTTTGTAATCCTGCTGCACCTCAAACTGCCTCAATTACCTTGTGTTCAAATCAATCTACAGTTAGTCTCTACAATTCATTTAATCCGTCCCTTTCGAATTCGACTGGCACATGGTCAGGCAGTTCAAATCTTACAGGAGGCTACCTAGGCAATTTGATCTTAACGCAAAATAGTCCAACATCAGTTAATTCATATTCTTATGCCTACAATCTTAACAATGATACAATATGCCCATTAATAGTTAATACCGTTACAGTTAATGTTTTAAATCCGAATATCAATTTAGCGCCCCCCAATTTAATTGGATGCAATCCTAATTTTGTGAACTTAATGGCTAGCATTTCAGGAACTCCGGCTATATCATGGAGCGGTCCTGGAATAGTATCTGGCGCAAACTCACTAACCTGTACCGTTAATCAACAAGGAACCTATACAATAAATGCAAACTATGGCTTTTGTCAAAGCAGCAGTACTTTAGCTGTTGCTTCTAATACCCTTAATCCGGATCTTTCCATTGGAAATCCAAATAGTTTGTCATGTTATACTTCAAGTATAGTACTAACAGGAGCATCTACAACAGGAAGTGTAACCTATAACTGGCAACCCATAAATGTAAATACACCAACCGCTCAGGTTATCAATCCGGGAACATATAGTTTAACGGTAACGAATCCGGTTAACGGATGTTCTTCGACTAGTTTGGTAACCGTTAGTCAGAATACATTACAACCTAACATAAGTATATCACCACCAGGGGCGCTAAACTGCGTAACAACAAGTATAGTACTGACTGGAACTTCAACAACAGGAGGCGTAACCTATAACTGGCAACCCATAAATGTAAATACATCAACCACTCAGGTCAATAATATAGGAACATATAGCCTAACAGTAACGGATCCCGGTAACGGATGTTCCACAAACAGTATAGTAACTATTAGTCAAAATACATTACAACCTAATATAAGCATATCGCAATCGGGCGTACTAAATAATTGCACAACAACAAGCGTAGTATTGACAGGGGCATCAACAACAGGGGGAGTAACCTATAACTGGCAACCAATAAACGCAAATACGCCTACAGTTCAGGTCAATAATACAGGCACTTATAGTTTAACGGTAGTAGATCCAAACAATGGTTGTTCTTCAACATCGCAAGTAGTTGTAACAAGTACCCCCGTCTTTACGGCAAATGTATCAGTATTAAATCACGTAAATTGTTTTGGATTGAGTACAGGAGCACTATCAATTAATTATCAGGGAGCCGGGGTTTATCCTTTTACTATTACCAATCTTACCACGAATAACAGTATAGGAAACATTACTGCATTCCCGGCAACAATAAATAACCTATCAGTGGGTTCATATACACTATTGGTGAGTGATAGTAAAGGCTGTAATCAAACCTTAACCGCAACCATAAACCAGCCATCAGCTCTTAATACGGTTTTAAATGGGAACACGCATTTGTGTAATGGTCAAAGTACAAGTATAACTTCGGCTGTAAATGGAGGAACAACACCTTACAGTTATCAATGGTTGCCAACTGGCGGAAATGGATCAAATCTAAGTATTAGCCCGAATTCTACAACTATATATACCCTTATAGTGACCGATAATCAAGGCTGTCAAACAACAGCATCTATTCAGGTGGTAGTTCATCCAATCCCCTCAGCAAGTATTATGAATACAGGTTTAACGGGTTGTTCACCTGTTTGTACCACATTTTCATTGAGTACGACCCAAAACGCAGGATATGCTTATAATTGGGTATTCACAAATAGTAGTACGAATGCATCAGTAACAAGTTCTCAATATAAACCAAATTTGTGTTTTACCGTTCCTGGATCCTACAATGCACAGATCACAATCACTAACCAGGAGATGTGTTCGGTTACATTAAACCACAATAACATTATTAAAGTATATCCAAAACCAATAGCGGATTTTGACTTTGATCCTAAGAATCCAAACATTATTGAGAGCCCAATAGTTAATTTTTATAACCAATCCATCAATGCTACCAGCTATACATGGCACAAAGATGACCAACAACTATCAACCCAAGCCAATACATCGTATACCTTTGATGCTCCTGGTAATTATAATATAAGCTTAATAGCCAATAACGGGACGTGCAGTGATACAATAAAAAAAGTAATTGCTGTAGATGAAGATCTTTTGTTTTATGCGCCAAATACATTTACTCCAAATCACGACAATCTGAATGACACATGGTACCCAAGACTATCAGGATATAAGTTAGAAAGCTATACACTAGCAATATTTGATCGTTGGGGAGAATTAATATACCAGACAAAAGAGGTATATCCGGGCTGGGATGGATATTATAAGAAAGCACTATGTAAAGAAGATATTTACGTATGGAAGGTGTCTGTTACAGACAAAAGAGGCAAACTACATGAATTTTCGGGGCACATAACCTTATTTAAGTAATTGGTCGAGTAAAAAGATAAAATACTTATGTATGCTTCCCCAATTTTCGGGCCATTTAAAAAGTTAGTTTCAAAATTAGTTTTCCATTTTTATCCTCCAAATAAACGTTATTTCCTTCTTGGGACTATAATCAAAATCAAACCATTTGCCTCTATATGCGAGGAATGTTTTGAAACACTACGGATTTAGACAGATTAAAACCCACTTTTAACATTCATCGCAAACGAACCCCTGATTATCAAGCAATTAAACGGTTAAAAACTACTTATCCTATCCCCCTGTTTATTCAGGAGTGCATTACAAATAATCATCAAGCGTTTTTAAATATAGTCTCCTGAATCATGTCTTCGCCACAAAATAACCCACTAAAACCAACTATTCATTTCTTTATTGCTTATTCTTAAAAAAAATTATATTTACAAAAAAATAAATCGAGTTCGTTAAGAAGCCGTTAATAAATAAGAACAGAATAACTATGAAAAAACATTTACTCCCCGTCATCGCATTCGTCTATATGCTTGTGTTATTGGGCTGTGGCGAAAAAACCCCTAAGCAGGAGGCTATTACCGCTCCTCAAGGCATGAACGTATTGGATTTAAGCAAATACGGCAAGCCTTTTGCTATTTTTGTACCGGATACCAATAATGCGAAATTGAACATTACTGAACAAAGTTGGGGCGCACTTGAAATAAAAGTCGGAAACAGTTACGCCATCTCTATATCTGAGGAAGAAGCAGATTTTGGGTTACGTAAAGCCGATATTAAAGCTGATGAGGTAAACCGCTTTAAATCGTTTATTGTAGAGGAACCTGCCACCTTAATGTGGGAAAGCGAAATAACCCAGCCCGAATTTCATTTCATAAGCGTTCAGAAAATAGGAAATACAGCCTATACTTTTGAGGATATTAAAAGTACCGACGCAGAACCTTTCGGAAAAGAAAACATTCAAAAAATGCTTGATGCCGCCCGTAGTATTAAGGAAATTAAAAAAGAAACGCCCAATAGCTGACCTTTATAACGCGTAAACTGCCAAAACCACTATTAACAAATTAAGGTATTTATTAACATGTCCTTTTTAATGGTACTTTTTATTTTAATATTTGTTTTGAACTAAACTAGCTAATAGAACATATGTCAGACGAACAAGAAAAAACAGAAAGAGGCGATTTGTTCTCGAAACCGGTAAGGGCGGGAAAGCGCACGTACTTTTTTGACGTAAAAAGTACAAAGGGAAACGATTATTACCTAACTATTACCGAAAGCAAAAAGCGGTTTGGTCAGGATGGTAAATTTTTCTATGAAAAACATAAAATTTTCCTTTATAAAGAAGATTTTGAAAAATTCGTAGAAGGATTAAACGAAGCGGTAACCCATATTAAAGAAAACGCTCCCATCACAGAAAACTCCGGTAACTCTGATGTAAATTTTGAAGATCTATAAATTCCGAAACCCTCTCCAAAAAAGAGGGTTTTTCATTTTAATACTATTGCTTTGCGAAGACCTTTAATAATTGAGTTAAAGACAAAGCATTCAAACAGTGTTCCTTGGTTAATAGTCCTTTTCTTGCTACACACACACCATAATACATATCATGGAAACCCGCCTTTTGATGGGCATCAGGGTTAATAGATACCTTTACTCCCTTTTCCATACAGCAATGGATCCAGCGCCAGTCAATATCCAAACGGTACGGATGGGCATTTAATTCAATACTCACCTTATTGGCAGCACAGGCATCAATCACTTTTCTATGCTGAATGGGATAACCAGGACGCGCTAATAAAAGCCGTCCGGTTGGATGCCCTAAAATAGAAGTGTAAGGATTTTCAATCGCCCGGATTAATCGTTCCGTTGCTCTTTCCTCATCCATTTTTAAATTAGAATGAATGGAAGCCACAATAAAATCGAAGGTCTTTAAGACATCCTCCGGATAATCCAGACTGCCATCCCCCAGAATATCACTTTCTATTCCTTTCAGAATGGTAAAATCTGTATAACCGGCATTCAGACGGTCAATTTCCGACTGTTGTTCCAAAACGCGATCTATGCTTAATCCACCGGCATAACCTGCACTCCGCGAATGGTCGCAAATTCCAAAATAAGAATACCCCAGTTCACGGCAATAGTCCGCCATTTCTTTCAAAGTATTTACCCCATCACTATAGGTACTATGGTTATGTAAGATCCCTTTTAAATCGGCAGTATCAATCAGTTGGGGCCAACTACCGGACGCAAGGCACTTTATCTCTTCCAATCCTTCTCTGGTTTCCGGTTCCGGCAATGGAAATCCCAAAGCCTTGTACACGTCTTTCTCTGACTGAAAATGACCCGGAGCCAGTGACTTAAACCCAATTTTTTCCAGATGCGATCCCGTTCCCGTTAATGCCACTAAATTGTACACATAGTTTTCCGGTTCACATATATGATACACCACAGGAACTGGTAATTGTGCTTCTATGCTATCCGTGTTAATCGCTTTGTCTGCATTCAGCAAAATCTCTATTTTATCAATTACCTCACATTTACGGCGCACCTGCCCCACCACTTCTGCTCTTAGTCCCTGCTGCTTTGACAGCAGTTCCAACATTGCAGGTAATAAGCGTTCTACCGTGGCATAATGCAATTTCTGCGTGTTAGCCTGCCTGAATTCAATAGCGCCTTTAATGCCATCCTGTGTTTTTGCACCAAAGCCCTTTAGGCTCACCAAGCGGTTTTCATTACAGGCATACAATAACTCTCCCACACTCTCAATTCCCAGTTCCTGCCATAGCTGGCTCACTTTTTTAACTCCTAAGCCCTTTATGGAAAATAAATCAATAATGCCCGGAGGTGTCTTCTGTAGTAAACCCTGAAGTTCGTTTGTAGTACCGGTTTCAAGCAACTCTGCAATCTTAGAAGCAATACTCTTTCCGATCCCCTCTATGCTTTCAATATCCTGCAGCGTTTTTCCCTCAAAATCGTATCGCAGCTTTCCCAGTTTATAAGCCGCGTTAGCATAAGCCTTTGTTTTAAAAGGGTTCTCACCATGCAATTCGAGTAACTTACCGGTGAGTTCCAGCGCCTCGCATACGTCGTCGTTCGTCATGATTTAATGTATTGCAGGAATGTGTTTTAAGCGTTGTTTACCAAACTCCAGAATGCGGTCTATAAATTCATAGGGCTTGTAATTATTAATGGCTGCCTGATGATAAATACAGGTAGCGGGCGTCATACCCGGCAATGAATTCACTTCAATAAAAATAACTTCTGCTCTTAAGTCGTCAAAAACTCTCACAAAAGCATCAATACGGCAATAGCCCATTACCCCCAGGACTTTAGCGGCGCCTCCCAACGCTGCTTTAACCTGCTCACTAATAATCTGACGCTCCTTAGGATCTCTCGCATAACGCGCCGGCGTAATGTTTTGACCCTGCCCCGCCAGAAATTTCTCTTCCAGGCTTAACACATCCCCTTCCGCTAACGCTTCGCTGGCTTCAAATACCTCATATTCCACTTCTCCTTTAGCGTTATACCGCGTTAGCATACCGCCTGTTACTTCCAGGAAATGGCGCGCGTCTTTTTTGCTTATCAATTCCTCTACCAGAATAACCGTTTTGCGGGGAAATTCCTCCTTTTCCTTTATATGTAACACTGCCGCGGCCTGCTCGTCCAACGTTTCTGTTTCACGAAACATTAACCGGGCAAATGCTTCAAACTCTTCGAAACTCCGTATTTTCTTCACCGCGCTGCTGCAACCGTCATCAACGGGCTTTGCAATAAACGGATACTTAATGTTGTCCTGAAGTAATTGCTTGATTGCAGCCTCATTTTTCCAGTCTTCTGCAGTTATTAACGCGTGTTCCGCTACCAGATACCCATGTTGCTTTAAGAGTTCATTGGTTCGGTATTTATCAATGGTAATGGACGAACTGGCTTTATCAGATCCGTTATACGGTAACCCTATGGCATCTAATTCTGCCTGAATAGCCCCATCTTCTCCCGGTCTTCCATGCAATGCTATAAAAACCTGTTCTACACGCTCACCTAATTGTGCATAGGTAATACGCTCGGGTTTTGCCAGTGCCTGTCCACCGGTAAATTTTTGAGTTATCGCCGCACACTCTTTCCGGATCTCGTCAATTACCGGATGAATGATGTAATGGTTTACTTTCTCTTTAATGTCATCCGCATTATCCTTAAGCATAACATTAACCGGAATGACATAAAGTTCGTGTTGGTGATTAGATCCCGTCAGGAAAACAGGAAGCGGTGCATATTTTTCGGAAGAAGCCAGTTTTTCGTAAATATTACGACCGCTTTCTACCGAAATATGCCGTTCCGAAGAATACCCTCCTAATATGACAGCAACCTTCTGTTTAGCACCAGATCCTGTATGTTCATTATCTATCGCCCGATCCAGGGCTTCCAGCAATCCGTCATAAAGATGCGCATTTTTACTTTCTTTAATCCGCTTAACCAGAGAGGTACGGATAATATAGGTTATAAACTGCGAAGGGTTTAATCCTATTTCGGCCGCCTGATGAAAAAAGAACGAAGAGGGCATCATACCGCTGGTGGTGTTAGGATCATTTAAAAATATCCGGCCATCTTTCCCCAGAAAACCATCTATGCGGGCATACACATCAAATTTAAGATCGTAAAACAGCTTCTCACAGGCTTCACGTATTGCGGCAATCTGTTCTACTGGAATATCAATGGGTGTAATTTTCCGTGACAATCCGGGCAGGTACTTACTTCTATAATCAAATAATTCCTTTCCCTTTCGTATTTCTGTTGGTGGCAAAGCAATGGCTGTTCCGTGTTCATCTTCCATAACGATGCAGGAAAATTCCTTCCCTTCAATAAATCCTTCAATCAGCACCTCACTTTCACCATCCAGACTCTCCAGTACGAATCCGCCTGTTTTCAGGTGCGTATTCAGAAAATGGAGTAATTCATCGGGCGAATAAATGATTGGTTTCCCTTCAACACCTGAACTAATCTGCACCGGCATTCCAATGCCTTCGCGTATATCACTTAATTCTTTAATATAATGGAGTTTGTCTTCCTCTCCCAGTGCCTGCCATTCTGCCGCGTCAATCCAACGTGTAAACAACGCCTTTTCAATGGCACTCATAAATTTCACCTCATCATCCTGTGTTAAAATAGTAACACCAATACTGGAACCCTGATTGGCGGGCTTAATAACACAAGGTAGCTGTATCGTTCGCTTTACCTCTTCAAACAAACCCTTGTATTTACCCGCTATCCACTTTTCGCGGTTAACAACGGTATAAGCCGGACTATTAAATCCTGCCTTTATCATCAACTCTTTCTGTATCGCTTTATTCATGCCAATTGAACTGGCCAGAATGCCGGAGCCGCTGTAAGGAATTTTCAGAAATTCCAATAAACCCTGTATTCTCCCATCTTCGCCATAGGGGCCATGAAGGCATAAAAAGGCGAAGTCAATTTTTTGAGCAAACTGGTCTGTCGTTACCCGTTTTCCCACTCGCTGAATCATTTCCTGCTGGGTAGTGGCTGGAATTTCTCCCAGATTTTCAAGATACAGTTGTACATTTGTTCCAGAAGGTAAAAAGTCTACCGGAGGATAAAAATCACGGATAGTGCCTTTATATATGTAAGACCATTCCAACTCAATGAAATTCCCCAATGAATCAATAAACAACGGAATGGGTTCAAATATTGATTTATTCAGATTATCATAAACGGTACGCCCCCCTGCAAAAGAGATTTCGCGTTCTTTACTGGGGCCCCCGAACAAAATGCCCACTCGGATTTTTGACATGCGGATTAAATTAAACGTTCCCTTGAAGTTCGGCTTTTTAGTCGTACAAAAAGAAAAACGAATGTTATAAAGAATTAACAGAATTATTAACGGTACACCGCTCCATTTACGGTTTCAAAACACATACCTTGTCTAAAGAAACCGGGCATTCATATAAAACCCTAGGATACTCCGGTAAATTGTGTTATATTGTTTATGTGAAAGAAGAATTAAGTTTCTGTACCATTTCAAAAGAAGGTAATACCATTGTATTACGCTATAAGGAAAAGCATGTGGATATTGCTGCCTGTTATGAGTTTTTGGAATGGTGTCAGAAAAATATTCCCGGCGAAAAATACCCGATGCTGAATATTCTTCATCCCAATAATACTTTTACAGAAGATGCCAAAAAATTTTCAGCTAATGAAGGCGTTTCCTATTCTATCTCTGAAGCATTTGTTTTAAATAATGGTATGCTAAAGATTTTAGGCAATTTCTACCTGCGCTTTAACCGTCCCAAGGTGCCAACCCGTTTATTTTCAAATGAAGAGGAAGCTCGTAAATGGTTGGACACATTTGCCTATGCTCCGAAACAAACTGTTTAAATTCTGCTCCCTGATTCTAATTCTTATTTCCTCTTTTACTTTTTTCAGATGCCCATGTTTTATAAACATCCTGTTGCTTAGGTAAATAAGCCGGCATGCGACGCAATGGCTCGCAGGGTTTCAGACTTCTGTAACAATCAGCCGGCAATTGCTGATACAGCTTTGTGCCTTTTGTTTTCCACGCTATCATTTCATCACTCACGTCTTTCACTATTTTAGCGGGATTACCTACAACCACTTTCCGTTCAGGTATTTCCATATCCGCAGGCACAAAACATAAAGCACCTATTATGCAATTATCGCCTATTACCACATTGTCCATTACCACACTGTTCATCCCTACCAACACATTTTTACCAATTATGGCACCATGAATAACAGCCCCGTGCCCAATGTGAGCGCCTTCCTTCAATAAAACAGTTGTTCCCGGAAACATGTGTATCGTACAGTTTTCCTGAACATTACATCCATCCTCAATAATGATTTGTCCCCAATCGCCACGAATGGCGGCACCGGGCCCTATATACACATCACGACCAATACTAACATTGCCGGTTACCGTTGCGTTAGGGTGAATAAACGCTGACCGGTGTATTACTGGTTTATAACCATCAAATTCAAAAATGTTTGCCATAGCAGATAAGAAAGCGCTAAAAGTACAACAAAATTTATTAGTATATTTACACTTATATCTATGCAAAACATTATTGACGCGGTTAGTAAAGAGGCATTACTGGATGAATTAACCAGAGAACGCTATGTAAGGAAAACCAATAATGGGAATAATGAAATTTACATTATTACTCATCACAACTCGCCAAACGTGATGCGTGAAATAGGACGTTTGCGTGAAGTCACGTTTCGCCATGCCGGTGGGGGAACCGGAAAATCGATTGATATTGACGAGTTTGACATCAGTAGCCATCCTTACCAGCAGTTACTGGTCTGGAATCCGGCCGACAAAGAAATTGTAGGAGCTTACCGGTTTATATTGTGCAAAGATGCTGAATACATAGATGGCAAAGTACAATTAGCAACTACTGAACTTTTTCATTTTGGAGAGGCGTTTTACAAACAGTACTTACCCAAAACCATTGAACTGGGGCGTAGTTTTATCCAGCCCCAATACCAGCCTAGTGAACAATTCAGAAAGGGGCTCTTTAGCTTAGATAACCTTTGGGACGGACTCGGCGCCATTGTAGTGGATAATCCTTCACAAAATTACTTTTTCGGAAAAGTTACCATGTACACCGATTTTAATGTTCAGGCCAGAGATCTCATTCTGTCGTTCATGAAACATTACTTCCCTGATCCGGATCAGCTGGTGACTCCTATTCACTCTGTTAACCTGCAAACCGATATCCATCCTTTTCTGGAAAGCTTAAAAGGTCTCGATTATAAACAAGGGCATACTATTCTTAACAAGCAGGTACGTGCTTTGGGCGAAAACATTCCGCCTTTGGTAAATGCCTACATGAACCTGAGTAGTACAATGCGTACATTTGGAACAGCTATTAATCCTGGTTTTGGCGGAGTAGAAGAAACCGGACTGATGGTTACTATACCCGATATATACGAAAGTAAAAAAGAACGCCATCTGAATTCTTACATTGCTGAAAAAACCCAATTGGTTAAATAACTTGATTATACGAAAAGCTATATTTCATAAAAGTTCAGGGCATTTTAAAGATTGTCCTAAACCCACATTACCCGAATATGCCTTTATCGGGCGTAGTAACGTTGGTAAATCCTCTTTAATTAACATGTTGTGTAACAACAACAAATTAGCGCATACGTCCGCTTCTCCGGGTAAAACTAAGATCATAAATCACTTCCTGATCAATGACAACTGGTACCTTGTAGATTTGCCGGGCTACGGGTACGCTAAAACCAGCAAAACCAACAGAGAAGGTTTTGCTACGCTTATCATTGATTACGTTACCAAGCGCGATAACCTTATTTGCCTGTTTGTTCTTATTGACAGCCGGCTGCCACTGCAACAAATTGATCTTGAATTTATGACCTGGCTGGGCGAAAAAAACATTCCGTTTAGTATCGTTTATACCAAAGCCGACAAAAACTCTAAAAACGAGCTGAACCGGAACATTAATGCTATTGAAAAAGAGCTCGGTAAGGTCTGGGAGGAACTCCCCAATACGTTCATTACTTCTGCCGAAAAACGCAGTGGGAAAGAAGAATTGCTCGATTTTATTCAGGCACACTTTTCGCAATTTACCCTTTCCTGATTATGCAGAGTGATTGGCAGATTCTACAAACTAATCTAAAAGAACGCTTTGGAAATGAACTCGATTACGATGCTATTCTTTTATTAATAGGGCTTCAGGAATTGGGCAAACCCTTTAAACGTTATAAAAAGGATCAAAAAATCGAGATCATGCACATTGCCGTTTGTACTTTACTGGAACCTTATGGTTTTTATGAATTCCAGGGAAAAGACGAAGATGGGTGGCCGCACTGGAAACTCAACGAAAGTTTACCACACCTAGATAGTAAACAACAAAACAAACTCATTACGGAGGCCATTATAGACTACTTTAAACGGGAAGAGTTTATCTGATCTAGTTTCGTTTGTTATCTAACTAATTTTATGGTTTTTACTTTCGCAAGTGGCATTTGTAATGTAACTTTACCTCTATTATGTCAGCCATTCTTGAAATTAATCAGGTAAGCAAACGTTACGCCAATCATCAGGCGCTTAACAATGTAAGCCTTTCTGTGCCCGATCAGTGTATTTTTGGATTGCTCGGCCCCAATGGAGCCGGAAAAACCTCACTGATACGCATCATTAATCAGATTACCGGTCCGGATACGGGCAACATTTTATTTAACGGTGAGCCCCTGCAACCCAGGCACGTTGAACAAATAGGTTATCTGCCGGAAGAAAGAGGTCTGTATAAAAAAATGACCGTTGGCGATCAGGTGTTGTATCTGGCACAGCTAAAAGGGCTTTCTAAAAATGATGCTAAACAACGACTTAAATTGTGGTTTGAGAAATTTGAGATGCAAAGTTGGTGGAACAAAAAAATAGAAGAACTAAGCAAAGGGATGCAACAGAAAGTACAGTTTATTGTTACTGTTATCCATGAACCCCGGCTTTTGATTCTGGATGAACCTTTCAGCGGGTTCGATCCTATTAATGCCCAGCTGATCAAAAACGAAATTCTGGAACTCCGGAAAAAAGGAAGTACCATTATTTTCAGTACACATAACATGGGCAGCGTGGAAGAGATTTGTGACAATATCGCGCTCATTCATAAATCACAAAAAATACTGGACGGAACCGTTAAAGACATTCGTCAGCAATTTAAAAACCATGTTTACAAGATAAGTTTTAAAGGTAATGTAATGGGGTTTACCAATGCGCTTTGGACAGGAGCTGAAGTACTGGAAAAACAAACGGAAGACGAGGTGCATACCTTTACACTTAAAATTGCAAAAGGTGTAACTACCAGTCAGTTATTACAAGCTGTGTTACCAGTATGCGAAATACAAGGTTTTCAGGAAATTCTGCCAAGCATGAACGATATTTTTATACAGAAAGTAAGTAACGACGAAACCATAGGCACTGCCAGTAATTATACAGAATAGACATTTTACTCATGAGCAAATTAGGATTAATCATACGCCGCGAAATTTTATTTAAGCTAAAAAATAAAACCTTTATTATTATGACCCTGCTTACCCCGCTTTTAATTGTAGGGGGAATGGGCTTAATGATTTATCTGGCTAAAAGCGATAAAACAGAACAAAAGATACTCGTACTCGATAATTCACTATTATTCAAAAATACGCTACAAGGCAACAACTACATATCGTTTACGTTTTCAGATATGTCCATTGAACAGGCTCAAGCCAAACTTCCCAAATCAGATTACACTGGTATTCTTTATGTACCCAAACTGGAAACGGGTGGCATTCTTGGTGCTGTGCGCCTTCTCTATAAAAAAGCACCGGGAATGGCGTTTGAAGAGTACATCAAAAATCAAATGGAGAAAATCTATTACGAAGACAAACTTCGTGCTAATAACATTGATCCTACTGTTATTAATAATGCCCGGCAAAGTGTAAAACTTATTGGCACCAAAGTAGATGAGAATGGAAACGTTAAACAACAATCAAACCTTGGCATATTTGGTTTTGTTACAGGCTTATTGATGTTCATGTTCATTTTGCTATATGGCATGATGGTGTTCAGAAGCGTTATGGAAGAAAAAACGAACCGGATTGTTGAAGTTATTATTTCATCCGTAAAACCGTTCGAGTTAATGATGGGTAAAATTATCGGTGTGGCTATTCTTGGCATTATTCAGTTTGCATCCATTGCCATCATTTCTACCCTTTTAACTACTATACTTTCAGGGATATTCTTAAAAGACATACAACTAAAAAAAGAAAAATTCGACGCGCAACAGGAACTGGTTAAAAAAATTGGCACGAATGCCAACCTCTCTGCACTGGAAAACCTGCAGGACAACAAAGAAGTATTTGATGTACTGGATCAGTTAAGTAAGGTAAATTTTGTAGAAGCCGGCATTTGTTTTGTACTGTTCTTTATCGGCGGCTACCTGTTTTATTCCTCTATTCTGGCCGCCATAGGCAGCGCTGTGGATTCAGAAGCCGACTCGCAGCAATTTATGACACCAGTAATGATTCCATTAATGATTGGTTACTTCATGGCCGCCAAAATAATGATGTCGCCCGAAACCACATCGGTTATCTGGGGCTCCATGATTCCTTTTACATCCCCTATTGTTATGATGGCGCGTTTACCATTTGGTGTACCTTTGTGGCAAATTGTACTTTCATTGAGTATTCTGTACACATCGTTTATTGGTACCACATGGTTGGCGGCTAAAATTTACCGTACCGGCATTTTAATGTATGGTAAAAAAGTAACCTGGAAAGAATTGGGCAAATGGCTATTTTATAAATAGTCGTTAATTCTTACCTTTACGCCGCCATTATAACCACATTTTAACACAACCCGTTTTGGATTTACGCGATAATATCCTCAAAGTATCATTCCCCTTAAAACAGAATGAAGAAGATCCTTTCATTTTTTGGTTCAGACAAAACCGCTTTATAACCATTCACGTTGTATTTACGCCCGTAAAACGGAAGCACCACTTTGAAATAAATTTTGGCGTTTTACACAATAATCAACTAAGGGTATTACAAAAAACAAACGCAAACAAAGCGTTACGAACTTTCAATACGGTTGTTATCGCCATTCTGATCTTTCTTGATCGCAATCCCGAAGCCGCACTTATTTTTAGTGCCAGCGATAAAAAAAGGGCCCGCTTCTACCAAAACCGCATCATCCGTTTTTTACCACTTATAGAAGAAGAATTCAGGATATGGGGCATTTTCCATTTCAGCGACTCGGATATTTTAAAAGAACCGTATAAAGTTCACAAACACTACGATGAAATAGTTATCTCACGCGTGCGGCGGCAAACAGAAAACCACTCTAAAAGCTAACTTTTAACATCTTATAGTATCATCAGGTTCCGAAATTTATTAAATTTGTTATAGAAAGTATGTCAGTTTTTTCTAAAATACCACTTCTTAAACCTGTACAAAAGGTAAAACGTTCAAAGTTTGCGGTTAAGTCCAGTGAGATTATTATTGAAGATAAAAAGACTTCGGTATATGGCGCTAATCCTGATCTTAAATCGAATGTTAAAATCGTGAAGCGTTAATTTACCCGCTTTTAATTTTCAGGGATTTGCTTGAATAAACGCAGCTTCTATTTTGAGTTGTTCTTCCAAACTCCGTTTTTCCAAAATAGCTTTTTCTTTAACGTATTTCAACCACTTTTCATCTGAACGGATCCGATTAATAATGGTTTCTAATTCGCCAGATGCGTTTTGCCCTTTCGTATCTGCACCCGCGTCTCCATATATAGCTTTACGTTCCTCCTTAACCATATAATCTGCGTCCAAAATAAGCTGCTCCTCTATACTACGCTTTTCATCACGGGCTTTTTGTTCTATCTGACTGAACCATGTGGGATCAGCTTTTATTGTTTTAATCACTTCATTTCGCGGTTCCTCTGTATTCCCGATTTCTTCCAGCAACACATACTTTGCATCCAGATAAAGCTGCTGTTCCGCGCTGATTCCAGCCTCCTGTGCCTTTCTTACAATACCAGCATACCAAGCCGAATCCGGGCGTATCCGTGCATTCGCTAATTCCCATACCCGCTTGTTATCAACGCACAACATCTTTTCAAGACGTTCAATAAACCCGTAAGGAAACATATAATAAGTGGCCTCTGTAGATATTAAAACAATTGTTTTACGCTTTCGTACCTGCTCAAACAAATTAACATAGCGTACCTTATTCTCCTTTTTAGAATTGTTCAGTATGATATCCTTATTGTAAAACCAATACTCATCCTTAGCAAAAAAATGGCCGGGAAGATTATCACCTACCAGACACCACCAATAACTATCTCCCACAACCAAAACATCCGGTTTTTCCTTGTTTAACTCATTAATCACATAGTTAGGGTAAGGCATCACTTCCTTAGGAATCTCTTTTTTAAGGTTCATTAAAATCCCAATATCATAGTCATTTCCTTTTGCTGAATTATTTAATGTTACCTGAGAATAATCAAAATCAGGGACATCTATGTGATGTACTTTTTCAATACGCTTTAATAGTGTATCTAAGCCAATGCACATGGCATAGTGATTCCAGTGCGCTCCGTTTTTAGGAAAGAACGGGTAGAAGGTTTTACCTTTAATGTTCCGGAAATGCGCATTTAAGTCAATAAAGTTGACACCCTCCTTGTTAAACAAATTCACATATGAGGCATAGTTGGTAGAGTCCCTTTTAAGTTTCAGGTATTGGTCCGGGATATTTTCAGACCGAAACGACGCTTTCCCGGGAGCAAACATCACGACCAGATCAACCCCCATCTTCTGCAACGAATCCTGCACACGCTTAGTCTTACTTACAATATCGGTCAACACCGGTAATCCTCTGTAATTCCGACCAATGTACTCATCTATATACGACTCAATATATAGCTCCCTGTTTTTACCAACCACAACACCGGGTGCACCGGAAACAGAAAACAAACTATACCGTATCTGATTAATAACCCTGACCAAAAAAGAGCGGAATCCAAATTGCTCATTTAACCAGGCATTCATTCCCTCCTGATATTTTCCATCCCAGTATGTATCCTTATTAAACTCTGGTTTTCCCGCAAAATTACTGATTCCCGTGAGTGGCGCCAACTCCATAACAGGCTTGATCTGTTGCATTAAAGGCAATAACAGTACTATCAGAACTCCCCACAGTAAAATATATTTTCCACTTATACGCATTCTAAAACCGGAAATAAATAAACGGGTTGAACGTTGACGCGGTAATAGATGCCAGACAAACAAAATAAAAACCCAGTGCCAACACTGTTAAAACCAAAGTCTGATAGGTAGCATGGGTTTTCCTGTAAAAAAATGTCTGTATCGTCTGCCCGAATGTAAACAAGCCATAAAAAGAAAAAAGAACAGCAAGCAAAAAGAAAAACAGGTACTCATTATTGAGGATCGTTTGATTCGCAAAATTAAATGTAAACAGACGTTTTGTAAGACCTGCGGCAAATGCAAACGAATCGGCTCTGAAAAAAACCCACCCGATCATCACAATAACAAACGTAACAACGACAGGAATAACACGCCCAAGCTTTTCATATACTTTTAAAAGGAACATACGTTCGAGAATAAGAAAAACACCATGATAAACACCCCAGAAAATAAATGTCCACGAGGCGCCGTGCCAAAATCCGCTAAGTATAAAAACAATCCAGAGATTCATATACAAACGCGTCTTGCTTTCTACCCTGTTACCCCCCAGTGGAATGTAAAGATAATTCCGCATCCAGGATCCCAAGGTCATGTGCCAGCGACGCCAGAATTCAGTAATACTCCCGGAGTTATATGGATTATTGAAATTTTCAGGAAACGTAAAACCAAGCATTTTTCCAATACCAATGGCCATATCGCTATATCCGCTAAAATCGAAGTAGATCTGGAATGTATAACTCAATGCGCCAATCCAGGCCATACTGGTTGAAATAGATTCTAAAGGCAGGTTAAATATCTCATCGGCCTTTACTGCCATTACATTGGCAATGAGCACTTTTTTACAGAGGCCGATAACAAACCGGAAAAAACCGGAAAACTTATTATCAATTGTATCCGTATCGAAGCGTCCTGTAATCTGATCCGATATATCGTGATAACGGATAATTGGCCCTGCAATAAGTTTAGGGAATAGAATAATATATAACTGATAATGCCAAAAATTTTCAAGCGGCTTATGCTCCCGGCGATATACATCCATTACATAAGTAAGACTTTCGAACGTATAAAAAGAAATGCCAATAGGCAATACTACCTTAGTCCACTCAATATTTTTAGCACCAAATGCCGTTAGGATACCATTAAAATTTTCAATAAAAAAATTACAATATTTAAAGTAAAACAGCATCCCTACATTTAAACACAGCGAAAGGATTAAAAACAACTTCTGTTTCTTCCGGTCGCCGGCATTATACATGGCTTTAACCAGAAAAAAATCCAATGTGGTTGTTCCCAAAATGGCAAAAATAAATTTAGGGGCGCCCCATGCATAAAACGCAATACTGGCTAGTAAGAGAAAAACATTCTTAAATGCTTTGGGTACAATAAAGTACAAAACAAGCAGGCAGGGTAAGAAATATACTAAAAAAATACTACTGCTAAATACCATATTACTCTACTTCTAATTCTATTAATTTGCCTACCAGATCCTTTTTAGGGAAAGGTATAAAATTTTGTTTAAAGGGCGATAAAGGCCACCATTCCTGATAATGAAACTCCTGGGTTAACACCATTACCATCTGGTTATTGGGAATACTAGTAAACTGGTTATCCATACGGCAAATTTCGCGCATATTCGCTTTATCCTTACCAATACGCCATATTATACGGGTTGGTTGCCAGTCAATTTCATAATAGTAATATTCTCCTCCCAGTAATTCTTTGTGGCTTACCTGTACCTTTGAGGTAATGGCCTTATAATAATCGGACCAACGGCCAAAATGATACGTTTTTCCTTCAATGCTTACATCCTTTGCTCCCACTAAAAAATTCCGGGGTTGATGACAAGCGAGATCCCAGTTAGTACAGGTTACCGTAATGTCATTAGTGTTGTATGGATTATCTACGGGCACCTTTCCGCTTTTATAAGTAGATGCAGGCCAATAAGCAGATTCTTTTATTATTTCAAAGTCAATTTCGCTATAAAAATTCTGACGGGTACTTTTCCATACAGAACTTTCCTCATCGGGCAGATGTTTGGGAATATAGGCAATCCGGTTTTCACACGGTCTTAGCAAATTCCAGTTGGCCTCATCCTGAAAAATAAGCCAATAGGCTGCTGTTAAACCATTCCACACATTATCTTCACTAAGTAATTTCGGAAATTTAATTTTTGCCCTCCATTTACCATAGGTAAACCCTATTCTGGATGTAACCCCTACCTGTTCCTTTTTAAGGTTTTTCTGTCCTTCATTTCCCGGATTTCGTATCGTAATGCTTTTTTCTTCTTTATCAACACTTACCGTTTTACATGGGCAGTCTGTAATATTCACGTATTGATTCGTAAGTTGATCGCTTGCTTCATATGTTTCTTTTATAGCTTCATACTCCCGTCTGGTGTAATTTTCGCCGGTAACATCACGTACTTCTTTGATATTGTTTAATGACTGCGCTTTATTTATGGTGTGAAAATACTGTGCAAACTGAGCTGTACGGTATAAATTAACAGAATCATTACACGAAGATGTGTAATACTGACGGGATGGGTTCTTAACAGGAAATTTCAACCGGTCTACGTAAATGCCCGCTCCAGGATCCAGTTTCACTTTCACATTGAGCGTTAAAGATGGTGCTTCAATTATTGATTTCTTAAACAAAGACCTGTTTTGTTCAAAGAATACAAATGGATTTCTGAAACGTCCTGTAGCCGTATCTTTTGAAGAAATATCTTTAACCGGATCAGGAATTTTCACAAAATCCTCATCACTGCACACCACCAGCATAAACCGGTAATTCCCAACCCGCGGATTACGTTTCCATCTGTTATTGTGCGTTGTAATCCTGCTGTTTTCATCATTCAACGACCACAAAGCATCATTATAAATCTGCTGTTCGTAAGATACCTTATTGGCTAGGGAATTCTCTCTGATTTTTTTATCCCAATCCGGCTGCGTTTTAATGTATTCAATCCGCGATTCTATTTTTTCAGGTGTAATATAAGCCTGCTCTGGTGGGCGTCCATAAAAAATCTGTTCATTTCTAGGGTTACCTACAATACGAAAACTGTCTGTAACCACACACTCATCTTCAAATTCGGGTGTAGCTTTAAATTCTATTCCGGTATCTTCCCAACTTCCATAAAAATTTTCATCCGCAAGACTGTCAGTCATTTTGTACGTTTCATTTTGGTAATATAGTTTATACCAATAGTGCCTTACATACCCCGAATGATTTACAAGACGAAATGAATATTTGAAATATCCACCTTGCGTTTGTCGCTTCGATGGAAGAATAATTCCCTCATAAACAGCATTTGTTAAATCGGCCTCAATAACATAGGTAGAATCATTTAGCCGTCCCTTAAAATTACTTAACAGACTAAGTTCTTTAACTTCGACACCTTCTTTACATCCAATAAACAGAAGGGTTAAAAATACAGCTACTAGTATTTTAAGTTTTTGTTGCAAGGATTATAAAAGTAAGGATTAATCGGTTCACTGTCAATTCCTCATTCCCATTTTTTCAACTCTATCACACCATTCTCCATTACCGCATAGGTATCGTAATGCATCCACTCTCCCAGATTAAAATAGGTAGCCTTTCCTTCTACGTCCAGAGTTAACGGCAAATGCCGGTGTCCAAAAACAAAATAATCTACAGCATTGTTTTTAAGATACTCCTGACAAAACACATATAACCACTCCTTATCTTTTCCTAAAAACGTTTCATCGCTTTTGCCTGTTGCCAGACGGCTTTTCCGGCTAAAATACATGGCTATTCCAAACGCCAGATTAGGATGAATACGTGCAAAAAGCCACTGACATACTTTACTCGCAAAAAACCATTTCAAAAATTTATACTTATGATCTCCCGGCCCCAATCCATCGCCGTGACCAATAAATACTTTTTTGTCCTGCAAAACATGTAGTACAGGCGCTCTATACAATTTCACACCCACCTCATCCGGCAGATACTGTTTCATCCACATATCGTGGTTACCTGTAAACACATGTACGGGAATGCCCGCATCACATATTTCCGCGATTTTTCCCAACAAACGAACATATCCTCCGGGCACGGTATGCTTGTATTCGAACCAGAAATCAAAAATATCACCTACCAGATAAATGGCCTCTGCATCCTTTTTAACAACATCAAGCCAGGCCACAATCTTCTTTTCACGGACAAGGCTTTTTTCGCGCGTTGGAACACCCAGGTGAAAATCACTGGCAAAATATATCCGCTTTTGTTCAGCCATTCAGACTCCTAAAATAAGTTATTTTTAATTGCGTTCTTAAAATCAATTTCATTCAGATTTAAAGTAAAACGGATGGTCTCCCAAAACGTCTTATTGTTCAGTTCCATCGTGCGCCGGATATCTTCTGAATAAATTACCGGCACATAAACATCCAGTACATTTTTAAACAGTGTTATATTTATACCGGCGGCATAGAGTACTTTTTCGCGGTTCATACTTCTGGCATCGGCAGAAGCCACATCAGCAAATACTTTAAAAGGCAGCTTAAACACTTTAGGCGATATAACGTGTGCCGCAACCAGCCACTCCGTTGTTTGCCCTAACGGGGTCCATACTTTTAAGACACCATCACGTTCCGAAAACTGGGAAAATCCTAAACCATTAAATTCGGAGCGCGCCAGAAAAATTTCATCATACAGATAATCGTGATACCCATTGTAACCACTCAGCCGGAACGCGTATGGTCCTCTTGCTTCTTGCTTACCAAACAAAAAGGTTCCTGCAAAAACAGATAACTTAAATTGCCGCCTCTTACTTACATTTATAAAATAATCCAGATTAGCGCCCAACTTTGCCATCTGACCGGTATGCTGCAGATCTAGTTTGAAATAATAAGGATCCAATGTCCGCCTGTTTCTTAACTCGTAACTCAGTTCATTTACAAAAAAGTGATATTGCTTAAAAGACGGGCCTTTGTCCGCATACGTTGTCAGTTTATCTGTATCTATTTCCTTCCTGAAAATCTGGTGACTGGTATAACGTATTACCTGCTGGTTACCATTTCTTGGATGAACCGGACGAAGCACAAATGTAATAGCCGGACTCACTTTACGGTAACTTAATACCGGCGAATCATACCCTGTGCTATACAACGCATTTAAGTACTTCGTTTCAAAGCGGTCGTAGGCAAATTGTTTAACCGATACACTAAGGCTTATTTTTTCGAACCGGGACGCCGGATACAGATTAAATGCCAGACTTCCCATACCGGTTAATTTTCGGGTTCCGAATGAAAACAGAGGGGCCAAAGCATAATCAAACCGTTTGCTGTAAATACCGTAATTATGAACTGCCAGTCCAAGTTGCCACTTATCGTAATAATTATAACCTGCCACCGGTAACCAGTTAACAGATACATAATCAGGGCTTTCGAGGGTCGTTAAAAAATTAATTTTTACCGGCTCACTCTTTCGAAAGGTGCCATGTGTCCGGATGGTATTATTATGCCGGTACAACTCAGGCAACATTCCATCACCATCAATCTTAAAATAATCAATATCACTTACCGGAAACTCAAGACGTCCCTTTTTGGCAAATCCATCACTCCATACCTCTCCAACCAACTTCCCGCCTTTGTACCCTTTAATCACAAACGGTACAACCGACCGGGTTCTGTTCTTTACAAACAAACTGTGGCTACCGTCAGATTGCCGTTTATGACCGGCTATTTTATAATCAAACTTAGCGTTCGACAGAATAAAATAATCGCGGAACCAACCAAGATCCGAATCGCTATAATACTGTAGTGTTTTAAAAAGATCTGAGGTTCCAGGATGCGTAAATTTATAGTTACTGAAATAAAACTGCATGGCCTTATCAAAATTATCGCTGCCCATGTAGTACATCAGATACTGGAAAGCCACAGCACTCTTACTATAAACAATACCCCCATAGTTGTATTTTGTAAACTGCGCCGAATTCAGGTTAATAGGTTGATCCGTGTTAGCTCTGGCAGCTATGAGATAAGCAATCTCTTTCTCTTTCCAGTAAGGCAGACGAGAAATACCAAAACGGTTTTTCACTGTATCATTCAGATTTATGTTAAGGTATTCTGTTAACTTTTTCTCTGGGTACTTAGCCTGCATGTACCGTAATTCATAAAAAGAGTTTAACCCTTCATCCATCGCCGGATAGTCCCGTTCGTTACTAGCCAGCATGCCATAAAACCAGTTATGACCAACTTCGTGAGCAATCGTAATATCCAGCTCCATAGCTGAGTTAACATCTCCTATTACCGTAATATTGGGATACTCCATGCCACCGCCTGCCATAATAGTACCATCAACCGCCGTTACATGATTATAAGCATACTCCCCTAATAAATAAGAATAAAACAAGGTGGACTCATTTACATAATTTAACGCCTCTTTCCAGTACTCCGCATTTTTCTCTGTGAAAAAAATCCAGGTATCCACTACCTTTTTTGTAAGCGGCAGTTCTACCTGATCGTGCAGCACCTGCCAGGTTTTATCGGCAAACCATGCAAAATCATGCACCTTATACTGCATAAAACGTACTGTTTTGGTGCGGGCATCAGATGGCGGTACTTCTCTGGATGGATTCCATCTGTTTCTTTCCAGCCGATCAATCGTTTCCACTACTCTTTCATTCAGCCAGTCCTCCTCTGCCTCAGCATCCACGCGATCGCCGGTAGCTGCCAAAAGATAATTGGCCGGCAATGTAATACGCACATCAAAACTACCAAACTCCGAAAAAAACTCACCCTGATCCAAATACGGCATAGGGTGCCATCCTTCCCTGTCATACACCGCCGGTTTAGGGTACCATTGCGTTATAAAATACGACTGACCTGTATGGCCAAGACGTGAAAACTGAGACCCCGGCAACTTAACAAAAAAAGGAGTGCGGATTACAAGAGTATCCAACGACTTCAGCGGCTCATTTAAGAGCAACTTAATCACATCAATATGCTCTGTCGCCTCTGTCTTAACCGGTTTCCCATTAACTGTAAAACTCAGACTATCAATATACCCTCTGTCTTCTTCCTTCGCAAAAATGAGATCAGTTTCGCCGTTAGCCGCTAACTGACGCGCCAACGCAGTAGTATTGTTTTTGTAGGCATTGGGCCATAGATGAAAATAAATGTAGTAAAGCGCTTTATTATCCTTATTAATGTACTGAATTTCCTCGAAACCTTTTAGCGTATGGTTGCGATCATTTAAACTTACATCTATGCTGTAATTAACTTCCTGCTGAAAATAGGGCTGTTGCGCAAGCGAGTAGTTCACATAAAAAACAAAACACGCCATGAAAAAACCATAGCGTGTTACATAACGGATCATTGGAAAATTTTCCGCAAACATCAGTTTAGTTAAGTACTTCAGCTAACTTCTTATCCAATTCTTCGCCCCTCAGGTTCTTGGCAATAATTTTCCCTTCTTTATCCAGCAATACAGTATAAGGTATTCCTTGTACTCCATACAAGCGCGACGCCTCACAATCCCATGCCTTTAAATCGCTCACCTGAATCCAGGTGATACCATCTTTTACAATGGCTTGTTCCCAACTAGGTTTGTCCATATCCAGCGATACGCCATAAATTTCAAAACCTTTATCTTTATACTTAGCATAAGCTTTAACCACGTTTGGCATTTCCTTACGGCAAGGCCCGCACCAACTGGCCCAAAAATCAACCAATACTACTTTTCCCTTCAGAGAAGACAGACTCACATTTTTACCCGATAAATCGGGAAGGTTAATCTCAGGCGCCTGCTCGCCGATAGTGGTAGCTAACATCCGCCCTACTACTTCGTGGAATTTTTTCACATTGCGGTCATCCGGGTATTTTTTACTTAGTCCGGCATCCAGCGCTTTGTAGGTAGCCGCATACTTATCCGGTTCCAGATTTTGTATAGCTATCATCGAAGCAAACATATCCGGATGCTGAGCAATTTTTTCAGACAACTTCACATTCAGATCATTCATTATTTTATTGAAAGGAGCTTCAAATGTTTTACTCAACGAATCCATCTTCAGTGAGTCCAGATTACCCATGCTCATTTGCGAGCGAAACGCCTCATTTAATGAATCCATCCGGCGACTGTTTCCCTCCAGTAATTTATTATATTCCATAAACAAACTGGTTTCCTTTGATCCTTCTACCTTATACGTATTCCGTAAATCCTTGGCGCTACCGGTTATTGTAATCTGATCGGTACTATCCAAAACCAGCATGGCAAAATCCTTCTGCGAAAGTTTTACCCTGTAAAATCCGATACGGCTACTGCCCGCTTTTTTGAATTCAAAATTACCATCGTTATCCAACTGAACGCTGTCCAGTACGGTTGGTTGCTGAGCAGCAAGTTCCTCAAAATAAATCATCTCGCCTTTGCTGTCGCTTAACTTTCCCTTTACTTTAACACTTTTATTTCCTGTATTGCAGGCCGCAAGCATTACCAGCGCAGCCATACATGGGATGTATTTTATCATGCTTTATCTAACTTTTCTTTTACCAATTGATTAACCACTTTCGGATCTGCTTTTCCCTTGCTCATACCCATTACCTGTCCCACAAACATCCCCAGCAATCCTACTTTGCCGCCTCTATACTCCGCTACTTTCTCCGGCATTTTTGCTAAAACAGCGTCCACCATCGCCCCCAATTCACCGGCATCACTATTTTGCAGTAAATCCAGTTTCTGAGCCATTTCTTCCGCTGTAGCTCCCGGAGTTTCTACCATGGCAGGAAATAAGCGTTGCTGAGCAGCACTTACACTAACCTTCTGAGCATCCACCAATGCGATAATTTCGGCTAAGGTTGCTGGCGGCATGGCAAATTCTTTTATTGTCATAGCCCGCTCATTCATATACGAACGAACCGTTCCTAACATCCAGTTAGCAGCGCCCTTATAATTAGTGGTGTGTTTTACCAATTCATTATAATAAGCCGATACTTCCTTTAACTCGGTTAACTGTGTGGCATCATAATCACTTAGTTTATACTCTTCCGTATATGTTTTAAATAATACAGAAGGCAATACGGGCAAAGACGCTTTCACCTTTTCGATATAATCACTGGTTACCAATACCGGTAACAAATCCGGCTCTGGAAAATAACGGTAATCATTCGCGTTTTCCTTACTCCGTAACGTAAATGTAGAACCATTCACCGCATCGAAACTTCTGGTCTCTCCGGCAATCGGTTCTCCATTCTCTATCACGTCTATCTGACGTTTAATTTCAAAATCAATGGCCCGTTGTACATTCCGGAAAGAGTTCATGTTTTTAACCTCTACCTTTTTTCCAAAAGCGGTTTCACCTTTCAGACGTACAGAAATGTTCGCATCACACCGTAAAGACCCCTCTTCCATGTTTCCGTCACATATATCGAGGTAGCGCACCAGTTTACGTACTTCCGTTAAATACGCGTACGCTTCCTCGCCACTGCGCAAATCCGGCTCTGTTACAATCTCCAGAAGAGGCGTTCCCGCGCGGTTTAAATCAACCAGCGTCTCAAACGGATCAATATCGTGCAGGCTTTTTCCCGCATCTTCTTCCATGTGAATCCGGGTCAGGTTCACCTGCTTCTCAATGCCGTCCTTTAATTTGGCTATAATATACCCCCCATTGCAAATTGGGGTTTTATCTTGCGTAATCTGATACCCTTTTGGCAAATCCGCATAAAAATAGTTTTTGCGCGCAAACTGGTTTTCCTTACGAATGGTGGCGTTTACTGCTATTCCCAAACGCACGGCAAATTCTACAGCCCGCTTGTTAACCATAGGCAATGTTCCCGGGTGACCTAACGACACCACGCTTACATTCGTATTGGGCAAAGCACCGTACTCCGCCAAATCGTTACTGTACATTTTAGTATGCGTTAATAGCTGAATGTGACACTCCAATCCTATTACCGCCTCGTATTTATCGTAAATACTCATAAATTAAACGGTTAAAGATACTACTTTTTACCCCAAAATAAGGCTAAAAAAGGATAAAATACCGGGCAAAATAAACAGTGTTGTGTGCATAATTGCACTTCAGGAAAGTAAATGGTAGAACTCCATTTCCAATATTTGTACTATGATGACGCGAATTTTAACAGCCCTTGCATTTATTCTGTTATTCTGCACCTGCGGAGAAGAAACCAAAACAGAAGATAAGCGAAAGGTATTCAACTATAATGAAATAGCGGGAATTTCTTCGCTGGATCCTGCTTCGGCCAGCAGTACAGAAAATATCTGGGCCATTAACCAACTGTTTAACGGACTGGTACAAACCGATGATCAACTCAATGTAGTACCTGCTATTGCCAAAAAATTCAGCATCAGCAAAGATGGCCTCACCTACACGTTTATTCTGCGAAACGATGTGTACTTTCATGACAATCCCTGCTTCGAAAACAACAAAGGCCGGCGGGTAACAGCGCGGGACGCTGAATACAGTTTTAACCGCTTATACGATAGCCGGGTCAGCAGTGCCCTGAGTTTACTGAACAATATTGATCGTACCGAAAAAACAAACTTTAAAGGATTTGCCGCTTTAAACGATTCTGTATTCCAGATCTACCTGAAAAAACCGTTCAGCGCGTTTCTGAATATGCTTACCATGAAATATTTCAGCATTGTTCCCGAAGAAGCCGTTGAAAAATACAAACTCGATTTCCGCCGCAATCCGGTAGGAACCGGCCCGTTCCAGTTTAAATACTGGGAAGAAGGCAACAAACTGATCATGACACGGAATAACCGCTACTTTGAAAAAGATGAACAAAACAATTCTCTACCTTATCTTGATGCCGTTACAGTTTCATTTATTAAAGATCGCGAAACTTCCTTTATGGAATTACTAAATGGCAAATTTGACATGCTGAGTGGCGCCGATGCCATGAACATTAATGAAGTATTAGACAAAAACGGTGAACTGAGAGATGTGTATGCCAAAAAATTTATTCTTCAAAAACAAACTTACCTTAAAACCGATTACATAGGCATTCTGATTGATGAAAAAATAGACATTGTGAAACAATCCCCCTTACGGTTAAAAGCAATCCGACAGGCCATCAATTATGGTTTCGACCGCTCAAAAATGATCAAATTTTTACGCAACAATATCGGCACAGCGGCACAGGCAGGCTTTATCCCCAAGGGAATGAAATCGTTTGATGAAACAGTAGTAAAAGGCTACACCTACGATCCGGATAAAGTGAGCAAACTTCTGGAAGAAGCCGGCTACCCCGGCGGTAAAGGCTTACCGGAGATTACACTACACACCACCGAAAACTTTAAAGAGCAACTGGAATTTATTCAGAGCCAGTTAGCAGAAAATAATATCAAAGTGGCAATCAGTATCGAAAAACCCGCTGTGCTTCGTCAGGCCGTAGTATCTTGCCAGTACACCATGTTTAAAAAATCGTGGGTAGCCGACTATGCCGATGAGGAAAATTTCTTTAGTTTGTTTTATAGCCCAAACTTTGCGCCCGAAGGATTTAACTACTTTCATTACAAAAACGAAGCATTCGATGCCGCCTTCGACAAAGCCTTGCAGGAACAGGATATTCCCGCCAAACTAAAACTGTATCAGCAGATGGATCAGATGCTCATAAACGATGCGCCAGTTATCCCTCTTTTTTACGATCAGGTAATACGATTAGTGCATAAAAACGTGGGGGGGCTTACCACTAATGCCATGAATCTGCTGGATTTAAGAAGAGTAAAAAAATAATCCGGCATAATATGGCCGTGTCCCCGCTAACGGCATTAAGCGTCTTTAATTCAGGAGGAAAATAATCATTAAAAAAACACAGTAATTGGGAGCGGGGTCGGGCCATACGCTATAGCCTGCCTGCCCTTTGCGGCTTTTGCTGCGGCTCCGGGGGCTTCTCGGGTCGCCGCCTCGCCCGCGCAAAATCACGCAAATGTCTATGCAGGGCTGCCGCTTCTGTCCCTCACGGAAAAAGTTCAATCAATGCTAACGTTTTACCAACAAATTCTATTATTCCACAACCGTTCAGGCAATACCAAAAAACAAAAAGAATAAAGAATACCAAAACCAATCTATTGATCAGGGTACTCATTCCTTTACAAAAACAAATCAACTACTTTTTATAATACAAGGCCGCGCTCTTCTCTAATTGCTTAAACCATTCTTTTCCATACTTCCGGATAAGCGGCTCCTTTAAGAATTTATACACAGGTACATCCAGCTTTTTACCACACTCGCAGGCAGGTTTACAAATTCCCCAGGAGTGGTAATTAACCGCATCGTAATTTTTATACGGGGTAATACGTATCGGGTACAAATGGCAACTAATAGGCTTTTTCCACTTAATATGTCCATCATTGTAAGCCTGCTCAATAGCGCACTTGGCAATCTTTTGTTCATCAAAATACACAAACACACATTCGGCCCCTTCACTTACTAACGTTGTAGTATAATCGCCATCACCATCCACTACATAAGGCCCGTATTTTTCAAGCGCCTTTATTCCCTTTTTCACCATGTAAGGCTTTACCGCTTCCACCACGCTTTCCAAAACCTGCAGTTCGTCCTTCTCAAGAGGCGCTCCACTGTCTCCGGCCACACAGCATTCACCTTTACAGGCATTCAAATCACACACAAATTTACGCTCCAGAATATCTTCCGACACCAGTGCATTTTCGATAGCTATCATGAATAAACTTTAAATACGTGCAAGATACTAATGATACCTTAAACACATCAATGGAATTACAAACAAAATATAACAGACCGCTTTTAAAGTAACCCAACATGCAGCCTGCCAAACAAGAAACTAAAGCATAAACGTTTCAGAAGGATGTGGTAATGTTACTCTGGTAAATCCTTCCGCCTGCAGCTTTTCTTTAAACGCCAGTTTGGCTGCCTGCTCGCCATGAACCAGAAACACCTCCTTTACGGCCTTCTTATCCTGACAGGACAAAAACCGTATCAGTTCCTGATAATCAGCATGCGCGCTGTAATTATCCAGCACTTCAATCCTCGCTTTTACATCATAAGGCTTCCCGAAAATCCGCACGTGCGCTTTCTTTTCCCTTATATCGCCTCCCAGAGAGCCAGGAGTACAATAACCAACTACCAACACGGTATTGCGCGGATTGGAAATGGAATTAGCCAGATGGTGTTTAATTCTTCCGGCATCCATCATACCCGACGCTGCAATTATAATACAGGGTTCTTTACTTTCATTAAGCGCCATTGAATCGTTCTTCTCCCGTATGTAACGCAGATTACTAAAACCGAATGGATCTGGATCCGTTTTAATATATTCCTGCAAGCGTTCATTAAAACACGTTACATGTTCCCGCATTATATCCGTAATATCTGTAGAAAGCGGACTATCCACATATATCTTTATATCCGGTAGCTTTCCGGCATTTTTAAGCTTATCAAGCACATAAACAATCTCTTGTGTGCGCCCAAGACTAAAGGCCGGAATAATGAGTTTACCGCGTTTCTCCACACAGGTATCCATCACAATCTCCAGCAGTCTTTCCTCCGCGTTTACATCAGGTTCGTGCAAGCGGTCACCATAGGTAGATTCACATACTATATAATCTGCCTGTGGAAAAACAGCAGGATCCTTCAATATTAAATCATTATAACGCCCTACGTCACCCGTGTAACAGAACCGTGTTAACTTGCCATTCTCCTTTACTGTAAGGTTAACCACAGCACTTCCCAAAATATGTCCTGCATCCGTAAACCTAATGCTAATGGAATTGGTTACGAAAAAATCGGCATTATACGGCACTGTCCTAAAATGCCTGAGGCACTTTTCTACATCATGAGGCGTATAAAGGGGTTTCAAAGGCTCTTTATCTTCTGCCTCCCGCTTCTTGTTAATATACGCTATATCGCTTTGCTGAATATGCGCACTATCCATCAGTAGCACCTCACATAAAATCAGGGTAGGCAAAGTACAATATATATGCCCCTTAAAACCCTGTTTCACCAATAAAGGAAGGTTTCCCGAATGATCAATGTGCGCGTGAGAAAGCACAACAGCATCTAATGCTGAAGGGTCAACACCAAGGTGACGATTTAACTCATCCGTTGCTTTTCCTAAACCCTGAAACAAGCCACAATCCAAAAGGATACGCTCATTCGTTTCTGTTTCCAATAAGTGCTTGCTTCCGGTTACCGTTTCAGTTGCACCAATACATTTCAATCTCATATCAAATTATTATACCGATACAAACTCATACTCCCTAACTTATTGCAGATAAACCTCTACTATCTGATCCCCTAAAAAAGCGATTAATTTGTAAAAACGGCGTTGTAGTGTCAAAAATAGACATTTTACCATTCTTGCACATGTATTCAGATGTATTATTGCCATAGATTAACTCTTCTATTCTGAGTTCAAATGTAATCTGTCCGCTCTTATCATACAGTGATAACCGTCACATTTTCAAGCAAACAAACATCACTTTCTCTTACTTTAGTCTTATCCTCATTCATCCATTGCGATCCACAATTTAACCCGGGCATACGACAAATTACACCTGAATTGATGAAGGTCAGTGGCAAAACGAACTTATATCATTTTAAACGGAGAAATAGCGTTCTATCTTTGATACATAAGCTAGGAAAAGCCAATTAATAAAGAATAATAAACTAATAAAAATAAAAACGATGGAAAAACACGATTTATTACATGAGTTCCCGGAACACAAACAAAAAATTCACGATTTGAAAGTAAGTAATACACACTTTAAGAAATTGTTCGACGAATACCATGAAGCGGATCATTCCATTCACAGTATCGAAAGTGGCGCTACTTCTACAACCGATGAACACCTTAACGAGTTGCGGCTAAAAAGAGTAAATCTGAAAGATAAGCTTTACACCATTATTACAGAAAGCTAAATCAGGTTCATTCACTCGAGCATCGGGAATTTTATCACCACTAACTGATTAATATCAATAATCAGTTTGATTAAGGTCATAAAATTCCCGTTTTATTTTTAAATACTTTGCTCCACTAAAATTCGATTCTATGCCCATCTATCAAAAACAGGGAACCGTTCCGGCTAAACGGCACGTAGTATTCCGCAAACCCAACGGTGAACTCTATCACGAAGAACTTTTCGGAACCGAAGGGTTTTCGAGTACCTCTTCGCTTGTGTATCACCTCAACCCACCCACTATGGTGAAAGAGATTGGGAGAGCTTACTGGGCAAAGCCAGAAGCCGGATTAGAAGAAAACCTGAAAGCACTCAGCTTTATGGGCTATAATGTAGAACCCGAAACCGATTATCTGCAAAGTCGCAAGGTATTCTTTTTTAACGATGACATGCAAATTGGAATTGCCTGTCCTTCGGCATCTATGGATAACTACTTCTTTAAAAATGCCGATTCGGATGAAATTTTATTTATTCATAAAGGCAGTGGACGTTGCAAAACCATGTACGGCACTGTTGACTTTGAATATGGCGATTATGTAATTATACCGCGTGGCGTAGTTTACAAACTTGAGTTTGACACGAGTGATAACAAGATCCTATTCATTGAATCACATAGTCCCGTTCGTACACCAAAACGTTACCGTAACGAATTCGGGCAACTGCTTGAACATTCACCATTCTGTGAGAGGGATTTTAAACTCCCCCATAGCTTTGAAACCCATGATGAAAAAGGAGATTTTAAAATCATGATCAAAAAAAGAGGGATGATTTACCCTTACGTCTATGAAACACACCCCTTCGATCTCATTGGTTGGGACGGTTATGTGTATCCTTACGCGTTCTCCATTTTTAACTTCGAGCCCATTACCGGACGCATTCACATGCCGCCTCCGATTCATCAGCAATTTGAAGGACGGAATTTTGTAATCTGTTCATTTGTTCCAAGGCTTTACGACTATCACCCCGATGCTATTCCCGCACCATATCATCACAGCAATATAGATGCCGAAGAAATTCTATACTATGTAGATGGCGACTTCATGAGCCGTAATAACATACAAAAAGGTCAGTTTACACTCCATCCGGCCGGTGTGCCACACGGGCCACACCCCGGAGCAATTGAACGCAGTATTGGTAAAAAAGAAACCAAAGAACTGGCTGTAATGATTGATCCTTTTAACCCACTTAAAATAAGTACTGAAGCTCTTAAATACGAAGTAAAAGACTATTACAAATCCTGGCTCAGCAAGCCGGAAAGCGTACAACTCTAAATTTAAATTTTAAACTCCATGGCAACAGCAGATTTAACACAGGTAAAAAATTACGACTATAGTGGTGAAAAAGTTTTCGAAAAAGCGCAGGACTTTTTACCAATTAACGGCACCGACTATGTAGAACTCTACGTTGGTAATGCCAAACAAGCAGCGCATTATTACAAAACCGCTTTCGGATTTCAGGAATTAGCCTATGCCGGATTGGAAACCGGGCTTCGCGACCGCACGTCGTATGTACTGGTGCAGGATAAAATCCGTTTGGTGCTAACTTCACCATTTGATTCAAACAGTGATATCTCACATCACATCCGCCTTCATGGCGATGGCGTAAAAGTAATTGCCCTTTGGGTGGACGATGCGCGTTCTGCCTATGCCGAGACTATTAAACGCGGTGCCAAATCGTACATGGAACCAACAGTAGTCAGTGATGAAAACGGAGAAATCGTAAAGTCTGGTATTCATACCTATGGCGACACGGTACACTTATTTATTGAACGTAAAAATTACAAGGGCATCTTTATGCCCGGATTCACAGCCTGGCAAACCGAATACCAGCCCGCGCCAACTGGTTTAAAATACATTGACCACATGGTTGGTAATGTAGAACTAGGCGCTATGAATCAATGGGCGACATTCTACGCGGATGTAATGGGATTTGCAAATTTGGTAACGTTCGACGATAAAGATATTTCCACTGAATATACTGCTTTGATGAGTAAGGTTATGACGAATGGAAACGGACGCATTAAATTCCCAATAAACGAACCCGCCCATGGTAAGAAAAAATCGCAGGTAGAAGAGTATCTCGATTTTTACAATGGTCCCGGGTGCCAACACATTGCTGTGGCTACTGATAATATTGTTTTTACCATATCCGAAATGCGCAAGCGTGGCGTTGAATTTTTATACGTTCCCGGAACCTACTACGATACTGTCAAAAACCGTGTAGGTATTATTGAAGAAGATCTTAATGAACTGAAAAAATGGGGAATTATGGTAGATCGCGATGAAGACGGATACCTTCTACAGATCTTTACAAAACCTGTTGAAGACCGTCCTACTCTCTTCTTTGAAATTATTCAGCGTAAGGGTGCCAAATCGTTTGGCAAAGGTAACTTTCAGGCGCTTTTTGAGTCTATAGAAGCAGAACAAGCCAGAAGAGGCACTTTATAATAACGGAAAGATATACTGGAAAAACAAAACAAACAGACAGATAAGCAGGCACCTGTTCACACAGGTGCTTCTGTTTTTAAATGAAAAGGGCTAAACAAAATACGCGTCTGGAAGCAACACTATCTGACCTGCGAAAAAAAATTCATCGGACCGATCAGGCTATACTCGACTTGCTGGTGCAGCGTCATAACCTTAGCATTACTATTGCCGAAGTTAAGCAAGTACAACAGGTTCCCATAAGGCAACAAGCCATCTGGAATAAAAAATGTCAGGAACTCACATCTGACTATAGCAGTAAAGGCCTTGATCCTGATTTCATTAAAGCATTGCTAACCCTTCTGCACAAAGAATCCGTTCACACACAAAAAGCAGTATTAAAAACCAAAATATGAAACGAAGCATAGAACTTATGGCGCCAGCCGGATCTTACGAGTCGCTGATGGCCGCTATTAAAGCAGGTTGTAACTCGGTTTACTTTGGCGTGGAACAGTTAAACATGCGCGCCAGATCGAGCAACAACTTTACACTTGATGACCTTAAACGTATAGCTTCAATCGGGAAAGAACATCAGGTCAAAACGTATCTTACGCTCAATACCATCTTATACGATCACGATATCTCGTTGATGAAAAAAATCATAGATACTGCTAAGGAAAGTGGCATAACAGCTATTATTGCCTCCGATCACGCGGTAATGAACTATGCCCGTAAAGCCGGTGTAGAAATTCATATCTCCACACAAGCCAATGTATCTAATATTGATACCGTTGAATTCTACGCTAACTTTGCTGATGTCGTCGTGTTAGCGCGCGAACTCAGTCTGAAGCAGGTAGCCAATATCAGTCGCGAGATAAAAAGACGACACATTACAGGGCCTTCCGGAAAACTGATAGAAATTGAAATTTTTGCACATGGTGCACTTTGCATGGCTGTTTCCGGAAAATGTTACCTGAGTCTTCATTCCCATTTTGCATCCGCTAACAGAGGGGCCTGTATTCAAAACTGCCGACGCAGCTATGTGGTAACCGATAAGGAAGACGGCATCGAATTTGAAGTGGACAATGAATTCATCATGTCTGCCAAAGACCTATGTACGATCGACTTTCTACCTCAAATTCTTGAAGCCGGGGTAAGTGTATTAAAAATTGAAGGACGTGGACGGTCAGTAGATTATGTGCATACAGTTGTTCAATGCTACAACGAAGCCATTGATGCCTGGTTGACCGGCATTTACTCAAACGAAAAAATAGCGGACTGGAAAAACCGCTTATCCACTGTATTTAACAGAGGATTCTGGGACGGGTACTACCTTGGGCGGAAAATGGGGGAATGGTGTAATGAAAACGGATCCAAATCTACCAAACGCAAAATCTATCTGGCCAAAGGCATGAAATACTTTGAAAGAGCGGGTGTTGGCGAATTCAAATGCGAGTCGCACTCTCTGTCGGTTGGAGATGAAATAATGGTATCCGGTCCCACAACAGGTTGTCTTATTTTTACAGTTGATGGTTTACGGGTAGATAACATTGAAACACCTAAAGTAGAAAAAGGACATACTTTCACATTACGGGTAACTGAAAAAATAAGACCTTCTGACAAACTGTACAAGTTAGTCCCTGAAAAACAAAGCATACCAGTATGATCAAGATTATTCAACAACGGGAGAAATGTATTGGTTGTAACGCTTGCGTTGAAATAGCTGACTACCGCTGGCGTATTTCTACTAAAGATGGCCGTTGCACATTAATTGGCGGGGTTGACAAAAAAGGGTTTTTCTCTGTTGCAGTGGGAGATGATGAACTTCAGGATAATTTGCGTGCAGCAGAAAACTGTCCGGTTAACATAATCAAGATTATTCCATTATAAAACCATCGCATATTTAAGTTATTTATGAAATCAACACGCTCATTTCCTTCTATTATAAGGGTCTCCAAACAGTTTACGTTTGATATGGCACATGCCCTGTATGGACATGATGGATTGTGTAGGAATATACACGGACATACCTATCATTTAACCATAACCCTTAAAGGCATAGCGCTACAGAATTCCGGTCACCCAAAGGACGGAATGATCATAGACTTCTCCGATCTTAAAGAGATTGTTCAGAAACAGGTACTATACAATTTTGACCACGCCTTAGTATTAAACGAAAAATCGCCGCATGCTGAGTTAACCCTATTAAAAAACAGTTTTGATAAAGTTGTTTTAACCCCCTATCAGCCCACTTGTGAAAATCTACTTCTGGATATTGTAGAAAAACTAACTAACACTTTACCGGAAAATGTTACACTTTGTGCAGTAAGATTAAACGAAACACCCACATCGTATGCAGAATGGTTTCTGCAGGATAATTAGAGCCGCTATTTCAATCCGGCATATTTCTTTTATCAGTTTTAAAACTGATTTTCAAAGCAATTACTATACCAGAGAATCCCTTAACTTTGTACCCCATAAAACAGGAACTTTATTATGAAAATTGATGTGCAGTACTGCAGCCCGGAAACAGCACTTTCCGCCATTCAAAATAACAACCGTGTATTTATACATGGAAGTGCACAAACGCCTACCTATTTACTCGATTATCTAGCACAAACCAAAGACCGTTTTAAAAATGTCGAATTAGTCTTTATTTCACTTCAGGGTCATATAAGCCTGGCCAGTCCTGAAACCGCGTCACATTTTCATCTTAATAGTCTTTTTGTAAGCGAACCCGTTCGCGAGGCGGTAAATCAAGGTTACGCCGATTTCGTTCCAGTGTTTCTAAGCGAAATCCCTGATCTATTTAACAAACAAATCATGCCCCTGGATGTTGCTATCGTTCAGGTGAGTCCTCCTGATGCCCATGGCTATTGCAGTTTAGGTGCCAGTGTAGATATAGCCAGAAGTGCGGTAAACAATGCCAAAGCAATTATAGCGTTGGTAAACCCGAATGTACCCCGTACACATGGCGACAGCATGGTACACAGCGTACGGTTTGCTAAAATGGTTTATCACGAGGCGCCTTTACCCGAAGTAGATTACGGGAGTAAAGTAGGCACCGAAGAATTAAAAATAGGTGAAATTATTGCCGGTATGATTGAGGACGGCAGCACTCTGCAAATGGGAATTGGTACTATACCGGATGCTGTTTTAAAATGCCTAGGCAATCACAAAAATCTTGGGGTGCATACTGAAATGTGCAGTGACGGGATCATTTCCCTCTTTGAGAAAGACGTTATTAATAACAGTAAAAAAATTATTCATCCTTACAAAACAGTTACCGGTTTTGCGTTGGGGACTAAAAAGCTATATGATTACATTCACGACAATACCGCATTTGCCTTTTTGGATATAGATTATGTGAATGATCCGCATGTGATAAGGAGGAATCCAAAAGTAATTGCTATTAACAGTGCTATTGAAATTGATCTGAGCGGTCAGGTATGCAGCGACAGTATAGGAACCACACAATACAGCGGCATTGGCGGACAAATGGACTTTATGAGAGGAGCCGCTTTAAGCGACGGTGGAAAACCTATTATAGCTATTACCAGCCGTACCAAAAAAGGACAAAGCCGTATTGTGCCCACTTTAAAAAGCGGAGCTGGCGTTGTTACCAGTCGGGGACACGTTCATTATGTAGTTACTGAATATGGCATTGCTTACCTTTTTGGGAAAAATCTAAGACAACGCGCCAAAGCCCTTATTGACATCGCACATCCTGATGACAGAGAAATGCTGGAAAAAGCGGCATTTGAACGATTCAAAGTATTTCACTAAACGCTATTGTTAAAAGAATTCAATCCGGATAATTACACTATCCGGATTTTTTTATCCTACCGCTTAACCTTCAGATAACACTTCTTTTACTTAAACTTAAATCTGTGGTAATAGCAATCACACAAAGAGTCGCCAACTTTGCTCCATTAAATTATTTAACATGAAAAAAATTCTACTTAGCGCAATACTCGCTTTAAGCGCAGGTGTCAGTCAGGCTCAAACTTTCTTTACCTCAACCTCTTACCGGGGAGCCTTTGCTCCGGCACCAACCCCAATGTGGACAAATAACTGGACCGAATGGGATCCGCAAAACGCTGCTTATCCCGCACCTACTACAACCGTTTCAGGAAATATAACCAGTAATACCACCTGGTCAACGGGTCAGGTTGTGTATTTACAAGGTCCCGTATATGTAAAAAACAATTCTGTATTAACCATTCAGCCTGGTGTAATTGTGCGTTGCTCTAAAGCCATTGCCGGTTCTGGATTATTCGTAACAAAAGGATCACAATTAAACGCTGCCGGTACTGCAACTGCACCCATCGTATTTACATCCGATCAGGCTCCCGGATCCCGCGGTCTGGGCGACTGGGGAGGAATCATTCTTTTAGGGAAAGCCGATAACAACAATCCTGGTGGAGTTAACTACATTGAAGGAATTGCACAATCGCCAGATACGGAATACGGCGGTGGAACGACTCCTGACGACAATGATAACTCCGGAACACTAAAATATGTACGTATAGAATTTGCCGGATACGTTTACGCCTCTAACAAAGAAATAAACGGATTAACTCTTGGCGCTGTTGGCCGTAATACTACCATAGAATACATTCAATGTTCATTTGTGAATGATGATGCTTTCGAATGGTTTGGCGGTACAGTAAATTGTAAATACCTTGTAGCCTACAGATGCTTAGATGATAATTGGGATGCCGATAACGGTTACCGTGGTTACGTTCAATTCTGTTTAGGTGTTCGCGACCCTCAGATTGCTGATGCCCCTACCGTTTCTACCTCTGAAGGTTTTGAAGTAGATAATGACCCAAATGGTTCTACCAATACACCTATTACTGCGCCAATCTTCTCAAATGTTACTGATATAGGCCCTTTGAGAGGTGTGACCACAGCTACTAGTGCCAGTGGGTTCCGTCGTGGCGCACGCTTACGCCGTAACGCTCAAATTAAAATCTACAACAGTATATTTATGGATCACGCTACCCGTGGTTTGTTTATTGACGGTTCTGCTTGTGAAACTAACGCGAACAATGGTTCACTTAAATTTAAACACAACGTTGTTGCCGGTTATGGTCAACGTGCCATGGAAACAGGAACCGCAGGTGTATTAAGCCCGGCTCCAAATACCTGGATTGCATCACAACCGAATGACACGCTTAAACTTACCACTAACATATTGACTAATCCGTATCAATACCTTACACCGGATTACCGTCCAACAGGAACATCTGTTGCTGCGTCTGCCGCGAGCTTTACAGATGCAGCCATTGCACCGTTAACTTCTACTACCAGCAGTATCAGTGAAAAAATTCTGTCTTTAAACAACTTAACATTATCTCCAAACCCAGCCAATAAGTACAGCTTATTGAACATTAATGCTTCACAAGCTATGAAAATCAACGTAGAACTTTACAGCATTGATGGAAAATTAGTTTCAGCACTTTATTATAACGAATCAATCAGTACTGGAAATAATACATTAGAAATTCAAACAGAAAATCTAAGTACTGGCCTTTATTTCGTAATCGTTTCTAATGAAGGATCAAAACAAACACTTAAATTAACGGTAACGCACTAAGTACCGAAAACTTAACGCTTTCTTAATACTAAAAAAAACGCCTGTTAACCTGACAGGCGTTTTTTTGTTTTACGTATGACAACAAAAAAAATCAGCGACCTTATCAATAAAGCTGTACGGAGTTTCGAAAACGGTTATTATATCGAATCCTGCATTCTTTGCCACATTCTCATCAAAGAAGAATTTTTGATTCTATATAAACAAATCAACGGCCTTCAAACAATTAAGGGGCTTAAATTCAGTTCAGCCTTATCCTATCAACTTAGCTCAGAAAATAACGCTTCTAAGAAAGTAATAAAAAAATCGACACTGAAATCCATTCTTATCTGGAAGAAAAAATACGATACGTTTTACAAACAATTAAAAAAAACGCTTCCAACCGATGGAAAATTACTTTGTGAAGAAGCATTAGTGATTGGCAAAGCGCTCAATGTTTTAATTCACCGGTATAACTCGAATCTTTCAAAGAATTAGTCTTATAAAAACTATAAATCATCTAAATTAATACTCGCGTAATTTTAGATTGACATTTGAATTGTCTGCCGGGTCTACCTTTGCGGCTGCATGAATGAATTATTGAGTGAGGTTCCTTATCAGGAATTACAAACAGCCTACAAAAAATTATATTCCAGTAACAAGGAGTTAACCGACAATCTTTACTACGCTGCCTTTGTTCAGCAGGGAATAATGCCGGGAGAAAGGCATTTTAAAAGGCTAGAAAATGATTACTTCGTTTTTTACAAACCATTGCACATTATTGGCGGTGATCTTTACTGGGCTGCCAGAAAAGGAAACTGGCATATTTACGCAGTAGGAGACTGTACAGGACACGGTATAAGTGGCGCTATGCTAACTGTTTTAGCTACCAGCTTTTTGAACTACCTTGTATTTAGTAAACGCTGGCGCCACTTGGGCGAATTATTTGATGAGTTGGATCGCAAATGGGTAGAAACATTCAGCATTGACCAACATACCAATGGCAATAACGACTGGCTCGAAATCAGTATGGTTGCCTACAATTCGATTAGCAGGGAGTTACAATTCTGTGGTGCCAATAACTACTGCCTCATAGCTGATAAAACGTCGTTTCGGAAGATTAACGGAAACCCCTATCCCATTGGCGGATGGCAGCTGGAAACTAACCGTTCTTACAAATACTTCAAAACTAAACTGGAAACTAATACGACCATTCTGTTATCAACTGATGGATACACTGATCAATTTGGTGGCCCCAACGACAAACGCTTCTCTAAACGTAGATGGATAGAAATGATTTCCAACATACATCATCTCAAAGCCAATGAAACAAAACTACTCGTTGAACAAAATTTCAATCAATGGAAAGGACATAAAGAACAAACGGATGACATTTGTGTGATGGGCATAAAAATTGATAATATTACTCACTAAAGCATGTAAAGCCCACTCTACACTACTTTAACTTCTTAACACTAAGTTAATGTTTGTATAGACATTAAATAATGCGGTATTTCCATATTTACGCACTTGAAAACAGATACATATACTATTCTATTTCTGGATAATCTGGTTGCTCACATTTATAAAACAGTTGATTATCTTAAATCCAAAAACTACAACGTTACTGTATGTCAATCCGTTTCTGATTTCTATGAAAAACTGAATAATACTATCCCCTCTGTTATTCTTATACATCTCGATCTGGATGGCAGCGACGGGATAACCCTGATGAACGAATTAAAGGCGAGCAGACCAAATGCAAAATGGTTTATTGGCATATACTCCAGCAAACAAGACGACTACATTCAGCAGTTGGCTTATGACAATGGCGCCGATGCGTATATCGGGTTTTACGACAAACCCGTTTTAACCGAACTTTTTATCCGAAACTTACTGAACCGTATAGAAAGACCCGAAAAACACTCATCTAATGGAAAATTATTTCTTGACGAAGAGCACTACTGTATAAAACTCAACGAACAAAAACATACACTTCCACGTAAAGAATTTCACATCCTTAAACTGTTCATCAATACGCCACACCTTATTCTCTCTAAAACAGATATAGCAAGGGTTTTATGGAATGACGAACAGATTGCGAGCAAACGTATTATTGACGTTCATATTTATAATATACGTAAAGAACTCGGCCAACACATCATTCTATCAGTAAAAGGAAAAGGTTATCTCATGAATCAAAAATACCTTTAACGCTAAAACGATTAAATATACAGTGATGCGTTTAGATTGACTAAACTGTTTCGGTACTAATAGCTTTAAGCTTACTCCATTCCAGCTTATAAAATATCCATGCATATACTCCTACCAAACTATTATTAAGCACTACACGAATAAATACTGACGAAATGCCGGAATACAACCATGACACCATGTACAGGATAAATGCCAGCACAAAAAACACCAACATGGCTCTCAGATTATATTTAATTGGAAAATACTTTTGGCCAAGTTTGTAACTTAACACCATCATTACGCCAAAAGCCAGTAATGTTGCCCAGGCGCAAGCCATATAACTATAATACGGAACAAAAACTATATTAACCAATAGTGTAACAACTGCTCCAACCATTGTAATACCCGCGCCGAATTTTGTTTGCTGAGACAATTTGTACCATATTGACAAATTATATACCACTCCTAAAAACATATAAGCAATCAGCAAAACTGGCACCACCGCTAATCCTTCCCTAAAATCCTTTCCTATCAGGTACTGAATCCAGTCAATATTCATCATTGTTGCCAGAAAAAGGAAAGAACAAAAAATAACGAAATACTTCATCACCAGCGCATACAGTTTTTTGGAATTCTTATCTTTTGCTTTACCAAAAAAGAAAGGTTCGGCGGCAAAACGAAACGCAGTGGTAAAAATAGCCATCAGTATAGCTACTTTATAACACGCCCCGTAAATTCCCTGTGCCTGTTGTGCCTGTTCCTTATCAGGGATTAACCACTTTATAAAAATTTTATCAAACGTATCATTAATCATAGCCCCTATACCCAACACTAAAATAGGCCATCCATAACGCAGCATCTGGCGTAATAACTCCCGGTCCATTTCTAACCTGATTTTCCGGAACGCGGGTGTCAATGCCACCAAAGTAAACAAGTTAGCAATAAGCCCTGCCAGAAACACATAGCCGATACCAATTTCGGGATTATATAATGACGCTAAAAAACCACTTTGTCCCATTTCATAGGCCGGTTTGCAAAACATCACATAAAACACAATTATTCCTGTATTTAAACAGACATTAAACAACTTGAGTAAAGAAAACCGAATGGCCTTATTTTCTACACGCAGCGTAGCAAAAGGAATGATACACATCGCTTCACTCATCAGAATGAGTATGCTCCAGTAAATAAAAACAGGTGGATAGGTAACGGTTGGCGTTGACAACCAATTTGTGATAAGAGGAACGAACAGAAACAACATTATTCCCATACTAAGCGAACTTATCAGTAAACTAATCGTTGCGGTATTAATAACATCCGCCTTATCATCCCGTTTATTATAGAAGTTGAAAAATGCCGTTTCCATGCCATAACTAAAAATGACATTCAAAAACGAAATGTACGAGAACAACTCTGTATTAACAGCAAATTCCTTAGGACTGAATGTATACGTCAATACCGGGGTCAGAAAATAATTCAGGAAACGGGGAATCATGGTTCCTAAACCATAAACCACTGTTTGTCCGGCTAATTTCTTTAATGGATTCGACACGCTTTATAAAATTATACAATACTTACTCTGTGCCAAACGCTTATACCGGAAGATATTAACCCCCGCTTTTTAATTGATTTACCAATCGGGTGGTAGAAAACCCTTCCACCAGATCAATGGTTAAAACGTCCCCACCTAAAGATTTCACAAACTCATAACCTACAATTTTTTCAATTACGTAGTCGCCACCTTTAACAAGTAGCTGAGGCTTTACCTGCCGGATCAGATCCAGAGGAGTATCCTCATCAAATACACATACAGCATCAACAGCGGATAAGGCCGCCAGAATAAGGCCACGGGTTGTTTCATTATTAATAGGACGTTCAGGGCTTTTTCCCTGCCGCCTGACACTATCATCTGAATTAAGCCCTACAATCAATACATCTCCCATATCGCGGGCTTTGAAAAGGTATTCCACATGGCCCTGATGTAAAATATCGAAACAGCCATTTGTGAATACAATTCGTTTTGACAACAAGTGCTTTGATGCCGCAAAACGTTCTATTTCCTGCCGGGAAATAATTTTATGGAGCAGGTGTTGATGAAATGACATCTGATTTACGATTATAAACAGGTAATACAATAAAAGCGATTAAGCCCAGCAGAACAATCAATAAAAACTGAGCGGTCCATGAGAGCCAGGGGAGCGCAAAAGCAGATACTTCATCCACGCCATACGTTTGTGTGAGAATACCCGTTAAAATCAGAGGGTAAGCACCCAAACCTCCCGGCGAAAAAATTACACCAAACGTACCAAACATAGTTAACGTCAAACAAGCCCCATGCGATAAGCCCGATGTACCGCTAATGGCGAAGAAACAAAAGTAAAGCGCGTAAAAATAACAGGTCCATATTAGCAAACTCAACACTATAAACCGGCCAGGGTGCTCTAATTTACGTATTGACCCTATCCCTTCGCCTAATCTGCCTAAAAACTTACCAAACTTCCCCTTAAGTACCGATGCCATCTTTTTACGCAAGAAAACAAAAGCCAAGAACAAAATAATTACGCCAATGATGAGTCCGTAAAAAAGCACCGGACGTTGCTGCAGAGTTTGCCATTTACCGGACACTTTACTAACGATTAACTCATTTACCAATCCGCCCAATTCGCGAAACTGAAATAACATGGTAAAAACTGATATCAGCAGAAACACCAGCATATCCACAATTCGTTCCGTAATAACAGTTCCAAACCCAATTTCGAAAGGCACCTTATCATACTTGGCCGAAATAGTACACCGTGTTACCTCTCCCGAACGCGGAATACCATAATTAGCCAGATAGCCAATTAATACTGCGCAGTTAGCATTAATCAGATTTGTTTTATACCCCAAAGGCTTTAGAAGATAGTTCCAGCGATACGCTCTTAGAAAATGACTGATGGACGCTACCAGTAAAGCTAAAATCACCCATTTATAATCTGCCTGTTGAAACGATTTAAGAATCTCATCCTTTTTTTCCGCGACACTTCGCAGCGACAGCCATACCAGCAGGCCTCCAATAGCAAACAAAATAATGAATTGAATAACCTGCTTTTTCTTCATATCAATTCCTTACTTGAGTTTATTGGTTGCCGTATCCGGGAAAACCACCCAGGGCCTGAATTTTTTGGCAGCTTCAAATTCCATTGTGGCATAAGATATCACAATCAAAACATCACCCAGACTTACTTTTAACGCGGCGGGGCCATTCAGACATATTGTCCCACTTCCACGCTGACCGGTTATTACATAAGTAATAAACCGTTCGCCATTATTTTTATTTAAAATATGTACCTGTTCGTTCTCAATCAGGTTAGCAGCGTCCATCAGATCCTCATCAATGGTAATGCTGCCAATATAATCCAGTTCTGCCTGTGTTACGGAAACACAATGCAGTTTGGATTTCATAACCGTAATTTCCATAAAGCACAAAATTAATCATTTTTTTTGGAGTTACCCGGAACCGTATCTGTCTGATTTTTGTATATTTAGTGCAGGATGAAACGTTGTCTTTCCTTCATTTTTATTCTATCCATCCTTCTCGGATCAGCGGGGCACGTATTCCTTTCCCGTTTATGTATTAAATGGCAAAAACAGGCATTCAGAACCTATACCATTCAAAATCATAGTGGCAGGTGGCGTCAGCTAAGTGTTTATCCCTACAATTTATATAAAAACAATAGTCATCTGCGATGGCTGGAAAACAACAAAGAAGTAGAAATTAACGGCCAGCGTTACGATATTGTAAGTCACTCTCTAAAAAATGGAGTAACCACATTTTTAATTTTAGAAGACACTCAGGAAAACACCTTACTTAGTTTTGGCCTCAAACAGGCAAAACAACAAAATAAGGCATTAAGATACATCCAGCTATTGCTTGGAATGCACTATTTAACTACCCCGCCACTTGTATCATCAAACAGATCGGTCGTACAAGATCTTCCTTATTCGTTTAAAGATGCTTACATTGTGTATTCTATGGGATTTCGCAATAGCCTAACCAAGCCACCAGCCTCGCTGAGTTAATTTCTTGTTCTATTTTTTGGAGAGTTCTCTCTCTACTCATCTTTTATTAACTCTATATCAAGACTATGAAATACTTTTATTTGCTTGCTTTTGCATGCATGAGTGCGTACTACAAATCGCAATCTATTCAACTGATTAACAAATCGGACAAACAACCGATTGCCAACGCGGTGGCCAGAGATAAAGAAAACAAAACTGCATTTTCTTCCGCAAGGGGGATTGTTCTTTTAGACGGATTAAACAAAACCGACACTATTAAATTATTTTGTACGGGATTTTCGCCAACCTTTATCTTGCCTTCCTTACTCTCTACAGAAAAAACTGCGCTCTTTGAAATGGAACCTTATCCATTTACACTCAATGAAATTGTTTTTTCCGCTACACGGTCAGAAGAAAATAAAACCAATATTCCTAATCAGATCATTACCATTGACAAACGTCAGATTGAGTTTTCGAATCAGCAAAACAGTGCGGATTTGTTACAAAATACGGGACAGGTATTTGTTCAAAAAAGCCAGATGGGAGGCGGAAGCCCTGTACTGAGAGGCTTTGAAGCCAACCGTGTTATGTTGGTTGTAGATGGTGTTCGTATGAATAACGCGATTTACAGAGGTGGGCATTTGCAGGATGTCATTTCCTTAGATCCACTCATGCTGGACAGGGTTGAAGTTTTATTCGGACCTGGTGCTACCATGTATGGAAGTGACGCGCTTGGTGGCGTTATGCACTTCTACACAAAAATCCCAGTCTTCAGCGGTGACGATAAATTACTGGTAAAAACCAATGTCATGGGGCGGTACAGTACCGTTAATCGTGAAAAAACCGGTCATTTTGATCTAAATCTGGGATGGAAACGATTTGCTTCATTAACTAATATCACTTTTTCTTCATTTGATGACCTCAGAACCGGATCAACCCTACTTAACGGCTATAATCCAAAATGGTCCAAAGATTATTACGTAAAGCGATTTGGCGACCGAGACAGCATGGTAAAAAATCAAAATAACCGCATCCAAACCGGAAGTGCTTATCAACAAATAGATATTATGCAGCGATTTAACTACCAGTTATCCGAAAAACTGGTGCTGGGGTTTAATGGACAGTTAAGCACCACCGGAAATGTGCCACGCTACGATCGCTTAACGGAATACTCAGGCACTACTTTAAAATTCGCAGAATGGGATTACGGGCCACAAAACAGAGCTTTGGCGGCGTTTCAATTAAAGAACAGCCAAACTTTAGGGTATATTGACCAAATGAGTATTACGGCCTCCTGGCAATCGGTTGACCAAACGCGAATCAGCAGGAATTTTAATAATCCGTTACGCAAAACCCAGGAAGAGAATGTAAAAGTATACGGATTAAATGCCGACTTTAAATCCGTTGTAAAAGAATTACATACCCTTCACTATGGTGCAGAAGTAAATTACAACACTGTAGCATCAAAAGCAACATATAAAAATATCGTTACTAATTCCGTAAGTCCGGCAGATACACGGTATCCTGACGGAGGAAGCAACATGCTACTGGCTTCGGTTTATATAAGCGATTACTATAAGGTGAATGATATTACTACCCTACATGTAGGCGTTCGCTTTAATCAAACCAGTCTCTCCTCTAAATTTAAAGACACTACTTTTTTTAAATTCCCTTATCGTGATCTGAAACAAAATAACACTGCTTTAAGTGGTCACATAGGCGTTAGTTTTGCTAAGGAAAACGAATACAAGGTCAACTTTATGGGCAGCAGTGGTTTCAGAGCACCTAATGTGGATGACATGACAAAACTGTTTGACTCTAAAGCCGGCTCGCAGGTACTTGTACCCAACCCGGACCTGAAACCTGAACACGCTTACAATCTGGAAATGAGTCTGAGTAAGTTATTTGAGAAAAAATTCCAGTTAGATGTTAGTGCCTGGGCCACAAGCCTGGAACAAGCCATTGTGGTACGTGAATTCAAATTTAACGGAGCCGACAGTATTGTTTACAATGGGATAAAAACCAAAGTAACCGCCATGCAAAATGCTGACAGAGCTATGATCCTTGGTGCCAGCATGGGTTTTATCGCTTCATTTAACAATCAACTTTCATTCAAAAACACCTTCACCTATACTTACGGTCGTTATACCGATGCTAAAACCCAAACCGTGATTCCACTCGATCACATTCCTCCTGTATTTGGTCAAAGTAGCTTGATTTATAAAGGACGTGGCTTTGATGGCGAGTTTTTTGTACGCTATAACGGCAAGAAAAACCTCCGCGACTACAGTCCCAGCGGTGAAGACAATCTGCAATATGCCACAGCGGATGGGATGCCGGCATGGTACACGTTTAATATCCGAACAGGGTTTAACCTTAGCAAATACCTGCGGGTTGGGTTAGCTTGCGAAAATATTTTTGATGTTCATTACCGGAATTTTGCCAGCGGTATAAGTGCTCCGGGTCGGAATGTAATTGTAAGCCTTAAATTCAGCTATTAATCTCCTTGCGTTAGTCGTTAAAAGTAAAGCCGGTAAAAACACCGGCTTTCTTAGTTTTTATTACTTTATGTTTACAGACTTTTAAATTATTAACCCATTACATAAACCCTAATTCCAACTGTGCCACTTCACTCATCATGTCTTTTTCCCAGGGCGGTTCAAAGGTTAATTTTAATTCCACAGATTGTATTCCCGGCAATAATTTACATTTATTTTCCACCTCTGCCGGTAAACTTTCCGCCGCCGGGCAATTGGGTGAAGTAAGGGTCATTACAATCTTTAATTCATTGGCATCATTAAGATCCAGTTCGTAAATAAGTCCCAACTCCCATACATCTACAGGAATCTCCGGATCAAAACATGTCTTTATTTCATCTATTACCCTTTGGGCCAATTCCGTGTTCGTTGCTTTAATAATAGCTGCCATATCCCTTTAATCCACTTATTATTTTGATAAATGCTGAAGCGCCTCTTGTTTCATCCGGTTAATCATGCTTACCAATCCATTAGCACGGGTTGGCGAAAGATGCTCTTTGAGGCCAATCTGGTCTATAAACTCCAACCGCGCATTAACAATCGCTACTGGTTCCTGATGACTAAGAACACGTACCAATAACGCTACCATTCCTTTGGTAATAATGGCATCGCTATCCGCCGTAAAAATCATCTTCCCTTCTTTAAAATCCGAATGCATCCATACCCTACTCTGGCAACCCTTTATCAGATTGACATCCGTTTTATAGCCCGGTTCAATTAAAGGTAACGACTTCCCCAGATCTATCAGGTGTTCATACTTCTGTTCCCAGTCGTCGCCAAACAATTCAAATTCACTAATAATTTCCTCTTCTATTTCCCTGATTTGCATAATTATGACACTAGCGTTATTACTCTTTTCAGTTTCTCAATAAAGTACTCTACCTCTTCAAGCGTATTGTAAATAGCAAATGACGCACGTACAGTCCCCTGTACACCCAACAACTGCATAAGCGGCTGAGTACAGTGATGACCTGTTCGCACCGCAATACCGTATTTATCAAGTAATGTACCCACATCAAACGGATGCGCTCCTTTTACATTAAACGAGATAACCCCTGCTTTATGCTCACTCTGTCCATACACTTCCACCTCCGGCAATTCCAGAAGTCTGGTTTGCGCATAACGCACCAATTCTGATTCATGCTTATAAATAGCGCTCATGTCTATACTGTTCATATAATCAATTGCTGCTGCAAATCCAACAGCGCCCGAGATATGAGGGGTACCCGGTTCAAATCGCAAGGCACCTTCCGCATACTCCGTATGCTCAAACGTTACTGTTTTAATAGTTCCGCCTCCCGTTTTAAAAAGTGGCAATTCCGTTAACCACTTCTCTTTCATGTACAACAAACCTATACCAGTAGGGCCATACATTTTATGAGCACTGCACACAAAAAAATCCGGATCCAGTTCAGGAAGATTGACCGGCATGTGCGGCGAGGACTGCGCCCCATCTACTACCGTAATAACATTATACTGTTGGGCGATTTTAAACAAAGCCTGAAGATCTGTTATTAACCCTAAAGTATTGCTAACATGGGCAACTGCCAGTACTTTTGTGCGATCAGTAAACAAAGTCATCGCCGCCGCTATATCTAAACTCTGATCTGATTTCAGAGGGATCACTTTCAGTTTTAATCCCCTTTCCTGTGCGTGCAATTGCCAGGGTAAGATATTCGAATGGTGCTCGTAGGCTGTTAAAATAATTTCATCACCTGACCTCAGAATTGCTTTGGATAACCCTCCGGCAATTAGATTTATACCCTCTGTGGTGCCCGAAGTAAAAACACATTGTTGTGGGTTGGCGACATTAAAATGAGCGGCCACCGTGTTTCGGGCTGTCTCATATAATTCTGTTGCCTCACGGCTGAGTGTATGTACCCCCCTGTGAATATTCGCATTCGACTGGTAGTAGTAGTTCTCAATCGCCTGAATAACCTGAAGGGGCTTTTGAACGGTGGCACCATTATCAAAATACACCAGTGATTGCCCGTTGATCACTTTTTTAAATATGGGAAAATCATTCCGTATCCGTTGAATAGCCGGTCCATCTAATGTATTGCCTTTCCCCTTTTCCATATTAAACTGCTAAATAATTCAACCGTTGCTCTACCAATTGCTTTACACTGTCCACTTCCAGTTTATCCGTTACCTCTCCTGAAAAAGCCTGTAATAATAAACGCGCTGCGCTTTCTTTTCCAATTCCTCTGGCATTTAAGTAAAACATTGCCTGTTCATCTATTTTACCGGTAGAGGTGCCATGCGAACATTTCACATCATCAGCATATATTTCTAACTGAGGCTTGGTATTTATGGTAGCCTCATCGCTTAACAAAATATTCTTACTACTCTGATACGCATTGGTTTTCTGGGCATCCTTACGTACAAATATTTTACCATTAAATACACCTGTACTCTTTCCGTCAATAATTCCCTTATACAACTCATTACTTTCGCAATGCGGCACTTTATGATCCATCAGCGTGTGATTATCTACTAACTGATTACCATTGATTTTAAACAAGCCGTACAAGTGCGCCTGACTATTAGAACCGCTTAACACAACATTATGATTATTACGTACCACCTGACCACTTAGGGTTACCGTTGTGTTATCGTAATACGCGTCTCTTAACAATTCAACCTGATTTGTATTTACCGAATAGCCAGCCGTTCCCTCATCCTGCAAAGTATATACTGTTAAGCGGGCGTTATTCCCAATTTGTTTTTCACTTAGGAAATTACTGAACACCTTACAGTTTTTAATATTCACAAAATGTTCAATTACCGTAGCGGTGGCGCTATCTTCTACATGAATAAAGTTACGGGCGTGTGTCATTGCCGGATTTTCACTATCTGATACATACAAAATGTGAACCGGAATCATTAACTCCGTATTACGCTCTACGGTCATAAAAAAACCTTGACCTGAAAAAGCGGTATTTAATGCCACAAAAGCATCATTTTTCGGATTTGCCTGTTGCGTTAACAAGGTCTTTTCCTTTTCTGATAAATTTGTAAATGAGGAAATATGAAGTCCTCTCAAAACGGTTTTATCACTCAAATCTTCGCGGAATACGCCGTTAACCATTACCAAGGTGATGGTGTCTTCCAGTCTTAAAGCATTAATATCAGCACCTGTTTCTGCCGGCGCGCTCAAACTTTTAAACTCGCGTTTTAAAACCGCATCCAGATTACAGTACTTATAATCCTCGTGCTTATTAGTTGGTATCCCATAAGTTTCAAGATATCGCAAACTATCCGCCAGAGCAGCATCACTTATAAAATTCACTTTGCCTGCAAAGCCACTCAAACTATCCATCACCTGCTGAGCCGTATTTGTTTTTTCTGCCAACATAACTTAATGTGTTCTGTTAATGTTCAAATTCCTTTTTAATCTCGTCATACCCTTTAGCTTCCAGTTCCAGCGCTAACTCTTTTGTACCACTCTTTACAATACGTCCGTTATAAAGAATATGTACAAAATCGGGAACAATATGATCAAGTAATCGTTGATAATGTGTAATAACGATACAGGCATTATCTTTTGTTTTAAGCGTGTTTACGCCATTAGCCACTATACGCAGGGCATCAATATCCAAACCGGAATCCGTTTCATCCAGAATAGCCAGACTGGGTTGCAGCATCGCCATTTGGAATATTTCGTTCCGTTTTTTCTCCCCGCCGCTAAATCCTTCATTTACGCTACGATTGGCCAGCTTACCATCCAACTCTACTAATTTCTGTTTTTCTTTTACAAGGGTCAGAAACGCTTTAGCGTCTATCGGTTCCATTCCCTGGTAGGCTCTTTTTTCGTTTAGAGCGGTTTTAAGAAAATTAATATTACTTACGCCCGGAATCTCCACCGGATACTGAAACGCCAGAAACAACCCTTCCCGCGCCCTATCCTCGGGTTCCATTTCCAGAAGATCTTTACCATTAAATACTACTTCTCCTTCCGTTACCTCATAATCATCCTTACCGGCCAGCACACTCGACAAAGTGGACTTTCCTGAACCGTTTGGTCCCATAATAGCGTGTATTTCTCCCGCCTTCACCTCCAGATTAATCCCTTTAAGGATTTCTTTTCCATCAACCGATGCGTGTAAGTTTTTAATACTGATCATATTCTTTTAGTTTATACTGTAATTATAATTGTAAAGTTTATATCCGAACCGTTTAATACGAAATGCCTGTTTCGCCTTATTCCAAATGTACATTACGCATCTATCTGATGGTTTAAAATCACCCCCAACATTAATCGCGTACAACCATTCACGGTTTTTAAGGCTTTTCTCAGAAGACGGTACCCCGTTTAATTTAACCGCACTATACAAATAAGGCTTTCCGGGGTCTGTAGCGTGTTCAAACTGTAATACCAACTGTGCGTCGCTACTACTGTTTATAGTGTCTTCTTCGCGCTCCAGGCGAATTTTAAAATGCAGACGGCTACTTTTTACGCCCAAACTATCTAAACGCAGTTCCATCCCAAATTCCTTTCCTGTATAATCAAACGCCTCTTGTCCCTGCATTTTTTTCTCCATAAATGGCTTCGGATGCTGCTTGGCATAAGGGGTTAAATCATTGGCGCCACCAAGACATCCCTGATATTGCTTTCCTGTTTTAAAGAAAATATAACGCCACTGTTCAAATGTCATTCCCGCCCGTAGAAGGATTCCCCGGTTATTCTGATAACAATATACCAGATTTAATACTACCAAAGCACTTACCAAAACCGCACTCAATATAGTAAAGAGCTTTGTTTGTAACACAAGCTCTGTTAAACGTGCCCCAATAACAGCCAGAAAAGCGTAATAATCTACCATTACCCGTATTCCCAATCCATCGAAATACGTATAAGCCCAATACGATGCAAAAAAATAAATCAGTCCTGCTAAAAAAAGTAAAGCTGCCCAAAAAGCAAAACGGTTTTGCTTGTACCATAACAAAATCCCCGCTATAAAAACCAAACAGAGTGGCGTATAAATAAAAAAACCATTATCGAAACCAAACAATAATTTAAGCACCTGAGGATTAAACCAATAAAACCCATCTGCCTTGTAAGTATGATGAAAAAAATGTCCGCTTTGGTAAAACCAAACCAGATTTTGAATAAAGACAATAGTCATCGCTGCCAAAACAGAAATATAAAAGCCCGGCAAGCGTACCATCCATTTAAAAAAAGAAGATACTTCGCTTATTGCATTAAACCATATTCCCGCAGCAAATACTACCAGAATATTATTCGGTCGAAGCAACGTAATCAGACCCAATACTAAAATAGCCCTGAACAAATCCGGTTTAGAACAAAGTTGAACAGCACGCCTGCTAAAAAACAGAAACAAACTGATAAGACTGAACGAATACACATGTGACATGGCCGGCTCAAAAACTGTATAATTAAACAGATTCGTGCCAAATACTAATAAAATTCCGGTGACCGCTACTGTTTTAGCTTTAAACCCAAGTTCCGTTAACAGCCGTAAAAGGTAATGTAATCCGGTTAACAGATACGTCAAAGCCGCCAATGCCACTGTAATTTGAAAAGGAAAACTAACTCCGTTAAGTTCCGCTCCGGTAATTATGGCCAACATCCAGCCGACAAGAAAAAAAGGCAACAGTAAAACCGACTCACCGATAGTATGAACATTAATAGTACCATCTACCGTTTTTAAAAGGTACCAGGCATCGCCGTTCTGAGAATTCAGATTGTGGTCCACAAAAACAGAAATCAGGTAAGAATAGTAATCCCTTGCATCTCCCACAATAAAATTTACCGGCGTGTAATGGTTATTTCTCCATACCAGCACAAGTGAAGCTACGGCAAGCAGAAACCCTGTCACTAAAAGAACAACCCTGTTTTGATAATATGTATGTGGTATGCTTAACACCCTTAACCTACGCTACCTTCGAGACTAATTGCCAATAATTTCTGAGCCTCAACTGCAAACTCCATCGGTAATTTGTTTAACACTTCCTTACAGTATCCATTTACAATTAAACCTATGGCTTTTTCTGTATCTATTCCCCTTTGTTTACAATAAAACAACTGATCTTCCCCTATTTTACTGGTTGTGGCTTCGTGTTCTACCACCGCGCTTTTATCTTTTATTTCGATATAAGGAAACGTATGCGCGCCACTGGTATCTGACATCAGTAAACTGTCGCATTGCGAAAAATTACGCGCATTGGTAGCACCTTTACGCACCTGCACCAGTCCTCTGTAACTGTTATTACTATACCCTGCCGAAATCCCTTTGGAGATAATGGTGGAACGCGTATTTTTCCCAATATGAATCATTTTGGTACCGGTATCCGCTTCCTGTTTATTGTTGGTTACCGCTACCGAATAAAATTCGCCCACCGAATTATCCCCTTTCAGAATAACAGAGGGATATTTCCATGTAATAGCAGATCCCGTTTCTACCTGCGTCCAGCTGATCTTCGAATTTTCTTCCAGACAAATACCACGCTTGGTCACAAAATTGTAAATACCGCCTTTACCATCTTTATCACCGGGATACCAGTTCTGAACGGTACTGTACTTTACTTCCGCGTTTTTATGCGCTATAATTTCCACCACCGCGGCGTGTAATTGGTTCTCGTCGCGTTGCGGGGCGGTACAACCTTCCAGATAAGACACATAACTTCCTTCATCGGCAACAATCAGCGTACGTTCAAACTGACCGGTTCCGCTGGCGTTGATCCTGAAATATGTGGACAATTCCATCGGGCAACGCACGCCTTTAGGGATATAACAAAACGAACCATCGCTGAACACCGCGCTGTTTAATGCCGCAAAATAATTATCCGTAGCTGGCACTACCATGGCCATATATTTTTTTATCAACTCAGGGTGTTCTTGAACCGCTTCACTGAACGAACAAAAAATAATTCCTTTTTCGGCTAATGTTTCACGAAATGTTGTTTTAACCGACACGCTGTCAAAAACCGCGTCCACCGCTATGTTCGAACTTACACCCGTTAAACGCTTTTGCTCCTCCAGCGAAATCCCCAATTTTTCAAAGGTTTTCAGCAACTCCGGATCCACCTCGTCCAAACTATTTAGTGTCGGTTTCACTTTTGGCGCCGAATAATATGAAATGGACTGATAATCAATTTTAGGGTAAGGCAAATGCGCCCAATGGTTAGGCTCCGGCATATTTTGCCAGGCCCTGAACGCCTTTAAACGAAACTCCAGCAACCATTCCGGCTCCTGTTTCTTTTTACTCAAAGCCCTCACCACATCTTCAGTAAGTCCCGGCGCAAAAGTATCCGTATCTATATCAGTGGTAAATCCCCACTCATAATCTTTCTTTAAATGCTGCTCTAATAGTTCGTTACTCATATCTATTTCATTATTAGCCCCTACTGCTTACATTAGTCCAATACAACTAAGCATTATACACTAAAACTTTCCCCACAACCGCAGGTACGGGAAGCATTCGGATTATTAAACACAAAACCTTTGCCATTTAAACCACCGGTATATTCCAGTTCGGTTCCCACCAGATACAAAAAACTCTTGCGATCCACTACAATTTTAATCCCCTTGTCTTCAAATTGCTGATCCCCCTCTTTCAGTTCTGTATCAAATTCCAGTTTATACGACAAACCACTGCAACCACCGCCTTCTACTCCTACACGGATAAAAGCATGTTCCGGGCGATTTTCAGCCTTCATCAATTCCATAGCATGATTTCGGGCATTTTCACTTACTGTTATCATAAAATATTGATTTTAAGATAATTAAAAATTATTCTTATTTAGATTAAATCTAATTTCACTGCAAAAATACCATATTTATGGTAGATCCACAACTAATTAACAACTAATCTGTAAAAAGTGTTGAGTAAGAGGCTTTGATTCCATAAAAACTATTGTGACCTTCGTTTCACAATAAAAAGCTAAACCATGAAAAAAGCCTTCATCTTATTTTTATTAACTGTTTCACTTGGAGTGTACTCTCAGAAATTAGACACACTGAATATTTACTATCTTAATAATAGTTCATTTGCGTTTCCTGATAACGGCACCGTAAGTGGCATTGAAGCCGATATTATTAAAGAATACGCTGCCTGGTTAAAAGCCAAAAAAAACATATCTGTTTATCTTAATTTCAAGAGTTTTGATGGTTTTGAAGCTTTATATAACGCCGTAAAAAAAGGCGATAAAAAAGTAATTGGCATGAGCACCGCCGCCATTAATCCTGAACGTGAAAAAGAAGTGGATTTTTCGCCTCCTTATATGAAAAACGTAAGTGTTTGTATTACTAACGGTACAGCAGGTACTATCCGCGATAAATCCAGTGCCGAAGTAAACCGGGTATTAGGCAAATTGACAGCTGTTTCCATTCCCAACTCTACGTTTAACACTTACCTTACTAATCTGAAAAAAACACTTATTCCGGGACTTAAAATAACAAACGTTACACGGGTAAGTGAAATTCTGGAAAGCATTGCCTCTAACCCTGGTACATTTGGGTATGTTGATGTGGTTGAATACTGGTACTATCTTAAAAACAATCCAAATAAATACCTTAAAATGCAAAAAGAACTAAACATGAACAATGAACGTTTTGGCTTTATTATGCCCAAAGGGAATTTGAATAAAGATTTATTAGGCGAATTTTTTGAAAGCGGTTTTGGGTTTACCACTACCAAAACCTACCATCAGATTTTAGAAAAGTATTTAAGCTACGAGGTATTGCAGACTGTTGAGGTAGATTGATCCGGTTCTTCTTTTTGAGACGAAAAAAGAGGTTGCCCACGCAGCCTCTTTTTTTGAAAAAACACGATTGATCTAAAATATCACTCATTTCTAAATAGTTTTAAAAAGGTACAAATAAAATAAGTAACTTAAACACCTGAAACCCTTATTGCATCATAAGCATATAAAGAAAGTGCATACTAACACCTTGTGAAGAAGATTTGCTTTATAGTATTTTCATGTTTTTTAGGCATGTTCGTGAGCGCTCAGGTTACACCTGACACGCTCTATGTTTCCTACATGCCGCATTCCCCCTTTGCATTTAACGATGGGGGTACACTGAAAGGTCTCGAAATTGACATTATCAACGAATACATTATCTGGTTAAAAACCAACAGGAAACTAAACATTGTTGGCGCTTTTAAAGAGGTGAAAGAATTTGACCCTGTTGGCGAGATGAAAAAATCTAACTCAAAAACAATAGGTCTTTGTACCGCTACTATTAATCAGGAAAGATTAAAAGACGTTGATTTTACAACACCTTATCTGCAAAATGTAAGTTTTTGCATCACCAATGGCAATGCCCCTGACGCTAAATCGCGGACTCCTAACGAAATTACGAAAACGCTCGGGTCAATGACTGCCCTCACTGTCGCTAATTCCAGCCTCAGTAAGTACGTGAGCGAACTTAAAAAAAACTATCTCCCTAACCTGCCCGTAACGTTAATAGGAAGCCAGTCTCAGATTCTGGACAATATCTCCAAAAACGTTCTTAATTTCGGGTATGTAGACGCGGTTGAATTTTGGTACTATCTTAAAACCAATCCCGGTAAATTTTTAAAAATTCAGAAACCCCTTAATCAAAGCAAAGAACAATTGGGTTTTTTACTGACCAAAGACAGCAAACACAAAGCGTCATTTGACATGTTTTTTACCGAATACAAGGCATCTCCTAAATATAAACAGTTGCTCGAAAAATACCTGGGGGGCTACATGATGCAGACTATGGCGCTAAAGTAACATGCCCACTAAAATTACCGAAATAAAGCAACAAAAAACCATCACACGCAGAGAAAGGATTAATGGCGTTTTAACTCCTGTTCAAAAAACCATTACGGGATTTGTCCCCGTTCCCTATGTTACCGGATGGGCGCGTTTTGGACATCATTTATTGGACATCATATTTGTGTACATACTCAATCTTATCCTCACCACTTTAATTTATACACTGTTTAACCTATTCTCTTTTCAAAGCGGCAGTTACAACGACTTCGAAAACGGAAACACCGGCATAAGCTTTTTCCTTATTTTTTTCCGATGGCTGATTGTAACGCCAGGGTATTACCTGTTGTTTGAATACGGCATGCAATCATCCCCGGGCAAAGCTATACTAGGCCGGATCGTAGTGGACGAGTATGGCGAAAAACCCACACTTAATCAATTGCTGATCCGTTCGTATGTCCGCATTGTGCCGTTTGAAGCGTTTTCCTGCCTGAGCGATACCGGCTGGCACGACAACTGGAGCAATACGCTGGTTATCCGTAAAACAGATCTTCACAACCTTAAACTCATGCAACGCATTCAGGAAGTGGAAGGTACTTCTGAAACAAAAACCCCCGGTGCTTAAACCGTAAATAGACAGTAGATTTTGTAATGAGCGCCAAAAGTTGCAATGGGTTTGAGGAGCGCAAACTTGAGGACTGTAAGAATATCTAACGATATTTTGAAGACCGGAAAGTTGAGCATTCTCAAACGCAGCCGCAAATTTTGGTGCGTAATAAAAATCCTACTGTCTATTTACGGTTAAATAAATAAGCCTCCATCGGCAGCATTCCTGAAATTTAGGGTTCCACTTCGGCTCCACCACACACTTTGCGCCTTGTAAAACAATACTTTTCCATTAAAACCGTTATCTCCTCACAGAAAAAATGTAGCTTTATCAGAACATTTCATGTTAAACACGAACGCGCTTTCTTTATCCGGCACCAAATGGTGGAAAAGCCCATCAGTAATCGCCATTTTACTATGCATTAGTGTGATAGCCGTTTACAACTATCTCTACTTTTCTACCCGCCTCATTGCCTGGGACGTGTTCGGTCATTACTTTTACCTGCACCTCGTTTTTATTAAAGGCGATATCACATTTAAAAACGCGCACTTTGTCGAGTCCATTGTAAGAGAGTACAACATCAGTTCCTCACTTTACCAGTTACACAAATCCGAAACAGGATATTGGGTAATACGCTACCCCGCTGGCGCATCGGTATTGCAACTCCCCTTCTTTTTAATAGGTCATCTGGCCGCTAAAATTTTCCATTATAAAGCCGATGGGTTTTCTCTTCCCTACAACTACGCCATGATGGCCTGCAGCTGGTTTTATGCCATAGCCGGAATGGTGTACCTCCGTAAACTGCTGAAACGCTTTTTTTCAGAACCGGTAGTCGCCATTACCCTGTTGCTGATTGTAGTATCATCAAATACTTACGCCTACTTTGTACAAAACGTCAGCGTTCATAACCTGCTTTTCTTTTTAACAGCATTTATTCTGCATACCAGTTTTCAATGGACCGAAAAGCCGGGTATTAAACATTCGGTTTTACTCGGCTTTGCCATTGGCATCAGTTTCATTTCCCGCCACACCGAACTTATTGTGTGTGTGTTTCCGGCACTTCTTAACGTCTATAACAAAGAAAGCGCAATTCAAAAATGGCAGTTTCTCCTCCGGCACAAACGGTACATTTTCATAGCGGGTGGCACCTTTCTCATCGCCATTAGCCCGCAAATCATTTACTGGAAAATCGTTACCTCCCATTTTCTTTACAATGGCTATTGCGATAACCCCGGCGAAGGACTCGATCTCTTGTATCCGCACCTCGGCGATTACCTCTTCAGCTTCCGTAAAGGCTGGCTGGTGTATTCCCCCATCATGATTTTTTCCTTAGCGGGGCTGTTCTTTATGTACAAACGCAACAAAACCATTTACTTGTCCTTTACCCTGTTTTGCGGTATTACCATTTACGTACTCAGCAGCTGGACCATCTGGTGGTATGCCGAAAGTTTCGGGCAACGCTCCATTGTACAAGCGTATCCCGTATTTGCCATTCCTATGGGCTTTTTCATTCAACACCTCCTCACGCGTCATGCCTTTCAAAAAATCGTGTTTGCCATTACTGCACTGGCGCTTACCCTACTCTCGCATTTTCAGTACTGGCAAATTCAGCAGGGTATATTGCACCCTTCGCTCGTAACACCTGCCTACTATTTTAAAACCTTCCTTAAAACCAAATTAAAAGGTGATGAAGCCAAACTCCTGCTCATTGACCACCATAACCCCAATCTCAAATTCAGCGATGTTAAACACGATTACCATTACCTTAGCACTTACAGCCTTAATCCGCAAAACGAACCACAACACGAAACCGAAAATGGCATCACTTACCATATTTACACCATGCAAAAAACCGACACATTTAATAAATACATTTTAAAAGTGCCCTTTCATCAATTGGTGCATAAAGACCACGCCTGGTTCCGCTGTTCTGTAAAAATAAAACGCGATAGCAGCATCCAACACGGAGCCATTATCCTTTCGCTTGTTAATCACCACTCCTGGAAAACCTACTCCCATCGCTCCGTCGAAAAACCAATCGATTCCATTCCCCCCGGAATCTGGCAGGAAATCACCATGGAAACGCTTTCCACTGTACCCCGGCATCCCGGAAAAGATGTTGTAAAACTACAATTGTGGAACCGCGATGGTTTAACCTTCGCTATAAAAGACCTTAAAATAGACGTGTTTGAAAAAAACGATTAATCCCCGATGTTGATCATCAGGAGCCATTTTTTCCGCCCCGCCAGCACTTCTAAAAAACCGCGCTTTTCGCTATAGCTTGCTTACGCTTTGCGGCATCGCATCAGCGTGCGTGGGCTCCCGCTGGTCGCCGCCACCGCTGTGCGCTGCTCGCAAAGCGCCGCGCAAGGCTGCCGCTTCAATCGCTTGGCCGGTCGCCAATTATGGTTTTGAATGCATTAACAGTATTGAAATTATATTAGCTTCATCATGCAAGAAAGCAGGCGAAAATTGATCGCTTACCTTTTTCAATAGCCGTCAGATTACTCTATTTTCGTCGTCCCTCAAAAAGTACTTAAGACTTTAGCCCTTTACACACTCTTTACATCATCTTTGAAATTTTCGTGTGTGAAATGGAGTGTTCCAAAAGCTAAGGTTCGTACGAAGAAGATTTACAGCGTCGCGTTACAGGAACAATAGTACCTTTTAAGAGCAAATAGCAGTACATCCTTTTCAGGAAATTTGCACCAAACACCGTTTTTGTGATTATGTTTCCCTAATGAAAAACCAATTTTCTTTTTTAAATCAATACTACGCATAATGTATATTATTTATCGTGATAGAAACATAAATACATATAATACGAAATGCGTATTATGTATATTTAAACATTAATTTGTTGATAATCAAATAATTAAGCTTATTTTGTCAGTTTAATTATTTTTGTAATATTGCGTATATAAGGGAGTTAGCGGTCAGGCTTGGACGACCGACCGAATGAAATAAAACGACAGTAATGAAATTTTTAGCAAACAATAAATCGGACAACCACCTAACAGTTCTCACGGACAATTTAAAACTCTATGACGAAGCTTTCTTTGCTGTTGCATTTCTAAAAATTTCGGGACTGAACAAACTAATTCAGACAATAAAGGAATTTCTTAAATCAGGCGGACAAATCACAATCATTGCAGGACAAAATTTTGCATTGACCGAACCCGAAGCACTGCACACACTGCGCAAACTTTTTCTGACTTATCCAACATCAAAACTCTATTTAGCAAAAGCAAATTCAGCAAACAGCGTATTTCATCCAAAGCTATATTTATTCAAATCCAAAAATGACTGTTGCATAATTTCTGGCTCCGCAAATATTACCGAAGGTGGTTTGACCAACAACAAAGAAACCTCTCTCATTGCCGACTGTAATGACACAGACGCAATTTGGAACGAAGCAAAAAAATATTTTGACACTTTAGTTTCTGCTGACACCTCAGACGAGGCGACTTTACTTGTAATAAAACAATATGAGACATTCTACGAACAGCAGAAACAACACAACAAAAAAGCAAAACCAATTCCGACAAAAACAAAATCACAGTTAGCTTTTGACTATAATAATCTACTAAAACATTTTCAGAAGTTTGACAACGCAACTCGACAAGAAAATTTCAAGGACAAACTTTACAATTACAGAGAAGCTAAAAAGGTGTTAGACGAAATTGCCGACAATTCACGACTGACACAAAAACAATTTGAACCACTCTTGGACACGCTTGTAGGAAGCAAAGAAGAATACAATTTGTGGCACTCTGGGAGTTTGTTCAGATTACGTAGGTCTGTTTACCCTTACTACAAAGAATTTCGTGATTTAGTAAAATACATCCGTGAAAATAAATCTTTATCGGCAACAGTTGTTTTTGAAAATGCAAAAGAAAAGGTAAAAATGATTGAAGGCGCAGCTGTGAATTATATCACAGAAATAATGATGACATACAATCCAAAGGACTTTGCCAATATGAACAAAAATCCAATTACGGTTTTAAGACAAGAAGGCGGAGTAAATATTAAAGCATCTTCATCATCGTTTACTGGAGTGGACTATGAAGAATATTGCGACTTGGTAAAAGAGATTTCATCGAAACTTGGCTTACAAAATATGCTTGAAGCCGACAGCTTCTTTAACGACATTTACTGGAAAATATAATGACAACGCAAGACAGAAAAAAGCCCGAACCGCTAACAGCACCTACCAGTAATTGGCGCGGACGAGGTAATATAAAGTTTTGTATCTTTAAACAAACATTTGTGGGTATAGACAGTTGAGTGTTCCAAAACGCCAACTACTGGTAGCTGCAAACCGTTAGCGGAAACCCTGTGACAACAGACCAAGCAGACGAACATAAAAGTGACGTTTAAGCGAGCCTGACAGAATATCTTCCCGCCTTACAAAAAATTGAAGTTTTGCCCGACACACAAGTCAACGCTTCGCAAAACCAAAAGAACCATTTTTTGCCACCACACTGACCAAACAATACTAAACATCTTTATAAAATCTTTATACCATAATTATTAGTTTTGACAATAAAAAGGGACAATAAATTGAACTTATTATATACAAGAAAATATAGCCTTCATAATCAATACTTCATTAGTATTGCTGTGGTTTTGTTGACCTCTGTTGCATGTTATTTTGGTTCTCAATTTATTGGCTACAAAACGGTAGCTTTATTGCTACTTGTAACAGTTTCAATTGTAGCAATGTTGTTCGACATTTTACCAGTTTTAACCGCTGCTCTTTTAAGCGCACTAATCTGGAACTTCTTTTTTATACCCCCTATTTTTACTTTCCATATTGAAAGTGCCGAAGATTTGTTGATGTTTCTTATGTATTTTTTTATTGCATTGGTTAATGCAGTCTTGACATTAAAAATTCGCAAAGAAGAAATGAAAGCAAGAGACAAAGAAGAAAAAGAGAACACCATAAAATTGTATAATACTTTATTAAATTCTCTTTCACACGAATTGCGAACACCAATTTCAACTATAATTGGTGCAATTGACACGTTGAAGGAAAACAAAGAAAAAATTTCAGCAAGCAACCAAAACGAACTACTAAATCAAATTGACATTGCAAGCATAAGGCTGAATAGACAAGTTGAAAATCTGCTAAATATGAGCAGACTTGAAACTGGAATGTTAAAACTAAATTTGGACTGGTGCGACACAAATGAATTGATAAATACTGTAATTCAAAAACTTTCAATCCCTTATAATCAAACTATTGTCTTTAAACCGAATGAAAATTTACCCTTATTTAAATTTGACAGAGGTTTAATAGAACAGGTTTTGCAAAACCTGCTTCATAATGCCATAAACTATACACCTGAAAATACAATTATTGAAGTTGTTGCTTCGCAACAATTCAATAATTGTGTAATTAGTGTTTCAGACAATGGAATTGGAATACCTGCAAACGAAATAAAATATTTATTTGATAAATTTTACAGGTTGCCTCAAACTAAAACAGGTGGTAGTGGTCTAGGACTATCCATAGTTAAAGGATTTATTGAAGCTCACAATGGAAATGTGAAAGCTGAAAATAATACAAATAGAGGCGTATCGTTTACTATTGAATTTCCTGCCGAAGCATCATACTTAAATAACTTAAAAAATGAATAAGGCTGAAATTTTAATTATAGACGATGAACCGCAAATAAGAAAGTTGCTTGAAATAACTTTAGAAAGTAACGATTATAAAGTGTGGCAGGCAGAGACAGGCAAGGAAGGGATTATTTTGGCTGCGAATCATCCACCAGAATTAATTTTATTAGACATTGGTTTACCCGACAAAAGCGGACACGAAGTATTAAAAGAATTAAGAACTTGGTACAATAAATCTATCATCATCCTATCCGTTCAAAACAACGAAACTGATATTGTTTCAGCTTTAGACAATGGAGCTACCGACTATTTAACAAAACCCTTCAGAAGTGCGGAATTGTTGGCACGTATTCGATCTGCTATTCGTAGAAACCAATCTGCCAATACGGACAACAAAATTATTTGTGGTGACCTTGAAATAGATATAACAGCTAGAGTTGTAACTAAAAGTAATGAAGTTATGAAACTAACTGCAACCGAGTTTAATTTACTGGTTTTACTTGCAAAGAATGAAGGGAGAGTTTTAACGCACCAGTTTATTTTAAAAGAGATCTGGGGTGTTGGCTCACAAACGGAAACTCAATATTTGAGGGTGTTTGTTGGAACACTTCGCAAAAAAATTGAAACAAATCCCAACCAACCACTACATATTTTTACAGAAAGCGGAGTTGGTTATCGTTTCGTATAAATTCCTCTTTATATTTCCTTTATAAAAAGCTAACTACCTTTTACTTTTTACCAATAGTATTAACGCCACCTTTGTACCATTAAAAATTGTGATATGGACAAAGTTAAAAATGGCATCAACGGTAAAGTAACAACGGCTTCATTATTAGTAGCTCTTGGAATAATTTATGGCGACATTGGAACAAGTCCTCTATATGCGCTAAAAGCTGTTATAGGCAACAGAGAAATTACTGAACAGTTGGTTTATGGTGGTGTTTCTTGCATTTTTTGGACACTCGTATTCCAAACTTCAATCAAATACATTTGGCTAACACTCAAAGCAGATAATCACGGTGAAGGTGGAGTCTTTTCACTGTATTCACTTGTAAAACGCTATGGCAAAAAACTTGTAATCCCAACTATTCTTGGTGCTACAACATTACTTGCTGATGGCATCATTACCCCACCTATTTCAGTTGCTTCAGCCATTGAAGGGTTAAATATGGTAAAAGGTTTAGAAACTATTATTGTACCTGGAAATACATTAACCGTCGGAATAGTAATTGCAATTCTTTCCGTTCTATTCTTCTTTCAACGATTTGGAACACAAGTAATAGGGAAAGCATTTGGGCCTATTATGACTGTTTGGTTTTCTATGCTTCTTATTATTGGTATTGGAAACGTTGCTTTACACGTTGAAATTTTAAAAGCATTAAGTCCACATTATGCCATTGATTTATTGATAAATTATCCACAAGGGTTTTGGTTACTTGGAGCCGTATTTCTTTGCACAACAGGTGCAGAAGCATTATATTCAGATTTAGGCCATTGTGGTATTAAAAATATTCGGATTAGTTGGAGTTTCGTAAAAGTCAGTTTAGTTGCTTGCTATCTAGGTCAAGCATCTTGGTTAATGCATCAAAGCGGAAATTTACTTGATGGTAGAAATCCATTTTTTGAAATAGTGCCACATTGGTTTTTAATTCCAAGTATAATCATAGCAACTTTAGCTACAATTATTGCTTCACAGGCATTAATAAGTGGCAGTTTCACCTTAATCAACGAAGCTATTAATCTTAATTTTTGGCCTAGGGTTTCAGTAAAGCAACCCACTGAAGCCAAAGGACAAATATATATTCCAAGTGTAAACACAATACTTTGGTTTGGTTGTGTGCTGATGATTTTATACTTCAAAGAAAGCGGACACATGGAAGCTGCTTATGGCTTTTCAATAACCGTTACAATGCTGATGACAACATTGCTAATGTGCTACTTTTTACTTTATCGTTTACATTGGAATAAAATTTATGTTGTAGCATTCGCAATTGTCTTCGGCACTATTGAATTATCTTTTTTCATTGCTAACGTAGCCAAGATTAAAGAAAGATGGATGTTTCTGTTTTTTGAACTATTCATTTTTATGGTAATGTATATTTGGTATTATGCTCGAAAAATAAATAATAGATACACCAAATTTGAGCAGTTAGGAAAACACAGCAATCAGTTAAAGGAACTTAGCGAAGACGATGCCATTTCTAAATTCGCTACACATTTAATTTATCTTACCAAAGCAGATAAACGTGACGAAATTGAGGAAAAAATTATTAAATCTATCTTTTCAAAGAAACCAAAAAGAGCAGATGTTTATTGGTTTCTGCACCTCAATAGAACAAATGAACCTTACACGTTATCATACGATGTTACCGAATTATTAGACGACAAAGTAATCAAAGTAAATATCAATGTAGGGTTTCGCATTCAACCAAAAACAGAACTATATTTTAAAAAAATTGTAATAGAATTAGTTCAAAACAAAGAACTCAATTTGCATATCAGACCCGATGGTTCGACCAAATACAATGCAGAACCTGACTTCAAATTTGTAGTTATTGAAAAATTTCTTTCGGTAGAAAATGAATTTACATTAAGAGATGGCCTATTACTCAACGCATATTTTAAATTAAAACAACTAGGCGTAAGTGATGAAAAAGCATTTGGACTTGACAAAAGTGATGTGGTAATAGAAGATACTCCGCTTTTATATCAACCTATAAATAATATTGAATTAACTCGTAATAAATAACAAAATGAAAAAATTATTCATCATAGTTGGTTTATTTATTGCTTTTCAAACTAATGCACAAACATTAAACCCACAAGAAAAGCAAGAAATTATTAACCAACTGAAAAAAGAACTACTAGACAGTTTAAGCCATAAAACCAGAGTATTAACTGACAGTATTGACAATGAAACCGCAAAAATAAATAAACAAAAAGGCGAACCCTTTGAAGGCATTGATATGACTTGGCAAAACGGTAGCGACAGAAGAATCAATAATATTTGGAAAGACCTAAAGTATTTTACACCAAGTATTTTGCTAGATGTAAACTATACCTACTCATTCAATAATCCAAATGACAACACTGTTGTCGGTTCAACAGCTTTGACTAGAAACAATGAAGTGCAGCTTTCTGCTTTACATTTTGGAGGCGATTTTTATTACAAAGGAGCAAGAGCAAGAATAATGACACAATTTGGCACACGTTCACAAGTTGTTCCTCGTAATGATTTTAGCCCATATCGAGGGCAATATCAACTAGCAAATGTTTATCGCTATTTAAGTGAAGCCTATGCCGGTTATCATATTAATAAATGGCACGGAATCAACATTGATGCAGGCCTTTTTATGTCTTATATTGGCCTAAACTCATTTTATCAAGCAGAAAATTGGGAATATCAGGCATCCTTTACATCGGATAATACGCCTTGGTTTTTCAACGGTATACGTTTTCAGATTCACCCAGCCAAACATTTAAAAATAGAACCTTGGATAATAAATGGTTGGCAGAGTTACGGGAAATTTAATAGTATGCCTGGTATTGGCGGAAACATTACTTGGATACCAAATAGCAATTTAAAAATACTAACTAATAACTATTATGGAACTGATGCAGCAGGTATTCCGGACCGAAAAAGATTTCATTCAGATAATAGCGTTTTAGTACGATATTATAATAAACCAACATCCAAAGGCATTACAAAAATGGCCTTTTCATTAACAGGAGATTTTGGTTTTGAAAAAGGCGGAGGAGTAAACGGTTTTAAAGATGGTGACAGCATACAAGGTCCTGCTCAATACTTTGCAAGTGCAATGTTTTACAATCGAATTTGGTTTGCCAAAAATAAATGTGCTTGGACAATTGGTGGCGGAATAATGAACAATCCCGGACGCTATTTAGTGCTCTATCCAACAGGACAAGCAAGTCCTTTACCTAATCCAAATAATCCGATCCAAACAGAAGGTGCATTCCCTTTTAGTGCAAATCCGGGGGACAAATTTTCGGGTTGGGACTGCTCCACCAACTTTGACTATATGCCTAATCAAAGTATTACATTCAGAATTGAGTTTGTCTACCGAAACTCAAGCGTTCCTTACTTTGCAGGACAAGGTGGAGTTACTTCTCAAACAGGTTACTTAACAACTTCCCTAGACCCAAATTGGCGACCAGATTTAGTAAAATCGGAAAGCAGACTTATTTTAGCAATGCTATTTAGACTGTAAAGACAACACACTAATCAAGGACACGACTTTTAATAGACAACTGATAGAAGGGCATCCACTAATACAGGTTTAGCAAAATTAGCAGTTCAGTGCTTCGTATAAAGTTTTGTGGTTAAAATCGCCTACTTCGCCAAGTCGAGAACCGTTAGGCGCAAGCAATAGACGAAAATGGACATAGAAGAACTTTATGCCAAACTTATCGACGAACCAAAACCTCGACGACAACAAGTCAACATAGTGCTCCGACTTCCTTACAACGACACCACCGGCAACAATAATTCAAAACTCATTTAGACATGGCTTGGTATAGCTCTATTATTTATAGTATTATGGGTTTTCAAAATCGTACACTCAGACTTCTTATTCAATATAATTCCTTTTGGAATAATACTTTGCTGATTTATCCGTTATTTCTCCTTTTTGTGCTTCGTAACTTTAGAATGTTCAACGCCAAATTCTTTCATCAAATCTAATCCATAGTTACGAATGGTATCAACAATGACAATCGCTTTTTGACCTCGTTTGGTAATGGAATATTCAACCTTTGGCGGGACAACGGGAAAAACTTCTCGAGTTATAAAGCCTTCTTCTTCCAATTCTCTTAATTGACTGGTGAGCATTTTATGAGTGATGTGTGGAATATCCTTTTTCAACTCACCGTATCGCATCACTTTATCTTTTAACCTCCAAAGAATAGGCATTTTCCATGTTCCTCCTATTCTATCCATTGCAAACTCGACAGGATTGTAATAAAGTTTGTTTTTGTATAAAAATTCTGGCATCGCTATAAGTATTGTATTTATTGATACTTTCCAAAAAGTGTGTATCACTATTCGGAGTAAGTATATTGGCAAAGGTAACATATAGTTGCAACTTTGCCACATCAAAGTTTAAAAAAAATGAAACCGCTTGCGGTTCACGAATTCAAAAACAAAAATTAAAGGCCATGAGTAAAAAGACAATACTTGTTATCGCTTCTGCACTGACTTTAATAGGTGGCAGCGTTTACGCACAAAATTCAAAAACAATTAAAAACAACAGTAAAATGGAAAAATCAAAAGAAAGACTGAGTTACGTTCACCCACATGGTGCACCCTCAAAAGGAAAAATTTTAATGGTGGCAAGTTCGCCATCGGTTTCAAAACAAACAGGCTGGCCAATCGGATTTTGGGCTGCTGAATTGACACACCCAATGAGAGTGTTTCAAGAAGCAGGATATGAAATTGAATTGGTTTCAACCGAAGGTGGCAAATTAGAAATGGACGGATATTCCAATCCGACTGATGCAAGTGGTTATTCTGCACATGACATCATTTCATTGGGCTATATGCAAAAACCTGAGTTCAACAAAATGCTGGAAAACACAAAGAAACTAACAGAGGTAAAGCACAACGACTATGTTGCCATCTTCTTAGTCGGTGGTCAAGGGCCAATGTATACTTTCAGAGGCAATAAAGAATTAGAAAAACTATTTGTTTCGTTTTATGAAGCTGGAAAGCCATCATCAGCGGTTTGCCATTCAACCACATTATTGTTAGAAGCAAAAAAATCAAATGGTGAACTTTTGGTAAAGGGTAAAACATGGACTGGATTTGCTGATGCAGAAGAAGAGTATGCCGACAAAGCTGTAGGGCAAAAAATTCAACCATACAGAATTGAAGATGAAGCTAAGAAACTAACTGGAACAACTTTTAAAGTAGCTGCTCCATTTTCTTCTTATGCAATTCAAGACGGAAACTTAGTAACTGGACAACAACAAAATTCAGGTGCTGCTGCGGCTGAATTAGTAGTTGAACTTTTGACAAAATAAAGATCTAAAGCAGGTGGGGCTTCACCCCACCTGCTGTTACTTCTGTAAAAAATGAGAAAATTAATATTCATAATCCTAATTGGGATTTGCAGCACTGCAAAGGCACAAATTCCAGTGGAAATTTTTGCAGGGAATGAACGGACAACGGTTGACATCATGTTTTTTAAATATTTCAAAAACAAACATGGGGAAAATTCTCGTTGGCTTTTCTTTAATAGAAACAGGGCAAGTGTTGATTACCGTATAACCAAAACTACTTTCTTGCCACAGTTTGGTTTTACAGAAGCCATATCCTACAATCATGAAAAACTAAAAGGTTTTGCTCCTGTAATAGTTGGTCAGGTCTTAAGTTGGGGTGTTTATCCGAAAGCAGGTATTCAATATGCTCACATCAATAAAAATATGACCATATTTACTTGGTTGGTTTGCGGAATCCTTGAAAAACCAGACTTAGATTACTTCCTTCTTTTCCGATACACGCCAAAACTTACAGAAAAAGCCAATCTGTTTACGCAAGTAGAAAGTGTAAATGCTTTCCCAACTGTAAGCACCGCTAATTTCAGCTTTACACAGCGATTAAGATTGGGGATTCAGCTGAAAACATATCAGTTTGGAGCGGGTACCGATTTTAACCAAACAGGCAATACTAAATTCACTAAAATATACACTATTGGCGGCTTTATCAGACACGAATTTTAAAACATGATAGTCAAAAGAAATTTCAATCCCATCAAAGTAATTCAGTATGTGAAAACTGAATTGGCTTTTGCAGTTATCATAACAGTAGCTGTTTTTGTGTTGCACAAGCAAAACATTACCGCTGTTACTTTACCGTTTTCTATTTCAGTCACCTTAGGAAGTGCTTTGGCGATTTTTATTGCTTTTCGCAATAATAGTTCTTATAGCCGTTGGTGGGAAGCAAGAACACTTTGGGGCGGTATAATCAATTCAAGTCGTGTTTTGGCAAGGTTAATCATCACATTTACGGACAGTCATTCGCACCAACAGAGTTACGAAAAGGAACGAAGCGAACAATTTAAAAAGGAAATGATTTACAAAGTAATCGCTTGGGTTCATGCTTTGCGATTGCATCTAAGAAAACAAGATAACTGGCATGAACTGAAACCCTTTTTATCAGCACAGGAATTTGAGCATTTAGAAAAATCACAGAACAAGCCCAATTATCTGCACCTTGTATCAGGCAAAAAGATTTATGAAGCCATGGCAAACGGAACACTTGGTGGTTTCGACAGCTTTCAAATGGAAGGTCAATTATTAGCATTAGCAAATTATCAAGGCGGTTGCGAACGTATTAAAAACACTCCGTTATTAAGACAATACGACTTTTTTACAAGGTTGTTTCTATACACATTTATGTTAATGCTTCCATTTTCATTGATTGGCGATTTTACTAAAATGAATATTGATTACTTGATGATACCAGTTTCGGTCATCATTTCTTTTGTTTTTGCCATAATAGGCAAGGTAGGAGAAGTAAACGAAAATCCATTTGAAAACAGGATTACAGACGTTCCACTAACTGCCATGTGCAACACCATTGAAAGAGATTTACAAGAAATGTTAGGCGAAACCAATTTGCCAACAAAGTTAGAAGCAGAGAACGGTTTTTTATACTAATGAATAATATCAACCAAATACTAACCAGCCGGACTGAAGCATTTAATGAAGGCGTAATTGCTATCATTATACTGTTATGGTCTTTGACTTGAAATTGCAGGAAATACCGACAGACAAAACGGTTTGGAATGAATTGTCTTTACTTGTTCCCAGGAAAAGATTTTTAATAAATTCAACTATTAAGCAAGTAACAGGCTATAATTTTTATCGTAGGTTATTTACTATTCCATTCGTATTTATATGGATCATAATTACATTTAATTGGCTTACCATGAAGAGAATTATGAACTAATCATTACAGCATCCCCCGGGCAACAAAACACTAGTTCACCTTAAACAAACCATACTTTAAAATACACCAGATAGCTCTGAATCCATCTTTCCAGCCAATCTTTTTCCCTTCTTCGTAGGTGCGTCCATAATACGAAATACCCACTTCGTAAATGCGTATATTTTTAATGCGACTGATCTTAGCCGTTACTTCCGGTTCAAAACCAAACCGTTGTTCACGCAAACGAACCGGCTGAATCACTTCCGCACGAAACACCTTGTAACAGGTTTCCATATCGGTTAAATTCAGATTTGTAAACATATTACTCAGCGAGGTCAGAAACTTATTTCCGATCGTATGCCAGTAAAACAATATACGGTGCGGTCGCCCTCCTACAAAACGCGAACCATACACCACATCCGCGAAACCATCGGTAATGGGCTTTAAAAGGATAGGATATTCTGCCGGATCGTATTCCAGATCCGCGTCTTGTATAATAATGATTTCGCCTTTGGCTTCTTTAATACCGCGGTGCAGGGCCGCGCCTTTTCCCATATTAACCGGTTGCGAGTACAACTGTATATTCAAATCCGGATGCTCACGGCAATACCGCTCCACACTCTCCACCGTATTATCGCGCGAACAATCGTTCACTATAATAATTTCCTTTTCCATCCCCCCTTGCAATACTACCCGTTTAATTTTATCAAGGATCAGATGAATTGTAGGCCCTTCATTATACGCGGGAATAACAATGGACAAGGTTTTAAATATCATATCAGCCATTACCTAAAATTACTCTTTGAGGCGATCAATCAAACGGTTTAAAATCTGTTGCGCTGATTTGGAAATAACCGTTCCCGGGCCAAAAATACCCGAAACACCCGCTTTGTATAAAAAGTCATAATCCTGCTGCGGAATAACACCACCTGCCACTACCATAATATCCTCACGTCCGTATTCCTTTAACGCGGCAATCACCTGCGGCACCAGCGTTTTATGGCCGGCTGCCAGACTACTGACCCCCAATACATGTACATCGTTTTCCACCGCCTGCCGGGCCGCCTCTGCCGGTGTCTGAAACAAAGGGCCAATGTCCACATCAAACCCCATATCCGCAAAACTCGTCGCTATTACTTTTGCCCCGCGGTCGTGCCCATCCTGCCCCATTTTTGCAATCATTATCCGTGGCCGGCGACCTTCCAGCGCCGCAAACGCGTCGGCCAGTTCCCGTGCCTTTACAAAATCTGTATCCATGCTTATCTCTTTACTATATACCCCGGCAATAGAACGGATATTGGCTTTATACCGGCCATACACTTTTTCAAGGGCCATCGAAATTTCACCCAATGTACACCTAACCCGTGCCGCGTTAACCGACAACGCCAGTAAATTTCCCTTTCCACTGCGTGCTGCTTCTGTTAACGCATTCAGCGCGTCTTCCACCGCTTGGGCATCACGGTTCGCCTTTAGCACTGTTAAACGTTCGATCTGCTGTTGCCGTACCTTGGTATTATCAACCTCTAAAATGTCTATTTGCGTCTCTTCCTCTACCTTAAAACTGTTCACCCCTACTATCATATCCTTACCACTATCAATCCGGGCTTGTTTGCGGGCCGCCGCCTCCTCTATCCGCATCTTGGGCACACCCGTTTCTATCGCCTTAGCCATTCCGCCCAGCGCTTCTACTTCTTCAATCAATGCCCAGGCTTTCTCTGCAATCGTGTTGGTTAACATTTCTATATGGTAACTCCCCCCCCACGGATCTACTACACGGGTAATATCGGTTTCATGCTGCAAATACAATTGCGTATTACGCGCAATACGCGCGCTGAAATCGGTTGGCAAAGCAATCGCCTCATCCAGAGCATTGGTATGCAAACTTTGTGTATGCCCCATCGCCGCAGCCAGAGCTTCAATGGCCGTACGGGCCACATTATTAAACGGATCCTGTTCCGTTAAACTCCAGCCACTGGTTTGGCAATGCGTACGAAGCGCCAGCGATTTCGGATTTTTAGGATTAAACTGCTTTACCAGTTTAGCCCATAGTAAACGGGCCGCGCGCATCTTGGCAATTTCCATAAAGTGATTCATCCCTATTGCCCAGAAAAACGACAAGCGTGGCGCAAACGCGTCAATATCTATCCCCGCTTTAATACCGGTGCGCAGGTACTCCAACCCATCCGCCAGGGTATAAGCCAGTTCAATATCGGCCGTGGCTCCCGCTTCCTGCATGTGATAACCACTAATGGAAATGGAATTGAATTTGGGCATGTGCTGCGAAGTAAATTCAAAAATGTCCGCAATAATTTTCATGCTGGGTGCCGGTGGGTAAATGTAGGTGTTACGCACCATAAACTCCTTCAGGATATCATTTTGTATGGTTCCGCTCAACTGCGCCAAGCCCACGCCTTGCTCTTCCGCCGCTACTATATAAAATGCCAGAATGGGCAATACCGCGCCATTCATGGTCATTGATACACTCATTTCGTTTAATGGAATACCATCAAACAGTACTTTCATATCCAGTATGCTATCAATGGCTACCCCTGCTTTACCCACATCGCCTTCTACCCGTTCGTTATCGCTATCGTACCCACGGTGGGTGGCCAAATCAAATGCCACCGACAACCCCTTCTGTCCTGCCGCCAGATTACGCCTGTAAAAGGCGTTACTTTCTTCCGCTGTACTAAACCCGGCATACTGACGCACCGTCCAGGGACTCTTTACATACATGCTGCTGTAAGGTCCGCGCAGAAAAGGCGCGATACCGGCTGTAAATCCGGTATGAGGTAATTCTTTCATTACTGAAGCATCGTAATTGGCCTGTACTTCAATTTGTTCAGGGCTTACAAATACCTTTGTTTCCCGCTGAGACAAAGGTGTACTTACGCGTTTGTAAGCTATTGTTTCAAAAGACTTTCTCATAGCGTACCGGTTAAATACTGTTGCACAATAGGTTGAAAAGGACTTGCGACAAGAGGCGCCGCTTTCAGCTTAATATCAGTCGTTTCTCCCGCGTTCTGAAATTTATTAACGCCTACCATTATTTTTTTGGCGGATTGAACCAGTTCCTGTTGCGCACGGCAATCGGCAGCAATGCGGCCTTGCAGACTTCCTGTTTCAAATGCTTTAATAAAACCACCTTCGGCTTCTATTTCCTTAAAAATGCCCCATGCCCTTTCGGCCAACTGATCCATTAAATGCTCTGCATAATACGAACCAGCGCTTACATCTGCCAGCTGATCAAAATAACTTTCTCCTTTCAGTAATAACTGCTGATTACGGGCAATACGCCGCGAAAAAGACGTATCCGGCTCTAGTCCACGCTTAAACGGCAGCGTAGTTAAACTATTACATCCGCCTAATACCGCGCTCATACTTTCGGTGGTGGTACGTAATAAATTTGTATTGACATCTTTCTCACTCTTATTAAAAACGCCCGTTTGCGCGTGAATATGAATGATTGGCGTTACACCGTACTGATCGTACAACAAGGTTAAAAGATGGCGGGCCGCTTTTAACTTAGCAATCTCTGTAAAAAAACTACTTCCTATACCAAACGATACATGTAAGACTGACGGAATGTTTGCTTTGACATCAGTTAAAAACTGAAGGTATTCATTTACATGCGCAAGCAATACGCCTAATTGCGTGGCTGCATAAGCGCCTGCCTCGTAATATAAACTACCATTAACGTTTAAGTACGGGCGACCGCATTGCGTCGCCATATCCTCTGCGGCAGAATGATGCCATTCGCCATACTGTGCCAGTAGTGAGAGTGGATCCAACGTCACAAAACATTTCTGCGTGCCATCAAACGCGTTCGTTTTTCCATCCCATTCTTTAAGCCCTTCCAATACACCAATCGCATCGTTACTGATACTAAACTGCGTATAAATATGTTCTACGGAAATATCCTTTAATAAAACAGTAAGGTTTACCGGTTTGCGGATATCAAAACACAATCCGCTCGCCCCACCCTGAAGAGCCTCCAGAGCCACGGCATTCGCCTCTTTCTCGTCCGTTACCACAACGTGTTCACACACCTCCCAATTGGTATGCTCAAAAACAGGCATTGCCGTTTGCTGTAAATGCTCCTGTGTATAAAACGGTTCCACGGTAAACCCATTCTCATTTTGCCATAACAAACTCTCGAAGGATTCACCTTTCAGATCTTTTAGCACCTGATCTTTCCATTGTGCATAAGAAGATGGGGTAAATTCAGAAAAAAGACATTGCATACACCATTAACTAATCAGACTGAAAGTTACTGATAATAAAGCTGTACAACACTAAAAATTTTGACTTTTTATTATTGGAATTGTGCCTTTCGGATTCGTTTTTATTTTCCGTCGTAAGCCCATTTTACATATATCGCGCCCCAGGTAAAACCGCCACCAAAAGCCGATAAAATGAGGTTATCGCCTTTCTTCAACTGCTTTTCGTAATCCCATAATAGCAACGGAATGGTTCCGGCAGTAGTATTGCCATAACGCTCAATGTTCATCATCACTTTCTCGCTGCCAATACCCATGCGCGAAGCCGTAGCGTCAATAATACGCTTATTGGCCTGATGCGCTACCAGCCATTTAACATCACCGGCCGTAAGTCCGTTCTTTTCCATAATAGCGGCACTTACCTCCGCCATATTATACACCGCGTTTTTAAACACAGCCTGCCCTTCCTGATACACGTAATGCATTTTATTCGTAACCGTATCAATGGTAGCCGGGTTCAGCGATCCACCCGCTTTCATGTGTAAATGCGTGGCTCCGTTTCCATCGGCATGCAGTAAAAAATCCTTTACACCATTATCTTCCTCTGTCGGTTCCAGTAAAACAGCGCCCGCGCCATCACCAAAAATAACACAGGTCGTGCGGTCTTCAAAATTGAGAATACGGCTCATCATGTCGGCACCTACCACTACCACTTTCTTATAGCGCCCTGTTTCAATAAACTGCGCGCCAGTAGCCAAACCGTAAATAAACCCAGAACAAGCAGCCGATAAATCGTAACCCCATGCTTTTTTTGCCCCCAGTTTAGCGCAAATCAGGTTGGAAGTAGAAGGAAATACCATATCCGGCGTTACCGTTCCGCAAATCAACATATCAATTTCATCGGGTGCAATGCCCCGCTTGCTACACAATTCCTTCACCGCCTCCACACACATATCCGAAGTCGCTTTTTTAGGATCCTTTTCGATATGACGTTGCTTTATGCCGGTGCGGGTGGTAATCCATTCATCGGTGGTGTCAATAATTTTTTCCAGATCAAAATTAGTTACCACATTCTCCGGCACATATCCTCCAACCGCTGTTATTGCTGCTCTTACCATTATTGAAATACTTGTTTTATTTTTTCTGTCAGTTTAACATCCACTACATCTTTCGATAAAAGCAACATGTTTTTAAACGCCAGCGCGCTGCTGATGCCGTGACCTATCATTACATTGCTGTTTACACCTAAAATAGGGGTACCACCATATAATTCATAATTAAACCGGTCAAAATACTCATCGCTGCGGCGACGGGTTTTAATCAGTTTATAAAATGCCTCTGCCGTTTTTAATACCACATTTCCCACAAATCCTTCACACACAATAACGTCTGCTTTATCGTCAAACAAATCGCGGCCCTCTACGTTACCAATAAAATTAAAATCCTTGCTATCTTTCATCAGCACATGAGCCGCCTGCGATACAAGATTACCTTTTTCCGCTTCTTCACCTATATTCAGTAATCCCACTTTAGGATTATCAATTTTATACACTTCTTTGGCCAGAATAGATCCCAGAACACCAAACTGATACAACACATCAGGTTTACAATCGGCATTTGTTCCTACATCCAGCATAATGCCGTAGCCTCCGTTTTCTTTTGGGAGAATAGTCGTAATACACGGACGTATAACACCCGGAATAGATTTAACCGAAAACATGGCGCCCACCAGCATAGCTCCGGTGTTACCGGCACTGGCAAACACCTGAATCTTATCGTCTTTTAAGAGCTTAAACCCAACACTAATACTACTTTGCGGCTTTTGCGACAAGGCTTTAGTAGGGTGTTCACTCATTTCAATTACTTCTGTCGTGTGCACATACTCTATCCGGCTATCATCGAATCCCTGCTCTTTAAAATAGGTTCTTGCTTTTTCTGAATCACCCACCAAAACCAGAGTTACCTCTTCCGGTAATTCTTTAGTAGCAAGTATCACCCCATCCAGACAATTTTTAGGAGCATAGTCCCCTCCCATTATATCTAATCCAATTTTCATGCGTTATGCCAAATACTAATAAAACGCTAAAAATACAAAAATGAAGGGTTTTTTGAGCAGGTTAAACGAATAAGTTTTTAACCTAATAAAGAGGATATTTTAAAGGAGCAAACAGCTAACTGACTATTATTCAAACATTTATTTAAGAGGCCGGAAATATTCACATACTGATGATTAACACACTTTCTTTATGCACAGCCTGAAACCATTTTAACAGTTATTTCTTTATGGCAGGTCGGTATGCCATTGATAAGTTCCTTCTACTGAAATAATTCTACACTTCCACGAGCATACGTTACACATTTTTTCCTGCAAATCATCCATTACTACCATCTGGTTAATGCTGATTTTGTAAAAAAGAAATTATTTCTACAAACTCAATCTACTATTCCACTCACTCAAATTCCATTTCACGTAATTTAAATTGTTTTTAAGCAAGCTCCGGAACAATTGATTTTAAAGGGATTCCGGAGCGTCACACTTTATCAGAGATAAAAAAATTCAAATAATAGTAAATCACCTTTCATATTCTTTTCAAAAAATCATTTATCTTTGCATTCAGAAAAATTATTTAATCAATAAAAGCAAGTAGAATTAAAAAGATATGTTAGTGTTACATTCAAATAAGAAACCGTAAGCCGGAACACTCGTATTCACAATACTTTCAGCCCGGTTTATAAGCCGGGTTTTTTATTGATTTCAAATGACCGTTCGTCATAAAAAATCAAAATGGTTTCGGGGAGTCGGAACCCATCCGGAAATAATCAGAAAAATTAAAACAAGTTAATAGGCTTGTTATGTCCGCTTTGCTGCTATACATCTTTAACAGCAAGGCAGGGAATGAACATGCCTGTATTTAAACAAAATCTCTTATGGGAAAAAATAAGGTGAAGGGAAAGCACCTGCGTGGTATCGGTTTCCCTTCCGATGTAGCCAAGAGTCTGGCTACACATCTCCTCACACGGCATTTTAAGTACGTACCGCTTGAGGAAAAATTAAACGTGTTACAAAACGTTCTTTCTAATCCTGAAAGCTACCTCGAAGATAGCATCTTTCATCCTTTGGCGCATTCTATTTGTGGAACACCCAAACTGAAAACAGATTATGAGGTATTCGCACTGCAAGACAACGGGCTTCTGAATATCTACGGTCGTGAGCATATCGCACACAACGCCATCCAGCAAATGGAAAACGCCATGAAACTGCCCATTGCCGCTAAAGGTGCTTTAATGCCCGATGCGCATCATGGTTATGGTTTGCCCATTGGCGGTGTGCTGGCGGCTAAAAACGCGGTGATTCCTTTTGGCGTTGGACTGGATATTGGCTGCCGTATGGCACTCAGTATTTTCGACGCACCAGTAGATCTGCTAAAACACAAAGCGTACGAGTTGCAAAAAGCGCTTAAGTTTTATACCCATTTTGGTAACGATGGCGCACTTGAAAAGCAAGCCAGTCATGCCATTACAGATGATCCACGGTTTCAGGCTACCGGTTTGCTAAAGCACCTTCATGCCAAAGCCCGTTATCAGTTGGGCTCTTCTGGCACAGGCAATCACTTTGTGGAGTTTGGTTCGGTAACACTTAACGCGGATAATATCCTTGAACTTCCGCCGGGCAACTACCTTGGACTATTAAGCCATAGTGGCTCAAGAGGTTTTGGGGCGAGCATTGCAGATACCTACACCAGAATTGCCATGAATAAATGTCGCCTGCCAAAACAATTACAGGCTATGGCCTGGCTGAATCTGGACTCAGAAGAAGGGCAGGAATACTGGCTATCTATGAATCTGGCGGGAGATTATGCCAAAGCCTGCCACGATGTAATCCACAAACAGCTTGCTGATACTATGGGGTTCGAATGCCTGCACAAAGTAGAAAATCATCACAACTTTGCCTGGAAAGAGCAGCACGATGGTGAGGAATATGTGGTACACCGAAAGGGCGCTACACCAGCCGCCAAAGGTGAAACCGGCATTATTCCCGGCAGCATGTGCAGCCGTGGGTTTATTGTAAGTGGCTTAGGTAATAACGCGGCCTTACATTCCGCGTCGCACGGTGCCGGACGGCGCTGGTCGAGGCAAGAGGCCCGTGAAAAAATCACCAAATCGCTGATGACCAAACAACTGACCGAAAAACGGATCCACCTGATAGGTGGCAGTGTAGAGGAAGCTGCTCAGGCTTATAAAGACATAGAACAGATTATGAACAGCCAGCAGGATCTGGTAAAAATAGAAGGATCCTTTTTGCCGGCTATTGTAAGAATGAATAAACCATAAACACATGGACACAAAAATTATACAAATTACATCAGGAAAAGGCCCCGCCGAGTGCGCTCTGGCGGTGGCATTAGCTCTGCGCGAAATGATAAAGGAAGCTGGTGAAAAACAATTACACCACGAAACCCTTCACCGGCAAAACGGCACAGAGCCTTCTACATTATACTCGGCCACACTAAAGCTGAGTGGCCCCCGGCTCAACGATTTTATACAATCGTGGCAGGGCGCGTTATTGTGGGTCGCTCAAAGTCCGTATCGCCGTTATCATAAACGCAAAAACTGGTTCATTGGCATACATGTTTACGACCTTACCCAATTACCTCCCTGGAAGGAAACCGATATACAGTTTCAAACCATGCGGGCTTCGGGACCTGGCGGGCAAAACGTAAACAAAGTAGAAACCGCCGTGCGCGCCACGCATCTTAAAAGTGGCGTACAGGTGGTAGCCAGCGAATCGCGCTCACAATTACAAAACAAAAAACTGGCATTACAAAAATTAAGGGCAGCTTACGAAAACTGGCAGATTGCCCAATTGCAGCAATCGGCACAGGCACAGTGGTGGCAACACCATAATCTGGAACGTGGGCGGCCAAACCGTGTATATGCCGGACGAACCTTTCAACTTGAAAAAATAAATGGAAACCACTAACGTATATTCAGATATTATACAAAAACGTAACTACTTACAGGATGTTGCAAAAACACTGAAACAGGAATTCATTGGATTGGATGAGATTATTGAAGAAATTACTGCGCTCCTCTCCTCCTGGTACCTGTTTCCGCAGGCGCAACTAAGGCCCCTTATTATCAATATGTGGGGCATGACCGGATCCGGAAAAACCGCTCTTGTTCAACGCTTAGTAGAGTTGCTCGACTATAAAAAACTCTACGCACAAATGGACATGGGCGAATTTGAATCGGATTCGGCTTCATGGATGAAAGCCATGTTCACCGATGAACTTGAATTTTTCCACGAAAAGCCAAACATCATTTGCTTTGATGAATTTCAATTTGCCCGTACCTTAAATAAGGAAGGTGCCGAAATTGGCAAAGATAAACTCAGGGTAATATGGGACATGATTGACAGCGGGAAAATAGGTTACATTTCCAGCAACGGCACCTATTACCTGAAACGCGCTGATATGGCCCTTATGAACATTTTCAGGTGTCTGGAACGCGGCGTTGAAATAAGCGGCGGCAATGTTACCAAAGGAGAAGATAGTTTCCTGGAAATTTTCAAAAATTTCTTTTTCGAAAGCGAAGAACGTAACGGTGAAGTGATTGGTTTAAATTACTTCAACTCACGTGATTTCCTCGATGGCTTATATTACCTGTATGTAGATGACAACATTACACGCGAAGTTATTCGTGATCAGGTAAAAAACACAGACTTAGAGGGCATCGTTGGCATTATTGAACGTGGCATACGAACCCGTACCGCTCTCAAAATACTGGATCTCTCCAAATCGGTTATTTTCATTTTAGGAAACCTGGATGAGGCATACCACATGAGTCATTCCGTAAATCCTGATATCCACGCGGATGAATTACATGCCGCTACGCTGAAAATCAATATCACCCATATAAAATCTGCGTTGGGAAAACGTTTCCGTCCTGAACAAATCGCGCGACTGGGAAATAATCATATTATTTACCGCTCCTTTAAATCGGTGCACTTCAGGGAACTCATCTATCGCGAATTACAACGTGTGGGACGCTACATGGAAACTCAGTTTGGGTTTAGTCTTCACTTTCATGCACCGGTTTACGATATGTTGTACAAAGAAGGCGTGTTTCCTGCCCAAGGCACCCGTCCGGTTTTAACCACTATCAAAAACTATATTGAGGCATGGACAGGAAAACTGGTGGTCACCGTTCTGGAATCCGGGTTACCCATTACCCGTGTGGAATGGAGTTGTATGAACGATTGTTACTACTTTTCGTTACTGGATGCAAACGGTGCCATACTTAAAACCTTTGAAGAAAAAGTGTATTTTAAATTAGGGGACCTTCGTAAAAAAGCAAATCCGAATGTACAAGCACATACGGCTGTTCATGAAGCTGGTCATGCCGTGTTGGCTGTTCTTACGTTACGGATTATCCCTTCGCTGGTTGTATCAAAATCTATGGAAAGTGAGTCCGACGGGTTTTGTATGGTAAACATGCCGGAAGGAATTTTAACCCGCGATGTATTGAAAAAAGACATTATGATCAGTTTAGGCGGTTATCTGGCTGAAAAAATGATATTCGGCGAACAAAATACCTCATCGGGAGTGGAGCAGGACATTGAACGTGCCAGTGAAATGGCGAACCTCGCTATAAAAAAATTCGCGATGGGATCAGACCCGGTATCTATTGCTGTATATGCGCAAGGGAATAATGAGTTCTTTTATACGGAAGATAAATACAAACAGGAAGCCATGAACCTGATACGTGAGTGCGAAGACGAAGCGGAAAAGTTACTTTTGCAGCACAAGCGTCTATTACTGGCAGTAGCTGAGTTCCTCAGCCGGAACTATAAACTGGAAGAAAACAGACTGGAAGAACTGGTTATCCGGTATTGTGACGAAGAGTGGATCAGAACAGAAGGGTTTAAACGCAAAGAGAACTACTTTTCCTTTCAGGAAGAACTCAGGAAACAATTTATTGCCAGTAACTGTCTTGAACGGGTAGCCTGACTCCAAGTATTATTCTTTTTCCTTCTGGCTACTTAGTAACCATTCAGTGGCTAAATCTTCCCGGTCAAATACTTTCGACAAAATAACGGGTTTCTTGAGTTTAAAATAAAAATTAGCCGCTAGTTTAAGCGCGGGTGAGTTAAGGACAAATGCCTCTCTGATTACCTTTTCCGCCCGTGCTTTATCCGCATAAAAATCATAAGCGAAGGCGGTTGGACTGACTTTATCATCCATATTGGTTAACAGAAAGTAAGGATTGCCATTCGTTAAGGTATCAATGGTATCCTGTATGGTCATCAAAATTTCCTGACCCAATAAAACCTTATCTGTAAAAACAACCTTTACCAAATGATCAACCTGTGTATAGCTGACTATACAATACCCCAGATTTACTTCGGCATTTAAGGCATTATCCATGATGAGTCTATTGCCAGATGTGTTTTAACTGTAAATGGACTGTAAGTTTTTAATTACAATTTAACACTATGACTATTAGTAAAGATAAACTAAAATACGATTCCTGTTGCTACAAAAAAAGCGGATATATTTAGCTAAATAGCGGAACTACTTCTGAAAATAAGGCTGTAAAAGTTCTGCAATGCAGGCGTTAGGGTAATTAAGTTTTAACAACGCACTAAGCGTTGGGGCAATCTGTGTTATGGTCACGTATTCAAAACTATTCCCTTTTGAAATTCCTTTTCCAAAAAAGAGCAAGGGAACATGCGTATCATATAAATAAGAACTCCCGTGGGTTGTTCCGGTTTCTACATACTCCATCCAGGCAGGCTGCAATACATAGAGTACATCACCGCTTCTCAAATGGTTAAATCCACGTTGCAACAAGGCTTTATCATCTCTTCCACCAAAAGAAGATGTTTTAAACACTTCCGACGGATACGCTTCTGCCACGCCTTTATAGTTCAGTAAAAAATTACAAAGGTCTTGTTTTATGTTATCCACAGACAATTTCTGACGTTGTATCTTACCACGGTCTAAAAACACCTGGCTATTACTTACATTCACTACCAGGGCAGAATCACCAAACTGATTGAATGCAAATTGTTTAATCGCTTTGGTAATCGAATCTTCGTTTATTACACCCGCGGGAATTTTATTATCCAATAAATGATTGGGCACATCCGCTCCACCATGGTCCGCGGTTAAAAACGCCATATAATTACCATTCCCCACTTCTTTGTCCAGCTCATTAAAAAGCAGTTCCAGTTCTTTATCCAATCGTAAATAGGTATCTTCTATTTCTACAGAACGGGGGCCATAAGAATGACCGATAATATCCGGACTGGAAAAACTAACCGCCAACAAATCGCACTCATCGTCTTTTCCCATCTGTTCCCCTTTAAGACAAGCCACCGCCAGTTCACGGGTTAATGTATTTCCATAAGGTGTGATGGCAACGGTGCCGTAATTTTTGTTCTTGATTTGCGTTTCGTATGTATAAGGGAAAACAGGTAAATCCTTTTTTACATGTGCCCGTTCATAACGATTGGTATCGTTTATGGAACTGGTGTACGTTACCAGTGGATAAAGCGTATTCCATCCTCCCGACAAATACGACAAAATTAAATTCCGTTCATTAAATGCTTTAAGCCATTGTGGCAGCGCTTTCATATACCAGGATGAGGACACAAAATTTCCAGTTTTATCATCCAGCCAGAATGCGCCGTTTGCCGCATGTCCTGCCGGAAAAATAGCGCTGCGGTCTTTAAGCGCCACTCCAAATACCTTTGCTCTGTTGTTAGAAGAAATCTTTAATTCATCTCCAATAGTTGTAGCCAATAGATTAGCAGGGGAACGCCGGTGCCGCTCATTGTCAGTTCCTACAGGCGTTACCGCTTTGTCTTCAACGCAGTTCATCATTTTGCCTGACGAACGGTTATACCATTCATTAGCAATAATCCCATTACGGGACGGTGTACTTCCTGTATATACGCAGGCGTGTCCCGGTCCTGTATAGGTTGGCACATAGTTATAATGCGCATTCTTAAAATAATAGCCATTATTTACCAGACGTTTAAATCCACCCTGACCATAACGGTTCCAAAAGCGGTAAATGTAATCATCCCGCATCTGATCTATGATAATTCCTACTACTAATTTTGGTTTATCCCCAGTTTCCTTTGCTGTAGCCGGTTTTTGTGCCCATCCAAAAACAACTTGAATGACTGCCACCAATCCTAAAAAATATCGTTGTAACATTATGTATCTAATTTTTCGAAAACGGAATTATTGCTTTTGAATTCTGGCACCAGTTCTTTCATTTGCTGAACAATGTACTCGTTATTCTGAGTTTTGAAAGAAATGATCAACTGGTCAATGATATGTTTAACCTCTTCAAAATCGTACACCCTTACTTTACCGGCAAGAATTTGCGTATGTCTGGTTGCAATCGTATTCTCCGTATCCGCCAGAAGCTCTTCATATAACTTCTCTCCCGGCCGTAAGCCAGTATATACAATCTGAATATCTTTCCCTTCTTCCAGCCCACTTAACTTAATCATCTTTCGCGCCAACTCCACAATCTTAACACTTTTGCCCATATCAAACACAAAGATTTCCCCTCCTTTACCCATTGTAGCAGCTTCTAACACTAATTGGCAAGCTTCCGGAATAGTCATAAAATAACGGGTAATCTCGGGATGTGTAATCGTTACCGGCCCGCCACTTTCTATTTGCCTCTTAAACCGCGGGATAACAGAACCATTACTTCCCAAAACATTTCCAAAACGGGTGGTAATAAAACGCGTGTTGGTATGATGTCCTAAACTCTGAATGTATATTTCAGCGATACGTTTGCTGGCTCCCATTACATTGGTGGGATTTACCGCCTTATCGGTACTTACAAAAACAAATTTATGAACCCCAAACTCTACGGATAAATCGGCAGCGATGCGGGTACCCAATACGTTGGTAAGGATAGACTCAGAAGGATTGTGCTCCATCAGAGGGACATGCTTATAGGCCGCGGCGTGAAATACTATTTGCGGTTTAAATGTGCTAAATACGTTTCGCATACGCTCGCCGTTGCGCACATCCGCTACCACCACCTCATATTTCTGCTCTTTGTATTTATCGGCAAATTCAAGTTCCATTTCGTGCAAAGGGCTCTCTGCCTGATCAAGTAAATAAATGCATTTTGGTTTATACCGCACACATTGCCGTGCCAATTCACTTCCTATACTGCCAGCTGCTCCGGTAATCAAAATTACTTTTCCCTTTATTTCCTCTTCCAGCAACTCTGTACTTAAAACAATAGGATCGCGCTCCAGCAATTCCTCAATATTAATGCCTTTAATCTGATTAAAACTCAACTCCCCATTAATCCATTTACTTACTGGCGGCACATTAAGCACTTTTACATTGTATGAAAGACAAAGATCTGTTATCGCATTTTTTTTAGAAGGTGCTATTTTCTGGATACTTAACACCACAATTTCGACTTGCTTTTCCCTGATCAGTTCTTCCATTTTTGAAGGCGCATAAATAAATATCCCCTCCAGACTTCGTCCCGATTTTTTTTCATCATCATCAATAAATCCGACTACTTTATATTTGATGGCCGCGTCCCGGTCAAGGGTCCGTTTGGTAATAATTCCCGCTTCGCCGGCGCCATAAATCAAAACACTGATCTTTTCACGATCGGGGTTTTTGCTTTCAAAAAATATTGCTTTCACCGCCAGTCGCGAACTTATCATTATAAACAACGTGCAAAGCGCGTCAATGATGATAACAGAATTAGGAATGAAATAAACATCCAAAATGAATTTATACGCTATCACGTTCAACAGGAAAACTACTACACTTCCCATTAAAACAACCGTAAAAATGCGAACGGCATCGCGCGAACTGGTATAGCGTACTACACCCTTGTACGTTTTGGAAATGAAAAAAGACAATAAACGCACGCTTAACACCACCAGATAGCCTAAGGGTAAATTACGCCGATCCACTTCGGGGATATCATCAAAATTGAATCGTAATAAAAAGGCCAGTGTTAAGGCAAAAGCACAAATAAATGTATCAATCAGTAAAATAGACCACCTCGGGAGATTGAATTTCCAAAAGAGATTTAATAAACGATACATCTCCTAAATTTAATTATTTTTTCTGAGGTTGAGTGGTTTTTGTGTCCGCCGGCCGTGGTGCCTGAATGGGTGGCACAACTTTAATAACCGGTTTAAAAGGTTTATCGCTGGCCAGAATTTCACAGGTTGTACATATCTCCCTGAACTTTACACGCATGGCGCAGTCGGTAGGCTGTATGTAAATTTTTTTCTTCGTAGAGTCCGGCATGGTAAACTCCATATCTGTTGCCAGTGTTTTGGGGCCTTCGAACACAAAAGGATCTTTAAAATACTCTTCGAGGTGTATATCCTTAATATGTACTTTTTTTCCGAATATCATCGTATATAATTCGAAGATGGCCCGCGATATCTGAAGTGAGATCTGATTTTTGGCATTATCGTAGTTAATTTTCACATTTCCCACAACCTGAGTTTTATAATTAAAAGGCCCTACATCTACTATAGCGTCACAGGTAAAATCACTACTATCCGGTTTAAGGTTAATACGGGGGTTTTTAATTGTCCAATAGTACTTTCCTTTAATTAACATCACCTCATAGTCATTGGCACCCTTTATATCGCCAATGGCTGTAAATACTTTATTAATTCCCTCTTCATGAAGCGTTGCGCCAAAATCATTCAACACAGGCGTTGGCGTTTGCGCCGCAATACTTAAAGAAAACCCCGCGGTTAGTATTGCTGCGAACACTTTCTTCATCGTCTGTTTACTAATCAATCTCATTTCTTTTAGTTTCTACCGTTTAATTCCTCTTTTATCCATTTCCTTCTGATACGCCCGCGCGTACTTCTCGTGTTGTGCATACGTTTCGCTAAAATCACTGTATCCGTTAAGGCTTGGTTTGGCACAAAAGAAAATATAATTATGCCGTGTATAATTCAATACCGCGTCAATAGCCTGTACCGATACCAGCGCAATGGGAGAAGGCGGTACCCCTTTATAACGGTAGGTATTGTAAGGCGAATCAATGTCTTTATCGGCATTAAGTACCCGTTGTGCATCGTACGTTTTATTGGCATACTTAAGCGTAGGGTCTGCCTGAAGCAACATGTCTTTCTTTAAACGGTTCAGATACACACCTGCTATTTTCTGCTGTTCGCTCGCTATATTGCTTTCTCCCTGCACAATAGAAGCTAATGTGATTAACTGCCCTCTGCTATACTTTAATTTCTTTGCCAGCACGGATCTACTATCCGTCCACACTTTTTTATAATTACCAGATAAAAAAACTTTAAAATCCTCCTTTGACATCGCCCAACTTACCTCATAAACACCTGGCACAATAGCTGCAAAAGCGTTATCAGGATCCAGGCCAAATTCACTTTCCAGAAACCCATCGTCGGTAAAAACGCTTTCTATATCTTCTTCATTCAACTCCAGTTTATCACTTACATATTCCATAAACTCATCCAAATCGTGTATTTGTGAATTAAACGACAACTTTATTTTCTCCTGTTTATTATATTTAATCAGGTTGATGATCTGGCGCATTGTCATACCGTTGGTTATCCGGTATTTCCCGGCATGAATATTCTTATCGAGTTCCATTTTTTGTGCCAGCCATTTAAACGACTCAGGGTTCTCAATAATTCCTTCTTTGTTTATATCCGATAACACATCTTCAAATGTGTCGTCGTGTTCAATATAAATGAACGTGTAGTTTTTATCTTTGAGATGAATACTACCCGCAAAATAATGCTTATAAATGTAATACCCTGTTCCCAGTAAGGCTATCAGAACAAGTATCCAAACGATTTTCTTTTTTCCCTTTGATGCCATTTAAAAATGTGTTTTTACCTGCTGTAAGGCCCTTTTAGCCACTTCATTATCCGGATGCCGGGCCAACAAATGCTTTAATACATCGGCTGCGTTTTTAAAGTTGCCCGACATAAGGTAATACTGCGCGTAATTTAACAATAACTGTTCATCATCCGGATCAAGAGCTCGCCCCTTTTCCAGAAAAGATCTTGCTTCGTCAGGCTTGTTCTCCAACAAACTGATATAGGCAAGATTGGTAAGTGCGTTAACCTTTTTGGGGTTCTCTTTTAAAATAAACGTGTACTGCTCTTTCGCCAGGCTCAGGTTTCCCACTTTCACATACGCTGAACCAGCCTTGTTACGAAAATCGAGGTTATACGGTGCCAATTTAATAGCCTGCTCAAACCATTTAATGGCCTTAGGCAACTGATTGGTATAATGAAACGCTTCTGCTATACGGTAAGCTGACCACGCATCTGTGTTTTCATAACTTTGATGGATAAGTTTTTTCTCTAAAAGCAGCCCTTCCCCCACAGTATTTACCACATTTAAAAGCTTAGTAAAGTTCTGCTCTATAAAATACAGCTGCACCAATTCATGAAAATTACCTTCTATGTTCTTTGAGGATCCGGATCTGAGGTACTTTTTAGCGGAATCAAGATACATTTTCTTTTGCTCAAACTTATCGTATTGATTAAGGTAAGCCCGTGCTTTCGTTAAGCTATCCGGATGTTTTTCATTAATAGAAAAAAGGCCTACAAATGTTTTAATCTTTTCTTTTTCCGTTTTACTGATTGGTTTGCGGATATAATGGTCATGAACGGAAACGTGGGGAATATCCGTGGATCCTGAAACCGGCATGTGACAGGATACGCAATTTGCCTCACGCAGGCTAGAACCAAATGCCCGTACCGCTTTTTGGACTTCTGGTTCCGTGCAGAATAAGGTCTCTGGCCGACCGACCGTATGGCATTTTAAACACGCTTCATTAAAACTGTTTTTATTCGTTTCCCTTACACTGACATGTGGATTGTGACAGGTTATACACGTAAGTGCGTCTTTATAGGGGCGAAGTGCATTTTTATGCGCTACTTTTTCGTACGATTTAATGAAACACGCGCTTTGTTTTAAACGGTCCGCATGCGATGCCATTATAAAATCTTCATCAGCATTTGCATACTTTGGTAGAAACACACTCATGTAATTGCTTAACCGTTTGCCGGGCTTAAAGTCATAAAAACTCTTCCCGGGTTTCAAAACCGCATTTCCCTGCAAATGGCAACGCTGACAAATATCAAACTGACGATCAATGGGTAATTTGGCAGGGTTAACAATACTGTAATCAATGTACCGCGATGTATCTACGTTGCTTCCTGTTTGTCGTTGACTTACGTGAACACTTCCCGGTCCATGACAGCGTTCACAATCAATGCCCTGAGGGACAGAACGAAATTTATTTTCTGAACCCATTACAAAATCCGGGTAGGCGTTATGACAACTCATACATTCTAGTCCTATCTTACGGCTAAAACGCGTGTTCATACCATTTTCAAAACCGGGAGGCAAATCCCACTTCCGCTTTTGTGTATAAAAGGTCATTGGCATCTGGTGAATGTACCCATTGGTATTCTGCAAGTGCGAATTGGTATGCTGGCCCGACCCGATAATATAATTAACGGGTTCTAACCGCTGATATATAGTATCTTGCCCGTTCTTTAGCCTGTATTCTTTAAACATCAACTGATCTTTGTTCCAGTAAGCATGGTAGTTATAATCCATCAGCGGATCATGAATTCGGGCAGTGGAAAAATCGCCTGAAGATTTTTGTGGTGTAGCCAAATCGAACGATTTACCCATGCCTGTTTTAATAAAGGTGTTATAAATGTCCTGATGACACAGTTTACAGGTAGCCATACCGACGTATTTTGCGCTATCGCTATGATTAAGATATGTAAGAGAATCGTCCGGATCAGAAACTTTGCTTTCAGGCGCTTTTTCCGGAACCGGATCGCAGGCGCACAAAAGCCATATCATTACAATTACCGCTATCCTACCACTAGCCTTCATTCAAACATTGTAAAAACCAAACATCTTCATATTTACCTAACCCGGTTCGATTCCAGGCCTTCTTTAATCCTGCCTTCTCAAAACCACATTTTTCAAATACGGCTAAACTAGCGGTGTTGTCGGCACCTACATGCACGTATATCTGCTTTAACAAAAGATTCAGGAAGGCATACTCTTTAGCAAGTTGAATGGTTTCGGTCGCATATCCATTTCGACGATACTGTGCATGGATATAAATTCCTAATCCAGCTCTTTGATGCTGAGGATCAAACTCAAACCAATCTAATGTGCCTATTGTTTGTTTTGTGGCGGCAATGGTTACCATTAGGCGTAACTGACGGGCAGTATAAATATCCTGATGGAGGCTGTTCACAAATTCATCAAGTACCGCTTTGCTAAATGGCATCTGCGAATAACTTACAGCCCATAACGTACGATCATTCTCCCACTCGTATAAAACTTCTGTATCCGAAGGTTCCATGGCCCTTAAGGCGATATGTTCTCCACTGATAAACATTTAGTCATTGTAAAAAACAGCCCGTTCCTGATGAATGCGGGAATTAAGTACTTCTTTGGTATAAAATGGCAACGCAAATCCCTGAGGAGTAAGTTCCATATTTAAGGCCGAAACAGATTGAATGTATTTATTGTCTGCTGTCCGCTTTATTAATTCAAACAGCATCTCATCAGGACGTTTAGTTAACGCGTAAAACTCTTCCAGAAATAATTTAACGGGATCGAGACACGTTGCTTCATTTTGCTTTACTACCACAAACTGTTTAATCTGCTCACGAAAGATATCTGACTGATAACTTGTACTAAAAACCGGATGAGGAATCAGGCGCAAAAAAAGTGCATTTATTTTGCGTTGATGAATGGTCTTTAAAAGTGCTTCCGCAGATACATCTAATTCATGTCCTTTGATGGTAAGAGAGTGATAAAGACCAGCCATCATGAGTCCAATATGCGGTGGCACACGTTTTGCATGAAGAATAACCATCCAGGTTTGTTTCAATAAATCATTAGCTGCCAATGACTGTACTGGTGTTTCAATAAATATGTAATCTTCCGCTATCAATTATCTATAACAATATCCCCTTCGTAAACAAATGTAGCCGGGCCCTCGAGCCAGATGTTGTAAAAAGTATTTTCGAGTACTTTATCAAACTTCACATTTAATGAGCCGCCGGGCGTACTAATCCGGCATTGGTTCTTCCCGGTTGCCAAACCATTAACCGCGGCTACCAAAGCGGCCGCTGTGACACCCGTACCGCAACTTAAGGTTTCATCCTCTACCCCCCTCTCATACGTTCTTACAAAAAGAGTATCTTCTTTCTTTTCAATAAAATTAACATTCGTACCCTGTAGGGCAAAACGCTCATTGTAACGAACTTTTCTCCCTTCTTCTTTTACATTTATATCCTGCAACGCATCAACAATCGTTACATAATGAGGGGATCCGGTATTCAGGAAGAAAAAATCAGATCCTTTTTCGATCCCTTTTACATCCTGCATTTTTAGCGACACTGTTCCATCCTCCAGAATTACAGCATCGTGTGGTCCATCTGTGGCTATAAAATGTGATCTTTCCGCCACTACTCCTAAACGACGGGCAAATGCCATTAAACACCGCCCCCCATTACCACACATGCTGCTTTCGTTACCGTCACTGTTAAAATAAACCATTTTAAAATCGTAACCAACTTCCGTTTCCAGTAACATTAACCCATCCGCACCAACACCAAAACGGCGGTCACATAAAAACTTTATCTGTTCCTGAGTCAATAGGATGGATTTATCTCGATTATCCAGTAAAACAAAATCATTACCGGTACCCTGGTATTTAAAAAAATGAAGTTTCATGATTTAAAACAAACGGGCCAGAAGGCCGTTATCGAGTACTCGCTCTAATGGTTTAAAATCGCTGCCAGGAGCTATTTTATAAACCTGCTCAGAATTCTTTATATAATATCCGCCATCCACTTTAAAAATACTGACATTACTTATATCGTTAAAGCCATAGAGCATAACCTTATTTTTAGTCATGCGGTATCCTTTAGAATTCAGAGGTGTTTTCCAGAATTCAATAAAATAAAGATCAGCATATTTCTGCGGATTAATCCCAGCCAGTGTTGCAGCAGCGGTATCACTTGCTGGCGCATCCGAATCCAGATTTATCAGTTTAATGTTTTTAACGGTTAGCAACTCATCTGTTGCTACATTCAACGCCTCTTCCTCAATATTCTGATCCGTTCCAATCAAGCTATCTACTTCTTTATAATTGACTCTTCCTGATTTGCCGGTATTAATCTTGAATTTGTTTTTAGAAGTGTAATTTTCGACGCTGTTTTTTTCTGGCGCAACAGGTTGTTCAACTACTTTTACAGTGTTTAACGTTGCGTGCTTCATCTTTGTAAAATAATCATCCAGTTTAAAAAGAAAAAAGGCAACGCCAATGATTAAACCAATAGACACTCCAAAAACAAAACTTGGTATTTTACGTTTGATGCGCATCATTTTATAATCGTTAAATATACTAAAAATTGGCTTTAAAAAAGGCAGTTAAGCATTGTTAAAAACAAAAGATTTCAATACCAACTGTATTAATTTTACGTTATAGAAAACAGAAACAAAAAATACAAAAGTATGAAACGCTTAATATCCACAGTACTTGTAGCTAGTTTAGGCGGATTAATTGCCTTAACTGCTAACGACATTATCAGAAGTAAGTCCGGAAAAGTTAAACAAAATACCCTCTCGGGTTCTGTTGCACCGGTAACACTTACCAACTACGGTAACGCTATCGGCAGCGGCGTTAACACTGATTTTACAATGGCAGCTGAAAAAAGTTTAAATGCCGTTGTTCATATTAAAACTACAGCGGAGCGAGCCAATAACCTGAGTTACGATCCGTTTGCGGAATGGTTTTTCGGATACCGGAACAATCCACAGCCTTATGTTCAACAAGGAAGCGGTAGTGGTGTAATTATCAGTGGAGATGGTTACATTGTTACCAATAATCATGTTATTCAGGGAGCAGATAAAATTGAAGTAGTGCTTAATGATAAACGGAGTTATATAGCCGAGGTCGTTGGTACAGATCCTAATACGGACGTAGCACTCATTAAAATTTCGGAAAAAGAACTTCCCTATCTTAATTACGGTAACAGCGATATGGTTAAGATTGGCGAATGGGTTTTAGCCGTGGGGAATCCGTTTAACCTTAACAGCACCGTTACAGCAGGTATTATCAGCGCTAAAGGCCGAAACAATATTTTGGCAGGGAAAAGTAATCCGGTAGAGAGCTTTCTTCAAACTGACGCTGCTGTTAACCCCGGTAATAGTGGTGGCGCGCTTGTAAACACTAATGGGGAACTGATAGGTATTAATACCGCTATTGCCAGCAATAACGGTTCCTATCAGGGGTACTCGTTTGCGATACCGGTTAATATTGTGAAAAAAATTGTCAGCGACTTGTCAGAATTCGGAGCGGTTCAACGGGCGTATCTTGGCATCAGCATCCGTGATATTGACGCTAAATTTGCCGAAGATGCTAATCTTAAATTACTGAAAGGCGTTTATGTGAACGGTTTAACAAATGGCGGAAGCGCCGAAGATGCAGGGATCGAAATCGGCGATGTTATAACAAAAATACAAGACGTTCCTGTTTCCAGTGTCAGCGAATTGCAGGAGCAGATCAGCAAATACCGCCCGGGCGACAAAATTAATGTTGCTGTAGTACGCAATAATAAAGATTTAAACATTTTAACTACTCTTAAAAGTTTAGATAATACTACCTCGATTGTAAAACGTTCCGAAGTAAAACGTAGTTCTATTGCATCGTTAGGAGCTGCCTTCGAAGACGTTAACCCAGATGAGTTAAGTAAGTTAAGATTACAAAATGGCGTAAAGGTTGCCAAGCTTAGTGACGGACGCTTATATAGGGCAGGAATTAAAGAAGGATTTATCATAACCAGTATTGACAAGAAAAAGATAGGTTCTTTTAATGATCTGGAGAAAATCCTTACTGCTAAAACAGCCGGAGAAGGTGTTCTTATTGAAGGTGTATATCCTAATGGGATGAGAGCTTATGTAGGTTTTGGCATGTAAACCGATCCTTTCACCCAAACTTATATTACTAAAAAAGTCCGCTAATATATAGTTAGCGGACTTTTTCTTTTTAAGTTTTTCCTACTAAACCTGGCTTATCTCATAAAGTAAAAGCAGACAGCCGATTTTGGAGGTAGTAACAAAAAGGATGTTGCCTCTTTATTTTTTACCATTCAATTCATTCAATCCCTGTACTGCCCCTTCGTAATTAGGAACCAACTGGAGACACATATTATAATCTGCTTTAGCGTTCTCTTTATCATTCATGAGGGCATAGGTATATCCTCTTGAATAATAAGCTGCTGTGTAAGATGGGTCATTTTCGATGGCTTTGGAGAATAAGGTCAATGCCTTGGCTTTATCCCTTTTTTCCAACAGGTAAATAGCTCCCAAATTATAGCATACCTGTGCGTCGGTTTTATCAACCTGTATCAAAGTCTCATAAACACGAATTGCCTCGTTTGTTTTTTTAAGGTTTTGGAAAAGTTTAGCTTTTGCGTATAGTACTTTAGGATCGTTTGTTCGGATCCGCAGAGCATTATCGTAGTAGTCAAACGCTAAAGGGTTTTTAGACGCAGCGTATAAAATTCCTATATCATAAAACGCTTCAAAGTACTTATTGTCTTGTTCTGTGGCGGTAACAAAACTTGAGATGGCTCTGGCTGTATCCCCATTTTCAGCATATATCGTTCCTTTTAAATGGTAAGCACGGGCCATATTTTCATCCACTTTAAGCGCCTTGTTTATATAGTCCAGAGCTGGCTGGTATTGTTTTACGATGTAATATAATTCCGCTGCCTTTAACAAGGCCTCTACGTTATCAGGAAATTTTTTAATAGTGGACTCCAGAACATCACGGGCATCTCTGGTCTTATTATTGGCATAGGCAAGATCCACTTTGGTAAGATAGTACTCCACTTTGGAACTATCAATACTTAAAGCACGCCTGACATCACCGGCTGCCAGATCGAACTGTTTTATACCGAGGTATAAACGTGCTCGTTTGTTATACAATGCCGCATTATCAGGATCCTTAAGGATTTCCGCATTAAGTTGCTTAAGTGCCGGCAAATTGATTTTAGCATTAATACTATCTGTCTTTGCATTGCCGGGGTCATCCTTCTTTTCCACGTCTGATTTACATTGAGTAAAGAGCAGCGTCGAACAGATACCTGAAATAAAAAAAATAGTGTGTAATCTACAGATCATTGGCATTAGCAATTAGTTCAGCAACATCTAAAACTTTGGTCTTATCCTCTTTATTAAAATGTTTAACACCATCCGTCATCATGGTGTTACAAAACGGACAACCTACCGCAATAATATCCGGATTCAAGGCTAAAGCTTCTTCCGCTCTTTCTGTATTTACTTCTTTTGTTCCTTTTTCCGCCTCTTTAAACATCTGTGCTCCTCCGGCTCCACAGCAAAAACCTTTAGCACGACTTCGTTTCATTTCAGCCAGTTCAGCATCCAGCCTACTTATTACCTGCCGGGGCGCTTCGTACACCTCATTGGCACGTCCAAGGTAACAAGGATCATGGAATACAATTTTTTTTCCTTTAAACGCACCGCCCTGCACCTTTAAGCGTCCCTGATCAATTAGTTCCTGCACTAACTGAGTATGATGCACAACTTCATAGTTGCCACCCAGTGCCGGGTATTCATTTTTAATGGTATTAAAACAATGCGGACATCCTGTTACGATCTTCTTTACCCCATATCCGTTCATTACAGTAATGTTCTGCATCGCCTGCATCTGATAGAGGAATTCATTCCCCGCACGTTTTGCCGGGTCGCCCGTACACCCTTCCTCAGTACCTAATATGGCAAACTTTATGCCCACATGGTCCAGTATGCGCACGATTGCCTTCGTAATTTTTTTTGCACGGTCATCAAAACTACCGCTGCATCCCACCCAAAATAAAATTTCTGGCGTTTCGCCATTAGCCATCATTTCGGCCATTGTTGGCACTTTAACCGGAGTTCCGCTCATGTTATTCCGTTCTGTTTAATTTTCAAAAACTTCTATTGTTGTTTCCTTTTTGACAAGATCTGTAAACCGTCCTGTATAACGCGTAGCACGTACCATGTGATTATCTATCCAATGGTAATTTCCGCCCCGGGGTTTTCCCATCAGCAAACCATGATATTTGAACCCATGCAGCTTTAACCACTGTTCTGTTACCACACGGTGTTCTTCAGTCCGGGAAGTGAAGAATGTAATAATATGTCCTTCGTCGAACCATTTATTGAGGGTTACAAGTGCTTCAGGATATAGCTCCGCTGTGGCCATACGCTCTGGTTCTTCGTTGGGGATATCGTCGCAGATAGTTCCATCAATATCAATCAGATAATTCTTAACAGCGTCCGGTAAAACAGGACTTAATTTCTTCCCGTTTTCTTCTATTTCTATCAATCGTTTATCGCGCATACTTTTTATTTTAATTTTCATTAACCCAGTTTGCTCTGTCAGCCGGACTAAACTGCCAGGGTGCTCCGTTGTTTTCCATGTTACTGAACATTCCATTCAATTCCTGTGGGTTTGAGCTTTGTTCCATTACCAGAAAACGGCGCATTTCAACAATAATTTCCAAAGGATTTATATTTACCGGACATTCCTGTACGCAGGCATTACACGTGTTACAAGCCCATATTTCTTCGGTCGTTATATAATCACCCAATAAACTCTTCCCGTCGTCCTTAAATGTTCCTCCGTTCGCATCAATGTTTTTACCGACCTCCGTTAAACGGTCGCGGGTATCCATCATAATTTTACGGGGTGATAATTTTTTTCCGGTTGCGTTTTGAGGGCAGGAAGATGTGCAGCGTCCGCACTCGGTACAAGTATAAGCATCCAGCAGGTTTTTCCATGTAAGATCTGTAACATCTTTTACGCCAAACCGCTGAGGATTGTTAGGGTCAGTTTTAGACTGATAGGAAGGATCAAAATTTGGTGCTACTACATCCGTTACACTCTCCAACGTATTTAGTTTACCTTTTGGCATCAGATTAGAATAGTAGGTATTAGGGAAAGCCAATACAATGTGTAAATGTTTGGAAAGTGGTAAATAGTTAAGGAACGCAAATATTCCTATGATGTGTACCCACCAGCAAACACGCTCTATTACCACCAGAGTTTCTGAATTTATACCACTGACAAGGCCACCAAATACTAACGATGATACCGGAAAAGCGCCTGCCTGCGTATAGTGATCATAAGCCCTGCGTTGTAATTCCTGATCTGCGGCATTCATAAGAAACAGACATGTCATAAGAATTATTTCAGTAACAAGAATAATGTTAGCGTCACGTGCCGGAAATCCTTTTAATTCAGGATTGGTAAAACGCGTTACCTTTACAACATTACGCCGGAACCAGAATACAACCACACCAATAAATACTCCCAAAGCGAGCAATTCAAAGAAACCGATCAGGAAATCATAGAAGCCTCCAAGAAAGGAAAACGCTCTATGTGTATTAAATATTCCGTCTATAAGCATCTCAAAAACTTCTATATTGATAAGCACAAAACCCACATACACCAAAATATGCATAATGGCACTGACCGGTCGCGTTACCATTTTACTCTGCCCCAAAGCTACACGTATCATGGTTTTCCAACGTTCCGATGAGTCACCGGTAAGAGTAACATCTCTTCCCAGAAGTATATTCCGACGAATCTTACGGGCGTTATAAGTAAACAGGCCTACTGATGCTACTAAAAGAATACAAAAAAGAATAGAACTTATCATACTGTTTTAACTCGTTATGGATTGGGTTTGTTTTTCGCTTTTTCTTTTCTTCCGAACACTGAAAAATGAATATAGCGTTCAGGATTCACGCGAAGGTCTTTCAAGAGTTTATCAAGATCTTCGCTTGATTTATTAAGGTTATTGTACAATGAATCGTTTTTAGCCAGTTTACCCAGTGTTCCCTGGCCCTGGTTAATTTTTGCCAACAGTATATTTAACTCCTGCAGCGATTTATCCGCATTGGCAATTGCTTCTTTTAGTTGCGCTTTTGCCAAACTATCACTCAAATTACTGAAGTTTGTAATAATATTGTCAATTTTTTGACCATTCTTATCAAGATTAGAAGTAATTCCATTAAGATGTGATAGGATAGAAGATATCTTCACTTTCTCAGAACCAATCAAATCATCCATTTTGTAAGCCGTTTGCTCTAAACTGAGTATTGCTTTGCGTACACTTTCAAACGACTTATCCAGATTATCGCGTGTTTTTTTATTAAGAACAGCATTTACTACAGTCATTACACTATCTATACTACTGATCAGATTTTCCGCCTTGGCCTGTAAAGGCGCTATCCGCTTATCTACCGATTGCTTAAGGCTCTCTTCCGTTTCCGCCACTAATGTATCGCCGCTTTGCATGTACTCAGAACTAATCCCGTAAATAACTTCCACTGCCTTCGACCCTAGCAAATCGGAACTAACCGCTTTTGCAACAGAGTGTTTTGGGATCTGAACATCTTCCGTTAATAAAAATTTAACCAGTACAGCATACCCACTATCCCGTTTTACAAGACTGATTTTATTAACCTGACCTATCTTATATCCATTTACCAAAAGCGGATTTGCTTCAATCAAACCATCAATCTTAGGGTAAACAGCATAGAGGTAATATTTATGGGAAAAAAGATTTGATCCCTTTAAAAAGAACAAACCCCATAAAAAAGCGGCAATGGCAACAATTACAACCATACCGATCTTAAATTCCTTACTTATTTTCACAAATACAATTTAAACTCTAAATATACGGATTTTTATTATAGTACTTATCCTTCGCATCTCTCAAAACTCCCTGATAATCAGCGGTTAAAACACTTACTTTTCTTCTAAGGCTTTCTTATATCTTTGCCATCTATGCAAAAGATAAAGAATGAAGATTTAAACCGTTTAAGTCCGGAAGGCTTTAAACATGCCAAAAAATTACCTATTGTTCTGGTACTCGACAATATCCGTAGTCTAAACAATGTTGGCTCTGTTTTCAGAACAGCCGATGCCTTTCTTCTTGAATCCGTTTATCTATGTGGTGTAACCGGTTGTCCACCTAACAAGGAAATTGAAAAAACAGCATTGGGCGCTACCGAAACGGTTAACTGGCAACATGTCCGTTCAACCACTGAGGCTTTATCGCTACTACGACAAAGGGGGTACACCATTTATGCTGTTGAACAGGTAGAAGGTAGCTTTCCACTACAAGCATTTCCCTATAATCAAAATAGCAGCATTGCTCTGGTACTTGGTAACGAGGTTTATGGTGTAGAACAAGAGGTAATTAATCAGTGCGATGGAAGTATAGAAATTCCTCAACTGGGGAGTAAGCACTCTCTAAACGTTTCGGTTAGCGCAGGCATTGTAATATGGGAACTGGCTAAACGACACTTGCCCTAAGTTAAACCTATTGTCATTACTGTTTTTTGTATATTTAACCTATAATTCATCCTTGAGTCTAAAATCTATAATCAGTTTTTTTCTGTTTCTTACCATATCACTAAACGCCCAGTTTGACAGAAAGCGTTTTTTAGATAGTTTCTATCAAGGGACAACAAAAGAAAAGCTTGTTCTCCTGAGCAACACTCCTTATGAAGACATTTTATCAATTGAAAACATCCTTAAGGACTCTATCGCACAACTCAAAAAAATTATTTACGCTAAAACAGAAAGTAAAGAGCCACGATTTTTACTCGATATTGTCAACATCAACAGAGAGGAGTTCTACCAGAATTATTTCGGTGTCATCTCCATCTGCGAAAACGCGCTAAAACATCACACAAGAAATCTGAATGATTCACTGAAAATACTAAAGTCGATTATCCCGGCATATATTAAAACAAAAAACATAAATCGGGTATTTGAACTGAATAACGTTATTGAAAATAACCGGGCAGGTATTCCTGTAGATGTATTTAACAGCATCCAGTCTAAAAAGAGTGACCTGTATTCTTTGCTTGGCTTACCGCTTGTAGCACTTAAGTACAGAAAACTGGAGTTTAAAGCGGAAAACACCACAGATCTTGTTCGTTTTGCCAGTTACAATAATGATATTGGAGTATTTTACAATCACGCCAAACTTCCTGACAGTGCTATTATATATTTGACTATAGCCAGCAAAATAATGGACAAAGTACTAACCATTTACCCTAATAACACTAACCATATTTTTTTTAAGAATTTAATTGAGGGCAATAAAGCGTCATCGTATGAACAACAGGGGAAATATATGGAAGCGATCCCTTTGTTAAAGAAAGATATTTACTACAGCCGCCTTACGAATAATATGGGGAGCGCGGCTAGTAGCTACCTTGCCATTATAGATTGCTACCTTCAGATTCCACAACTCCATTTGGCAAAACTCTATCTTGATACAGCGGAACGCTTTATTTCCGGGGTTGACGAATTTGACATCAGGGTAAAACTATGTGAAACCAAATCGGCTTATTACAGGCAAAAAGGTGATCTTACTAACGCGTTGTATTATCTTAATCACTACATAACCCAAAAAGATTCTATATCGCAGGTTGAAAAAGAAAAACAACTGTTAAACCAACAGGTTGCATTCGACGTTTATACTAAAGAACAGCAATTACTGGAAAAAGAAAAAATTATTGAATCCGGGAAACTGGAAGAAGCTAAACAAAAAACCTTCAGAGCTTATCTGATTTCAGGTTTACTAATGCTGATAGGGATCGTTGTTTTTCTTTTTTTGAACAACAACCTCTCTAAAAAAAGAGAAGCAGAACTCCAGTTAAAAAACAAGCATATCTGGCGGCAAAACAAACAAATTGAAACGTCACTAAAAGAAAAAGAATTGCTCATTCAGGAAATTCATCACAGAGTTAAGAACAATTTACAGATAATCAGCAGTATGCTAAGTTTACAAGCTGGGAAAACGGATAACGAAGAGGCGGTAGTTATTCTAAATGACGCGCGTCAACGTATCGCGTCTATGGCACTGACTCACCAGATGCTTTACCAGAAAAGCACACTAAATACGGTTTCGGTAAAAGAATACGTTGATACACTCATTAAGCAAATTGCCGGATCGTTTGAATTACCCAACATTCAATTAAATACTATTATAGAGTGTGATAACAGAGTAATAGACCTTGACACCGCTATACCACTCGGCCTACTTATAAACGAATTGATTACAAATGCCTACAAACACGCTTTTACAGGTCGTTCGCAGGGGGTTATAACCGTAAAGTTGTGGCAGGTAAAAGCTGATTGCTTTTTATCGATACAAGATAATGGTATTGGTTTACCGGTTGGTGTAGAAAAGAACAGCACTTCGCTGGGCATGGAACTGATCCATATTCTTGCGGATCAACTTAACAGTACGTTAAAAATAGACCGGGAGAACGGAACTTCCTTTATGATTGGCTTATTTTGTAAGTCGTAAAATCTGAGTGTTTTAACTCTTGAGGCTTAGCGTTGTAGGATGGCCTGATAATTCAAACGTTGACTTTCTTTTGTGAAATGGCGAAGTGCTAACTGGCGGGCTGATTGCTTTTTATCAAAGTCAGGGGCAACAACAGGATACGCTCCCGGAATAATGTATCCACACATATTATTACGTACAAATTCTGAATAATCTCCGAGTTTATCAGACAAAAGTACTTCCAATCCACAGGACAGATATTCTGCAAATTTCACAGGCGATGCCACTTCGTTGGTAACCGATTGCTCTCTGATGAGCAAACCGTAATCGGCACCAATTAATAAATACGGTACTTCGTCAGGACGGGCCTGCCTGAAAAAAACCTGCTCCGGGAATTGATTCGCGATACTTTGTAACTGACTGGTTTTTGCCCCCAGAAATAACAGCTTACAATGCTTACCTGATTGCAATACAGGAAGCATAAACTCTTGTAGCAAATTAAACGACTGCCAGCCAGCAACAGATCCGGAATAAACATATACGATATCCTTTTCCTGAAATCCCATTTCTCTTCTGGTAGTATGTATCAGTTTCTCCGAAAAATCCAATCGGGTAAAGGCTTCATTTAACGTGCATGGTATTATCACATGCGCATTACCTGAATATGCATAACATTGTTGCCAATGCTTTATCAACTGCTCCGAAACAGCGATTCTGTATGATGCGTCGTGTATGGCGTCCCGTTCCCAGTACCTGATATTTGCCAACAGGTACGGATCCTGCACCACGTTATATTCGCTCCATTCCGCCGCAATGGCTCCTCTACCGTCGTAAATGAAATTTCCGGGGCTTACTATTTTGGCCAGTAGGGTAGCCAACACACTCCGGCCAATAACAAGTGAAGGGCGGCATTTCCAAAATAGAATCTTCAGCAGTATCGCGTTCCATTTCCATCGTTTCAATCCGGGCACCATGGGCATAACAATCGCGTCCGGGCATTCCTGCTTTAGTTTACGCCGGCTACGTGTAAACCCCCTCAACGATATGAATGCAATCAACCGGATGTCCCGGTCAAACTCACGTCTGGTAAATTTTACCACATCTATTACCTGACTGGAATAGATACCTGAAGGTAAGTCATTATACGTAAGATACCAGATCAAAACCCTGCAATTACATTTAATATTCTCTCTGTTGCCTGCCCATCCCAGTATTCGGGGATCGTGCCTGTTTTATAGGTACCGGTTTCTATTGCCTGAATCTCTGAAAAAACAGCGTTCGTTTCAAACGGCACAAGTGTATTTGTTCCTTTATCAACCGTTACGGGACGTTCCGTATTAGGTCGCAATGTTAAGCATGGCTTTTTCCTGAAAGTGGATTCTTCCTGTATTCCACCACTATCGGTAATAATGAAAGCACACTCCTTAATCAGTTTCTGAAAAGCGAAGTAATCCAACGGCTCTGTACATTTTACGTTTACATTAGTTATCAATCGTTCATAGAGTTCAAAATCCTTTGCCTGCTTTACGGTTCTGGGGTGAACCGGAAACACTACAGCATACTTCTCTGAAAGTTTCTCCATGATCTGAACTAATTTACTAAAAGCCTCCTTATTATCAACCGTAGCCGGACGGTGCATGGTCATTAATACAAAGGGGGCGCCGCCAAGTTGTAACTTATTCAAAACATCACTTACATCAATCTCCTTTTCAAAAGCGATCATTGTATCAATCATCGTATTCCCTACCATGTGTACTTTCTCCTTAGCCCGGTTCTCAGCCAGTAAATGTTTCACCCCACTCGGCTCACTCACAAAAAAAAGATCAGTAAGTTCATCTGTTAAACACCGGTTAAACTCTTCCGGCATTGTTCGGTCAAAACTTCGCAATCCGGCTTCAATGTGTCCTAAAGGAATACCTGCCTTATTAGCGAACAGTGCCCCTGCCAGTGTCGAGTTTACATCACCGGGCACCAGAATCAGATCCGGTCTCCCTTCAGAAAGCACATAGGCCTCCAGACGCAACATAATCTGGGCAATCTGCGAAGAAGGCGATGCGGCATCAATATCAAGATAATGATCGGGCCACATGTTAAATTGCCTGAAAAACACATCCGCCATGTTTTCGCTATAATGTTGTCCTGTATGCACAATTTTTATCTCTATATTCGGATGCCGTTCCTTTGCTACCCGCTTAAACTGCGTTACTTTAATAAAATTTGGTCGCGTTCCGACCAGTATTAGTAGTTTCATGTATTTACTTTTCGTTTTTATAACCATCAGGCTTGCTCAAAGCGTAGCGCGTTTCTAACTCATCATCCGGTTTCATAAATGCATGGCTCGTCTTTCCTGCTCAATAATATCTACAGGAAACGACTGATGTTTCAATTTGCACTTCCAGTACAATACTAAATCATACAACTTGCACCGCCATTCGCTAAGGTCTTTTTTCCATAAATACCCGCTCTCCAACTCGGATCCGAAACGGCGCTTAAAATCCTGAATACCTTTTAGCTTAGGGCTTATATTGCCTGATAATCGTGCTCCTACAAAATCATAGAATACCACACCTTCATCTATTAAGCGACACATAACTTCGTAATGCAAAAATTTAATAGCGCCAGATGCTTCGGGATGATCAGACGATGCGCCGTGCATGTAATAGGCTCCAAAAGTGCTGTAATGAAGTAAAAGCCCCCCCTGAAGTTCGTTATTGATGTAAACTGTTGCCAATAGTGCATTATCCTTTAACGCGTTAAGCACTTGTTCTATCTGGGCTGATGTTTCATACCAACTATTACTTCGCTGCATGGTTTTCTCGTGCAATCTGGCAAAAGCGTCTAATTCGTTTAGTCCATATCTTACTTCGGCCTGCATGCGGCGTGCCTGAGCAATAGCGGTTCTATATCTTGGCTGCATAGCCGCTAGTAAGCTCTGTGGGGTTTTACCTGTCAGTTCAATTTTATAGGTACCAAATGGTACACTGGTACATTCACCCGGTGGTAACTGGAACAGACAATAATTAACCGGCTGCACTATACGATGGACATTTTCCGTTTTTGCAAGGTAACGGATCACATCTTCACAAAACGCCGCTTCCTTCTCTGGCGTCAGTTTTTTCCCGCGCTTATCCAGTGGCGGAAAATAAAACCGGGCTGTTTTGAAACCCTTGTTTGTAGTAAGCTGCACTAATGCAAACGTTTCATCTGTATTACTCAAAATCAGCATGCCAGCGTGCATTTTCAAAAACCCTGGAGCATAACAGAAAGGTAACGTTAGTGAAGCAGAATACTTTTGATAAAATGCTCCCGGCTGAACAGGTTTCATCATCACTTCTTACGAGCAATAAGCAGGTACCCGTTCTTAAATGTTTTTGAATCGGTCGGATAAGGTGTTTTATCGTAGCGACAAGTATCGCGCCCGTCAAAACTTTGCTTATTCTCTATAACATTAAAGTGTTTTGACGCAAGAGCCGTGATCCTTTCCGGAGAATAGTTAATATAATTACGATCGGGATAATATAAATCGAGTTTCTGTAATGCATGCGGATACTGAATAAAAATAATCCCACCGGGTTCCAAAAGCGCTGCACACTTCTCAAAAAAACGAGTAATTTGACTTACGGGTACATATTCTAAAACACTGATGGAATATATAGCCTGAAACGTTTCCTGAATCGGGATCTTCAGAAAATTGCCATGATAAAATTTATGCGTTGGCAGTAATCTGGACGCGTGCTCCAACATTCCTTCACTAACATCGACGCCAACTACATTGTACTGTTCCTTAAGCATATCCATATAAATACCAGGACCACATCCAAAATCTAAAACACTGGCCTTAGGTCTACAATATGCAGCAAGCGTTGATTTCAACTTTTCCTTTACAATTTTAAGTGATTCCTCCACCTCTTCCTTATGCGAAAAACCAGCGTTTTGCTGAATGGTCTTTTCCGGGTTATAGGTAAAAACTTTCCAGTGCCCAGCTGATAACTCCTTTTCTGCATCTACCTTCAATGCGATCAGGATATTATTTACTATAATATTATTGGTTAAAAAACTATACAGACTCATCACTTCTTTTTTGCAATTAACAGATAGGAATTTTTATACGTTCGGTTTGTATTCGGATTCAGGCTTTGGTATGGCGCTTTATCGTACGAGCCAATTGTGCGGCCATCAAAAGCGTGTTCGTGTTTGATAACATCGAATTTATCTTTTAGTTCCTGCTCAATAACATTGGGAGAATACTGAACATACGTCATATCATTATATACAACATCCAGCCATGACAAGGCATGAGGATAATTTAAATAGAGGACTCCTCCATCTTCAAGATTATCGTACAGCTTACCGAAAAATACTTTCAGATCATAGGGTGGTATATACACAAGAACACCAATACAATATATTAATTTATATTTAAACGGAATATGAATGTGTGTATAGCTACCACAGAATGTTTCAGAAACGCTGGTATGATTTCTGGCGTTTGCCAGCATATCCGGATTTATATCCGTTGCGTGAGTTATCCACTTGCTGTTGCTAAACAGATCAAGGTAAAACCCAGGTCCACACCCGACATCCAGCAACTTATCACCTTCATGACAAAAAGACTCTACAGTATCGAGTAAATCCCGTTTTGATTTCCGAAGTACTTCATTAATTTCAGGCCGATCAGAATACCCCGCATTCTCTTGTACTGACTTGGTCTCACTCGGTCTAAACGACAGGTATGGATTTTTGCTTCCATAAATCCACCTGTCTATTCCCGCTATTCTGAAAAGAGCATTCATAATAAAATTATTAATCAGAATACGGAATACTATTTGTTTAATGCTTTCTGGCATACACTTCCTTAATTAACTCATAATATGCGGCACTAATTACCTCTACATCAAACTCACTAAGCATCTTTTCGTCAACTGCCATAGGTGTTTTTGTTAACTCGTCTAAGAGTGTTTTATTCGAAAGCGTATCATTCTCACTATAACAAAAGCCACTTCGGTTTTTAAATTTATCTACAAGTGAATTATGGCGGGAAATGTAAATCACTTTCTTATTATACAGAATGGCATCAAAAATCTTAGAACCATACGCGTAATAAAACTCCCTGTCATTTATAATCAGGTGGTAATCGGCATGAAAAAAATAAGGATGTAACGCTGAGTGCGGCAAGTGACCGGCGAGATGAACGTTTGGAAACTGTTCTGCCAGCTGACGCGTAGATGCATTAAAATAACCAAAACAATACCACTCTATCTGGTTGGTTTGTATGTCCCCAACCAGTTTTATAAACTCAAGGTCCCTTCCGAAATCCAATGTTCCAAAATGACAAATATTAATTTTATCAGTATTAAAAACGGACGGATAAGGTGGCTCCTGTTTGTTAAGATCGGCACGATCGCAGCCATTGGTTAACAGACGCTGTATCCGGCTCGTATCTTGAAATTTTGTGCCAATTTTCTCAACCGCTTCCGGCGTCACACTAACCAGAGCATCACAATGCTCGAGTGAAAACCGTTCCATCTCTACCTGTTTAAGATAAAATGGACTTTGTGTTGTAAGTTGGGGATTCCAAGACAAAAAGCCATCTGTCCATACATCCCTGAAATCCAGAATTAACGACTTTTCGGGATACTTCTGTTTTAACCGAGCCATAAAGTATGCCGTAGAAAATGCCGGCACACTGGCTATAATAACGTCGGGCTTTAAATACCCCATGTGCCTGCTGACATAGTCGCAAGCCCTCTGAGAAAACCCATACCCTTCGTCTGTATATCCCCGCACGCGCCGCCATTTATGCTCTATGACGTTAAATAGCCACTTTCCTATCTTCATTTGCTCGCTAAGATAAGCGGGCAATGAGCGTCTTAAGTGGATGACTTTTACCGAAGGTTTTAAATCAATATTCCACGGGTTTGTATTATTCGGCAGTATCTCTGATTGCTGGGTAATTACCGTTACCCTAAGATCTTCGTAACGCTGAAGATAATTTACAAACTTTGACCACCTGCGTGCCCCCACTTTATCATAAGGGTGAAATCTATGCGTAACCAACAACAGATTAATCATCAGAACATTTTCCTGAAATCTGTATTAAGTTTATACCTTGCTTTAGCCTTCGAAATAAACATTTCAAAAGAATCTAATCCATACTTGCTAAACACTTTCGGATGAGAGAGAAAATGGATGTAATTAGCCTCTTTCAACTGCTTTGTACACATTAAAGCTTTATACCTCGTAAGATAATCCATAGAAACAACCTCTTTCGCCTCTGCAAAAAAGGAAATATTAAGACCATAGCGTGAAATAAAATTCTCTTCTGATTTAATAACAGAAAACCCATCACCAAAGGTTTGTTTATGTTCTTTGGGGATAACAAATTTTACAAAAACCCGGCTAATAAACACAAAATAGTTTTTAAGTTGCACAGTAGAAATCCGAAATTCGCGGAATATACCTGATTTCTCTTCTCGATCTACCATTTCGCTGAATCTGTAGATCGGACGTAATGGTGTGTCTTCAAAGTTAAAGTAGAAATTAACGTTATCATTCTTGTAGCCATTTAAAACTGAAAACTCATTTCTAATGCCATACTTTTCAAACTGCCGCTTAAAAGATGAAAAAGGCTGAATACATAGTCCACCCGCCCGATAACCATCTATCGGTTGATCTACTTGTGCCATACTTTGTACCTTTTTAATAAATCTGAAAGAATAATCAAACAATTCTTCCTTGATATCCTCGTTCAATACGCTATACCTGTAACGATTGTATTGTTCAAGCCGCCATGTATTTGTTTCTTTCTGATAAACAGCATCCAGCCAATGTGGATGCAGGTGCGGAAAAATAGAGTGTCCCCGTTTAAGAATCTCCACCAATTGACTAACTATTCTCTCATAGTCTTTCGATACAGCATCTATCGCTAAATATTTCTCCATCTGGTAGAGATACGTTGTATCTACAAAAAAAATGGCAGATTTAAGCTGGTGCCGGTCTAAAATAGCGAGTAAATATTCTGTTGGCCGCAACATACATTGTTCTACCGATCCCGAATTAGTACCAAGGAACAATTCATAATCAAACGTCAACAAAACGTGCTTTGTACCAAAATCGTTCACTCCCTCAGGTACGGTATTATTAATGATATCGCACAATTGTCTCGTTAAAACAGGTAAAGAAAACTGTTCGATAATATCCATTCCTTCTGCCTCATTATCGTTACCAGGGGCGCCGTGCCGATAACAATTAATAATATTGAGCAGTCTTTCGGAACAATTATCCGGGGTGATATTAAAGCCAAGCTGATGCCTATTAATAAAATCCGCAGTAGGTCCTTCATTTGCGCACACAATAATTTTTTTGTTCTGGCTGATATACTCACAGAACTTTGTACTCATTGCAAAACGATAGGTATCGTTCAAAAATAACAGGCATAAATCAGCGCTTTTTATTCGGGTATAGGTTTCACTTAAAGAAACTCGTCCATACACTTTCACATTTTCATGAATCGCGTATTTATTTATTAAATTTTTGTACTCATCCGGGAATGTGCCATAAAATTCAACCCGTAAGCGTTCTCTTAGTTCTGCGTCGTTCCTGCAGATATTACTAACTTCCTTAAAAAAGGGCTCTATGATGTATGATAAATTGATGTACAATGTTCCGGTAAATACCAGCCGTATTTTATCATCTTTTTCAAAATCTGGCACTTGCCTGAAGTCATCCAGATCAAAACCATTTGGCAGCGTATATACAGGCTTATTTACACATAGATTATTGAAATACTCGCTCATTGTATCTGCAACTGTTAAAACAGCATCAGCCAACAAGATTGTCTTACGTTCATAGTACTTTTCAGAACTTACTCTCTTTGCATTAAGTCTGGAAAAAGATGTTATTTCCTTATCTTCCGTCCATAAATCCCTGTAATCGCAAATAAAACTAATTTCCGGAAACTTCTGTTTCAATCGCATAACATAATACGATAAGATAAAAGGCCCCGAAGTTACAATAACAGTATCTATTTTCTCTTGTTTAATTTTCCGGCTAAGAACGCGCTGTATTTGGCATTTCCAGAAAATAGCCCGATCGTAATAGTTGCCACGATAAATCAGCTGCAATAAAAAAAGCCAGAACCGGTATTTAAGTTTATCACTAAACGTGTTTGCCTTTTTCATGAAAACCTTAGGGTATTTTACCGGTAAGTACTCCACTGAAATACCTTCAATATCTTTTAACCAGTCAGACGTTGTAGCATGTACATTTTCGGAGGCCACAACACTTACCCCGTATCCCTCACGCTTTAAATATTTGGCAAACTTCGCCCAACGCCTGCCTGCTACCCCAGGATTAGGAGGAAAACCATAGCATACAATAAGAACATTCTTTCTCTTTAGCGTTTCCAAAATAACAATACCTTTAGTTTTTTAATCAGACTAAAATAAAAATTCCAGTATTTATCTATGCTATCGTATTCATAATGAGATCTGGCAGAAGCCTTAATATATTCAGAAAAAGACACTTCACTAAAATTGAGCTTTTTAATTACAAAGTCGCGATCGGTTCGCATTTGCTTTTCTTCATAAGCCGGCTTTTTAAATTCTTCCAACGCGGCTTCCCGTGTTAGTTGCCCGCTTTGTACCAAAACTGACAAGTGAAACTGCCGCTTATCTATATGAAATTTTTCGTTAAGAATATATCCCTGATAAAAACGTGTAAATACATTTTCATAATGCTTTCCCCCATAATCACGCCACCCCATCTCTTTCTGTATAAACTGTTTTACCTCGTCCTTATTATATCCCACAAAGTTTAGCAGATTTACGTACTTCAATCTCCGGTCCAGAAAAAATTTCTGCCTGAAAAATGAATAGTACGGAAATGTTTTCATTTTCCGTTGTCCATGCCGGCGATGAATGTCTTTTATATTAAGAATATCCATTTTGTTATGCCTCCAGCTTTTTGGAAGATACGTGCCTTCTGTTGCTACATTATGACCTGTTAAAACATAACTGACATTATGTTTTAAGGCAGCCTTATACATTGTAACTGTCAACGCATAGTCATACGGCAACTCCAGATCAACAACATGCGCCTTAAAAAACGACAACTGAATATCTTTAAACTCTTCCCAGTCCAGCACCAGCGTATAAAGGTCAAAACCGGTGTATTTACAAATGTTCTGAATGTTCTGTACTGCCAATTCGCTGTTCCAGCCATTATCGCAGTGTACCAGCAATGTTCTCAACCCCGCTTTCTTAGCTACATGCGCCAGATAGGTACTGTCAACACCACCGCTAACGCCAATCAAACAATCGTATTTTTTTGTTTTACCTTCTGTCTTTATACGACTTGTTAAGGCTTCAAATTCCCTCTGTGCCCGCTCCTCCGACGGCAATTTAGCTACCGCCTTTTCAAAATTATGACAATGGTTACAAACACCATCCGAATCCAATACCAGATCAGGATCGTTTACATTGTCCATTATACATCGTTTACAAACTTGCATACTTCTATTCATTAACTTTAAACCAGGCTCCTAACGCGTAGAGCAGGAACCTGTCACTTACCTTATAATTTCTGTACGGCTCCGGAAGGTAATTCAGATACGTTTCGAACGCTTCACGGTTCGACTCCAGCCATATATCCTGAGGGGTAGTATATCCTTTTTTATCTTTGCGGTAACGGATAGCGTCCGGCATTGCGGTGTCAATCTGCCGCAATAACCACTTTTGCCAGCCCTCTTTTATCTTATAGGTGTCCGGTAATGAAAAACAAAAATCAACTAAGCGGTAATCCAGAAACGGATGCCGTGTTTCTAAACCGAAGGCCATGGCATCGCGATCATCCGAACGTAGATAAGCAGGCAGCATCGTTTCTGTCAAATCCGTTTTTAACACCTCCGTGAGCGTATTTATTTTATTCCATTTTTCCTGTAAACCATTTCCAAAAGAAGCAAGCCCAAACCTGAACTTAACCGCTAATTTTACTTCATTAAGTACTTTGCGGTGTACATCGGAAGCAGCGACACCTTTTAAGCCGGCGTATTGCTTTACCTGCGACAAATAAGCAGGTATCTGCCCTCTTAAAATCAACTGCCGGCAATATCTGTAAAAATGATGGTGGTACCCGGCCAGAAGTTCATCGCCTCCTTGTCCTATCAACAACACTTTTACTCCCTGCTGATTTACTTTCCTTGCTACACACCATTCTGCGTAATACGACGTGGATGTTACCGGCATATCCTGATGATAAATATGCTTTTCAAAATCGTCCATTGAAAATAACTCAAGCGGATTCACGTAATTTGCGTTGACCTCCAGATCTTTCTCCACCAAACGGATGAATTCCGATTCATCACCATCTAAGCCAGGAAATATTGCAGAAAAGGTTTGTACATTCTTTTGAAGTCCCTCTGACTTCAAAAGCGAATGAGCCATATAAAGAATGGAACTGGAGTCAAGCCCCCCTGAAGAGGCAAAGCCAACAGGCACATCGCTGCGCAACCTCAATTTAACAGCATCGGTTAGTAAACTGTGAAACTGTTCCGGGACGCTTTTTTCATGTAATGAAACGCGTTTAATACTGTAATATCTCTCAAACTTCAACTCGGGCGACTCCGACCACGGAATAATACAGTAATGACTCTTTGGGAATCGTCTGATTTCTTTGTAAAATGTCTCCTCTGAATAATCCACGTACTGTGTATCCAGAAAATAACGAATCACCTCATCATTTACTGTTAACTTTAAATCGTAACATTTGAATTGCTTCAATTCAGATGCCAGTAACAGAACATCATCTTTTAAGTAATAGTACAACGGCTTAACACCAAAACGATCGTTCGCTATAAATAAGACCTTCTTTTTCCGATCAGCGATCACAAATGAGAACATCCCGTTAAACTTTGACAAACAGTTACTTCCCCATCGATCGTAAGCGGCCAGAATGACTTCAGTATCAGTATGAGTACGAAACGTATACCCCAAGCCCTGCAGCTCTGAACGGATTTCTATGTAATTGTAAATCTCGCCATTAAATGTAATCGTGTAGCGTTCATAATGCAGGGGTTGCTTTCCCGCCTCGGACAAATCAAGAATACTTAAACGAACATGCCCCAATGCTAAATTCGCGGAAAAGGGTTGCCTGCTAAACGGTTCCTCTACATCATTCAAAATGCCCGTTTCTGTGTTGAATAAGGTTATTCCGGAACCATCCGGTCCGCGGTGACGAATAACCATAAGACTTTTTTCAAAAGACTGCCAGTCAGACTCTGAAAATGCTGAATTAAATTGATATGCTACGGAAATTCCACACATAAATTAAATACACGAACTGATATCAATTATATAAATTATGAGTCCCATTTTAGCTGTTCAAGCGAAACCGAGAACACTTTGCCATTTTGAGTTGAACGGATGTGAAAGGTGTAAAATACTAAACGATCTTATCTTGTACATCTGGTATTCGTTTAAAAATATATACTGTTAAAAGATCCATGAAATACACACTGCACAAACGGCTAGGTTTTCATAACTGCTGGCATAGAGGCCCGTAGATAGCATCTACCAACGAGGCTAATTCCATCTTTGTAGAAACAAAACGTAAGTACTCATCCTCATATGGCAATGGAAATAAGTTTTCCTTAAAATAAACAATAGCTGAACGACGTTTAAAGTAAGCGCGTTCAAAAATGAGTGTACTCATGTACGCTAATGCCAGATACACCTCGTCAAAACGCTGATTAGATGGCAAAGAGGTATCGCTAATGTTGAAATTGGTATTACCCAAAAAAGTTTGATAATACTGCTTGAGTCGCCCTATGTCCCCTTCATAATAATTCAGTTCTCTGGGATGCGGATATAGTATTAATTCAATATGCGGACGCGTATTTAAAATATCGCTCAAATCATTTAAAATACGTTCTTCGTTAAATCTTAAACCTGTTCCTTGCTCTATATGTCCTAATTTTTCCCGTACCCATCCACCAGTAGAAATAAAACCCATTTTTAAAGAAAATGGCTGTCGCTCAGTGTATAACTGTCTTATAGCGGGGGCGGTTTCTGGAAAACCGGAATGCTTTGTTTTGTAAACTACACCGGGCAAATAGCTTAACTCCACGTTCTGGTATGGGCTGCATAATACTAAATCATCAGCTATGAGGATGCTATTCCATTTGTACAACGGCACCTCCGATGGAACGACAGTAACTTTGATTTTGTAGCGTTGAAGCAATACCGCCAGAAAGGCAGAATTTGTATCGTATGCACTAAAAAAAACACATTCCTTCACTGCGTTTTGCCTTAATACCTTTAGGGCGTTAAAGCTAACCAAGAGATTACTATATGCCTGCGATAATCCTGAACGATCGGTTTTAAACAGTGCGATAAGAAGCACACTCAAAATCACCGGCATGGTTGCAGACACAAAGATTAATTTTTGACGAATGGAAAAAAAGCCTTTTAGCTGTTTGGCTGACAAGAATGAAAACTCTTTTTCAGAATCGTAACCTTTCAACTCTCTCACATAACGAAAACGAAGTTCTGTACTGCCTGGATCCACATCGTAAATAACAACAGGCTTTAGTTTCGCAGCATTTTTTAGAACCGGAGCCTTTATAACAGTCAGGACATTCGAAAACAGGGTCTTAATTTTATACCTATCTTTTTGGCGAATTTCAAAACTAGTTGCAATTAACTTTTTAAACGCCAAAGCTTCATGGCTTGTAAAGTTTATTACATAGTTCAGATATCCTCTAAAATAAATGCTGAGTAGCTGAAACAACATCAGTACGTTATCTTCCGTATCAATTCTTCATAGGAGTAAACACGTTGTGCAATGGTCTCCACAAATTCCCGGAATGCACCTTCTCCTCCTTTTTTTATTGTGATGATACTGGCAAATTTCTTAATGTACTCGATTCCGTTTGCAGGCGTACCGCTTATGCCCACTTCTCTTAACAGATTAATATCATTAATATCATCACCAATAAAAGCCGTTTCTGCAAAAGAAATTCCGAGCTCTTTTATCAAATCAGAAGTCACTTTCAGTTTATCCTGAACACCATCAAATAAAAAATCCACTTTCAGCTTTTCCGCTCGCCTTTTCACAATCTCCGTTCGCTCGCCCGTGATCACGGCAACTTTGATTCCGAGGGTCCTGCATAACAATACCCCGGCACTATCCGCCGTATTAAATTTTTTCCATTCGTTTCCGGTTTGGTCATAATACATCCCTCCATCCGTCCAGACTCCGTCTATATCAGTTAATATCAGTTTTGGTAACATTACTTTTTATTTTGGGTAATAATTTTGGCGGGAATACCTGCCACAGTCGCATGATCAGGCACATCGGCAATACATACACAGTTAGCAGCGAGTATGGCATGATGGCCCACTGTAATTTTGCCCAGTACCTTGGCGCCGGCATAAACGGTAACATAGTCTCTCAATACGGGACGTCCTCCTTTGCGGTCTCCGAAAGTTACATTTTGATGCAGGAGTGCATTATTTCCTATTACCACCCGGGCACCAATCACCATTCCCAAACCGTGATGAATTTTCAAGGCACGGCCAATATCGGCCGAATAATAAATCTCAAACCCGGAAAGAAAGCGCCCGAGCAGAGAATACTTTTGAGCCACACTTTCATTCCCTGCTAAGTAATACGCCCTTGCCAGCCGATACAACAAAATTCCGACAAGCTCCGTCCTTAGAAGCACCTCGTTCAAGTCAATCCGCGAAGAAGACTCATAATAGCGCTGGTAGTCGTCCCGAAACACATCTAGTACCTGTCTGAACATCGTGGTATCTGAAAAATTAATGGTATCCGATACGATGATGGATGTATTAAACCAACGCTTTAGCTCAAGGCCCAGATTATGTTCATCAAGAAATGTCATGATGTTATCCGATCATTTTTTGATAAATAATCTCGTTGAAAGACAGATCGTTTAATAGAGTCTTCCCAATCACCTTATCCTTTTCAGCCCAACGGAAACCATCCCCTGGCGAGAGCATATGAATATCATTTTCGGTAATCACATGTCCTTTTTTTAAATCTTTATTCGTGGCAATGGAACGCTCCAACTTCACCCGGGAACTCATTACGGAGGGCTCGATGAATATTTCCTCTTTGCCAAGACTCATTTCAAACACGCGAATATCACGCACCATACGAAAAATTCCATCAGGCCCCAGTGATCCCTTCTGATCGGTACCTTTCATACGGCGATCGAGCGTAATGTGTTTTTCTATAATCTGAGCACCCATGGCAACCGCCGCCAGTGGTGTAGCAATACCAATAGTATGATCGGAAAAACCGATGACATATTTCCCGTAGTTTTTTTGAAGATAGCGGATCGTATTGAGGTTTACGTTTTCAGGCTTGGTAGGGTATTCCGATACGCAATGCAGGATACTTATGTCATTGTGATATTTTGAAATTACCTCTATGGCATCATCCAGTTCCTTTTTCCCGGCCATTCCGGTTGAGAGAATAATAGGTATGCTAGTTTCTGCTAAAGCAGAAAGAAGTGGTAAATTGGTTAAATCGCGACTGGCAACCTTTAATTTATCAGGTGTAAAATACCGGAGTATACTTAAACATCCCGTAGCGCATAACGTTTCTACAAATTCCAAACCAAATGACTTGGCATACTTATAAATTTCAAAATGTTGCTCATCGTTTAGTTCCAGTTTTTCCCTGTGTTCGCCATAGGTGGCACCAAATGAGTTGGAATTATTGTAAGGCGCCGCCATCTGCGAAGCAGATAGTTCCTGCTTAAGATCACGTTTGGTTAATTTTACGGCATCCATACGCTTCAGTTCGTAACCGAAAAGTTCTTCCTTTATCGGATGAGCCACCGCATCTACAATCAGTTTGGCAATGTCTACAGAGCCATTGTGATTTTGTCCTATTTCACCTATAATGTATGTCATTCCCAATAAATTTATAAGTTATATGTTTCTTTGTAAACATAAGCCGTATCGTCTATCAGTTTCATGTATTCACTGTAAAGCATAGTGATTCCTCCCGGTAATTTTATAGCCTTAGTGACATCCACCACATGCTTATCCGATATATGATTCATTACATCCGACAAGGTAACGGATGAAAATGGCGACTTATTTATTTTTCTCAGTACTTCTGTTGCATATTCGTAGTCTTCAGGATAATCAATACTTAAATTGACAAACTTGACAAAGTCTCTTTCATCTTTAAATTCAATGCAGGCCTTTCTGCAATGCTCGTCCTTTAGAACGAACCAGGAAAGATACTCACTTACGGAGGGGTCTTCCATCCGCAAATACAAATCCCATAAATAGCCTGTTCGGAATAACTCAGCGCTTGTTCCGAAAGGCACATTATTGACACGAACATAATCTACGTCATGGGTTCTGAAAATGGCTACCATTTGATCCATCAACCGGGGATCTGTAAATGGATTGTCACCTGTTACACGAAATATAGCCGCCGATTTATTTTTTATGGCCACTTCCAATAGGCGATCAATGACACTTTCGGGATGACCTGCATACTGAGGTAATCCCTTTTCCTCAAATAAGTCGGACAATGGTGCATCCTCCAGAAGGTAGCTGGTTGCTAATTCGACGTGATTGACTTCTTTACAATTTACCTTTAAACGATGATACAGGGCTAGAATGGATTCATGCTCGCCAAATGGCTTGAGAACTTTTAATTTCAGGCGTTTCGATTTTAGTCTGGCAATGAGTGCTGCTGTGACGTTTTTTTTGTCGAAACCAGCTATTTCATTTTCGATAAAGGTCTTACCTTCATTATCACGCTTAAAAACTCCATTACCAAGATATTTCTTAAATAAAATATCACGGTAACCTTTTTCCGATTTAACAGGATGCTTCACGCCATTTCCTAAACTCTGTTTGTAATGGCGCAGCGTATTCATCATGACAGCAAACTCGTTCTCCTCAAGGGACACCTGATAATCAAACTGACGATCTGCCCTGCTTACTGTAATGTGCTTTTCAAGATAAGCGCAACCGAGACTCATGGCCATGCAGGGAATGATCTGAGTATCGAGGCTATGGTCGGCAAAACCTACCGGAAGTTGATATCGTTTCAGGTAGTTTATCGCCAGAAGGTTATGTTCATTTATTTCTGTGGGGTAGTTACTGAAACCATGGAACAGGCATTCAATTGCATCTCCTAAAACAGACACAGCAAAACCAATCTCATAATCTGTACTGCATTGTGTTTCCAGAATGACCTTACAATCCCCTTTAGACCTGATATACTCGAGCAAGGGTTTATTGGTTAAATCAGTTCCATGAATTTTTACCAGTCGATAACCAAAGTTATAAGCCAGGTCGAAAGAAGACTTTTCAAGTGTGCAGGGAATAAGATCTATCTGCAACTCCTTACACCAGTTAAACAATTCATTCCACTGTATTTTTGTAAACTCGGTATCCTTATACAATTGGTACTTTACATATTCTTTAGTACAAAACTCTTCCACATTCATCATCTGAACGGTAAAATAATCGGCTCCTGCTTGTTTAGCAGCTGAAGCAAGCTTTTTAAGGTACTCAAAATTTCCCTGATGATTATAGGCACTTTCCGCAATAACTTTCATAAACAATTCATTTTCATAGTTTAACCTTAAACACCAATTTATGAAGTTGCTTTGTCTCCAGCAATGGCACGTGAGCATCTTCTGGAAAAAAAACAGCAAACATTCCTTCGCTTAATGAAAACTTTATAAAATCGGTATCTGCAAACAATATATGATCTTCTTTTTCCTGATATATCCCAATGGGGCTGACACAGGATGATAACGGCTTCCAGCCTAACGTATCTTCACCCTTCATAACAACATGAATATCGACATAGCGGAGGTGCGCTTCAAGTTTATAATCCGATTTTGAATCGCCATTACGCAATACGATCACAAAAAGATGATCGCCTTGCAGTTCATGCTTTCCATCAGGCAATTCCGCCGCCTGCCCTTGTTTCAAAAACTCAAATACTTTTTCAAATAAGGGATGCAGACATTCATAACGGCCAGCCTCGGTAAGCACATCTATAATCATGTTATTATTTTATAAATTAATACTGCCTTTGACACAGGTTTTCCTACCAGCACTTTTTCTAGTTGCAGACCAAGTTGTCTGGCATTTCCTATTAGGATGGAAGAGATTAGATAGTGACAATTCATTTGCTTCAAATATGTTGTATTAATACTCAATTCAGGCTCATAAAGCCAACCGTTTTTCACCTCCAACATGTTTCTAAAACTATTAGCCGATTCCAGATAACACCGGGATCCCCAGTTATCGAAATACGCTTTCAATGCCGGTGATTTCTCCAGCTCACCTTCTATTACTTTTCTGAATTCCGCTTTATAGGTTTTTGGATAATCGCCCTGATAATCATCCAGTACATGTAATCCGAAGTGCTTAGAGGGCGATGGCGATAAGCCAAAGTGGATCACATTCCCTTTATATTCTCCCAAATAGGAGTTGATTTTTCCGTAAAGATCTTTGTCAAAAAACTCACTGTAGGTTACCTTTTGATCATTGCAAATACTGACACCGGTAGTAGTGAAGCCACTTCGGGCATGACTGATATTTCCTCTCCAGATAAATACAAACAGCAATAACAAAAACAACATAACCAAGGCCTGAATACGGTTGCCAAATGACTTAACCGAAAACAATATGGTAAGTAATAAGGTGATAAAAAACACAGAAGGCAATATACTGGTAAACCGTTTCATGTTAAACACTTTGGCAAAAGGTAGGCGTTCATAAAATACGGTCATTGCTTTCCAATCCAGAATATTAATACAAAGTGCCAAAAGAAAACAAACGAGCATTCCGCCAATTGCCAGATTAAGCCATTGATGGGAGATGCGTTTAACGAATTTGTAGTACACCGCCATTCCCATAAACGGGGAAAGTAAAAACCCCGCGTATGCCGCCGTACTATAATCGCCTGTAAAAAACGTTTTTACGGATGACCCTAACACACCATTTATATTCAACCCGAGTGTTTTTTCCATGGCATTACGGGAGCTTTCATATTCTGTATTAAAGTAATGGGTGTAAAACAACATATAATCACTGGCAATATAAAGAACTGCTATGTAAACACAGGCCAACACCATGCGCCATTTGATGCTGCGGCTTTTGACCGTCAGGTACAACAGCCAGACACCAAGGAATATTAAAAGGTGTACACCCACCAACACAAAATTAGACCACAGTACGAACAGGGTAAAAATCAGAAAAGATGCCTTTAGTTTCACGCCTTTGTACACATTGATAAATGCCCAGAACAACAATGGCAATCCGGCTACCGTTAACCCATGAATGATAAAAAATGGCAGACAGGCAAAGAGTACCGATACCATTAGCAGTAATCCGTTGTGATCGTCAGGCACATTCAAATGATCTTTTCCTAAACGGTATAAACCAATAGCGGCTAATAGACGCACCAATAAAAACGTTAAAGCATATCCGCCCAGTGAACCAAAGCACCACATCAAAACGGAAGTGATTTCGGTATTGCGTGGAAAAACACCTCTGGGCAATCCATTCATAATTCCCGGTACCTCTGCAGATGGATTCAGGTCAAATAAATGTCCAGAGCGTATCAGCACTTCGCGGGTAGTAAAATTACCATCAAATGTATCGTGTACACGAATTTCCTGCCAGGGGGCCGGCATGAAATACAACAGGAACGCGCTAAACAACAGTAAAGGCATCCAGCGCGGTAATCTTAAGGATGTTGTATTGGTGTATTGATTCATCTTGTCGTATTAAGCCAATAATGCTTTAACTGTTTCGATCACCTTGGCAATTTCCTCTTCCTTCATTGGATAAAACAGAGGAATAACCACACTGTTATCTGAATAATAGTTGGTTGCCGGAAGGGATACATGTTTACACTCTTCTTTATAAGCTGACTCACGGTGCGCGGTCATGATACCACGACGGGTAGCAACACCTTGCTCCAGCATTTTCTCCATAAACGCGTTGCGGGTTAATTTGGCTTCATTGGTAAACAATAAAGTATAAGACTGGTAATTGGTAAAATACCCCTCCTCTTCCTTCTGAACACTTACACCTTTTAAATCGGAAAACGCGGCATTATATCGTTCCGCTATTTTACGCCGTTCAGCAACAATACTATCAAGTTTTTCCAATTGTTTGATGCCTACAGAGGCTTGTATATCCGTCATACGGTAATTGTAGCCTATTTCCAAATGGTCTTCAAAAATAATTTTATTGGCTGCATGACGTTCACGGTCGTTAACCGACATGGCATGCTGGCGTAACAATTTAATCCGTTTATAATAATCCTCATTGTTTGTGGTAATCATACCTCCATCTCCGGTTGTAATTACTTTCCGTGGGTGAAACGAAAAACATACCAGTTCGGAATGCGATCCGATTCTTTTTCCCTTATACGCAGAACCTGCCGCACAGGCCGCATCTTCAATTAACTTTAATCCCTGCTGCTCACAGAGTAATTTAAACGCGTCAATATCGGCCGGCATTCCAATCTGATGCACCAGTAAAATGGCTTTGGTATTCAGGGTAATCTTCTTCTTAACGTCTTCTATGTCGAGGTTAAAATGTTCGTCTACTTCCGCAAAAACCGGTGTAGCACCAACATACTTAATGCTATTGGCCGTTGCTACATAACTCATGCTTGGGCAAATGACTTCGTCTCCTGCTTTTACGCCGGCTACAATCATAGCTAAATGAAGTGCTGTCGTACAATTCGACAGGGCAACCGCGTATTTGGCACCAGTATATGCCGCGAATTTTTCTTCGAATTCCTGAACTTTCGGACCTTGTGTTACCCAGCCCGATAATATTGTATCATAGGCGTACTGCGCTTCGTCGGCAGTTAAATAGGGTTTTGCTATTGCAATCATTGTTGTGTTTGTTTTTGTTTTTCAAAATACCAGTGCGATAGTTCAGACAGCCCCTGCTCTAATGACAAAGATGGCTCATACCCTAAAAGGCGCTTGGCCTTAGAGATATCCGCCAAACGGCGACTAACCGGGTTCACGCTATTCGCTTCCTTATATACAGGTTCCAAGTTAGAAGTATTGACTTTTAACAACGCGTCCAGCATTTGTTTTAAATTGGTTTCTACCTGATCGCCAACATTAAACGCTTCATCCGTTACATCACTCAATAAAGCCAGCACATTGGCATGCGCCACATCCTTAACATGTACAAAATCCATACTATCTGTTCCGTCGCCAAAAATGGCCGGCTGACGGTTATCGCGCACGCAATCCAGCCACTTAATCATCACTTCCGTATATTTCCCGTCGGTATCCATGCGTGGGCCATACACATTAAAGTAACGTAAAGCCACATAATCCAATCCATACATAAATTTATATGAGCGGAACAATTGTTCACCCCATACTTTGGCACCGCCATAAAACGTTTGATTATTGTAAGGATTATCTGTTTCAGGTGTTGGAAAATGCTGCGCCAATCCATATACCGAAGCCGTTGATGAATAGATGACCTTTTTCACCTTATGCTTCACGCATAAATTTGCCAAATTAAATGTGGCCTGCAACATGACTTCAAATCCCTCTTGTGGATTTGCCGCACAGGCATTGATACGAAGCGCGGCCATGTGAAATACATAATCGGAACCTGCTACACACTTTTCGAGTAGGGCAGTATCGCGGATATCCCCTTCATGAAATTCTACACGTGGATCATTGCTATAACTCTCCATGTTGGCATAACTCCCCCGGATGAAATTATCCAGAATAATAATTTTTTTAGGTTCATGCTTTGCCAATAACTCTTCTATTACATAAGAGCCAATAAATCCGGCGCCGCCAGTTACAAAAATGGTACTGTCTTTAATTTTATCCATCATTTTAATTAAGGTCTGTAATTTCGTCAATAATAAATACGGGGCGTTTACGTGAACTATCGAGTGTACGCCAAAGGTATTCGGCAATAATCCCTAAGGAAATATTGGTAATTCCAAAACCGAACATCAGAATAGAGATCAACATTGGCCAACCCGATTCCAAATCATTATAGATCAGTTTCCGGATAATCAGATAGGTTGAAAACAATGCGCCCAATATAAAAAGTAGAATTCCCACCATGGTTACAAAGCGAATGGGCGCGTAGGAAAAAGCAATGAACGAATCAATAAACAACTTTATTTTTTTACTGAGTGTCCATTTCGACTTGCCTTTATGGCGGGGCAATTTATCGTAATAAATAAAATCCTGCTTAAAGCCAAGGGTAAGGATCTGAAGAAAAATGGACGAATTAGCTTCGATGTGATGATTCAGTATCCCTGCCACTTTTTTAGAGAAGAAGACGATGTCAAACCCCTTTGCCGGATAAGCCGCAGACACGTATTTTTTCATTAATCCTGAATAGAATGCGGAAAATGTCCGCTCAGCCAGTCCGTTTTCTGTACTGTTGCGTGTAGCCCACACTATGTCACTTCTGGTTTGCGTTACCGCCTGATACATTTTCGTAATCAGTTCCAGAGGGTCCTGCAAATCGGCATACATAAAAGTAACATAATCGCCAGAGGCTTGTTGTATCCCTGCACGAAGTGCCGCGTGCGATCCAAAGTTTTTGGAAAACGAAACCACTTTACAGGTATAGTGCGTGTGTGTTTGTTTTTTTAATAGCGTCACAGAAGCATCGGTGGAACCATCGTTTACAAAAATCACTTCCGCGGTATATGTCTTCTGTTCTGAAAAGAACGTATTTAAAGCCGCGGTTAAAGCCGGTATATTTTCCTCTTCGTTTAAAAAGGGTATGATGACAGAAATTTTCACGTCCTACGTTTTAGTTTGGATAGATTTAGCGGGGTTACCAGCCATTTTACTACCAGAAGGTACCGACCGGATGACATTACTTCCTATTCCGATGAGTGTATTATCTCCCACCTCAATCCCGTTAATAATCCGCGTGCCGCTGCCAATATAACAATAACTACCAATACGAGTATTTCCGGCAATGGTCACATTAGACCCCACAAGCGTATAATCTCCCACACTGCTATCGTGATGAACAACGGTGTTAGGCAGTACACAAACATGATCACCAATAACAGCGTTTGCGGTTACCACTACGCCGGCCATAATTAAGGTATTGTATCCAATTTTAGCGAAAGGCGAAACGCTGGCCGAAGGGTGAATCAACGTGATGAAACGTGAGGGTTCTGTATTTACCCCTGCAATAATTTTATCGCGTACCGTGTAGCTGGCCGGACTCCCCGGCACAGCCAACAATCTGGCTTCAGGGTAATGTTCTAACACTTCTCTTCCAAACACTGTAAATCCCAAGGGATGTGTTCCTTTTTTTTCAGGAGTATCATCAATAAATCCCATAAACTCATACTGTCCCCTGATGCAATCCAGAGCCTCTAATCCGTTACCATTAAATGGGAATATGAACAACTTCTCTTTCACTTTTAAAACTGATTCACAATGTTGATGACATGATTTACTTGTTCGTCAGTTAATTCGGCATACATTGGTAAACTCACACAATGCGCTGCCAGATACTCCGAATTTGGGAAATCGCCGGTTTTATAGTTCAGATGGGCATAAGCTTTTTGTAAATGACAAGGCACCGGGTAATGATACGCCGCATTAATATTGTTATCGGCCAGATGTTTTACAAATGCGTCTTTGTTATCTGTGGTTACAACAAACAGGTGATAGATACCGTCAGACCATGTTGGTTTCGCCTGCATCTTCACCTTCGGATTATTTATTTCAGACTGATAGCGCGTAGCAATTGCTCTCCTGCGGTTATTCCAACCTTCGAGGTATTTTAACTTTACACTTAATGAAGCACCTTCTAATCCCCCCATTCGGTAATTGTATCCGATTTCATCGTGATAATAGCGCACTACACTTCCATGATTGCGGAGCGATTGTAAATGTTTTAAATAGCTTTCGTTATTGGTTGTTAAGCCACCTGCCTCTCCGCAGGCCCCCAAATTTTTACCGGGATAAAAACTATAGCAGGCCATCTCTCCAAATACACCAACTGTTATTCCTTTGTAACGTGCACCCTGAGCTTGCGCAGCATCTTCCACCAGATAAAGTTTATGTTTATCACAAATAGCTTTCACCGCTTCCACATCAAATGGCTGGCCATATAAGTGAACACCAATCACTGCCTTTGTTTTGGGTGTAATGGCCGCTTCAATTTTAGTTACATCTATTTCCCAGGTATCGGCATCACAATCTACAAATACAGGCGTTGCGCCAGCATGTGATACACCCCAGGCAGTTGCAATAAATGTATTAGCCGGAATAATCACTTCATCTCCCACACCAATATTGAGGGCCAGCATCGCCAGATGTAAGGCAATTGTACCATTACTTACGCCTACAGCATGGTTAGATCCAACGTATTTCGCAAAAGCTTTCTCAAATTCTTCAACAAACGGGCCGCCTGAAAAAGCTGTTTTTTCGTACACTTTTTCAAAGGCTTCAAAAATTTCCTGTTTAATTTGTTTGTGTTGACCGGATAAGTCCAGGCAATTAATCTTTTCCATATTTTTACTTTAAGTATTTAATAATTTTTGCGGGGTTGCCAACAACTACTGCATTAGCGGGAACATTCTTCGTAACCACAGCTCCGGCTCCAATTAAAGAATTTTCGCCAATGGTAACACCACACACAATGGTACAATTACTTCCAATCGATGCTCCCTTTTTAACAAAAGTTTCTACTAAGGTCCAATCCTCTTCTGTTTGTGGTGATCCATCAGGTCGGGTAGCCCGCGGAAATAAATCGTTTGTAAACATGACCCCATGCCCGATAAAACAGTTATCTTCTATATGAACGCCTTCACAAATAAAAGTATGCGATGATATTTTACAATTCTTGCCTATTGTGGCCCCTTTTTGAATTTCTACAAAAGCGCCTACTTTACTATTATCATCTATACTACAGCCATACGCGTTTACAAAATTAAAAATCCGTACCCCCTGACCTACTTTTACATTCACCAGGCTTTTGCGTGGCTCGTCTATGTTTAGTATTTCCATATCTTATTCTATAAAATTATTTCTTTTCCGCCGCTTTTAATGGATTGCTGGGCAGCTTCCAGTATGCGTATAACTTCGAGTCCCAGATTTGCATTAGAAACCGGTTCACCACCATTACGGATACACGCCACAAAATCGTTCGCCATTCCCGAAAGCGCCTCTTTCATCTCCAGTTTCGGAATATGTACGTCGCCCGTGCGGTAATCCACTAACAGGCGTTTTTTATCTTCATCTGATTTATAATTGTATCCTGTATCGTAAATCCTTATTTTTTCAGATGGCTCCAAGTCATTAAATACTACCATCTTTTTATCGCCTCCCAACAACATGGTCCGTAACTTAACCGGAGAGGTCCACGAACAACTAAAGTGGGCGATAAAATTACTTTTATAGTTCACTGTCAGATAAGCAATATTTTCAATTCCATTGTTGGTATGCGACACCCCTGTGGCATTTACACTGAATGGCTTTTCGTTAATCAGGTACAACAACATGGATATATCATGCGGTGCCAAATCCCATAATACATTTACATCCGGCTGAAATAAGCCAAGGTTAATACGGGTAGAATCGAAATACTGGATGGCACCCAGGGTATTCGTATCTATCAGTTCCTTCATCTTCTTGATAGCACCGGTATATAAAAACGTATGATCTACCATTAACAGCAACTTTTTTGTTGTTGCTATACGAACCAGTTCCTCAGCTTCCTTTACAGTTGCCGTCATTGGCTTCTCAATAAGAACGTGCTTACCTTGCTCAAGAGCCTTTTTTGCTAATGAATAATGGGCAAACACCGGCGTTGCAATAATCAACGCGTCCACCTCCGGATCAGCTATTACAGCCTCCGCATCTGAACTGGTAAGTATTCCGGGGTATGTGCGTTTCACCAACGCCAATCGTTCCTCCCGAAAATCGATCACATATTTTACCTTGCAGTTTTCAACCCCTGCAAAATTACGTACCAGGTTAGGTCCCCAGTAACCATATCCGATAATTGCTACATTCATTTTAATTAAAGTTTGGTGATGGTTTCCGCAAACCGTTTATAATTTGTTTCCGCGCTAAATTGTTCCTGCCAGAAACGCCGGCATTGCTTATGGAAATCCGTCGTATTTTTATGACTGTTTTTAAATGTTTCTATTTTTTTCGCGACTTCTGCCGGGTTAAAGTCCTTTTCAATTAGAAATCCGGTTTGCTCGTTACAAATTTCATTGCATCCGCCCACATCGGTACTCATAATGGGAATACCAAAACTAAGCACTTCCATCATTGAAACCGGCAACCCTTCTGAACTGCTTAAACTCACAAACAAATTTAAAGAATGCTGCGCGTAAAAATCCAGAATTGCTTCGTTCGACAAGGCACCATGAAAGATGACGTTTATATTAGATGGCAAAGTACTAGATAACTCCTTCAGTTTCGGCAAATCCTCTCCATCTCCTAATACATGCCATACCAGATTTGCTCTGATGTGTTTCAGTATTTCAGGCAGTAAATGTAACCGTTTTATGCTGCGTACAAACGAACAGGTGACAATCGAAAAAACAGCTTGCTCTGAAAACGGGCTCATTCCCTTATCGGGTGTACCAACATACGCGCAATCGTTCTTTCCCTTGTAAGACTGGTATTTAGGATTTGCGTTCAAATGTAATAATCCCCGTTTGGAATCGGTATATAACTTTGACAGGTAACGGTACTGGAAACTGCGGAAGGGTATAACCCCATAACGCGTTTGTTCTTCAAATACTTCAAAGCCATGTCCGCGCGTTACTACTTTTACTTTGTGGTATTTCTGATGAATGATGCAGGCCGTAGTTGCCAGATCGTCTGCCCAGTAAGCATACACAATAGGCTCATTTTTAAACCAATTGCTGTAGCGACTGATTTTGGCTGCCCGTGCATGCAAATTTTTCACCAGAGTAAGATTATAACGAAAGGTTTTTATGAAATCTGTTTTAGAAGGATAATTTACAAAATCGGAACATACTATCCGAAAACAATTCCAAAAATCGGAGAAGCCAAATTTTACATCCGTTTGTTCTTCTATATTCAACACGGCAACATTGGGAGGCAACACCACATCAGGTTGTTCGTACTGCAAGGGCACAATGGCAATATCCGCGTACATAGCCACTGTGATACCCAGTTCCGTGTACAGCCAGTTCTCTGACTTAGCCTTCCCTCCCGGAAACTGATTGGTTAATATAATAAGGTTCTTTTTCAGGAACGGTTCGCGTAAGTGGTGTTTAAAATATGACCTAAGCCCTCTTTAAGATGAGTGGATGGCTTAAAGCCAACCGCTTCAAATAATTTTTGTGAACTGCCAAAACGGCGCTCTACTTCATAATCGTAGCGCTTTTTGGGCGCATCTACCAATACAATCTCTGAAGACGAATGGGTAATCTCCTTCATCAGCTTTGCCAACTCATAAATCGAAAACTCATTTTCGTTTGCCACGTTAAAAATTTCGCACCCTTTTACTTTATCCGCTAACAGCAAACAGGCTTTTATGGTATCGTCAATATATGTGAAATCGCGGGTTTGGCGACCATTTCCAAAAACGGTAATAGGTTCGCCCGCCAGGCACTGTTCAAAAAACCGTGGAATTACCATACGGTTATCCTGCGCGGTTCCATAAACATTGAAAAATCGTACCGAAATAGAATTTAATCCCTTTTCTTCGTAAGCGGCCTTTAAATAAATTTCATTATAGCGTTTCGCCATGGCATAACTGGTACGGGGATCTACCTGTATGTTTTCCGTTACCGATTTTTCAATGGCGGAATGTCCGTAAATACCACTGGTTGAGGCGTAAATGACTTTTCCGACATTATTCAACAACGCGGCATCTACCACATTCTTCATGCCAATTACCTCGGTATCCATGGTTTCTACAGGGTTATCGGCCACTACATCTACACCCAGTACTGCCGCAAAATGATAAATATAATCGCATTGTTGAGATAATTTTTTTACAATCTCAAAATTCCGCACGTCCTCTTTAACAAATTGAATTTTCTCAAAAACCTCTCTCTCGATCTTGTTTCCACGAAGCAGGTTATCCAATACCACCACTTCGTTTCCTGCATTCACCAGATGTTTCACCAAATGCGAACCTATAAATCCGGCACCGCCTGTTACTAAAATTTTACTCATGTTCGGGATTCTAAATTTATTATACTAAATGACTCGTTTCGGGTCCAACATTAAACAACACATCTAAAACCGAAAGATTAGGAATAAAAGTGCCGTGTAACTGCGGGTATTCTTTTGAGGCAAAATCTGAATACATCAGTTTAACCTTATGCTCTTCATACAAAACTTCATCGTTATACTTTCTGGCTCCACCTCCCGAAAGGTATTCTGTTGCATTAAAATGTAAACATATATTTAAGTTACGATCATTCTTTGCGCCAAGAGTACCATCATCAAAGGAAGAAGCAATGTGTAAGGGGGTCTCAATTTTGAGTTGCTCAACAGCCCATTTGATGAATGCTATGTTCAATTCGGCCAGTGAAGCATAGCGTGTTTTAAGTAACTGCTCTATTTCAGGGAAGTAGCGCTTAAAAAACGGGGCTTTAATGTAGGCATCCTTAATCTGGTTAAGGTGCTTAGTATTCCATTTGCCATCATAATCCAGGGCCAGTTCATTGTAATTCTGAAAAGCACCATTTGATTTTTTTACAGCCACACTTAGCATCACCTTATCCCCATTCTTTCCCTTAATAAAATTACGGGCTGCCGGGCTCTCTTTTGGAAACTGTACATTATCCAAGATTACAAACAGATCTGATTTTTTTATTTTATAAAAATAGCCTAACCAGGGAATATAATTGGGCTGATGTATGGCAACGATCATAAATTACAAGATTAAACGGGTGACTTCGAACGTTTCTGCGTACTTCTTCTCAATTTGCGTACCCCTGACTCTGGCCAGAGAAGTAATGAAATCGGCATTGCAGTAATTACGATGCGCCTGTGATTTGTAACAGGCCATTGCTTCTACTTTACGTTTTACATGTTCTTCTTCCAGTTCAATAAAACAGGTAGAGTTGAATGAAAAATTATTCCAGGGCAACTCGTAATTTAATACGGTAGAAAATTTAAACGCCCGCATGGCTTCGTTAGTTATCGTAAAATGGTCTTGATGTATGTCGTTAATAGACGGCATAAATACGATCTGTGGTTTCAGATCAGCTTTCAGGCGGATCATTTTATCGAGGATTTCCTGACGACGGTAATTAAACGTGCGCACTTCAAAATCATACAGAAATAAATTTTCCGGTTTTATGCCCAATACCGCGGTGGCCTCTTTCACTTCCGTGATTAAAATATCAGAAGGAAATTCCTTAATAACCGATTGCTGGCAAGCCGAAAACGCCGCGTAATACACTTCGTTTCCTGCCTGGGTGAGTTTACTGATTGTTCCTCCGCATCCCAGCTCTCCGTCATCAGTATGCGGTGCCAGAATTAAAATACGCTTATTGGTAAATGATAAACTATTCATGAATGCTCTTTTTTAAACTATCTGCCAGATCGGCTGCAAAAATCCTGGATCCTTTTTCGTTAAAGTGATTATTATCGTAAAAATTAAGGGTATCGTTTGCCATTGTATAGGTTGGCACATCAAATGTAATGTAGGGAATTTTCAAACTATCTGCCTGCTGCTGTATGAGTTCGTAAATCGCTTTTGTATTCAGTTGGAAACGGCGCGTAGCACTATAGAAAGGCGCTGAATAAAAAATTAACCGGGTGTTGTTTGCCTTAGCCAAAGCCAAGATATTTTTAAAGTACTTCCAGTCCGTTGAATTTACGGTCCAATACCGGCAGGTGTGATTGTTATCGCGGTACGGCATGTTTTCGTAACGTCCACCTCGTAACGAATCGTATCCCAGATCCTGCTGACATTCGAATCCACCCTTTACTGTTTTATAAAGTACATAACGGTTACTAAACTCCATGTAACGGGCAAACGGAATGTATTTCCATATCAGAAATTTATGCAAGGGCACGTTGTCCTTATAGACTTCCTGTACCTGAGTATCGTGAAACAAATTCATGTACGTGGGTAAATGGAGTTTAAATGGCAGCTTTGTATAATCAAAACTAATCATATCCAGCTGCAACACGAGATAAGCCGCTTTATTTCCCTTTTTGTAAAACTGGTCGAGTACTAAAAACTGTTCCGATAAATTACTTCCGGTAATACCAATATTAATAACCGTTTTGCTCAGCTTCTTTTCCAGCTGAGGCGCATCCAACATGTTATACACCCGAGAGTTTCCCATAAAAGCCAGATCATAGGACTGATTAGTGTGACTAAAAATCCAGTCGGGTTTCTGACAAACGTTTAAGCGCGTATTGTAATACCGGGTATAATACCCATCCAGCAGCCATAGCAGTACAAAACTGATGCTAAAGAAAATGAGTGCGTTAATCAGCAGGCGTTTCATTAAAACTGGAAATAAATAAATTCGGTGTCACTATGAAATACTCCTAGTGTGCAAATCAGCAAAAGCAATACAAAACAAAATGCCCATCGGAGCAATTTACTCTTACCCTGAAACAAAACGTTGTTATAATTCGCATTTACGTATTGTACCACCTCCATAAATAAAATAGCGAATAAGGCTACGACAAAAAAATCCTGTCCGTTATTAAGGTATATATCACGCTGTACATTCAATCCCTGAAACTTAAACGCGTGTTTAATAACATACACCGCATCCTTAAAACTTTGCGCCCTGAAAAATAACCAGGCAAATGTGGTGAGACCAAACACCATTCCGACATTCAGCAGGCGGTACATTACTGCTGTAAATCCCTTGTCAAATATTTTACGTATTTTTTCCGCAATGGGTTTAGTCACTAATGCAAAAATAAGGTAAGCCCCGTGCAAGGCGCCCCATAAAATAAACGTCCAGTTTGCCCCATGCCAGATACCACTTACCAGAAACACAAAAAATAAATTAAAATACCAGCGCGGTACTTTTACACGGTTACCGCCAAGCGGAATGTAAAGGTAATCGCGGAACCAGGTGGATAAGGAAATGTGCCAGCGACTCCAGAATTCGGAAATGGTAGTAGCCGCATACGGGCGGTTAAAATTTTCCATTAGCCGGAATCCCATTACCCGCGCAGAACCCAAAGCAATATCGGAATAACCGGAGAAATCGCAGTAAATTTGAATAGAAAACATGGCCGTTGCCAAAATCAAAGGAATGCCCGTATATTGATCCAAATGCTCGTACACTTCATTTACACCAATAGCCAAACGATCAGCAATAACTACCTTTTTAAAGAAACCCCACAGCATCAGTTTTAATCCCGCCGATATATTTTCGTAGAGTAAAGGATGCTTCTCATAAAACTGGTGCAGCACATTTTGTGGTCGCTCAATGGGCCCGGCCACCAATTGCGGGTAAAACATCACGTATAACGCATAAATACCAAAATGACGCTCTGCTTTTTGATTACCACGATATACCTCAATGGTATAACTCATGGCCTGGAATGTATGGAAGGATAAACCAATCGGCAGCAAAATTTTGAGGTAAGGAATGGGGTTACCCATGCCCATTTGCATTAACAGAGTAGTAATGTTCTCATTAATAAAATTATAATATTTAAATACCACCAGTACCCCAATGTTAGCAATGAGGCTTATTATTAAGAACCACTTTTTCCGTTTTTTATCCTGAATTTTTTCTAATTGCAACCCCGCGTAATAATCAATTACAATGGTTCCTGCCAGAATTAAAATATACACCGGCTTAAAGAACATGTAAAAGAAACAACTTGCCGCCAGTAACATGAACCAACGGAAGCGATGCGGCAACAGGTAATAAAGACCCGTTACCACAATAAAGAAAAATACAAATGACAGCGAATTAAAGATCACGCTTGTTTAGTGCTTTGTCTGTTCCAATAAAAATGACTTAACAAACTCAGAGTTTTTCTCCACAATGCCGTCACCGTGCACCAGTGAATAGGATTCAATAATTCCGGATTTCACATAGGTATTGGGCATTACCACTACATAATCCTGAATAACAACTCCCGGCGACACAGAACAATTCGGACCTATCCATACATTATTCCCGATGCGGATGGGTGCCCGGAAATCGAGCGACTTAATATTCGGCTTATACCCCGGATTACCGAGGTGTTCTCCATTAAGCGCCATTTTCATTCCTGAGTGGGTGTAAATACTGGTTCCGGGACCAGCAATGTGTACCGAATTTCCTAATTCCAGACCAGCGTGTCCCTCCATCCAAACATAAGGACCAATGTAACAATTAGAGCCAATGATCATTTTTTCGTGGCTGCTGTAAACCGTTGCGTGTTTATTGATCCATACCTGATCGCCCATTTCAAGGTTTTTAAGCGTAGCCCCTTCAGAGATAAAACAATTTTTTCCGTGTTTGATGTTTGGAAAATCGTTGATGTAATTACGCAGGTAACTCGGCAAATTCGCCTGATCCTGCATAGCGGGTTTTACCACTACCTCTGTTACCTCTTCTACTGGTTTGGCCGCATCGGATGTTGCATTTAGCTTATTCTGAATACTCCCTATCATTTCCCCCACATCCTTCCAGTTCGATATTTCGGTAGAGCTGAATTTTAATTTGAACTGTTTTTCGATTGCTACAATTAACTGAATATGCGTCAGAGAATCCCACTCCTCAATATCGCCCGAGGTGGTAGTATAGGTTACCTGTACGTCCTCATTATCTAATACGTCTCTGAAAATAGCGGTGATCTGTTGTAAAATTAATTCTTTTGTCATGGTTAAAGTATTCGGTTAATCAATATCAGAAGCGGCATTCAGCACAATGTTTTCTCCATTCAGGTGCGCGGATACCTGTGTTAGATACGCCACCGTATCGGCCACTTCCTCTGGCGTTATCAAACGTTTTAAAGGATGCGCGTTAATCATTTCTTCCATCACCCGCTCATCGGTTGACGCTGTTAACGCCGTTTGCATGGTGGACGGAGAAATACAGTTAGAGGTAATATTGAACCGTGCGTTTTCCACTGCCCAGGATTTGCTTAACGATAACAGGTAATTTTTTGAAGCCACATATTCACTTAATCCGATAGGTGGCTTATTAATTAAATACGACGACAGTATCGTAATAATCTTGCCGTTTTTTTGTTTCCGGAACAATTGAATAGCCTGCTGCGTGATGCGTATAACCGGCATGACGTTTCGGCTAAAATTTTGCTCAAAATACGACGCGTCCGTTTTGTGAAAATAGTTCATTTCCATACCGGAAAAGGCATTATTAACGATTACGTGAAGTTCCATTTGATTCATGGCGGCAAGTAGTTGGGTTACCGATTCATTATTGGTAAAATCGCATACCACCCCTTTTACATTTGGAAATTCCTTTTCAAGTGCCAACGCCATTTCCGAAGAACGGTGCCAGGTAAAATAAACCGTTCCCGTTTGCTCCTTCGCCAACCGGCGGGTGATGGCTAATCCTAATCCCGACGCGCCTCCTGTAACTAAAGTATTCATGCTGTTAATCCAATTTGTATTTCACCTTTGGCTACGCGTTTGCCTTCCGCGTTTTTAAACGTGTATTTAAAGCTCACCACTTTTACCGATTCAATCACCTCAGCTACCTGCGCTTCGAGTAACAAGGTGTCGTTTAAAAAAACAGGTTTATTAAACTGAATACTTTGTGAATGAATGATCACATCTTTTGTTGGCAAGCATTCCCCAATAAAGTAAGATAAAAACCCATTCAGAATATTTCCGTGCATCACCCGTCCCTGAAATCCCTTTTGCATGGCATACGCTTCATCGGTATGCAAAGGGTTCCGGTCTCCAAAAGCGTTCAAAAATCCGTTATATACGGCTTCCGTAACGGTAAATTGTTGTGTGTAACTATCTCCCTGGTTAAACATTCCTGCGTTCAATATAACATGTTCCTGGCAAATAGTTTTTTACATCCATTTCCCATAAGCCGTTGATGGCTTTAAATCCTAAATTTTCGTAATGATCTTTTACCATTGAGTTTTTAGGCGTAGCAAGGTATTCGCCGCTTACGGTTTCAAAGCCCTGTTGTCGTGCCGTTTCCATAATGGTATTCAGTACAAACTGTTCCATACCCCGTTTCAGTACCCGGCAACTCATTAGCCAGGTTTCTATAAACAGTTTTCTTTGATCTTTCTTAAGAATCACTACCGCTATGAGTCCGTTATCGCCAAAGCGGTCGGTTAAAGTAAACGCAAAGGGTATGTACTCCTCCGACCCGGCGATGCGCGCAATATCCGCTTCGGTATAACGCACTGTCCGCAAATTAAACTGATTAGACCGTTGCGAAAGCTGCGCCACTCTGGGGGTATTAAACGTATTAAAAGCCGATACTTCCGAATACATGTCCAGACTTTTTAAAAAGTCATCTTCATTAGTAAAGTTCTGTTGTGCCTGTACGCGACCTGCTTCCTGCTGGTACTGACGGGTGCGATCCGCATCGGTTTCAGAATAAGAGGCCGTTTCAAATAAATTCAGGGTGAGTAAATACTCTAAATATAAAGAAGGGTCTTCGGGCAATTCCGGTACCGTAACTTCCGGTAAATTCATCCGTACAATACTGCGCTCCGCTGGATTATCGTCGAGAAACACCATACTATCGAAACCAATGTTCAGAATGCTTTGAATGGAACGGATGTTATCGGCCTTGTTGTTCCAGTTGGCAACAAACACGGCAATATCTTCCAGTTTCAATATCATGTCCGGATGCTTTTCGAATGGTTCTTTTGCTGTAGCCTCATTATTTTTACTGCAAACCGCCAGAATAATACCACGTTGTTGCAATTGTTTGTACCACAGTTGCAGTTCTGTAAACGCTTTACCTATTCCCAGATCACCGATTTGAATGTTTTCGATACCATCATCGCCAATGATACCGCCCCACATGGTATTGTCCAGATCTATGATGAGGCATTTTTTAAAACGGCCTTTCACCGCGGCAATCGCGTCGCCAATTAATTTGGCAACCAATGGCAGGGCATCCATACTCAGTACCATATCTGCCGTATAATACATTTTGGCATCAAACAAGTGCTGACTACCATAACGGCTATGCAGTAGCGAAAAATCAACCAGTGTAAATGCCGTTTGTTCTGCAGCCATATTCAGTAAGCCATCATTGATAGCGCGTAACTGATGTAAAAACGTATGCTTTAATTTAGCGGCGTAAGACCCGAATAAGCCATCGTTAAATTCGGGGAAGTTAAAATATAAAACCGTGGTGCCCGGTTGAGCAGTGATTAAACCTGTGTATTGCTTTACCTTTTCGAGGTGTTGCTCCGCAAAGGTAGCGGGATTCGTTTTTGCGTACTGCTTCCGTAGTTTTTGTACACTTTGAAACACAATAACAAACTCAGGTTTAAACGCATATAATTCAGAAGAAGTATCTAAAATTTGTGCGTCAATCTGATTATAGTCCGCTTCGTAAATATCGAAATCAAATCCAAGTTCTACCGCGTAGCCTTTAATGGCTTGTTTTAGAAACTGCGTGGCAGAATCGCCGAGCAAAGCTACTTTAACGGTCTTGAAACCCGTGGTATCTTTTTTAAGATTTTTCTTTAAATGATTAAATGATAGAATTTCCGGTAACACGTGTATTGTTGGCATTAAGAGGCCCGGTTTAAGGTTTTCGTCCAAAAATCCTCAATTTGGGTTTTAAAATTTTCAAATGTATGTATCTCTTTTGTCAGGCGTATGCTTTCGCGCTGCATGGATTCATGGTGTTCAGGATGCTGAATGTACGAAAGGATGGCTTCCGCAAACCCTGCGGCATCTTCTGTTTTTGTCAATATCCCGTTCAGCCCATTTTTCACAAATAGATGGGTTTGCCCAACGTTTCGGGCAATAATCGCATTTCCTGCTGCCATGGCTTCATTCATTGCCAACGAAGGAAAATTTTCATAAGCCTGTGTGGATACAAAGCATTTCGATTGTTCTAATACGTTTGTCACATTAGGCGTATGTGAAAGCGCCATCAGATCCTGAAGTTGATGTGCTTCAATGTAAGCACGAATCTCTTCTTCCTGATTTCCTTTTCCGTAGATAAAAAATTTCCAGTTACTAATATCAGCCCCTTGGCTTTTCAAAAGTTGAACAGCTTCTACAAACAACATGGGTTGTTTGGCAATGGTTAAACGGGACACTAGTACGATGTGATTTTTTTTTGGTACTGTTGTATTAAATACCTTTCCTGTATAACGCGATTGAATACAATCTATCGGAGGATTACTTTTTACAATTTTATGCTCTGTTGCAAATGATTTAAACAATTCGTACCAACTAACAATTCTATCTATTTTAATAGAACTGAAAAGACCATCCAGATAGGCTTTAAAATTATAGCCCCGGTTCTGATCATCGAAATAGAAATGCGGAATAAACGCATCCGTAACAGTATAAACTAATTTAGGACGGTTACGTCCCATATTATCAATGGCTTTCAGTAAAGGATACTGATACTTATTATAAAGTGGGATCTGAATGAGCCTTATTTTCTTGGACCGGATGATGGCGCGCAATTGCCATGCCTCCAGCCAATGCTTAAACCGGTTATTGAAGGTTCGGAACGTTAGTACATTCGTTCTGTTCTTTAACTGTCCGGCTTCCGATAAATGATACAAGGATTCGGAGTCGGTTATAAAAAACAATTTGTAATCAGAGTTCACTTGCTGGTACTGATCATAGAAATCGGAAAAAAACCGTTCTGCTCCTCCTCCACCCGAAAGGTTGCCAATACCTGTAAATATGAATGCAATGTTTGTCAATTGCCTTTCAATTTGGAGATAAGTGTCAGCATGGGCCCCACAACCCGTTTAAAAATATAGTACTTTCTGAATTCCTTTTTATCCCACTGGGTACCATAATGCGCATGCGGTACTGGTGCCTTTTGCATGTAGGATTCAAACTCCTCTGCACTGATTCCAAATTTTTTAATCGCATAGGTATAATCTTCCTTTTGCAACTGCGCATCGTACGTAGGTTTTTCCAACTCAGTCAATGCTTCCGCCCTGCTAATACTATGCGATGCTACTAAAGATGCCAGATGCGCTCGGCGTTTATCTACATGAAATTTACGTGGCAAGATGTATCCCTGATAGAACCGTGTAAAAATGGACTCATAATGTTTACCGCCATAGTCACGCCATCCGAATTCTTTTATTAATACCTCTTTTGCTTTATTCTTATCGTAATCGAGTAAATTAAGCGGCGATATCGAATACATGGCATGCAGCTTAGCGTTAATTAACTGACGCGTTAAGCCGAGCTTAGGAAAGTTATTGAGCTTTGTTGTTCCAAACTGCTTGTGGATGTTTGTCAGGTTAACAATATCCAGTTTATCGTCATAATACCACGAACGGGGCAAAATGCCTTCGGACGAAATGTTATTGCCATTAATGATGCTTTTAATTTTATATTTCCGGGCAATGCGGTGCAGGGTAGCATAAATCAACTGATCGGTAGGCACTTCAATATCGAGTACGGACGCCTTGATATACGCCAACTGTAAATCTTTAAATTCTTCCCAGTTAATAACGTAGGTATAAAGATCAAACCCGGTTTTAGCGATAATATTGTTAATGTTCTGTACAGCCAGTTCGCTGTTCCAGCCATTATCGAAATGAACCACCAGTGGGCGTAAGCCCGCCTGTTTGGCCCAGTAACAGATATACGAACTATCTACACCTCCGCTTAATCCTACCAAACAATCGTACTTACTGTTCTTGCCGAGTTGCTTGATTTTCTGTATGCCGGACTCCAGTTCTTTTAAACGGACATCGAGCGGACGCCAGATGGTTTTTTTTGCCAGTTCATCAAAATCTTTGCAGAAATTACAAATCCCATCCACGTCAAATGTAATTTCTGGTGCCGTGGTATCCATTACACAACGGGTACAAAGCTGATAGGTTCTTTCTGTCTTACTCATTAATTAATAAAGCGTTTACTATTCCCCAGGTTAAAAACGCGTCATTAGCATCGAAACGGTTTTCTTTATAATGTGCCTCTATTTGCTGTTTTACTTCCTTATGCCGGACAAAATCCAGTTTAAGAAAGGCCTGAGAATGAATCTGATCTAATGTATATTCTTTTAAAGGTCCCTGCATCCAGTTTACCAAAGGCGGTGCAATACCTATTTTTAAAGTGCGTGTACGGATGGCTTCGGGCAAAATTCCTTTCATGGCATCTCTGATAATGCGTTTTGTATAGCCTGCACCCAGTTTACTTTCTTCCGGTACAGAAAACATAAAACTTACCAGCCGGTAATCCATAAATGGCATACGGATCTCGATACTATGCTGCATGGCTGCTCTGTCGAAATCCCGTAAATTAATTGGTAAACTGTTATAATGAAAATCATCAAACAACGATTTTGTAATGCCTTTGAATGGATTGGAGAACACCGGATGAATTGAGTCTGTAACCGGCACCGTAAACCAGGGATGCGACCGCTCTGATGTTGCCTGTTCACCTGACGGTTTTCCCAACATGGACTTAATTCCCTTTTTAAATTTGGAACGAAAATTATTGGCCCCGTAAAATTCCGACATGAGTGTATCGGCTTTGTAATGTGGCGAGAGTTTCGAAATGGTATCTGCCATTTCCATCGCTTTGCCCGCATCACCTTCGTGCAGGGCCTGATAGAACCGCTGCAACACATAACTGTTATAACCAAAAGCATACTCATCGGCTCCGTGCCCGTCTAACGACACCGTAATACCATTTTGCCGCATGGCCTTGTAAATATCGGTAATCGCAATGATGGGGGCGCTGATAATACTATCTAATAATTGTGTGGAGTGAATCACATCCTTTACCAGATTTCTGTAATCCGGCTCAATAAATACCGCTTCTCCTTTTGTTTGCTGAATAACGGTTTCCGCATAGTGCCGTTCATCTACCGGCGTACCGGGAAACGTAGCCACAAACGCTTTCTGCCAGTTGCCGGGCAAACGCTGCAGGGTTTGGGTATCGCTTTTAAACTGCTGCAACGTGCAATACACCGAACTGGAATCTATGCCTCCACTTAATGCCGAAGCAATGGACACATCGCTTCGCATACGCAATTTACACGCGTCAAAAAACAAGGTTTTGAATTGTTCTACTTGAGATGAATAGTCCATGGGGACGTCCATCAGATGGTCAGCAGTATTCCACCATCGTTTTATACTGAGTTCTTTATTGTGTGAAATGGTAAGGGCATGCCCCGGCAACACTTGCTCTATCCCTTCAAAAATGGTTTGTCCATTGGCTTCAATAAGGTGTGGCGATTGCGTGGCAATGGTTAAGCGGTGCTGATTAAACTGCCGTTGGAAACCTTGCAGGTATTTAAATGCAATGGTTTCTGAGGCAAATGCAAAAAGTTTACCGGTTTGATATATGTAATGCAGCGGTTTTACACCATAGCGATCTCGGGCCAGAAACAACTCTTTAGTTTGATTATCCCAAATAGCGAAGGCCCACATACCATTAAATTTCAACAGGCAATCTTTTCCGTATTCGTGATACGCCGCCAGTACTACTTCTGTATCTGTATCCGTTTTAAATGTATAGCCTTTGCTTTGCAATTCGGAACGGATTTCCAAAAAATTATATACCTCCCCGTTATAGGTAATATGATACCGATCCAGATAAGAAAACGGTTGCCTTCCGGCCTCTGTTAAATCGAGAATGGACAAACGCCGGTGCCCCAAGCCTAAACTGCTATTGTGGTACAATTCATATCCTGCTCCATCGGGCCCCCTGTGAAACAAAGCATCAGTGAACCGCCGGAGTTCTTCACGCTCTAATTTAGTATTGTTTAAATGATATATGCCCGCTATGCCGCACATAATATTATACCGCGCTTATGCTAATAAAGATTCTATCTGATAAACAATCTTTTCGCTGTTTTGCTCTGAACTTAATTTATAAGCCTGAACGTTAACATTTAATTTGAATTCATAAATTTTAGCTCTATCTAGAGAGAGAATCGCCTTACTCATACTTTCAATAGTATAATCGCTTGATACAACACCCAAATTATATTCTGAAACAATCTTTTTCATTTCAATATTCGGCGTAACTGCAATGCAAAGTCTTGCCTGGATAAACTCGAAAAATTTATTTGGTAAACAAAACTCTTCGTTAAAATTGTTTGGTTTAAAGATGTACAAACCAATATCAAATTGATTAATAAATTTTGGTATTTGAGAGAAAGGAACAGGATCAATAAAGTTTATTTGTAAATGCTTACTATATTTTGAATAGAGTTCGTTAAAATAGTTTTCGTCTGATTTAACCAACATTAAGTTTAATTCATAGTTGTCGGGTAGGAAAGTCATTAACTCACACATATCTTCTATACGTCTTCCTTTTAAAGCCGCACCATGATGGATTAATTTAATTTTGCCGGTATTATTAGTTGGCGTTAAATTACTAAAGCTGCCAGCATTATTCACTTCAACACTTTTAATGCCATATTCATTAATGTATCTCTGACTAATAGATGGTGTTACAGAAAAGGTAAGATGTGTTTTGTTTAAATAAGTTTTTAGTATCCACTCGTAATAAGGTTTTGTGTAGGCTCTCCAGCTCTGATTCTCGGGAAACTCCTCGGGATAATATTCATGAGCATTAAAGACTACTTTAGATGTTGATGCTAATTTTCCAAGCAAAGGCAAAGTGAATATTCCATGCCCGATGTGCACTTTGAATTTTCCCTGTTCCAGTAATGTCAAAAGTGATTTGCGTTCTTTACTCCAGTATTGACGTTCGTAATGCAATTGTGTTCCCGGCTTATAGCCTTTTACATATTTATGAAAAGCGGATCGCAATTTTTGAATAAACGGAAAACTCAACGGCCGGTCGAGAACATCCTGATTCATAGCTAATACATCAGTCGAAGCGTTTACCCCCTCTATCCTTTCGCCGTTTGAGAAAACGGAGATATGATACTGTGTCTGTAATGCAGCAATTGTTCTTAAAACGCGAGGTTCTCTTGTGTAATCAGTAAAGCAGATAATGGCAATTTTTTCCACGTGTTTCTATGCTGTCCTTAAAACGAAATTTTTTCTAATTCCAATCTGGTTTCGTTGTCCAGATAATTACGTTCTACAGTCTCGTAATCCGGCACATAATCCGGATGCATGGCTTTCAATGCATCTGGAGATGTCTCCATTAATGCCAGCATATCTGTGGTTACTCGCGAAAGGCTATTGTTTTCCAACAAATACGTGCGTCCTTTTTGCGTTAGCTCCTGACGCAAGTTCAGATCTGTTATAATATGACGCAATTTTTCTTTTAAATCGTGTTGGGTTACAGGTATAACCGGCGGCCGGAATGAAGCCGGCGATACCTGATAGTAGCGGGTTAATACCACACAACCGGAGGCCATCGCTTCAAACGATAATAAACCCGGGCCATGTCCATATAATTCATCCACCAGAATATCGGCTTCACTTAATTTCTTTAACAATTCATGATGCGGTAAATGACGCAGATAAGTGAAACTAAAAAGCAAACCTTCTGCTTTTAACTGCTCTACCACTTCAAGTATGTGTTTTGTTCCCTTAAAATCGGTGCTGCTCGGACAGTGAATAATAACCGGCTCCTTATTCTGATTGACGTTAAATACAAACTTGCTTACATCAAAGGGTAATTGCAGATGAAAATAAGGTCGTTTAGCATGAGACATCTGATCGGGAACGGAAAAAATACAATGCGCATACTTTTCAAATGCCCTTAACTTCTTAACTTTCTGAACAACAGATTCGTCCAAATAAGCTGGTCCCAGTGCTTCGGGACTTACATCAAACTGCTTACAAAATGTTTTGTACACTCGTATTTCTGACCCCAGAAAATACCCGATTAATCTGGTTTTCTCATTTTCTTTTAATTGCGAAAAATCCGTCTCTGAAATAAAATGCGATTGAAATACCGGAATAAAAAAATCAACTTCCCGTTTAAAAATAGCCAATTGAAGACGACGGAAAAAATCCGTTCTTGCGGCAGGTTTAAACTTATTGATCCAAACTGTTTTTAATTTCGTTAATAGTGGATAACGGATAAGTCCATTTTTCTTCAATCCATTGATAAAGTCAAATTTATCAATATCGTAAGTATAAGAATAGAAGGGATTTTTATCGGCAAAGGTAATCACCCTGTATCCCTTTTCACTGAATCCTTTAGCGAGATCGTGTATAAGTCCCGCTGTTTCTATTCCTTCTATCCAAATCGTTTTCACGCTACTAATCTACCCAGCTGCTTTTTTAGGTTCTTCTTTCAGCACACAAAATTTATCATAAAAACTACGGGTAACATACCCGCTTTTTAGCAACAAATAAAAAAATGGACGTAAGCGTTCAAATGTTTTTTTATAGGTGGGGTAATCGGTATAGTGCTTATTCGGTGCCGCCATAATCGCTTCCCATCCTTCATCTGTAAATCCGAGCCGTGTTTTAATTTCATCCAGCAGATTTTTTTCAAAAGGCTTAGGCTCTTTTATTTTCAGCAGCGCTTCATCGCGCATCATTTGCCCGCTGCGCACCAGTGCAGAATACTCACACCACCTTAAATCAATACCAAATTTTACGGGCAGATAATAGTTATTAATAAAGTAGGCCGTACGGTTTTCCATGTGATGTCCGCCATACCACTGCCAACCATACTGCTCTGCCAAAAACTTTTTTGTCGCCTCTTTATTGTAGTCGAGGTAATATAAAGGCCGGAACTTTTTGATTTTATTAATCACCATCCACTTAATCCACTTACTTAACCAAAGCAGAGGTGTGGATTTAATGACACCATTACCAAATTGTTTATGAATAGATTGTATGTATTTGGCATCCATATAAAACCATCCCGGAGGTGAAACCCCTTCAGTACGAAACGAATGCCCTTCCCAGATGTGTTTAATCCCATATTTGGCACAAGCCATGTAATGCGTTGTTGCCAATGCCAAATCCGTTGCCGCCTCAAACTCGGGCACCGAAGCTTTCAACAGAGACTTTTGTATGCCTTCAAACTCGCGGTTATCTACCACATGGGTGAATAAATCAATTCCGAGTTTATCCAGCATAATTTTAATGTTCTCTACTGCTATTTTAGAGTTATACGTATTATCAAAATGCGCCGCCAATACTCTTAAGCCATACACGTTTTTAGCCAAGTGCAGCATATACGACGAATCGCAGCCGCCACTTACGCCAATTACCACATCGTAAGGCTTTCCTTTTCCATCTTCTTTCATTTGCGCCACATAGGCTTCAATGATTTTTTTGCCCGCTTCGCCCGTGGGGTATTGCGTGTTCATGGAATCGTATTGTTCGCAATAATTACAGATTCCCTCCGCGTTAAACGTTATCTTGGGAATATCAGAATGATAGATACAGCGTTTGCAGGTTTGCATCATTTAAAATAGTCGAAACGGATTTCGTTTTCAGTTATAATTACAGTACCGATCTGCTTTGCCGGAGTACCAGCTACAATAGCATAATCAGGAAAAGATTTATTGACAAAACTTTGCGCGGCCACTACGGTGTGATGCCCGAGTGTTACATTTTTTGCAATGATGGAATGTGGTCCGATATAAACATTATCCGCAATGGTTACTGGCAACCGTTCAATCGGTAATTGATTATTACTTAATGTTGCTTTTACATTATCGTGCGAATAAATATGAACGCCCGCCGAAATGGTGCAATGATTACCAATGGTTAATCCACCGGAACCATCGAGAATGGTAAACATGCCGATCCAGCAGTTTTCGCCAACTTTTACATCACCTATTACATAACTGGAATCGTAGATGTTTGTGCCTTTTCCAAAACCCAGACGTTGCGCCCGTTGCCAGCGATCGCTTAGATGATCAGCCATTGGCAGAGAACGCTGCAGGTGCTCTAGAAAACCTTGTTCCAATACCTCATTCAGTTCGTTTGCGGTTTGGAACTGTGCCTGTAATGCTGTTTTCCCGTCCAGTATTTTTTTGCGATCCATTTTTACTTCATCAGGGTCTTCATCCATTCCGCGGTGCGCAGTACACCCTCTTCCAGATCCACCTGAGCTTTAAAGTCCAGAATGTCTTTTGCTTTATCCACGCTTGGAATACGGATAGCGATATCTGCCGATAAAGGCGGATCAAACACAATTTTAGAATCGGATTTCAATACCCGGCATACGAGTTGCGCCAATCCCAATATCGTAATTACCGCGCGGGCGTTACCGATATTAAAACTTTCACCAATTGCGTTCGGATTTTCCACACAGCGAATTAAACAATCTACAAAATCGTCAACATAGCACCAGGCACGAATCTGCGAACCGTCTCCGTCTATATGAATGTCTTCATTTTTTAACGCGCGTTTAATGAAGATCTGTATAGCGCCTTCGCCGGTTTGTCCGGGCCCATACACGTTAAACGGACGCACCGTTACGACCGGTAATTTATATTGCTTATAATACGCGTGCGCTAAATGTTCTCCTGCCAGTTTACTAACGGCATAGGTCCAGCGCGCTTCTCCCGCACTACCAGCCACCGTTTGATCATTTTCAGAAGATTTGAAGGCCATAGAGCCAAACACTTCTGAGGTCGAAAAATCAATGAACCGGTCTTTAATTCCGTTTTCCATGGCTGCCTGAAGGGCATTGGCCGTTCCCATCATATTTACCCGCATGGTTCGTACCGGGTCTTTAATAACGGTATCTATCCCGGCAATACCCGCCGCGTGAATAACAATATCTGCTCCTTTCATAGCGGCTGTCATCGCTGGCAAGTCCAACACATCGCCTTTTACCACCGTAATATTTGCGTGATTGGCCACCGCACTGCCACTTAAGGTATCGCGGTGAAAATTGTCGTACACAATAATCTTATTGTTGTTAACGTAATGTTTTATTAAGGTATTTGCGATAAAACCCGCACCGCCGGTAATAAAAATGGTTTTATTCTGTATCATGCTGTTAATTGATTTAATATGTTTGCTATATACTGCGTTTGCTCTTTGGTTAAAAGATCGTAGAGGGGTAAGGCTAATCCCTGCTTGTATGCTTTCAACGCATTTGGAAAGAGTGTTTCGCAATGGAGTTTATATTTTTTCTGAAACGAGTTCATGTAAGGCATACATTGCGCGCCATAATTAACACCAATGTTCTTTTCGCGAAACTTCACAATAAGTGCATCGCGGTCAATACGCTCATCCACAAGGATGTGAAACGTTTGCCAGGTGTGTGTAGTATAATCCGGCACATGCGGTAAGGTTACGTTATTTGTAGTTACCTCATTAAAATAAATGCTTGCCAATTCCTGTTTATAACGAATACCTCCCTGCAAACGCGGCATTTGTGAATACACCAGCGCGGCCTGAAAATCCGTCATGCGGTAATTAAAACCGAATGCGGTAAAATCCATCTTCCCATCTATGATATCGGTTCCGTGGTTCCGCAATAATTTTACCATTTTGTCGAGTTGTCCATTATTGGTAATCAGCACCCCGCCTTCACCACTGCTTATGGCTTTCCGTGGATGCAGAGAAAAAGACCCGAAATCGCCAAACGATCCTACATGTTTTCCTTTATAGAAAGCACCAAGTGCACAAGCTGCATCTTCGATTACATAGAGTTTGTGTTTGTTGGCAATATTTACAATGGCCTCTATGTCGCAGGCCAAACCAAATTCATGAACAGGGATAATGGCTTTGGTTTGCGGCGTAATAGCAGATTCTATTTTAGCGACATCAATATTAAATGTGGCCAGATCAATATCTACAAATACCGGTTTGGCGCCAACCAACTCTACTACATTGGCGGTAGCCATGTAAGAAAAAGCAGGTACAATGACCTCATCGCCTGGTTTAATACCCAATGCTACCAGCGCCAGATGAAGTGTCGCTGTGCCATTACTTACCGCCGAAGCATAAGCCGCTCCCGTTTCCCTGACAAATGTTGTTTCGAGCTCCCCAACGTATTTGCCTTGTACAAGCATACCGCTTCGTAGCACCTCATTAACCAGTGCAATATCCTGCTCCTGAATATCAGGTTTCGCTAAGGGGATAAAGGTTGTACTCATCATTAATTCGTTATTTGCCAGTTGGCATTCATCCGGGCATAGCCCAGTTTAAAATCGTAGATTAGTCCTTTTTCGCTGGTGTTGGTCACATTCAGAATATTTATCTCAAGCACATTTTCCAGGTACTCCTGTGTGGCACCATCACTAAGATGCACACCCAGACTGATAAAATATTTACCAGGCTGTAAGCGATTCTCCAGTGTAACACGGGCTTTCAGCATTCCCTTTTTTACCTGTAATAAATCACTTCCGTAAAGTGTCATGCTATGGAATAATTCTATGCCATCGTTGCTGCCGATTCTGGCATCGAGCAATACATCGTTCAGATCTTTTTCAAACGCTATATCCATTGAAATATGAATCGGATTATTGAAATAGATGCTGTTACCATTACTGAACTCTTCGTTCTCTAGTTTAAGATGGCGTATAAATACGGCACCTGCGTTAATAGTACGGTGATGTGGTTCAATCGTTCCATTATTCAACGAGGGATTAAGTGCTTCGAGGTATTTCGCTATACCTTCTGTTACGCGCCCGTCAAAATGTACCTGTCCATTACGCATCACAATGGTACGCTTGCAAAGACTTTTTACAGCCGCCATGTTATGGCTTACAAACAATACGGTTCTTCCTTCCCCACTGACACTTTTCATTTTACCGAGACACTTATCCTGAAATTCCTGATCCCCTACGGCCAATACTTCATCTACAATTAATATTTCGGGTTCCAGATGCGCGGCAACAGCAAACGCCAACCGCACGTACATTCCCGAAGAATAACGTTTTACCGGTGTATCAATATAGCGTTCTACCCCGCTGAAATCCACGATAGCATCGAACTGCCGGCGGATTTCCGCTTTACTCATGCCCATGATAGCGCCATTTAAAAACACATTCTCTCTTCCTGAAAGATCGGGGTGAAAACCGGTCCCCACTTCGAGTAAGGAGGCTACCCGTCCTTTTATTTTATATTCTCCAGTTGTTGGTGTTGTGGTACGCGATAGTATTTTTAACAAGGTAGATTTTCCTGCGCCATTCTTTCCTATAATGCCCACCACTTCACCCTGATTCACCGAAAAATTAATATCGCGTAAGGCCCATACGTATTCTGAATTTCCTTTTTTCGTACGATCGTTGGTTTCTCCTACCTTTAAGAAAGGGTCTTCCTTTCCTCTGACGCGGTACAGCCAGCGTTTAAAATCGTCGGATAACGTGGAGGTTCCTACCTGTCCTAAACGGTATTGCTTTCCTAATTGCGTTATTTCAATAACCTTGCGGCTCATTACACTGTATCCATAAAGTTGCGTTCGGTACGGTTAAATACCATAATGGAAAAAAAGAGGACAAGTACTACCGCTACTACTGCCACACCCAGATGTAAAGGTGAAAAATACCCTTGTCCTGTTAATCCAAATTTGATAGCTTCTGTTACCGACATCACTGGGTTCATCATTAACACAAAACGAGTCTTTTCACTAAAGGTGGATGCAGGGAATACAATGCCGCTTACGAACATAAAGAGCTGAAGTCCGAAACCCAGCAGAAACGAAAAATCGCGGTACTTGGTAGTGACGGCTGAAAACAAAACGCCGAGGCCCAATGCAAATAGTCCTAACAACACAATCAAAAAAGGCTGAAGCACCAATAACCCATACTGTGGATGAAGATCGTTTGTGGTAACAAGGTAATACCCATAAACACACAACATCATCAGCATTTGAATACCCAAACGAATCAAATTAGACACAATTACCGATACGGGCATAACCATGCGCGGGAAATACACTTTGCCGAATACAGATGCGTTCGTAATAAAGGTATTGGAGGTTTTGGTAAAACACTCGGCAAAATACAGCCAGTAGGTTTGACCAATGAGGTAAAACAATAAGGGCGGCAAATTGTCTGTTTTAAACTGAGCCTGTTTGGATAAAAATGTATAGAGTAATGTGGTGAACAGTGGCTGTAAAAACATCCAAACGGGCCCAAGGATGGTTTGTTTATACAATGCGGTTAAGTCCCGTTTTACCATCAGGATAATTAAATCGCGGTAGGCCCAGAGTTCTTTCAGGTTAAGCCTGAAGAAAGCCCCTTGCGGTTTAACAATCAGATCCCAGTCGGTATTGGTATTCGTCGAAGACACGTAATTTTATTCTTTAATAACCGATTCGCGGCTTGGAAAATTAATCAGTACACCCATTCCTTTTTTACTATAAACTGCCATACTACCGATAGCGGCGGCATTGGCATTTACATCGTACAATACTGTTTTGAGATGATCAATGTTACCACATCCGCCACAGGCAATAACCGGCACTTCTACTTCGTGAATCAGACGTTTTATAATCTCATTATCAAACCCCTCCCAGGTGCCGTCGTTATCCACGCTGTACAGCATCAACTCCCCTACACCCAGATCGTTGGCCAGATAACGGGCGTATTCAGAAAGATCCTGTTTTATTTTATGTCCGATATATGAATACGGTGCTTTGGCACCGAATAACGGTTTTTTAAAATCAATACAGGCCACTACTGCCTGCGCTCCGTAATGAGCTACTACTTTTTTTATGACTTCCGGGTTTTCCTGAATGAGTGCATTTACAACTACTTTTTCGATCCCGATTTTATAGAGGGTTGCAAAATCGTCGAATGTTTTTACGCCACCACCATAGGCAAAAGGCATAAAGGCTTCGCTGGCCATATCGGCAATTTTATCAAAATTAGGTTTGCGCTTTTGTTTCGACGCGTTGATGTCTATCAAAATGAGTTCATCTACCTCTTTTTCATTATAGATTTTTATGGCATTGATAGGGTCGCCAATGTAAGACGGGTTTTTAAATTTTACCGTTTTTACTAAACCTACTCCATCGTAAAGCAGGCAGGGCATGATGCGTTTGAGAGCCATTATATTTTAGAAAAATTTTCCAATATATTCATTCCAAATTTCAGACTTTTTTCGGGATGAAACTGGGCACCGAAAATATTGTCTTTATTTACCATACAGGTAAAATCCTGTCCATAATGGCAGGTAGCTAGGCTTTGTGTTTCATCGAAACATTTTACATAATACGAATGCACAAAATAGAACCGGTTTCTGCGTTCTGTATCAATCAGTGGATTCGGCCGTTTTACCTGAACGTAGTTCCAACCCATGTGCGGCACTTTTAGCTTTAATGCCGGATCGAGATTAAAACGGAGCGTCTCACCATCAATATACCCCAATCCTTCCTTCTTTCCCTCTTCGCTTCGTTTGGTTAACAGCTGCATCCCCAAACAAATCCCTAACAGCGGGACTTTTTCTTCCAGTACTTTTTTATTCAATACCGGAATAAGGTTGGATAGCTCCAGGTGGTTCATTCCGGCATCAAAAGCCCCTACACCCGGCAAGAGCAATTTATCCGCTTTTTCAATTACATCTGTTTGTCCGGAGATACACACATCACTGACTCCGATCTTTTTAAACATGTTTAAAACCGAAGCTAAATTACCTATACCGTAGTCTATAATGACGATCATATTTCAAATTGCGCTTTATACCAGTTAATGGTTACATCAAGCCCTGCTTCTAAATCCACTTCCGGCTTATACCCCAACAGTTTTGCCGCTTTATCAATGTCCGCAAAACTATTTTTAATTTCGCCAACACGAGGTGATTTGTAATTTACTTCCAGATCGGAACCGAGCTTATTTTTTATGAACTGGTATAATTGATTCACCGAAACCGTAGCACCATAAGCTACATTAAACACTTGCCCAAACGCGTCTTTATTGTTTGTAATGGCAGCCAAAAGGTTCGCCTGTACTACATTCTGTACAAAGGTAAAATCCCGTTGATTGGTGCCATCTCCATAAATCACAGACGTTTCGTTACGCAAACAGTTATTAATAAAAATGGGTATCACCGCTGCATAAGGTCCAGCCGGATTTTGCCGAGGCCCAAACACATTAAAGTATCTCAAGCCAATTAATTCCATACCGTACAAATGTGTAAACACATTAGCGTACAACTCATTTGCTGATTTTGTAACCGCATAAGGCGATAAGGGAACTCCCGTCCGTTCTTCCATTTTAGGCAGTGTTTCATCACTTCCATATACGGAGGATGAAGACGCGTACACTACCCGTTTAACACCGTTAACCTTTGCCGCCTCTAACACATTTAAAAAACCAGTCAGGTTTGCGTGATGTGTAGCCAAAGGATTGGCAATACTCCGTGGCACACTGCCAAGTGCTGCCTGATGCAGAATCACATCGCGATCCTTTGTAGCTTCCAGACAATCTTCGTAATTGGTAATATCTCCTTTTACAAAACGCACCTTGTTTAAGACCGTTTCAAGATTGCGTTGATATCCTGTTTCAAGATTATCAAGAACCACTATATCATTATGGCCAGACTGAACAAGGTGATGAACAATACTACTACCGATAAACCCAGCTCCACCTGTTATTAAAATCCGCTTTTTTAAAATCTCCATAAATCTCACTGCGTTTTTTCCAGCACCTCTTTGGGTAATCTAATTTGTAACTGATAGTCGATGCTACGGATAGCCACATAACAAATGTGTTCATTGCCAGTCATCACCACTTTCCCTTCAAGCCCCTTAAAGGGTCCTGTTTTAATAGCCACCGCATCTCCTTCTTTTACATCTACACCAAAGTGGCCTTCTGCGTAGTACCCTTTAAGTTCTATTGCTCTTAACACGTCTATCTCTTCTTCTCTGATAATAGCATCGGAACCGTTGTACCGAACGTACTGAATCACTCCATTAACGGTAAAAACCACATCGCGTTGTTGCGGAAGCGTTTTAACAAAAACATACCCGTTAATAAGCGGTACACTTACTCTTTTTTTCCGGTCACTCCACTGCCGAAGTTCTGTTTTTAAAGGCAGGTAAGCCTCTATTTGTTTTTCCCGGAGAGCAGCCACTACTTTTTTCTCGGCCCTTGAATTTACATATAACGCTTTCCAGTTTACTACCATCTTTCCACAGCTTCGCCACCTCAGTCACATTGACCAAGTGGTTTTATCCGTCAGCTTTTAATCAGTTACTTATTCCAAATCAATAATGGTGGTGTCCGTCCCTCTTTAATAAGAGAGAGATCAAAACCATCTTTAGAATAAACCCTGAATTTAATTTTTTTATTAATCTTCTTTTCCGCTTTAGCAATCAATTCTACCAAATAATCGGTGTTAATATCTCCTACCAAAACAAGACTAATTTCTTCACTATCCAGACCATTGGCTAATTTCCCTGTTAAATACACTTTCTCCAGATTACCAATTTTCTGCAGTGTATAATCCACCACGTAATCGATCCCCACCATCTTTTTAACAATACTGTTTATTTCGCCAAATAAGGGATGTTTAACGTTAGCTTTAAAGTACTTTTTATTTCCCTGAAGAAAAGAATGTAAGAATCCCGCCTTTTCAAACCGGTTCAATTCCACACGAATGGAATTGGTTGACTCATTAAATTCTTCCTCTAACCCTCTGAGATAGGAAACAGAATGCTCATTCAAAAAAAACTTGAGGAGGATTTTAATTCGCGTCTTAGATGAAATAAGGGCTTCCAGCATTTTGAGTAATAAAATTACTCATTTTTTAACGTTATAACAATAAGACTTGATAAGTGAGCGAATTATTTGCGGTAGCCATACCCCTTTCCGTAACCGTAACCATACCCGTAACCATACGAATAACCGTATCCTTTGTAATAGTATCTACGATTGAGATTACGAACACCGTTGAGGGTTAAAACCATATTATGAATATTGTTGTTCTGTACAAGAGTATGCACAAAATTTATCACACGTTTTGTGGCAGAATTAGCATTTAATACAAATATTGAAGCGTCCACGTGCTGCATCAGGTAAACGGAATCCGATAACAGACCCGCTGGTGGGGTGTCAATAACAACATAGTCATAGTGCTCTTTGCAATAAGCCAGCATTTCCTTCAATTTTTCAGATAGCACACACTCTGAAGGGTTAGGAGGGATAGGTCCTGCGTAAAGACAGTAAAGATTTTCAATTTGCGTTGACACCAAAATGTCTTCCAGTTTACTCTGACCTATGAGGTAAGTGGAAATCCCTTGCTTAGGCTGAACAACCCCCATCAACTTATGTACTTTGGGTTTATGCAAATCCAGCTCTATAATAAGCGTTCGTTTACCAGCCTTCGCCATTATGGCAGCAAGGTTTACACTTGTAAACGTTTTTCCTTCTCCTGGAGAAAAAGAAGTTACTAAAAAAGTTTTGGCAACGCGTCCCACATTTGCATACTGCAAATTAATCCTGAAACTTCGGAAAGCCTCTGATATAGCAGCATTCGGATGTTCCTCAACAAGAATACCTGACTCCCGCGCTGTTTTCAAATAAGGCAAAACGCCCACTATTGGCATTTCTGTAAGTTCTTTCAGATGGGCCAGCGTTTTAACTTTTGACAGAAGGAAAGCCCTTAGTAAAATAACAATCAGTGTAACGAATAAGCCTGCTGTAAGAAATGAATTCTGGATAGCGGCTTTATCGGGACGTACCTCTCCTACATTTCGGGGCCGTTCCACAATTTTAACCCCCGGCAGAATACTGGCCTTTGATATTTGTGTATTTGCGCGCCGCTCCAAAAGGAAATTATACAGGTTTTCGTTAACAGTAGCCTGACGCTGGATATTTAACAACTCACGCTGTTTAACGGGCAAGCCCTGCGCATCCGCCAGGTAGCTATTTATTTGATTTTCAATATTTTGTTCTATTTTTTTTGTAGCGTTTCTGGTATTATTAATATAGACCAGTAAATCCTGTTTAATTTTTTTAATACTGCTTTTAAGATCAATCACTACAGGATTATTACTGGTAGCTACACCATATACTACATTTAATTGAATCTGCTTTTGATACAATTCATTGGCTGCTGAAGATAAATAACCGCCCTTTTCGAAAATAAAAACATTTGGAGGCAGGAACTGAGGGTCTTTATCTTCAACAATATACTTCTCCATATCGTTGAGAGCTTCACCTTGCAGTTTTAGTTCCGTTAACTGGGACTCGTACTGAGATATCTTGTTTAAAACGCTACCTTGTTGCCAAGGTAAATCAAAAATAGCATTGCGCGATTTATACCCCTGTAAACTATCTTCATAACGATTTAAGAATGCAGTAATTTCATTCAACTGTTTGTCAATGTATTCAATGGTCTTATTGTTCAAATCGAACTTTTGCTTAAGACGGCTTTTGAGGTACTCTTCATTTAATGTGTCTAAAACAAGAGCCGCGCGTTCAGGGATTACATCATCAAGTGTAATATTAATAAAGTTTGAATAATCAGGGTTCTCGGTCCGCAAATTTGCTCTAAACGTATTTATGAGATATTCGGCAGTGTGAATCTGAATCAAATAAATAATCTGCGATAATCCTTTCTGCGTTTCAGGGGTCAGATTTGGTTCTCTATCCACTCGTATATTAAGATCAAGATCTATCAGATCTTTGCCAAAAACGCCTCTTTTTTCGATTTTTACATTATCTGCTCCTGGATAGGAAACACTATACTCGTTATAATTAAGAATACGAAAATCCAGCAATTGCTCGTATAGGTCAGGTCGCATGGAGGTTACTTTTACCCTGAACGGATTCCCCATAAATTGTTCCGTTGTTCGAACCTTTCCTACAATATAATACGATACACTCAACCGGTTCATCAAACTCTTAACCGTTTTTTCCATTAAATCATACGATTCTATGACCCGCTTTTCATTGATATTATCCACATAAGACGAGGCATTGTAAAACGAATTCTCGTTTACCACATTACTTTGGTAATAAGTATCATTATGGTTTAACAACAAAGAAGTAAATGCCTGATAAACACTTATTTGCTTATAAGCATAAAATCTACCAACAAAATAAAATACAGGAATTATGACCAAAGGCACCCACCAGTTCGATTTAATAATCCTTAAAATAAGACTAATGTCTTTCTCCGTAATAATAGACTGCTTCTTTGTAGCCACTTCGCTTCTTAAGATAGCACAAATATAATTTTTTAAGTAAAACCGTGTCACAGTAAGCCTTTTTTTATTTACTTTTATATCTTGAAATGAAAAAGTTAGCCTATTTGAGTTTGGTTTTTCTGGTTTTGGTTTTACCTGAATTTATGAATGCCGCTCCACCTCCTCCTCCCGGCGGAGCTCCCTGCTGGCCGCCTCCTTGTGTGCCTGTGGACGGGGGAATTGTTGCATTAATGGCAGCGGGAGCAATCTATGCTTCTAAAAAAATCTACGATCGCAAAAAGCAAAAATCGCTTCACTAGTTTTATTCATGAAGGCTTTAATCCCTAAAAATGCCTTTGTCCGTTTTATTGTTTCTTCGTCACTCCTTTATTTGTGTTTTTACCTCATCTATCAGTTTGTAGTAAAAAAATACACTTACTACGATCAGCGTTTTATCGGCAGTATTATTAATGGCGCCGACATTGTGCTTAAAGGGTTGGGCTATACCACCTTTAAAATGTTACAGGATGTGGACTTACAGGTCATTGGTATTGATGGATCTGGCGGTGTTTGGGTGGGATCGAACTGTAACGCCATTACCTTGTTTGGTTTGTTCTCCATTTTTATTTTATGTTACCCCGGACATCAGCGATCTAAACTCTGGTTTATTCCTGCCGGTATTCTTGTTATTCACCTCTTGAATATTTTGAGAGTCGTAATATTAGCCATTATTGCGCGTTCTGCCCCTCAATGGCTCGACTTCAATCACACCTATACTTTCACCATTCTGATTTATGCCGTTATTTTTGGCTTATGGATGGTGTGGATAAATACATTTGCCAACCGGAACAAAATAAAAACAGGGTGAAAACAAGTCCTTTAAAAATCAGTAGTATTATCCTCTTGTTCCTTCTATTAGGGTTTTTCAGGGAGTTTTTCTTTGTAAATGTCAACGCCCTGTTATACAAAATGTACTACCACGATCAGGACGTGAGGGTGGCCAATCTCGTTCTTCCGCTTGAAACCATCGGGTATCAAAACCTGTATTGGCTAAAATACGTTTTCACTTTACTTTCCATAAGTCTGTTTTTCGGGCTTTCCCTCCTGTCTGTACGTTGGATAATGAATCAAAAAAAAGTGGAAGTATTTGTTGGTTATACCTATTTACTTTTAGTAATTTTAGCGGCATTAAGTATGGGCTTTGGATATTTTATTAATAATCGTCTGCAGGATGACGAATACACCCTCAGCCGCTGGCTTTTGGGCGTTCTTCAGTCGCCATTACCTGCCCTTTTCTTTATAGCAACCGGAAAACTTTTAACCCCTCAATCTAAAACTTAAAAAATTATGCAAAAAGATACCGCCATTTTTAAACTTATTAAAGAAGAGCAACACCGCCAGACCAGAGGTTTGGAATTAATAGCCAGTGAGAACTATGTAAGTGATCAGGTTATGAAAGCCATGGGCAGTGTTTTAACTAATAAATACGCTGAGGGACTTCCCAATAAGCGTTACTATGGTGGATGCGAAGTAGTAGATAAAGTAGAACAACTTGCTATTGACAGAGCGAAACAACTTTTTGGCGCTGAATGGGTAAATGTTCAACCACATTCGGGCGCTCAGGCCAATGCGGCGGTTATGCTCGCGTGTCTGAAACCGGGAGATACAATTTTAGGGTTTGATCTTTCGCATGGCGGACACCTCACGCACGGTTCTCCGGTAAATTTTAGCGGTAAATTATACAGAGCTACGTTTTATGGTGTGGAAGAAAAAACCGGACGTATTGACTATGATAAAGTAGAACAAAAAGCAAAGGCCGAAAAACCTAAGCTGATCATTTGTGGCGCCAGTGCGTATTCCCGCGATTGGGATTACGAACGCTTACGCAAAATTGCGGACGGTGTGGGGGCTTTATTACTGGCCGATATTTCACATCCCAGTGGCTTAATTGCAAAAGGTATTCTCAACGACCCTTTACCACATTGCCATATTGTAACCACCACTACGCATAAAACCTTACGTGGCCCACGCGGTGGGATGATCATGATGGGTAAAGATTTTCCGAATCCGTTCGGCGAAAAAACACCGAAAGGTGAAGTAAAACAAATGAGTGCCATTTTAGATGCCGCTGTATTTCCGGGAACTCAAGGAGGACCACTGGAACATGTTATTGCCGCCAAAGCGGTTGCGTATCTTGAGTGTTTAAGTGACGATTACATGCTGTATTGTGTTCAGGTCATCAAAAATGCTCAGGCCATGGCAAAAGCACTTGTAGCCAAAGGCTATAAAATTATTAGTGGCGGTACTGATAACCATTTGATGCTGATTGACCTTCGTAATAAAAAAATTACCGGAAAAGAAGCCGAAAAAGCCTTAGGAGAAGCAGATATTACCGTTAATAAAAATATGGTTCCGTTCGACGACAAATCGCCATTTGTAACAAGCGGAATACGGATTGGATCCGCTGCCATTACCACGCGCGGCCTTAAAGAAAAAGATTGCGTACGCATTATAGATTATATTGATGCTGCCCTTATGAACAAAGACAATCCTAAAGAACTTGCCAAAATTCGTAAAAAAGTAAATGGCATGATGGAAAAATACCCCTTGTTTAAATAGGTAGTTCCTTAATTCTGTAATTACGCGGCAATCATGTTTTACTTTGGTGGTGTATGTCTCTCTGTTTTTCTTGGCATACTGCTCTTCACCAAAAAGAACAGAGCAAACGCCGACACCATTTTGGCAGGATGGCTGTTTTTTATTGCCTTGCACCTGTTTTTCTACTATTTGGTATTTAATGATTACATCCTTCAATACCCTTATTTAATGGGAGTCTCGGCTCCCTTTCCTCTTATTCATGGTCCGTTCCTGTATTTTTATATCGCTTCACTAACAGGTAAAACCCGTTTACTGAAACGTACCTGGCCCTTGCATTTACTGCCATCATTACTTGCCTGCCTGCTGCTTATTCCCCTTTATAGATCCAGTACAGACCTTAAACTTCAGTACATGAAACAACTGATCCCATTCGAAATAAACTGGCAGATCCGGATTGTGGAAACCTTGGTGAAAGCATCGGGCATTGTATATTTCATCTGGTCATTGATTCTGTTAAAGCGCCATAGAATAAACATACAAAATCAATTCTCTACTACAGACCTGATAAATCTGAGATGGTTAACTTACCTCACCTATTGTATCGGGTTGATTTGGGTAGCTGTTCTGATCGGCTTCAATCCGCTTATCTTTGGCCTTGGCGTAGCACTCGTTTTTTTTATAGGTTACTATGGTCTGAAACAAACGCAAATCTTTGTCACCGCGTCAGACAATCCGGAAAATAATCCTCCGGATACGCTTCCCGCAAACACTCCATTGTTACGACCCGATGCCAGTCCTGTCTTTGCTCCCCCTACTGAAAATTCGAGCATATCTGACAATGAGCCTTTTCTGGAACCACCTTCAGGGCTACAAAACGAATACAGCGATAAGATAAAATACAAAAAATCAGGGCTCTCACAAACAGAAGCGCAGTCCATCCATGAAAGGCTCCATCAATTGCTGCTCAACGAAAAAATATACAAAAACCCTGAATTAAAATTATCAGATCTCTCTGATTTACTTGGTGTCAGTTCTAACCTTGTCTCTCAAACCATTAATACAATCGAAAACAAAAACTTTTACGATTATATAAATACCATGCGTATTGATGAATTTAAGCGACTATTGAATCTTCCCGAAAATCGTAAATATACGTTACTGTCACTTTCAATGGAATGTGGCTTTAATTCTAAAACCTCGTTTAACCGGAATTTTAAAAAAGTAACGGGCATGTCTCCTTCGGAGTACCTGACTACTCAAAAAATAAAAATGCAGGAAGAGTGATATTTTCACTTACGTGAACCTATTATGTGGTCTCACGAACCCCATTAAACTCAACTTATTGAAAATGAAAACAATACACTTCCATTTTTGGTGTACCAGCGTATAGGTTGGAGCGATTACTACTGGCTTTCTCTTCAAATTTGCAATTCTATTCTATGTTTATATGGCTAGTAAAAAGTGTTTCCTTTTCTTAAAATCCCCACCAGAAGACTTTATCCCTTATCGGAAAAGAGCTTCTGTCTTTCTGATAATGTTTCTGCGTTTGGCAAACTATCAGATACGAAAAAAATGTACAATCATCCCGCCTTATATAGAAAACCTGCGTTATGGTAAGTAATAAACAATTAACCGCTTACGGCCTTATCATTTTCACTGTTAGCTGGGGTCTGCAACTTTTAGGCACTTACTTCTCAGGAAATGTGCAATCCGAATCCATAAGACTTTGGTTTATCGCGCTAATGTTTACTCCCGCGCTTATTACTCTGCTTTTTAGCATAAAGTACCCTGTTTTCAGGAGCAAACTACTCTGGAAACCCAGCACTTTTTTTATAAGCACATCGCTTATTGCTATACTTATTCCGGCTATAAGCGGCTTTCTTACCCTTGCCGTAATACAGTGGTCGGGTAAAGGCCAATCCGAATGGTTTCAGTTTTCCATTAGCAGTGTTCTTGTTAAAGGAGGCCCTTTTCTGTTAGGTTCAGGTCATCAATCCTGGTTACTGTTTAGCGTCAACGTACTTATAACAGCCTGCTTCTACTCAATCCTAAACGTTATTGTCATTAGTGGGGAAGAGTTGGCCTGGCGCGGCTTCTTACAAGGTGAATTATGCAGTCGCTTCGGATACACCAAAGGGATATTGTTACTCGGTGTAATATGGTCGCTCTGGCATTTACCTGCTCAACTAGCCGGATATAACTTTCCGGAAAACCCCATATTGGGCGCGTTTGTTCTATCCACTATTCTTCTAACTGCCTTTTCATTTTTTCTCGGATGGCTCACCATTAAAAGTAAAAGTTTTATCCCTGCCGCATTAGCCCACAGTGCCTATAACACTATCGAAGAAGGCGTTATTTCCAGTATAACACTAAAAACGCCCTTACTCTACGAACATATTGTCAAAATTAGCATCACGATCATCGTTGGTTTTATTTTTTACAGACTAACTAAAAAATGGCCTGATACAGTCAAGAATCAAAAAAGCAATTAACCCTATTAACTTATGAAACTACATTCGCTCACCTACCCTTTCCCTATTCTGGCAGGCCCAAGTGGCTCATTTAATCTGAAAACAGCAGTATTAATTTACATCCTGCTAAATAGTCTGCTATTTACGTATAGTACCTCAGCACAAAACGGCAGCCCCTTGTTGAAAAAAGTAAAAACGGCTACAATGCACATCGGCAAACAAAAATACACCATTCTTAAATATGAATTAACTGTTCACGAAGACCCGGATAATGCATCCTCCCGCACCTTAACCCTCCCCGTTCAAGTTATTAAAGGCTTACATCCCGCCAACTCACAGCCAGTATTTTACCTTAACGGCGGACCCGGTGCTTCAAACATACTTACCACCAAAAACCAACAGTTACTTGAAACGCATGACTTTGTTTGCGTTGGTTACAGAGGCGCGGACGGGAACGTTATTCTCAAATCAAAAAAGGTAAACAACGCCTTGAAGGGCAAAAACAATCAGGTGTTGAGCAACGAATCCTTAGATCATTTTGAACAAACACTTTCGGAATACATTGAAAGCTTACACAAAAAAAACATCAACATACACCATTACAACATACTAAACGTTATAGAGGATATTGAAACAGCGCGCAAAGCGCTTGGATACACCCAAATTCATTTACTATCGAGCAGTTATGGTACCCGCGTAGCGCTGCTATACAGTTACAAATATCCACAGATCATAAAAAATGCCGTGTTGGTAGGTCCTAATCCTCCCGGGTACTTTATATGGTGGCCCTGGAAAACAGATGAAATAGTTTCTATTTATGACCGAACTTACGCATTACAGCATCCCAGCGACAGCCTTGGCATCAGATCAGCCATGCAACTGGCTTTTAAAAACATGCCAAAAAAATGGAGGGGGTTTACCTTAGATGCCGATAAAATAAAAATGGCTACCTTCTCGCTACTCTATCAAAAAGAACTAGCATTCAGCGCATTTGACGCGTACTTTAGAGCAGCGCGAAAAAACGATTACAGCGGGCTTTACCTCATGCAACTCGCCTCAGATGTATTTTCCGGCAAAATAATTATTGGCGATATGTGCGCCAAAGGACTAAGTGCCGATTTTAATCCTGCCATTAACTATCGTGATACATTAAGGGCCTTTCCTTCTGCCATACTGGGCCCCAATAATGCGTTGTTACTATGGGGCGGGGCCAAAGCGATTCCGGTTCAGTTAATTCCTGAAGAATACCGTAAGGCAAAACGTTGCGAAACCCCCATGCTTATTATTAGCGGTGATCTGGATGTATCTACTCCGGCTGATTTTACACGCGATGAACTTATGCCGTATCTTCCAAACGGCCGTCAACTCATTCTTAAAAACATGTCGCATAGCGACCTTAATAATGAGCAGGTCGAGGCCTACCGCTTATGCATTAACCAGTTTTTCGACTCCGGGACTGTTAACGAAACGGCATTTAAAGATAAAGGCATGAGTTTCAAACCTAAATATAAACTCCCTAAACTGGCTAAACGTTTTTATCCGCTTATTCTCATTTACAAATTGTTCCATTAATTCTGTATAATCAAAATAGCATTACCATCATCGCCCCCTTTATAAGAAAGAGCGAACCGCTAATGTTTTGCTTTTAAGGTTTTTCAACCGTACCTTTAAGGTGTGGTTGAAACCTTTAGCACACACATTACGACCCTCCTAAAAACGCTTCCCGACAGCCCCGGTGTTTATCAGTATTTTGACAAAGACGGGCAACTGCTTTACGTGGGGAAAGCTAAAAATCTGAAAAAAAGAGTCAGTTCCTATTTTACCAAACAGCACGACAGTAGTCGCCTGCAAATTATGGTGCGCAAAATTGCGGACATTAAAACCCTTAAAGTAAATACCGAACTGGATGCGTTGTTACTGGAAAATAATCTCATCAAAAACCTTAATCCCAAATACAATATCAACTTAAGGGACGATAAAACCTATCCCTGGATCATTATAAAAAAAGAACGCTTTCCCCGTTTGTTTCATACCCGACAACAAATTAAAGACGGCAGCGAATACTTTGGCCCCTATGCCAACGTTAAAGTCATGTTTACCTTGCTCGAAATATTACGGCAAACCTATCCCCTTCGCACCTGCAGTTACGACCTTAGTACCGAAAACATAAACAAAGGAAAATTCAGACCCTGCCTCGAGTTCCACATTGGCCGATGCAAGGCACCCTGCGTCAACAAACAATCCCAGCAGGAATACGATACTAACATTCACGAAATACGCCAGATCATAAAAGGCAATATACACGGCACCGTAAAGGACCTGAAACAACAAATGAATGCCTGTGCCGAAGCCTACGAATTTGAAAAAGCGGAAGAACTGCGTGTAAAAATAGAAGCGCTGGAATCGTACCAGAGCAAATCCACCATTGTTCATCCCAGCATTACCAACGTGGACGTATTTAACCTCATCAGCGATGAAAAAAATACCTACGTGAATTACTTTAAAATGGTAGATGGCGCTATTGTACAAGGCCACACCATCGAGTTGCGTAAAAAAATAGAAGAAACCGATAGTGACCTGCTCATCTTTGCCATTTTAGAACTTCGTCAGCGTTTTCACAGCAACAGCCGCGAAATTATTGTCCCCTTCGAGCCCGATATCGCTTTACCCGATTGTAATTACACTGTTCCCAAAATAGGCGACAAAAAACAATTACTCGACCTCTGTTACAAAAACGCCGAAGCCTACAAACGCGAACGCGAAAAACAAATAGCACTTACCGACCCCGAACGGCACACCGATCGCATCATGCAGCAAATGATGAAAGACCTCCGCCTTACCGAAGAACCCCGCCGCATCGAAGGCTTCGATAACAGTAACATACAGGGAAACTATGCCGTAAGTGCCATGCCGGTATTTATTGATGGAAAACCTGCCAAAAAAGAATACCGCCATTTCAATGTAAAAACGGTTGAAGGCCCCGATGACTTTGCCACCATGGAAGAAGTCATTTACCGCCGCTACAGTCGCGTACTTGAAGAAGGTCTGCCCATGCCCAATTTAATCGTAATAGATGGTGGAAAAGGACAGTTGGGCGCTGCCATTAACAGTTTGCAAAAACTCAACCTTATGGGTAAAGTTGCCATCATTGGCATCGCCAAACGCCTCGAAGAAATTTATTTTCCCGGCGATCCCTTACCCCTTTACCTCGACAAGCGCAGCGAAACCCTTAAAGTCATTCAACACATCCGCGACGAAGCCCATCGTTTTGGCATCACGCACCATCGCAACAAACGCAGCCGCGAAACCTTTAAAACCGAACTCAGTGATATAAAAGGCATCAGCGATAAAACAGCCGAAAAACTGTTACTCACCTTTAAAAGCGTTAAAACCATTAAAGAAACGCCTTTGGCCGAACTCGAAAATGCCATTGGTAAAAGCAAAGCAGCATTGGTCTATCAGTATTTTCAGGACACGAAACACGCATCCTAAACGATCATCTCCCTCACACTCCTGTTACGTTCATAGCGCCCGGGCGGGCTGTCAGCTTTAGCCTGCTGGCCCTTTGCAGCATCGCATCAGCGTGCGGGGGCTTCTGAGGTCGCCTCCGCCACTGTGCGCTGACTTGCAAAGTTCTGCGCAGGGCTGCCGCTTCCATCCCTGGCGCAGGGTCATCGTAAAATTTGGTTTTTCGTTCATTATGGACGCATTTACAGGCTAAACTCTTCAAAACTTGTTCACCTTCGTACACCCAGTGTTCATTTCCGGACAGTTTTATGTAGCAAGAAAACAAACAAGCAACTGAAAATCAATTATTTACAAAACCACTATTATTTGGCACAGCTTTGGCATACCCTATAACAAGAAAATAAATTAAAAATTTAAAAAAATAGAAACCATGAAAACATTAAAATCCATCATCGCAGTAATCGCTTTAAGTTTAGTAACCATTAACGCTACAGCCGGTAACGGTGGCAGTTCAGCACTGCGCTCACTCGTTAGCAATGTACAAAAGAAAGGCATCATTAAAACTGCTAAAAGTGGCGAAGTAAAAAAAGTAACCTTTACATTTACTGTAAACGATAAAGGCGAAGTAAACGCGGTATCGGCCAACTTAGACAATAGTACAGAACGTAAAGCGCTGGAAGAACAATTCTCTAAACTTAGCTTTCAGCAACTGGCTCAGGGTGTAACCTATACCATGGATATCAACTTTATTAACTACTAATAAGTATCTTTCGGCAGCAGTAAAACGAGCCACTTGCGTCCTATGATTAATTTACTACCGAAAGACGGGAAACAGGAAAATATTACTGACTTAATTCCTTCATGTACTTATCCAGTAAAATCCCCAACTTTTCGCGTGTAAGATTCGTTGTTATTTCGCCACCCACCGTTAAACTCACGCGTCCCGTTTGCTCACTTACCGTAACCGCCAACGCGTCCGACAATTCGGTTATACCTACTGCCGCCCGGTGACGCATACCGTAATGTGCCGGAAAATCAACACGTTCGGTAACCGGCAACACACAACGCGCCGCCACAATACGATTATCCTTTACAATAACCGCCCCATCGTGTAACGGTGAATTTTTATAAAAAATATTTTCCAGCATACGTGCCGTTAATGCCGCGTCTATCGGCTCTCCGGAATTGATGTAAAATTTAAGATCCGACTTCCGGGTAATAATAATCAAAGCCCCCGTTAGCGATTGACTCATTGTAAAACACGCCTCAACAATTTGCTCCGCGTCAAGACTGGATCCTGCTTCTGCCGCAGAGGTAAACCGCAATAACCCTTTCCAGTTACGGTTTTTCAAAAACTCCTTAGAGCCTATGTAAAGCAAAAATTTCCGTATTTCCTGTTGAAAAACCACCATAATAGCAATTACGCCTACATTCACAAATTTCCCGAGAATACTACTTAATAGTTTTAAATCGAACGCTTTTACCACAATCCAACTCAAATAAATAAATCCCAAACCAATAAAAATACTGATAGCCGATGTCCCCTTAACCAGATTATAAATAAGGTATAAAATAACTGCCACCAGTAAAATGTCTATCACATCTACCACACCAAACGACATAAACAGAGCAAATCCAGGCATATTAAACCACTAAAATAAGCATTTAACCCTTAATTAGCGATGTATCACCCATCCGCTCATTAAATCCGGAACAGCTTAACAAAAGAGTCAGTTGTCATATTTTTTTAATTGAGAGATAGCCCGTACTTTTGTTCCCTGAATGGCATTTCCTCAAAATTAGTAAACAGGCCATTTCCCGCCTATGAAAAAGTCATTAGTGAGAAATTAGTACACACAATGATTATACCATACGGCAACATAAAAACAAATTATCTGCACATGAAAAATAAAAAATGGCTATTGCTGCTTATTGTCGCCTTTCCTTCCGCCTTTTGGATCATTCTGGAATTAAGCACCATCAACTCTAAAAAACTACCGCATCACGGTCCAAAAACATTTAACGGCAAAGACAGTATTTTTTATACGGTTCAACCCGCCTTTAAACACTTAAAAGATACAACACTTGTATCCGAAACCATTGATACGGAAAACTACCCTGTATTTGGGCTCATGTTTGTAAGTAAGCAACACCGTAAAGAAGGATACCGCCTCGACGGGTTAATGGAATACCTGAAATACAAAAAATCGAACATTGAACATTTGCCCTTTATCTTTGTAGCCGAATACGGTATTGATGTTCCGGTTACCGACGATTTATCCTTCCTTAAACCCTACAATAATACCCACGTTTACCAATGGGAAACTCAAAGCTTTGACAGTCTTAACAACGTCTTTTTCAAAGAAAAACCTTACTACATTGATTATAGTTTTCTGATGCTCATTGATAAGGAACGGCACATCCGCGGGTATTACGACATGCGTTACGTTGCCGAAGTAAAACGGTTCATTGACGAGTGCAAACACCTTGTTATTAAAGAAGAAAAAAACAAAACTACCCAGCAAAATGAAATTAAAACCACTGCTCATTAATTGCTTCATTGCCTTATCGCTATTTAACGCCTGCAAAACCGAAAAACGGGGAACATCCTTTTTGCTTCCCGTGTATGGCGAAAAACACCTGAGTAATTCAGACACCATTTATCACAAAATAGGCCCCTTCCGTTTTACCAATCAATTCAACGAAAGTGTTACCGAAAAAACAGTTGAAAATAAAATTTACGTTGCTGACTTTTTCTTTGCCACCTGTCAGAGCATTTGCCCGCAAATGAGCACCCACCTTAAATTAGTACAGCAAGCGTTTGAAAAAGACCCTGATCTGCTTATCCTTTCGCATACCGTTAACCCCATGCACGATACCGTAGAAGTATTATCTTCCTATAGCGGGCGCTACGGAGCCATCAAAAACAAATGGCATTTTCTTACGGGCAACAAAAAAGAAATATACGATCTGGCTAAAAACAGCTACCTGGTTAACGCCCTCGAAGACGATGGCTCCACCGAAGGATTCCTGCACAGCGAACTATTACTATTGATTGACAAAAAAGGACGCATCCGCGGTATGTACGACGGAACCGACGAAGCAGCCGTAAAAAAGCTAATCACTGACATAACCCTTCTGAAAACCGAAAAAGAAGCGGATGCACTTTAAAATTAATTAACTTTACGTATGCCTGTGAAACCACTTAAACGCCTTGTTATTTTACTGATTAGCCTCTGTAGCAATCTGTACGCGCAACGCATCAGCGATACCTGCATAGCCGCGCCTTATGTGGGCATTCACTTCAGCGGGCATTTACCGTATGGCAACATGGCCGACCGTTTTGGCAATAACTTTGCCGCCGGGGGCACACTGGGCTTTAAAACCGCCAAAAACTGGTTTTTCGAAGGCGATTTCAGTTACATTTTTAGCCGCAATGTAAGAGAAGATGTATTAACACAATTAAAAACCGATAAAGGAAACGTTACTAATAACGAAGGTTTTCCGGCCGATTTAAGGGTATTTGAACGGGGCTGGATGAGTACACTCAACGCCGGTAAATTACTCCCGCTGAAAAAATTAAATCCCAACTCCGGGGTATTGTTTACACTTGGCGCCGGCGTCATGCTGCATCGCATTAAACTCTACGATGCCGAACAAAAAATAGCGGCCGTGCAAGGCGATCTTAAAAAAGGATACGATCGTTTAAGCATGGGACCTGCGATCAAAGAATCATTGACCTTCTTTTACCTTAGCAGCAATCGTTTAGTAAACGTAAATGCCGGACTCGAATGCTATCAGGGATTCACTAAAAACGTAAGAGGTATTAATTACGATGGCTCGCCTGTAGAAAGCAAGCAGCGGTTAGATATTCTTATTGGCGTACGTATTGCCTGGGTATTACCGCTTTACAAACGTCTTCAGGACAACGATATTTATTACTACTAAGCGCGGTCACAAATTCACCGTCCGCTCTTCTATTGCAATAGCCTGCATACACTTAAAATGCCCTTTCGGACACTTATGGTAGCCCAGCTTTGAACACGGACGGCATGACAAACCCTGAATTTCCAGTATCACACTGTCCGGATGCGCCTTATACGGCCCCATGCCAAACTCCGGAATCGTATTTCCCCACAGCGACACAATTTTTTTACCATACGCGGCCGCAATATGCATCAAACCTGTATCTGACGTAATCACCCTATCCGCTTGTTCAATCACCGAAGCACTCTGATTAAGACTAAGTTGTCCGCAAGCGTTTACTACACCGGGGTTCATTCCCACCAACTCTTCCCCAATCTTCTGGTCGGCCTTTCCACCCAACAAAATAACCGGGTTCGCGCTCTTTCTCACAATCTCATTTAACTTGTTAAGCGGTATCTGCTTGGTATAATACGAACCACCCACCACCAAAACCGAATACCCGCCTTTTACACCTAATGTTTCCGGCACATTCACTTTATCGGCTTCCCCTATAAAATAATCCAATCCCTTCCCATCATTCATCACCCCCAATGGCATTACCGTTTCCAGATACCGGTCCACAATATGAACCGGAGGCAACAAATTCTTACGCTTTAACACAACCGCCAGCCATTTCCGGATATTCAGTTTATTAAACGCGTATGCCGGCTTTCCCAATACCCGCTTTAGTTTCCAGCTTCGGATGTTATGATGCAAATCAATAACCCCCGTAAAATCTTCGGCTTGTAATACCGGCACCACTTCGTTCACATTCGTTTCAAATGTGTGCAAACAGGTTACGTAAGGGTTATGCTTCAGCACATCGCTAAACGCTTTTTTTGTTACCACGTGTATCTCCGCATAGGGTTTAGCCGCTTTTAAACAGCGAATCACTGGTGTAATCAACACAATATCACCAATAGAACTAAACCGTATAATCAGATACTTCTCCAAAGTACCGGCAAAAGTACAATTATTTTTGCGGGCAGGTAAGACCGGATTTTTTATGACTTTCTCTGCCATATTCTGGCGGCCTCCCCGTATCACGCCCACACCCTTTCCAAAGTTTTGAACTTTGGAAAGGGTTTTCCTTCCCGCCGGGGTCGGGCTGTCCGCTTTAGCCTGCTCGCCCGTTGCGGTTTTTCTGCGGCTCCGGTGGCTCCTTAAGTCGCCTCCTCGCTCGCGTAAAACTCGCCACGTACCACGCAGGGCTGCCGCTTCCATCCCTGGCCGGGGTTCCTCTATAAAAAACGTTGATCACACAGAATGAAGTATCTACAGATCTACGAATTCACTATACGAAGTTTTCACACAACTATTTGAGTATAGCGAAAACGGTTACAAAACATATTGATGATGCAGTCACTATTCAATCAAACACACTCGCTCGCCCAATTATTGATCATCTTGCTTAAACAAAGGCTTCACATAAAAAAGAATAACGAACACAAAACCCAGACTAAACGGAATAGCTGCAAAATACTTATACTGCGGGTTCCCGAAAAACTCCATCAGCATCCAGAAACTATTGGCACAAATCCAGAAAAAAATGGCCCAGTTAATCAGCGCCTCGTGCAAGGCTCTGGTCTTATAAATAATTAATACACACAACGCCAGTGTTGGCACCACCATTAAGGCGCCCAGCCATTTCAATTCCAGCATCCAGCACGTATCCTTCATTAACCAGAACACAATGTGTAGGTTTTCGTATTTCCTTATTTTTTCGAAAATATCCATTATGCCGGAATATTAAACTTAAAAAAACACATTCTTATGCATTACGCATACAACAGTTGCCAGCATCCATTTTTCGGTCGCAAAAAATAAAAATCACAAGCCGCTCTACTTCCCGTTTTGTTCGTAGCGTTCAATAATGCTTTTTACCAAACGGTGACGAATCACATCCGTATTATTCAGTTCAATAATTTCAATGCCTTCCACATTTTTCAAAAGCCGCATGGCCTGTAGCAAACCACTAGGCTGTTTACTCGGCAAATCAATCTGACTGGCATCGCCGGTTACAATAAACTTAGCATTGGCACCCATTCGCGTCAAAAACATTTTCATCTGACTTTCGGTGGTATTCTGTGCCTCATCCAGAATCACAAACGCGTTATCAAGCGTACGTCCCCGCATAAACGCCAATGGCGCAATCTGAATTACCCGGTTTTCAATATACTGATTTAGCTTATCTAACGGTACCATATCATTCAGTGCGTCGTACAACGGCTGCATATACGGATCCAGTTTTTCCTTTAAATCGCCCGGCAAAAACCCCAGATTCTCTCCTGCCTCTACCGCCGGACGTGTTAAAATAATACGCTTTACTTCCTTGTTTTTTAATGCCCGCACCGCCAGTGCCACCCCGGTATAGGTTTTCCCCGTTCCCGCAGGACCAACAGCAAACAACATATCGCTTTTGGCAATACCCTGTACCATCCGGCGCTGGTTATCCGTTTTGGCTTTTATAATCAGGCCGCTGTTCCCAAACAAAATAATATCGTTATTGGCCACCGCGTCTTTCGATTCAATGATATTATCACCGTTTTGCCCCAGCAAACGTTCAATCACTGTATCCGTCAATACCCCACTTTTATGATAATAATCCACCAGTAAATCCAACTTTTTCTCAAAACGCACAATCTCCGCCGCTTCGCCCAATACCTTTATCGTATAACCCCGTGTAATAAGCTTTAATTTAGGGAAGTGTTTTTTAATAACATTCAGTTTTACATCGTTTACGCCGTAAATCTCTACCGGATCCACACTGTCCAGCGCAATAATTTTTTCAGTCACGTTTTCTCGCTTTGGTCTTCTTGTTTATAAACTTGTTAATGCTAATTGTAAGTTTACACAATTTCATTTTTTAATAATTACTTACTTTTGAACATTATTTAAGTATGAGCATTGTTACCTTAACTACAGATCTGGGCTACCGCGACCCTTACCTGGCTATTGTTAAGGCCTGCCTGCATTCCCGTATCAGTAACCCCAGAATTATTGACCTGAGTTGCGACATTAAAGACAACGCCATTACCGACGCGGCTTACATTCTAAAGACCACTATTCCGTTTTTTCCCGAAAAAACCATTCATCTGGTAGGGGTAAAATTCATTATCAGCAAAGGCATCATTCATAAAAAAAATGAAGTAGATAACACCCGTTACCTGTTGGCCTTCTACCAGAATCAATACATTATTACCCCCGATAATGGTTTGTTAACGTTGCTGGATGCCGGTTTCTCAGGGCCGGTGTATCAATTATACTATCAGGATGCAGGGCAACACCGTTTTTTTCTGAAAGATATTTTTGTGGATATTGCGGCTCACTTAGCCGCGCAAAAACCATTGAGTGACATTGCCATTGAAACCACCGATTTCTATAAAGCGTTCCAGCTCGAAAGTTTTGCCAGTCCGGACAATCTGAAAGGCAAAAATATTTATGTAGATGACTTTGGAAACATTGTTACCAATATTACCCGCGAACAATTTCTGGCGGCACAAAAAGGCCGTACCTTTTCAATTGTGTTACCCGGAACGCGCATCAGCAAAATCAGTAATACTTACGACGATGTAAAATTCGGCGACGCACTGGCACTCTTTAACTCCTTTGGTTACCTCGAAATTGCCCTAAATGGCGGCAGCGCGTTCAAACTGATGCACCCTCGCGAAATAGGCCGTACCTTTGACTTTAACCTAACCATTGATTTTTATGATTAAGCGGCTTGTTAAAATGAGTTTTCAGCCTGATAAAATTGAAGACTTTAAAATCCTGTTTGCACAAAACCGGAACTATATACAAAATTTTGACGGATGTAAACACGTGGAATTGCTTCAGGATACCAACAATCCCTGCATTTTCTTCACTTACAGCTTATGGGAAAACGAAGCCTTTCTTGATACTTACCGCCAATCAGAACTCTTTGCACGTGTATGGGCCGCCACCAAAATCCTGTTTAATGATAAACCACAAGTCTGGACAGTAAACCTCATTCAGTTCTGACTTCACGCACATTACCTGCAAAATAGATTTCGCCCGCTACGCCTTTTCTTGTTTTTGAATTAAACCTAACTATTCCGTATTTTTAAGCCATGCTTTTTTCTGTTATTATTCCTTCTTTCAATCAGCACGCGTTTATAAGCGCCACGCTCGAAAATCTGAAAGTACTTAAGCAGGAAGGACAAAAACGCGGAGTGTACTTTGAATACCTGCTGATTGATAATAACTCCGAAGAACCTACCAAAAGCATTATACAAAATTACAGCAGCATTCTTGATACTATTCTTATCGAAAACGATAAAGGTCAGTACGATGCCATTAACAAAGGCTTACGTTTAGTAAAAGGCGATTACTGGACTTGGCTGAATACTGACGACTTATTGGATATAGAAGGGTTCTTTAAACTAGCGGCTATTCTGAAAAACCGTAATGACGTTGATTACATCTACGGCGCTATGGACTATATTGATGAAGAAGGCCGTTTACTAAAACACTATCCATCGTATCCGGTAGAATACCAAACACTAATCTCCAAAAATCCCAGTGTATCGCAGCCCGGTTCGTTTTTCCGGACAGCATTTACCCGGAAAATAGGAGGGCTGCAACCCTTGCGCTGTTGCTTTGATTATGAATACGTATTACGCAGCCTTAAAAACGGCGCTCATTTTTACCAATGCGATTTTCCGGTAGCGCAATTCCGGTATTACAATTTGTCGAAAAGCGGGAGCCTTACACCCGTATTCATTCGTGAACAACTGGCTATCAGTAAAGCCTACGGTCGAAAATGGTTTCATTTCCTGACTGGCTTTTCGTACCTTCGGCTACTTAAACATAAATGGTTTCCCCGCAAGTGAAAATTTTATTATTATCTGACACATACAGTGAGCACACCGAAAAATGGGCGCTCGGATTAGCGGAACAAGGTTTCCAGATTGGGTTGTTTTCGTTTAACAAAGCCTCTTATCCCTGGTATGAACACCCGAACATTACCGTCTTCTTTGAGCCGGATAAAAAAATAAATGCGGAAAGTAATCTTACGAAATTAGCTTACATTAAATACGTCACTGTTCTTAAACGCATTATTAAACAATTTAAACCAGATATCCTGCATGCGCACTACGCTACCAGTTACGGGCTGGTTGGCGCGTTAAGCGGTTTCCGTCCGTTTATTATTTCCGCCTGGGGAACAGATGTTATGAAGTTTCCGCAGAAAAACTTTGTAGCCAAATCCATACTGAAATATAATTTTAAAAACGCGGATGTACTGTGTGCTACTTCCGAAACCATAAAGACACATATTGGAGCTGTTAGTAGCAAAACAGTTGAAGTGATTCCCTTTGGCGTAGATACCCAACATTTTAAAAAGAAAAAAACAGACTCTCCCTATTCCTCTTCTGAATTTGTCATTGGCAGCATAAAACCTCTGGAAAGCCTCTATCATATTGATGTACTCCTTAAAAGTTTTGCCAGTGTTTATTCCCGTTTTTCTAATGCCCGTTTACTGATTATTGGTGAGGGCAGCGAAAAAAACACATTGGAAAAACAAGCGGAGGCGCTAGGCATACATGAGGTCGTACGTTTCACCGGACGCATTCCATTTAGTGAAGTTAACCACTACTTTAATCAATTAAACGCACTGGTAAACATTAGTCAGTACGAAAGCTTTGGCGTATCGGTAATAGAAGCCATGGCCTGCGAGGTGCCGGTAATTGTAAGTGATACGGGTGGACTAAAAGAAATTGTTTATGATGATTCCGTTGGCATAAAAGTTCCGGTAAATGATGTTGATGCTACTACCAAAGCCATTGAAGAACTCATTCAGTCTCCTGAAAAATGCGCTGAATTGGGCAAAAACGGACGCCAGTTAGTGCTGCAGAAATTTGACTGGCAGTTGAATTTGGATCAAATGATAACCATTTATAAAAAACTAAAAGCATAAGTGTTTTTAAAGGCCGTTGATAGTCACAGTGAACCTTATATTAAACTGGCCCGTGAACACGGTTCCGTATTTAATCAACCCGAATGGCTGGCCATTTATGATTCCGGGTTAGAAGTTGTTGGCATCTACAACACCGGAAATACGTTAATAGGGGCCTTCAATCTCCTGGTCGCAAAACGCTTCGGACTAAGGTTTCTGAGGGTTCCTCCCTACATGCCTCACAACGCGCTTTTTTTCGTTAATCCGGCACTGACGCTATGTAATAAAATCACAGTCGAAAAAGAACTTTACACCCTTATTGCCAACTTTTTAAAAACAAAAAACGCCGCATTAACATTAACGGCTTTACCACCAGCATTCTCTGACACCCAGGTCTTTTACTGGCATCAGTTTAAGGTTATACCTAACTACACTTATATACTTAACCTTAAAGAAAACGACCTGTTTAGTCAGTTCTCCTCCGAGCGCAGAAAATCAATTCGCAAAGCTGAAAAAGACAACATTGTGGTTAAAGAAACGAGTGACTATACACTCGTTAAAACACTGGTAGAAAAAACGTTCAGCCGGAAGCAAAAATCCATCTCACAGCAAATGCTGGACGCTATTCTTTTTCATTTTGCCTCACCTACCAATAGTTTTGCGTTTGTAGCTTATAAAGACGCGAAACCTTCGGCGTGTACATTTTGTATTTATTACGGCAATACGGTTTACTACCTCCTTGGTGGTTACGATGCGCAAAATAAACACCACGGAGCAGGTGCGCTTTGCATGTATCAATCCATTTTAAAAGCACAAACACTTGGCCTGTCCGTTTTCGATTTTGAAGGCAGTATGCTTCCCGAAGTAGAAAAATATTTCAGAGAATTCGGGGGTACACTTACACCCTATTACACCATTAATAAAGCCCGCCTGTGGCTGGAAGTGGCACTTAAGTTTAAAAAACGCTCTCAGTTTTAATTGTTGCGCAATCTGATAAAACATATCATCCCTGGTTTTCTTATGGCGTGGTACCGTCGCCGGAAAAGTGAAAAGCGGTTACAGGCGCTTGAAGCGGATAAAGCCTGTGGAAACACATTGTCTTTCAAAGATCTGGTTGCCCGTTTTAAATCGTGTGGCATTGTGCAAGGCGATGCGGTAATGCTACACAGCAGCCTGAGCAAAATTGGCTTTATTGAAGGCGGAGCAGATGCTGTGATAGACAGTTTGTTAGCCTGCGTAGGAGAAAACGGTACAGTAGCCATGCCCTCATTTCCGGGAATGGGATTCAATGCCGATTACCTGAAAACCAATACCACGTTTAATGTTCTGGAAACCCCATCACGCATGGGACTCATTACAGAAACGTTTCGGAAACGACCAGGAGTAAAGCGCAGCTGGCACCCTACCGAACCTCTTTGCGCTCTTGGGAAACACGCTGATTACTTAACAGTAACCCATCACCTTAAAGAAACGCCATATCATGATCTAAGTCCGTTTTTTAAATTATGCGAACTCAACGCTAAAATTATGCTACTGGGCGTGGATTTTAATTCCCTAACCAATTTGCATACCGTAGAAGACGCGGTTGCTGATTTTAAATACCCGGTATATCTGAAAAAACGCGTTCCCTGCCGTATCATTCACCCGCAAGGCATTGTTGAATATCTGACGGCGGTGCACGATCCGGCATGGTCTAAAAAACGCCGTTGCAACGACCTGATTCCTTTATTTTCAGAAGCCGGATTCAACAAACAGTATCCATTTGGTAAAACCACCTGCTATGTGATTGAAGCGGGAAAAATGCACGAATGGATGCTGAAAAATTATATTGAAAAAGGCATTACAATGTACACGCCCCATGGCGAAAAAACACCATGAGCATGAACGTACATATTACCTTTGATTACGAATTGTTTTTTGGCACCTACAGCGGCAGTGCCGAAAAGTGTTTACTGGAACCTACCAACCGTTTGCTCGAACTTGGTCAACAGCATCAGGCGTATTTTACGTTTTTTGTGGACGCGGGTTATATTTATCAACTGCAACAACACGCGCACGACGCTAGCTGTGCCCAAACATTAAAAAAAGTTGGTTCGCAGTTAACAACGTTGCTTCGGGCGGGGCATGAAATAGGTCTGCACATTCATCCGCACTGGGAAGATTCTTTTTTTAAAAACGGGAAATGGCACATGAATACTGCCCGTTATAAAGCCTCGGATTTTACAAAAACAGAAATTCAGAATATCGTCAACAAATATCATGCAGCGTTGAAGACTATTACTGGCAAAAGTTGTAATACCTTCAGAGCCGGCGGGTGGTGCATTCAGCCTTTTCAGCATATCAGAGAAGCTCTGATAGCAGAGCATATTTTTACAGATAGCAGCGTTTACCATGGAGGTTACCATCAGTTCAGCGCGCACAGTTACGATTTCAGAAAAGCGCCCGACGCAACAGAATGGCAGTTTGACACCGATGAATGTGTTCCGGCGGAAAACGGACGCTTTACAGAACTGGCAATAACACCATTGACCCTATCTCCGGTGTTTTATTGGCAACTCTACCTCAACATGAAACTCAATCCCGATTTTTACAAACCTCTGGGGGATGGGATGTGGCTTAAAGACAAGAAAAAAATTTACCGGCAATTTTACCGTCAAACGCATCATTTTGCCTGTTGCGATGGTTACTTTGCCTCAACGTTAATTCCTGCTTTTAAAACATTAAGTAAACAGCATAAAAAACGTATGGTTATTCTCGGGCATCCCAAATCACTCGCCCCATGTTCCTTCCTTTATCTTGAAAAATTTATTCAATTTGTTAAAAATAACAACGGTCAGTTAACCACTATGAATCAGGGCATAGTATAAGTTCCTTGCCGGAAATTTATTCCCTATATTTGACGTTACTATGATTAGTTTTTTAAGAAAATACAGACGAAAGTTAAAACATGCCCTTAAAGGCTATCCCATTTATGCCGTTTCGGATTGGTTGGTTAAAAACAACTACATTCAAAACAAAACCTTTCTGGAAGCATTTGCCAATACAGGCGAGCATCAGGCTCCCGCTTATTATAAATACGCCAGTTATTTTGAAGCCTGGGAAATTACACCGGAACTGGCTGCCCAAATCAAAGAAAATTTGCCCAACGCGGTTGTTAAGGTCACTAACTCTATAGAGGAGATAACCAAAACCACCCGCAAATTTGATGTGATTATACTGGACGCGCACATGGGTGTTTTTGGCGGTATTTATTGCGAGCACTTTGATATCCTGCCCAATTGCTTCAGAATAGCTAATGATGAGGTTGTTATTGTTATGAACGTAATGCCTTATGCTGAAGATAAATGGAAAGAACGTTACCCAACAGTTTTTGACGAAAAACATCTGGAACGACGTAAACAATTTTATGGCAATGCCTTAAACGTTGTAACATGTACTTACGACGAAATGATTGCATTTTACAAAGATTATTTCAGAAAAAACGGTTACGAAATCACAGATTACTTCTTTCATCAACGCCACCTGTTGCATTATCTGGCGGTGAAAGCAACAAAAATCAAGTCCAACACGGCATAACCACTTAGTTTAAAGACTATTAAAAATACGTAATACTCTTCTGATGGAAACGACTGTTGCTAACCGGTTGCAAAACATTAAAGCTTCGCTTCCCCTGCACGTTACACTGATAGCTGTATCTAAAACCAAGCCTATTGAAAGTATTCTCGAAGCCTATACCTCTGGGCACAGGGATTTTGGAGAAAATTATGTTCAGGAACTGGTGGATAAATACGCTCAGTTACCAAAAGATATCCGTTGGCATTTTATAGGCCACCTTCAATCGAATAAGGCAAAATACATCGTTCCCTTTACACATCTCATTCATGGGATAGATAGCCTTTCCTTGCTAAAAGAGGTCAATAAACAAGCCTTGAAAAACAATAAAATTCAGGATTGTTTGCTTCAGGTTCATATCGCGAAAGAAGAAACCAAGTTTGGGTTTGACGCATCGGAACTTGAAGACCCTGCAACCCTGAACACATTAGCAACTTTCTCAAACATCCGCATCAGGGGCTTAATGGCTATGGCCAGTAACACTAACGATACGGAACATCTTAAAGCTGAATTCACGGGCTTAAAAACATTGTTTAACATCTTGAAAACCCACGCCATTCCTAATCTAAACATGGAAATACTAAGCTGTGGCATGAGCAGCGATTATCCATTGGCAATAGCCCATGGCAGCACAATGATTCGTATAGGGAGTAGTATTTTTGGAGAACGGGAATACAAACACTAACTTTAACCATCTATTGAACACTTGTGTATGCAAAGAGCAGAACTGATACATCAGATTAAAACAAAAAGAAGTTGTTTGTGTGTAGGATTAGATCCGGATGTGGATAAACTTCCTAAACATTTACTGGAGGAAGAAGACCCCATTTACGAATTCAATTGCGCTATTATTGACGCTACCGCCGATCATTGCGTGGGCTTTAAACCCAATACTGCCTTTTATGAGGCGTACGGGTTGAGTGGTATTAATAGTCTTGAAAAAACCATCAAATACATAAAAGCCAATTACCCCGATCATTTTTTAATTGCTGACGCTAAACGTGGAGACATTGGTAACACCAGCAGCATGTATGCCAAAGCGTTTTTTAACCGTCTGAATTGCGATGCCATTACCGTTGCCCCGTATATGGGCGAAGACAGCGTGAAACCGTTTCTTCAGTTCGATAACAAATGGGCCATCGTGTTGGGTTTAACCAGCAACGAAGGTTCAAAAGATGTTCAGCAATTGTCATTAAATGGCAAACCACTTTACCTTGAGGTTATGCAACGCGTGGCAAAATGGGGCACTACCGAAAACCTGATGTTTGTGGTTGGTGCTACCAAAGCTCAAATGCTGCGGGATATACGTTCGGTTTTACCCGATCATTTTTTACTGGTACCCGGCGTTGGCGCGCAGGGCGGCTCACTGGAAGAGGTATTTGAGAATGGCGCCAATAAAGACACGGGATTGTTGATTAACCTAAGCCGCCAGATTATTTTTGCCGGAAACGGTGAAGACTTTGCCGAACGTGCCGCTGAACAAGCCCTTATTATTAAAGGTCAGATGCAAAAGTACATACACGGTTAATTTTATACTCATGGAAGAAAACGAAAACCAACATTTAGATATTGAACTTTCGGAAGAAGTGGCCGAAGGCATTTACTCCAATTTAGCGGTTATTACGCATTCGCAAAGTGAATTTGTGGTGGACTTTATCCGCATTATGCCGGGTGTTCCCAAAGCCCGCGTTAAATCGCGGATTTTGTTAACCCCTCAACACGCCAAACGTTTGGTTCGCGCCCTGCAAGACAATATTGCCCGCTTTGAACAGGCGAATGGTAAAATAAAAGATCTGGACGCGATTGGTTTTCCTCTGAACATGGGTGGCCCTACGGCTCAGGCGTAACAAGGACTACTGCTTTGTTCCGGGTTTCCGGTCGAATTGCCCGGTTTTTTTATTGTATCCGTAAGGGCAGTGCTTGCAGCCACTTTTACAGCAATACCCTCGTTTCAGATGATATTTTTCTGTATAAATGATATAGCCTTCAGGACTTCTGTAAAAATCTTCCGGATCAAGGTTTTTGGTAAACATAAGTATTATACCTTTGATAGCGTTACTTAACAAAGGTAATCAGAATCCTTTAACAGAACAGATAATTTGAATTCGTATTCTCCCATAGGTATTTTCGACAGTGGTTTTGGCGGACTAACGGTAATGAAGGAAATTACTGAGGCTCTGCCGCACTATGATTATTTGTACCTTGGCGACAATGCCCGCGCGCCTTATGGTTCACGCTCTTTTGAAACGGTTTATGAATACACGCTGGAATGTGTAAAGGCCTTGTTTCAGCAAAATTGCCATTTGGTAATTCTGGCCTGTAATACCGCGTCGGCTAAAGCACTGCGTAGCATACAGCAAAAAGACTTGCCGCATCTGGCACCTCATAAACGTGTACTGGGGGTTATACGGCCTACCACCGAAGTTATTGGCAATTACACCCAAAGCCGGCATATTGGCATTTTGGGAACAGCCGGCACGGTAAATTCGGGCTCGTACCTGGTGGAAATTGAAAAGTTTTTTCCTGATCTGGTAATTAGTCAGGAGGCTTGCCCTATGTGGGTACCATTGATTGAAAACAATGAGTATTTAAGTGCCGGGGCCGATTTTTTTATTCAGCAGCACGTTACCCGTTTATTTGACAAAGACCCGCTGATTGACGCGGTTATATTAGGCTGCACGCATTATCCGATTATTGAAAACCGTATCCGCCATTTTCTGCCAAAGCCTGTAAATTTGGTATCGCAGGGAAAAATAGTGGCGCATAGCCTGAAGGATTATCTTTTGAGGCACCCCGAACTGGAACAACACTGTTCTAAAAATGGCAAACGTACATTTATGACCACCGATCAGCCGGAAAGTTTTGACGCTTCGGCCCGTTTGTTTTTTGGATCGGCTGTTACTTCACACCATCTGGGGTTGTAAGCGATTTGCACAAGGTTACCTATGGAAACCCTACATATAAAAAAGATTAGCCTTAACGACTTGTTGGCTTTACAGCATATAGGCCGGCAAACGTTTTACGAAACGTTTTCGGATAGCAATTCGGAAGAAAACATGGTCAATTACCTAAACGAAAATTTTTCGGAAGATAAACTCATTGCTGAATTAACCAACAGTAACTCTGAGTTTTATTTTGCCCTACAGGGTAATACCGTTATTGGTTATCTGAAACTCAATTATGGCCACGCGCAAACGGAGCTAAAAGGCGCTGATTCTCTTGAAATAGAACGGATTTACGTAGTAAAGGCGTTTCATGGCAAACAGGCAGGCGCTCTTCTTTTTACCAAAGCGCTGGAAATAGCGCGGTTGAAAAAACTCCATTACATTTGGCTGGGCGTTTGGGAAAAGAATACAAGAGCCATCCACTTTTACAAGAAGAATGGATTTGTTGAGTTTGACAAACACATTTTCAAATTGGGAGAAGAGGAACAAACTGATCTTATGATGAAATTAAACCTGAAACCTGTTTAACCATTAACTGATTTCATTTATTCCTGCCTGTAATTCCTCCAACTGTTTAAAAACCGGAATAAACGTTTGCCCTTTTTCGGTAAGATGGTAGGCAATATGCAAGGGTTTCTTTTGCAGAATTTCTTTTCGTAATATGCCTTGTTCTTCAAGTTCTTTTAATACTACGGAAAGACTTTGTTTATTTGATCCTTTCAGTTGTTGCAATAATTGACTAAACCGCAGGGGGCCATTCATGGCTAACCGGAATACTTCGGGTTTCCACTTGCCGGACAATAGTTTTAGCAAGCTTTGCGCGGGGCATTGATCGTTATTTGTGTTATTTATGTATTCAGAGGATGTCATCTTTTTCTGACCTATTGCAGGTGTGAATGAAGTACCTGAAATTTGTACATCAAATGTAATAATAAATCAGATGAGCGCGTGCCCGATACCATTGTACCTTTTGTTGTTAGTAATACTTACCGGTTGCAACGGCCATCATAAAACCAAAACCATGAGTTCGAATCCTCTTCTTTGCGATCCTGCAAGCGGTGTGTGCAGTGTTCCCGGTACTGAAACCAACACCACTGAAAAAACAGTAAACCCTAAATCATATCCGTTACATGTGATCTATTTTACGGATCCGATTTGTTCGTCGTGCTGGGGTATTGAACCACAACTAAGAAAATTAAAACTGGAATACGGTCATCAGGTACACATTGACTACCACATGGGCGGCCTGCTTCCCGACTGGAGTTATAATAGTGGCGGGATCAGTAAACCTTCGGATGTAGCGCATCACTGGGATGAGGTGAGCGCTTATTATGATATGCCGATTGACGGCAATGTGTGGCTCGAAGATCCCTTACCTTCTTCGTACCCGCCTTCTATTGCGTTTAAAGCGGCTCAACTGCAAGACGAAAATAAAGCCCTTCTTTTTCTAAGGGCGTTAAGGGAAATGGTTTTTCTTAAAAAAAAGAACATTACCAAATGGGTGCATCTTTCGGGAGCAGCAGTGCGGGCCGGACTGGATACCTCCTTACTGCAACAGGACATGGAAACCAGAGGTAAAACGCTTTTTTTAAAAGATCTGGAACTAGCCCGTAAAATGGGCGTACGCGGATTTCCTACCTTAATTTTCGGGAATGAAAACCTGGCCTCGGAGGTTGTGTATGGTTTTAAACCTTATAGCACGTTTGAAAACACACTTCATAAACTGGCTCCTTCCTTACAAAAAATTACCTATGACAAAACCTGGGAGGGTTTATTTACAAGTTATAATAGTCTTACCCTGCGTGAGTTTTCGGAGCTAAGTGGTCTTGATCGGGCGGATAGTGAGAAACTACTGAACGCGTTAACAACCGAAAACAAACTGCTGCAATTCACTACAAAAAACGGATCGCTGTGGCGAAAACCTTAATTATTGTGTTACTGCGGGGCATACGAATGTTTGTTTTTGTCCACATGATGTAATACCAAAAGCAACTATAAAATAGTCCAATCCTGAGCGAAAATTTTCCATTCTTCTTCGTTAAAAATACTCGCCGTAGCTTATGCTATGCCTCCGTTTTTCGTCTCGAATAATGAAAAATTTTCGTGTCATACTATTGGACTATTTTATAATTGCATTTGGTATAATAGGGGATTTTTCTAATATGGGTGCAATGCCAAAGTGACCTATCGCGTAACAGGAACTATTTTTACAAGGAAATTTTTTTTGTGGTTACCGGCCGAGCGGTTGCAGTGGCAGCCTTGCGCCGGACTTTGCCTGATTTTGCGTGAGCGAGGAGGCGACTTTATGAAGCCACCGGAGCCACAGCAAAATTGGCAAAGTACAAGCAAGCTATAACGGAAAACGCGGTTTTCAGCGTTGGGACGCGCGTAGAAAAAACGGCCCTCCTTCTTAAGGACCTTAAAGAAAAAGATTCTGACTTAGGCCGTTAATTCTGTTGCTACCTGAAACAAGGTGGCTTCTTCGAACATGCCGGTCATTACCTGTATGCCCATTGGCAAGCCGTTGCTATGAATGCCACTCGGTACCGATATAGCCGGCACTCCGGCAATGTTTGCCTGAACGGTAAAGATATCTTCTAAATACATTTTAATAGGATCCGCGCTGTTTTTACCGAACTCGAACGCCGTACCGGGTGTGCTTGGTGTAATAATGGCGTCGTGTTCTTTCAGGATGGATAAGGTGGTATTTTGTATTAAACGGCGCACCTTCTGGCCTTTGCTGTAATACGCGTCGTAATATCCCGCGCTGAGTACAAACGTTCCTAACATGATGCGGCGTTTTACTTCTTTTCCAAAACCTTCGGAGCGCGATTTCTTATACGTACTTTCCAAATCGGTTGCTTTAGAACTACGGTAGCCATAATGAATGCCATCGAAGCGAGCCAGATTGGATGATGCCTCGGCGGTAGTGAGCACATAATATGTTGGCACAAGGTAATCGAGGTAAGGGAACGCTACCGGCGTAATGGTGTGGCCTTTGGCGCGTAACTGATCTAATTGCTTTAGGGTAGCGGCTTTTACTTCCGGATCCAGTCCTTCGGCTTCTACACATTCTTTAAAATACGCTATTTTAAGTGGTTTCGTGGCTGTAAGCTGCGTTGTATAATCGGGAACGGATTTTGATGAAACCGTGCCATCCATGTCATCTTTTCCGGCTATTACCTGCAACAACACCGCCGCATCTTCCACGGTTTTAGTAATGGGGCCAATCTGATCGAATGAAGAGGCATAGGCAATAAGCCCGTAACGGCTTACGCGGCCATAGGTTGGTTTTAAGCCAACTGTTCCGGTAAAAGAAGCCGGCTGGCGAATAGAGCCACCCGTGTCGCTACCTAAGGTGGCATGACACAGACCTGCCGCTACTGCCGCTGCAGATCCACCCGAAGATCCGCCCGGAACCGTTTTTTCATTTAAGGGGTTTAACACATTACCAAACGCAGAGTTTTCGTTACTGCTGCCCATCGCGAACTCATCGCAGTTTAAACGGCCAATGATGATGGCTCCCTCATTAATCAGGCGTTCTACCACTGTTGCCGAAAACAAACTTTCGAACCCTTCCAGGATTTTGGAAGAGCAGGATACTTTATGGTTTTTGTAACAGATATTATCTTTTAAACCAATAATAACGCCTGCTAATTTTCCTGCCTTCCCCTGCTTTATCTGCTCGTCCACTTTTGCGGCTTGCGCCATAGCGCTGTTTTCAAACACTTCCAAAAAAGCGTTCAGGTGCTTTTTAGCAGAAATCTGCGCTACAGTTTCGGTTACCAGCTGAACACAGGTGATATGACCTGCTGTGAGGTCGGATTGCAGTTGCGCAATGGTTTTAAATGAATACACAATCTATCGTTTTAAATAAGAAAAGCGTTACTCATGGTTGAATAACGCTTCCTTTGATTACTTTTTATTTTATTTTTTCTCAATATCGCCAGAGGTTTCACCTTTGCTGGCGTCTTTAAATTCTTTTACGCCACGGCCCAGTCCTTTCATTAACTCAGGGATTTTCTTTCCACCAAATAATAATAAAATGATGATGAGGATAATGATTATTTCCGGTGCGCCTAAGCCTCCTAAAATTCCTAATATAAATGCTGGTATCATGCTTTTTAAATATTCGTAAAGATACGCTTTATTTTTACAAAACGCTATAAATGAATAAGAACGCTATGCTCTCTTATTCGATGGTTCCGTTTCTTAAGGCTTCTTTTCTGTAGCGCACAATGCGCAAACACCAGAAAACCAGCATACCAATCACGAAGGCTGAAATAAGCACGTTTGGTACCTGACCTAACGCACGCATTCCTTTAAAAGTCCATTCAAAAAAAGAACCAAGTCCTTCGAAAATGTCTGTCCACGTAATCATTAAATACTTCATTTCAATAATTTTTTGGTAAGTTTACGAGTGCAAAAATAGGAATATTTCTGTATTAACCGCTAAATTTTACAATTTGTGTTCGCGGCATCCATTAAACAAGGTTTACGAGGCTCGGCTTTCAGTACAGGCTTGATTTTTCTTGTTTTAATGATCGCTTCATTTTTTTATCCAAAAAGCCCTGATCAAAACGTATTTCCGGACTTGTTTTACAACTTTTTTTCATCTCAGATCCGTTCGCCCTGGATTATCGTTTTATTTAACCTTGGTAGTATTCTTTGCGCACTGATTCTTATCGGCGCGCTTATCAGTTCACACGAGTTAAGCGATAAAATGAATTTTTTTTCGGTATTTCTTTACACTTTTTGGGCAAGTATTTCCATTCACGCCGAAACAGTATCGAAAGCCCTGCTTATAAACTGTTTATTACTCTTTGCATTATACAAACTACTTACCGTTTACCGGAAAGAGGACTGCCTCTCTGATCTTTTTCTGGCTACGTTTTGCCTGAGTACTACCCTATTTTTATCCATCGCTTCCTTTATTTACGTCCCTGTTTTTTTTATCGCTTTAACGATCCTTAAACCACTTAATGTACGCGAATTTATTATTTCGTTGGTGGGATTGCTTTGTCCTGTATTTATTTTTGAATGCCTGGCTTATCTGAGCAATTTTCAGCAATGGTACCTAATTGAAGCTATAAAGGTGTATTTTTCTAATTTTCATTTGCCCGTCCTTAATCTGTTTGAATGGCTTTTAACCGGCTTCATATTTGTACTTATTGCCCTTAGTTTATTTCACTCCTTCCTTGTTCCCCACTCTACCAAAGTAAAAACCGCCAAAGGTAAATCCATTTTGTGGTGGTGGCTAATCGGGGCAGTTCTGGTAGCGTTTAGTTCCTCCTCCGATTATTCTGGTGTTTTATGCACACTTTTGATACCCATCGTTTTTATTAGCGGCGACTACCTTTTTTATTTGCGCCGATTGCTTTTCACCAATATTTTACTTACCTTACTATTGATCAGCGGGTTTTTAATTGTTTTAAATAATTTCGGAATATTCCTTGTCCACTAATGGCCACTCCTTTAAGTCATATCTTTCACTTATATAGCCGATTGGGGTTTGGCATTACATATCCTGAGGCGAAACTGCTTGCCGATAAACCATTAAACGAAATCATCAATGGTTTAATTGTTAGTTCAACTATTGGTAATTATCTGACCGTGGTTAGCAAAGAAGACATTCCTGCTAAAAAAGACCTAAAAGAAGAAGGCATGAACAAGCGGGATTACAATCAGCTTATTACCCGCAAAACTCAGGAACTGAATAGTGCGTGGATGAAGCGCCTGCTGGAAACAAAAAATGTTTTGCTCGAAAAACAAACCCTATTCTGGCATGGGCATTTTGCCTGTCGTATCCGTCATCCTTACCTGATGCAGGAACTCAATAACATTCACCGCAAGTTCGCGTTTGGGAATTTCAGAGACCTTTTGGTTGAAGTGAGTAAGAGTCCGGCCATGTTATTGTTTTTAAATAATCAACAAAATAAAAAACAGCACCCTAATGAAAATTTTGCCAGAGAGCTAGTGGAACTGTTTACACTTGGACGTGGCAATTACACTGAAGATGACATTAAAGAAATAGCCAGAGCCTTTACTGGATGGGGTTTTGATCGCGATACGCTTGAGTTTCGTTTCAACATCAAACAACACGATGCAGAAGAAAAAACCATTTTCGGTCGCAAAGGACCTCATGGAGGAGAAGACGTTATTAATTTTATCATGAGCCGAAAGGAAACGGCTTATTTTTTGACCCGGAAGTTCTACCGCTTTTATGTTAACGAGACGGTAAATGAACAACATATTACAGAACTTGCCGAATTTTATTACCTGAATCAATATAATACTGGGGCTCTGCTTAAAAAAATTTTTACCAGTAAATGGTTTTACGACCCTGTGAATATGGGATGTAATATTAAATCGCCTGTAGAATTTATTATTGGCTTATCGCGAACCTTTAAACTAAACTACAGCAATTACGCATTATTACTGCGCTTACAACGGCAATTAGGTCAGGTTTTGTTTTACCCGCCTAATGTGGCCGGGTGGCCGGGCGGTAGAAGTTTTATTGATCAGTCAACGCTTTTAATGCGGATGAAACTTCCTTCCATATTATTAAATAAAGGTCAATTGGAATACGACCGGGAAATGGATGATCCGGACGATTTTGAAAAATACGCTTCGGTTAACAACGCTGATTTAGGCGTAAGCATGAATTGGAATGAAATGGTAACGCCGTATGAGAAAATGCCATTTGAAGCCATCTGCAAATCCTTTTTATTAAAATTACCTGAAACTGGAGTATTAAACGCTATTTTACAATCGCCTCAAAACGATACGAAAGAGCGTATTCTGCAATTGGTTTCTTTACCAGAGTATAGTTTATGTTGATTTTCCTTATTCAAAAAAAGCATTTGCTCCTTTTCATGTAAGTTCGTTTTTTTTATTGTTTTTATTTTATAACTTCGGGACATTACCACTCCTTATCCCTCTCCCATTTCCGGTGGTGCAAAACAGAAGTATATACTTTTGTGACATTGTATTGCATTTACCGGAAACATCATCATTAAACGATGGCAGGTGGAGCACGAAACGAATCAGTAAGGTAAACGGGGCCTTGATAAACTAAATCCCGTCAGGCGGCAATGCATTATCTGAAGAAAAAATATATTCTGGTCCTCATAGGACTTTTAACTACTCTGAGAGTGGTTGTGGCCCAGCATTATAACTTCACCCATTACTCTACAGAATCGGGACTGGCTCAATCACAGGTAATGTGTATTGCTCAGGATAAAAATGGCTATTTGTGGCTGGGAACATTGGCGGGACTATCAAAATATGACGGGCGTAAATTCATCAATTACTCCGTTAAAGACGGTTTAATAGATAACCAGATTTTTTCAATAATTACAGACCGGCGTTCCGGATTATGGATTGGTACTACCGGCGGTATAAATTATTTTGACGGCAAAATGTTCCGATCCTTTCGTTTTAAAAAAGAACTTGCCGAAAACAGAATAAGCGCCATTGCTCAGGATACCAATGGGCATTTGTGGCTGGCTACTGACGGCGGCGGGGTATGCCGCTTCAACGGTAAACAATTCGATTATTTTACTGTGTCAGATGGTCTTGCTGATAACTTTGTCCGCTCTGTGTGTTTTGATAAAGCCGGACAATTATGGTGCGGCACTAAAAACGGTGTCTGCATCTTTAATGGTCAATCTTTTAAAACATTAGACACCAGTTTAGTTCAGCCCCGCAACATCAGTCATATTTTCAGAGACAAAAGGGGCAAGATGTGGTTTAGCACATACGGAGAGGGGGTTTATAGCTTTGATGGACGAACTTTTGTAAATTATAATGAAACAAAAGGAGTCATTAGTAACTGGATCCGGTCTGGTGTTGAAGACTCACAGGGCTATTTTTGGTTTGCCTCCAAGTTCGGGTTATGCCGTTTCGATGGTATCCGTTTTACTAATTTTACAGAAAGCAGTGGCCTACCGGTTGACAACAATAATATCGTCTTCGAAGACAAAGAACGTAATATCTGGATCGGGTCAGACGGAAAAGGGCTTTGTAAATTTCTGGGTGAAGCGTTTACTTATCTTACTACTAACGATAGTTTAAGCAGTAACATTGTATTGTCAATTCTCGAAGATCATGATCATAATCTATGGTTCTCTACATTTGGAAAAGGCGTTACACAAAAAGGGAATGGTAAAACCCGGACGTACACCACGGACAATGGACTAAACAGTAATACAATATGGGCATCGCTTAAGGACCGTAATGATCAATTGTGGTTTTGTACATCTGATGGTGTAAATCGTTTTGATGGTAAACGGTTTATTTCCTATAGTGCAGCAGAAGGATTAGCGGCACGAAAAGTTTACGCTATTTGCGAGGATAATAAAGGCCATCTCTGGTTTGGCACTACACAAGGCGTATCAGAATACGATGGGGTATCCTTTAAAAACTACAGTAGTGTTAATGATGCCATTGGACAAGATGTGACCAGTATTGTGGAAGACGGCACTAAAGCATTATGGTTTGCCAGTAAAAACGGCTTATATAAACTCGAAAATACTACATTCAAAAAAATCACAGATAGTAATGGACTAAGTCACAACTCCATCAACTCACTGGCCATTGACAACAAGGGAAAATTATGGGTCGGATCGAGAAGTGGAATTCACTACTATAACGGACGATCCTTTAGTAAAATAGAAATAGACAATATTTTCAGTTCAAGTACTATTTACTTTTTGGTGTTTGATAAAACAGATAAACTATGGATCGGCACAAATGCTGGTATATATGTATTAGATGCCAGCGAGTACGTTCGCTCAGGAAAAACAAAATTCAGACATTATACCATTTTTGACGGACTTCCCGGCATGGAATGTAACCAAAATGCCGCGTTCAGAGATGCCGCAGGAAACCTATGGATGGGGACAACCGAAGGCATAATCCGCTATAATCCAAAAGCGAAAGATTTTCATTCAGACTCCTACGAGCCTATCACTCATATTTCAGGAATACGCCTTTTTCTGAAAGATACGAACTGGTTAAAATTTACCAGTGAAATTGACACTATTACAGGTTTGCCTCAAAACCTTAAAGTCAATTATCAGACCCGTCATTTTACATTTGAGTACATTGGTATTAAATTAAGTAATCCGTCATCCGTAAGGTACAAATATATGCTGGAAGGCTTTGACGATAACTGGTCAAATCCAACCGACGCCACCTTTGCCACATACTCTAACTTATCCAGCGGTAAATATACGTTTATGGTTATTGCAGGCGATGCGCTTGGCAATTGGAATAAAAAACCAGTGACGTTCAATTTTGAAATTCTGCCCCCCTTCTGGACCCGCTGGTGGTTTATCCTTTTAATAGCGGGCGTTACGCTTTTTATACTCTGGTGTATCTATCGTCTTCGTGTTAATGCCTTACGCAAGCGTCACCAGACACAGCAACTTGAATACCAAAACAAACTTATGGTTCTGGAACAACAAAGTTTAAATTCAAGCATGAACCGCCATTTTATCTTTAACGCGCTCAATTCGATACAATACTATATGAATAGTGATGACAAAGCATCCGCTCACAAATATTTGTCGCGCTTTGCCAAACTTATCCGTATGAATCTGGATAGTTCGATGAGCAATCTGGTTCCTGTGTCAGAAGAAATAGAACGCCTTGAACTCTATCTGCAACTGGAGCAAATGCGGTTCGAAGACAAATTTCATTACAGCATTACGATTGCTGACGATATTGATCCCGAATCCATCGAAATTCCACCTATGCTGCTTCAGCCGTTTGTAGAAAACTCCATCTGGCATGGCATTTTACCAGCAGAAGTAGAAGGACGTATAGAGATTCGTATAGAGCACAATGCCCATAAAGATATTGTTTTTAGCATAGAGGACAATGGTATTGGCATTGCAGCCAGCAAAGAGCGAAAAGCCCTAAGGAAAGATTTACACATTTCAAGGGGAACATCTATTACGGCTCAACGTATTCAGCTACTCGGGCAAATGAATAACATCACTATCTCGATTAACGGGCCATTTGATCTTAAAAATAAAGAAAATGGAAGGAATGGCACCCGGGTTGAGCTTATTATCCATTAAAAATGTTAATTTTTTTGTTTTTTCATAAAAAAAGATATAACTTTAAGTAAGTATTAAGTAGAAGGAGGTTCCAAATGAAAATTTTAAAAATACTGATCGTGTTATTGCTTCCTGTTTTAGGAATGGTGAGTTGCTCTAAGTCCTCATTAAAACCTACCACTTCAAGCGCAGTAAGTAACACTGACGGAAACAACGCCAGCCTAAACGGTGCCCGTGATGGAGAAATATACGGTACAGGAGATGATGATCGTGATGGCGGCGATAAAAAGAAAAAGCAAGTTGGTGCAAAGTAATTTAAGTTATAATTCGTAGTTTGAAACCCGCTCCTATCATGGTGTGGGTTTTTTGTTTTAGACATACTCCCACCCTGCATCAAATATTAGTACCTTTGCCAACCTTAAATGGTTATGAACTTTACAGATACCCATACGCACCTATACGCCGAAGAATTTGATAGTGATCGCCCTCAGGTAATAAAAAAAGCCATTCAAAACGGCGTGACCCGTTTTTATTTGCCAAACGTAGATAGCGGCAGTATTAGCCGTATGCTGGAACTGGAAGCAGCTTATCCAGAACAGTGTTTTGCCATGATGGGACTGCATCCTTGTAGCGTTAACGAAAAAGCAGAAGAAGAACTTGCCATCGTAAAACAGTGGCTGGATAAACGACGATTTGCCGCCATTGGCGAAATCGGCATGGACCTATACTGGGATAAAACATTTCTGGAACAGCAGCAACACGCTTTTCGTACCCAGATTCAATGGGCAATAGACTATAATTATGGGTTGTCTGTTCATTGCCGTCAGGCATTTGCGGAAACTTACGCCATACTCAAAGAATTTAGTTCCCTGCCACGACTCATTTTCCATTGCTTTAGTGGTTCCGTTATTGAGGCCGAACAACTGCTGTCTCTGGGGCCAGTCAAGCTAGGAATTGGCGGGGTTGTTACGTTTAAAAACGCAGGACTCGACAAGGTTGTGGAAGCGATTGATCTCGAACATTTGGTTTTGGAAACCGATGCGCCTTATCTGGCACCCGTACCTTTCAGAGGAAAACGAAATGATGCCGTTTATTTGCTGGAAGTAGCAAAAAAAATTGCTGCAATAAAACAAATCAGTTTACAGGAAGTTGAACAGTTTACCAATAAAAACGCCAACTTTATTTTCACCACTACCTGATAGGAAATCACGCTTAGGAACCCCATTTATACGGTAAATAAGTCAAATCCTGGTCTAAAACGCTGCTATCTTACCCCTCAATTAATTATTTTAGCGGGGTAAATGTATAACGCATGACTTTAAATAAAAAGCTCTTGATTAGTTTTTCTACCCTTGTACTAATCATCATCATCATTATCATTCCTTTATTAAAACTGAACAGTGACCTTACATCCGTATCCCGGTCGCTTCAACTCGCATCACGTAATAATGCCATAGCGGAACGGATCAACGCCTCATCTATGTTTATAAAATCGAGCAGAAATCAGGAAGATGAAAAAACAGCCCGTGAAGAATTGAATCATCAGTTTATGCTCTTAAAAAAATCATTACTGGTTCTTTCAGAAGGTGGAGACGCTCCTGAAATGAATCAACTGATTGTAATAAAACCGGCAGGCGAAGAGCAACGTTACGCTATTGGAAATGTTCAGGAACTGTTACATCAGTTAGACAGTACGATTTATAAACCCATGATTACTGAACCTATAACTATTTCCGTGAAAATTAGCCACCGGTATAGTTTGCCAGGATCAACAGAAATAAAAACATTCAGTTCAGACTCTCTTATTGAAAACCCGGCCTTTAAAGAAGCGTTTTCCCGTTTAATACAACAGTATAATCAAAACATTCTTCTCAATGCCTGTACATCTGTAACGGAACTGTTTGCTACACGCTATAACTCCCTTTCCGCATCATTTAACAACTACCTTTACTTAAGCATTTTTGCCATTTTACTATGTGTTACTATCGTTTCCTTTGTCATTATACGTATGGTAAAACGGCCTTTGGCGGCTATCAGTGATGTCGCTAAGGAAATGGCCGGAGGCAATGTCTCCAGACGTATCTCACATCAATCAAATGATGAAATAGGCGATATTGCCAGGCACATTAATCACCTTTCGCAAACTATACAACACACTGCCTCATTTATTACCTCCGTTGGAAACGGCGATTTTAACGCAGCGTATCAGGTAGAAGTAAACACTGCCATTGATGAAAAAAATAATCTGCCATTGGCCACACTTAACATGCGGGATAAGCTGCGGATGGTTTCGGAAGAAGAAACCAAACGAAACTGGGTAACCGCCGGTTTGGCCAGATTATCTGAAATTAACCGCAGCCTGGATAGTGCCGACGAAAAGATGTATGACACCTATCTGCAGTTTATTGTAAAATATATGAACGCTAATCAGGGAGGGTTATTTATTATAAACGATGATAATGAAATGAATCCGGTATTTAATCTTGTAGCTTGTATAGCTTATGGACGAAAAAAATATCAGGAAAAAGAACTGGCCTTAACAGAAGGATTAATTGGCCAATGTTACCTCGAAAACGACATTGTTTATATTACTGATTTGCCACAAACACATTTAACAATTACCTCAGGATTAGGAGAATCCATGCCGCGTTGCCTTATCCTTTTGCCCCTTAAAACAAATGATAAAACAATTGGTGTTATTGAACTGGCATCATTTGAAGAGATTGATCAGTACAAACTCGAATTCCTCAAAAAAACATGCGAATCAATTGCCACTCTGATTGTAGGTTTAAAATCCAACATTAAAACCAACCGTTTGTTGCAGCAAACCCAGCAACAAACGGAAGAAATGCGTGCCCAGGAAGAAGAAATGCGTCAAAACATGGAAGAACTGATGGCCACTCAGGAAGAGCTGGACCGGAAACGGCTGGAAATGGATTCACGTATGGACGCTATTAACCGAAGCATCGCTACTATAGAATTTTCTACAGACGGTACCATTATGGCCGCGAATGACAAGTTCCTTAAACTATTTAAATACAGCTTACAGGATGTAACAGGCAAACACCACTCCGTTTTTCTGGAGCCCGCGCAAAGAAATACACCCGAACAACTTCATTTTTGGGAGTCTCTTAAAAATGGTAACAACATAGAAAACCAATTCAGATATATTGACGCGGACGCTTCCGTTATCTGGCTGTCAGGTATCTATGCCCCCATTTTTGACCGGCATAATACGGTTGTAAAAATTATCTTCTTTGCCCGGGATATTACTGCGCAGAAAACAATCGGTTAATTGACAATATCAAAGAAAATTTATGGTTCTTTTCCCGTAGATTTACTTTCTCTGTTGTTTTTTGAGTAACTTGGTGCGTATGAGTGCAGCCCAACTTCAAAACATTTTATTTATAGATATTGAAACGGTTCCTTTAGTTTATACTTATAAAGACTTAAGTGTCTCCCAAAAAAGTTTATGGGATGCCAAATGGACTTACCGGCCGGACGCGGATCCTGAACAACACTATAAAAAAGCCGGTATTTATGCGGAATTTGCCAAGGTGATTTGCATTGGGTTGGGTTTTTATGACGGTAAAACGTTCCGGATTAAAGCACTTTCCGCCGATAAAGAAGAAGATATTTTACAAAGTTTCCACACGTTGGTATCTAAGCATTTCAACACTAAATCGCATCTGCTATGCGCTCATAATGGCAAAGAATTTGATTTCCCCTTCCTGTGTCGCCGCTTCATTATCAATAATATACCCTTACCCAAAATTCTTCAGATACAAGGATTTAAACCCTGGGATGTAAAGCATTTGGACACTTTGGAATTATGGAAATTTGGCGACCTTAAAAATTACACTTCCCTTAATCTTTTAGCCAGTATATTACATATTCCTTCGCCAAAAGAAGAATTAGATGGCTCACAAGTAAGCAGGGTATATTACGAGGAAAAAAATCCGGATAAAATAATTAGCTATTGCTTAAAAGATGTTGTTACCTTAGCGCGCGTGTATCAACGCTTAATGGGACATGGTCATTTAAGTGATGAAAACATTGTTTACGTATAGATAAGTATGAGTTCGGTAGCATTACGGATAGCAATGATAGGAAGCGGTAGCTGGGCAACTGCTTTATCGAAACTATTGCTGAATAATTTAAACCAGCTAAACTGGTTTGTAAGAAAACAAGAAGACATAGATGATTTTTTAAAATATGGCAACAATCCGCGCTATTTAACGTCGGTTGACCTGCCAATAGAAAAAATTAACTTCTTTACAGATGTGCAGCAATGCATTGCAACGTCAGACCTCATCATACTGGCTGTTCCATCTGCCTTTATACACGATACATTGGCTGGTGTTAGCACTGATACGTTTCAGAATAAAATTATATTTTCAGCCATTAAAGGTATTGTGCCCCAGCACAACCTGATTGTAGGCGAATATCTGAATACAGTGTATAAAGTTCCCATAAGCAATATTGGCGTTATTACAGGGCCTTGCCATGCCGAAGAGGTAGCCATGGAAAAATTAAGCTATTTAACCATTGCCTGCCAGAATATTCAGCATGCAACGGCATTAAGCGATGTACTGAATTGCCGCTACCTTAAAAGTACGGTAAGCGACGATATTTATGGTACTGAATACTCCGCAGTTTTAAAAAATGTTATTGCTGTAGCCGGAGGTATTTGCCATGGATTGGGGTATGGCGATAATTTTTTGGCGGTACTGGTGAGTAACGCCATCCAGGAAATAAAACGCTTTGTAGATGCAGTACACCCTATTGACAGAGACATCAACGCCTCTGCCTATCTGGGTGATTTACTTGTAACCGCTTATTCTCAATTCAGCCGTAACCGTACATTTGGTGCCATGATTGGAAAAGGATACAGTGTGAAAAATGCACAACTCGAAATGAATATGATTGCGGAAGGATACTACGCTGTAAAATGTGTTTATGAAATAAATAAAACCTATAAAATTGACATGCCTATTACCAACGCGGTGTATAATATTATTTATGGTAAAGCAGATCTTAGGCGCGAAATAAAACACTTATCTGACAAGCTTTCGTAGTATGCGGTTGTTTTTCCAAACCATTTCCATCATTTTTCACCCACTTCTGATGCCAACGTACGGGTGTTTGTTACTCTTTTTTTTTAAACCCAATACCCCATTCGACCTGCTGACACCCCTTAAAATAAAGTGGCTCATCACTGGTATGGTTTTCCTGTTTACATTTCTGTTTCCTGCCTTTAATATTCTTACCCTATATAAAATGAAGCGTATTTCATCAATACGTTTGAATGAACAAAATGAACGAACTTTTCCTTACGTACTAACCGCTCTTTTTTACTTAGGGCTATTTTACATGCTCCGCGACATCCAATTATGGAACAGCATTAAATTACTGATCTTAGGTGCAGGATTATCTATTCTTACTGCCGCATTAATTAATCTGAAATATAAGATAAGCGCGCATGCCATTGGTATAGGAGGATTACTTGGCGGCATGATTGCCGTTTCGTATTTTATCCAAACCAATTTTACTCTGTACTACATTGTTATTATTTTAATTGGTGGGATGGTTGGGAGTGGCCGTTTATATCTGAAAGAACACACCGGCGGACAAATAACACTTGGTTTTATTACGGGTTTTACCATACAGTTTATTACCTTTACTGTTTTGCATAATCTGGCATTTAACGGATGAAAGGGAAAACACTCATAACGGGCGCAACTGGCCTGGTAGGAAGTTATCTTCTTAAAAAACTAATCAGTGAAGGAGTACCTGTAAAAGCCTTTTTCAGAAACGAAGTTGTCAGAAAAAAGACACTGCACTTTTTATCCACGCATTTACCCAATCATACTGAGTTTGTCCGGAATATTGAGTGGATTAAAGGAGACGTTACAGATTATTATGCCGTAGAAGAAGCGCTTGCAGATGTCTGTTCCGTTTATCACTGTGCAGGGCATGTTTCATTCAATAAAAAAGACCGTAACCAATTGTTTGCTATTAATGCAGAAGGCACAGCAAATATAGTAAACGCCTGTCTGTATAAAGGCAACATACGACTTTGCCATGTTAGCTCTATTGCCACCATTAATAATGCCGATTACAAAGGCAATCTGTCTGAGAATGTTTTCTGGAAAACCAAGGGCAATGAAAGTGATTACGCCAAAAGTAAATACAGCGGCGAACGCGAAGTATGGCGAGGTATAGAAGAAGGGTTAGATGCCTTTATCGTTAATCCGGGCGTAATATTGGGGGCCGGATTCTGGAAACAAAGTTCAGGCCAACTCTTTCATTTATGTTATAAGGGCCAACGGTTTTACACAAAAGGTGTAGCCGCTTACGTTGATGTAAATGATGTTGTCAATTGTATGTATCTACTCATGACTAAAGGTGTTTCAGCGCAACGGTACATTCTACTGGAAGGGAACTACAGCTACAAACACATATTACATTCCATACACTTAGCTTTCAACAAAAAGACTCCTGACCATCAGGCAGGAAGATTACTATTAACGTTGGCATCGTGGGTGTCGCAGATAAGCGGGTGGTTTAAAAAGGGTCCAAGCATTAACCGGAATATTATAAATGCTTTACAAAATACCCAAACCTTCTCGAATGAAAAAATAAAAGCAGAACTTGAGTATCAATTTATACCAATTGAAGAAAGTATAAAATACATTTGCGGGCAATACCTTATTGAGCATAAGAGCGATTAATCCGCAGAAATTCTAAAATGATTTTAGTCAATAAAAACTTGCAATTTGTAAGTTAATTTTCTATTTTAGTCTTCAATTTTAGATTTATGCACATTGCGATAGCGGGAAACATTGGGTCGGGCAAGACAACTCTTACATCTTTATTAGCTAAACATTATAAATGGCACGCTCATTATGAAGATGCAGATGACAACCCGTATCTTAATGACTTTTATGAAGATATGCAGCGATGGTCCTTTAACCTGCAGATTTACTTCCTAAACAGCCGTTTCGCCCAGATTTTAGATATACGTAAAGGTAAACACACAGTAGTTCAGGATCGTACCATCTATGAAGACGCTTATATTTTTGCGCCGAATCTTCATGCGATGGGTTTAATGACGACCCGGGATTACGAAAATTATTTTTCGATGTTTAAACTAATGGAAGGTCTTATCAAGGCTCCCGATCTTATTATATACCTCCGGGCTTCGGTTCCTACATTGGTTAAACAAATACAAAAACGGGGCCGCGATTATGAAAATTCTATCCGTTTGGATTATCTTAAACGTTTAAATGAACGTTATGAGGCCTGGGTAAGTTCATACGAATCCGGCAAGTTACTGATAGTGGATGTTGATGATACTAATTTTATAGAGAAAAAAGAAGATTTGGGTAAAGTCATTCGTTTAATTGATGGCGAACTCAACGGTTTGTTTAAGTAATTGAGTGCACCTCTAAATATCATTGCAGATTTTTTTGACACTCATTTTCAAACCGAAATTGAGCAGGTAAAGTCACGTGGTGAGTTGATTCTTGCCTATGATGGTGTTCTGAATCCGGAAACCATTACAAAAATAGAAAGTGAGATTGAACAAGCGGTGGAATCACTTAGCATTCCTAAAAGTCCGCTTAAAAAAATATTTTTCATTTGTGTGGAAGCGCTTCAAAACATGCTGATACACGGCCACAGAGACAGTAATGGTTTTCAGTACAACTATTTTATCTTATATAGAGAAGGAAATGTAATGAACATTATCTCTGCGAATCTTGTGCATAAATCATCTATTGCCAAACTCGAAAACGACATTGGCATCATCAATAATTTTCCAGACAGTTCTTCGCTTAAAGCCTATTACATGGAGCATTTGGAAAAAAACGAGATTAGTGAAAAAGGAGGCGCCGGATTAGGGTTTATTACCATCGGGATAAAAAGCGGTAACCGGCTTAACACCAATTTTACCATCATCAACGACACATTTTCCCTGTTCCATCTTCACTCTTCTGTAAACATTGACGCAAAAGAAAAAGCATAAGCCCCACGCTTGGAAAATACCTTTTTTACCCCTTACTGTTTAACGCGCTTATCAATATACCAGATTATCAATTAATCTTATCTTCCCGACAAAACAAGCGATAAGCGCCACTGGTTTGGCCGCATCATCCCATGTATCCATTGCCTTAAGTGTTTCTCCGTCGCAAATCTCAAAATAATCCAACTTATATAAAGGATCTTTTGCCAATATGTTCATTACCGATTGCCGTATCACACGAATAGAGGCTCCCTTTACTTTCATTTGCCGGCTCATTGCCAGAACATCCGGAATAAGGGTGGCCGCTTTCCGCTCCGCTCCGGTTAACAACATATTACGGCTACTCATGGCGAGTCCATCTGCTTCGCGCAAAATAGGACAGGAGACAATTTCAATATCCAGTTGTAACTGCCTTACCAGTTCTTTTATCACCATTACCTGCTGATAATCTTTACTCCCAAAAAAAGCACGGTCAGGCTTTACAATATCAAAAAATATACTCACTACCTGCGCCACACCATTAAAGTGTCCCGGACGTCTTGCCCCTTCTAACACCTCATCAAGCAACCCAAACGAAAAACGGCGCGAATCCGGTTCCGGATAAATTTCTTCCACCTCAGGCAGAAACACTACCTGGCAGCCTGCCTCTGCCAGCATGGCCAGATCCTTTTCAGGCATACGGGGATACCGCTCCAGATCCGCTTTATCATTAAACTGAGTCGGATTTACAAAAATACTGCATACACTTATGTCCGTTTGCTGCAACGCATACGCTATCAATGAGAGGTGCCCCTCGTGCAGAGCCCCCATTGTAGGAACAAAACCAATCTCCATTCCTTGCGAACGCTGCTCGTTCAAAAAGGCCTCTATTTCGTGTCTTTTGGTAAATACTTTCATCTAAAAGGCTGTAAATCTACAATTTACTTTGAAATTTGGATTTTTTTTTATTAATTTTGTATAATTATACAGAAAGGTTCGAAATTCTATGAAGAAAGCTAAGGTTCTTTTTGTTTCTCAAGATATAACTCCTTATTTAGATGAAACATACATTGGCAAAATTGCCCGCAAACTCCCGCAAGGTATTCAGGAAAGGGGCAAGGAAATACGCACCTTTATGCCGAAATACGGTACCATTAATGAACGCCGGCATCAGCTTCATGAGGTTATCCGCCTGAGTGGCATGAACCTTGTAATAAACGATGTAGATCACCCACTGATTATTAAGGTTGCCAGCATTCCCTCTGCGCGAATGCAGGTCTATTTTATAGATAATGAAGAGTTTTTTAGCCGTAAAGCCATTTTAACGGATAAAACAAGCGGCAAATATTTTGATGATAATGATGAGCGGGCTATGTTTTTTGTCAGAGGTGTAGCCGAAACGGTAAAAAAACTGGGATGGCAGCCAGATATTATTCATTGTCATGGCTGGTTAACGAGCCTTATGCCATTGTATATCAAAAAATATTATTCAGAAGATCCTTTGTTCAGCGATACAAAACTGGTTATTTCACTTTATGAAGACAGTTTCCCTAAAAATCTGAACAAAAAATTTACTGAAAAACTGAGTTTTGACGGATTTAACAAAAAGGACATTAAACATCTGTCAGAAGAGCCTAGTTATCTTAATCTGCAAAAGCAAGCCATTGAATTTGCGGATGGTATTATTCAGGCTTCTGAAAATATGAATCCGGATTTGGAAAAATTCATCAAAAAAACAGGAAAAGCGTTTCTTGGCTTTAAAAATGAACTCGAATACATTGATGCCTTTAACGAATTTTATGACCTGATTTTAGAAGAGGCTAATGTTTTAAACTAATCTTGTTTAACTTTACAGGCCGCTTTCTCCCACGGAAAAAGCGGCTTTTTATTATCCATTGTGAAAAAAATTTATAGTCTCATATTCCTGATCGGATGCCTTGCTTTTTCCTGCAAAAAAGATAACTCTTTACTGGGGGTTGATGTATTACCTGAAGGTGACGCCGTAAATACTACGGTTAGCGACACATCTACCTTGCAGCTATTTACAATTAAACAGGACAGCACCCGAAGTTTTAACGAACTGGAAAAGTACATTGGCCATCACATGGATCCTTATTTTGGTCAAACTAACGCTACCATTCTTACACGGATGGTCATTCCTAATAATGCCAGTAACATTTCCTTTGGCGAAGACCCGCAGGTTGTTAGCGCTGAAATTGTTCTGGCCGTGGCAATAAATGGGGTTATTGGAGATACAGCCGCCAAACTCACTTATAAAGTACATCAGTTAAATTCTGCTCTTGAAACCTCTAAGGTTTACTATACCAACTTTAAAAACTATACCATTAATAGTACGCCTGTTGCCGACCATACCGGCGCAATAACCATTATTAACGGGAAAGTTTATCTTAAAATACCTGTAAGCCCGGCGTTTGCCCAAAGCATTGTTTCGAACCCCACTTACCTCGTCAACAACTCGACCTTTATTAACACCTATAAAGGACTTTTGATTAACGCCATCGGAACTAATCTTAATCCTTCAGGTAATAGTGGTATTTTACTAAAAATTGACATGAACAATGCGGAAACCGGCCTTTTCGTGTATTACCAAAACGGAACGCCTGCTTCCACCAAAACCACACTTTCGTACCGTTTTGCATTTAGTGGCGAAGAATCTGTGCGGGTTAACACCGTTCAATACGATCCGTTTAATGGCGGGAATATTTTTCTCCGTAAACAACTGGCCGGAGATAGTCTGGCAGGGGCGCAAAATGTCTTTTTAAAAGGCCTGGGCAACATGCGTATCCGCGTAAAACTTCCTTATCTCCACAAATACACCGAAAAACAATCCATTGCTGTGGCAAGGGCCTTGTTAACGGTAAAATTAGATCAGGGTATTAATGGCACAAGTATTCCTGTACCTCCATCTTTGGCTTTACTAACGATGGATTCGACCGGAAAAGAATTACTCGTAACCGATCAGCTAAACAGTAACCTTGTATCGCGTTACGACGGGTATTACAACACCACCAACAAAACCTATAGTTTTGATATTTCACGTCATATTCAGTCCATTCTAAACGGCAAACAAAAAAACTACGGCTTTTACCTTGTTATGGCTGATCCGAGTCCTTTCCAGGCCATACGCCGTGACAATTTCGGACAACGTCTCATCCTTGGCGGCACCCAACACCCGGTGTATAAACCCGAATTTAAACTGACTTACGTTCCTTTTAACAAGTAATAAACAGATTACCATTCCCGTTAATTCTGACCAGCATGATAAGCTCATAAGAAAATTTGGTATTATAGCGGTGTGGAAAAACAGGAATTATATTCTCTTCTCGGAATAGGAACCACTGAAAAAGAATCAGTTTGCGTTACTATTTATACCGATCAGCAAGGTTCGCGACTGGAGTATGCTTGCCATTTTATTTTTACCCATGTATTAAAATGCCGCTTTGAGATTACCACCAATAAAGCCGTTTACGAGAAAGCGCCTTTTAAAATCAATTACTCCTATGAATCGTTTCACGATCAGCTTCAGATTCTTCCTTCAGGTCTTTTAATTGAAAAGGAACTCTCTTCGCCCGATAGTCATTTTAAAGAAACTGACGGCATACCTGTACTATTTTCCTCGCCAATAGCGTCAGCCACTTCCTGTCTGCTCGGTTTTGACATCTTTTCGGCTGTGTTCTTTTGTATATCGCGGCTGGAAGAATGGCAAAATCCGGAACGCGATGAACACGGACGGTTTGAAGCCAAACACAGTTGTCTTTTTAGTGCCGGTATATTAAACAGACCCATTGCCGACGAGTGGATTCTTCTGCTAAAACAACGCCTTTTAACCTCGTTTAATCACCTTTCTTTTCCGGAAACCAAATTCAAATACATCAGCACGATTGATGTTGATAATTTGTTTGCGTATCGCCACAAAGGATTTTTCAGAACTATTGGCGGATTAGTTAAAGATGCTGTTTCCGGAAGATTTGCCCAGTTAAAGGAACGTATTAGCGTACTATCCGGTGCACGGCCTGATCCTTTTGATGTTTATGAAACACTAGGACAATGGGCCCGGGAAGGCAATTACTCCCTCTTCTATTTTTTTCTGTATAGTAACGCTAGTAAGTACGACAGAACCGTAAAACCAGGAAATAAAGCCTTTCAAAAAGTATTAAAAAAAATAGGCGCTAGTGCTTTTTACGGACTTCACCCCTCCTACAACACTTTTGTAAATGACGGTCTTTTTAAACAGGAACTTAAAGACTGGCAGCGCATGAGTGGGCAGAACGTGCGCATCAGCAGGCAACATTACCTGAGATTTGATATTCGCACAACACCACAACAGCTTATGGAACAAGGTATTTGGGCGGATTTCAGCATGGGATTCGCTACACAAACCGGTTTCAGAGCCGGCACGTCGCATCCGTTTCATTACTTTAATTTTAACACCAATCAACCTGAAGAGTTGCTACTGGTGCCCTTTGCCTTTATGGATGGGTATTATTTTGTTTATAATAACTATCCGGCACAGGAACTCTTTAATCATGTAAATGAATTAGCCCTCAACGTTCAGCAGGTAAATGGCCTTCTAATTGGCGTAACACACGAACGCAGTTTCAGTAATGCCGTTTATAAAGGATTTGCTTCCATTTACAAAAAATTAGGGATTGAACTCCGGAAGCTCACATAATTTTACCTTATATTTGTGTAGCATGAAAAAAATTTTTAGTGGCATTGCCCTGGTAAGCATTGCGCTTGGGTTTACAACTTGTAAGAATGACCTTGATATTTTGGCCCCTTACAAAGAAATTCCGAGCATTTACGCGGTTTTAACTCCTCAGGATAACATTCAGATGATACGTGTAAACAAAGTATTTCTGGGAGAAGGAAATGCGCTTAACATGGCTAAAATTGTTGATTCCATCAATTACAAACCCGGAGAATTAACGGTTACACTTGAGCATTATGTAGGCGGCACAAAATCGGCCTCGGCCGGGGCCAATGGCGGACCTTCCGATATTGTATTCAGAGACTCTGTTATTACAGCCAACCCGGGAGCTTTTAATACCTCACAACGTGTGTATGTGAGCAACGTTCGCTTAAAAACCTCGGGAGAATATAAGTTAATAGTTAAAAATAACACCTCCGGATCAGTATATACAGCTAAAAGTGTTGTTTTGGATAGTGTTAGCGGCAATAGTTTTCCGCCTTTTGTACCGCCTTATTACAAATTAACCCCCAGTCAGATTGCGCTCTATAATCCAGGAGACCCCAACAATCTGAATTCGGTGTACATTGACTACAGCTTACCTAATGGCAATTACAGTTATAGAATTATTACTGTTCCAAATGCTAAAATGTATGAATCCCGTGTACGGGTTCATTACGAAGACAGTACTTCCGGTGCCATTGCGGGCAAAGGCTATATGGACTTTGTGGCGGGCTTAAACAGCGTTACCGAAATTAAAGCAGGGCAAGCCATGAATTTTAATTTCAAAGGCTCCATGGCATACGAAGGATATAAAAAAGACCTTGAAGAACGAAAAGTCCCTTTTGGAGGAAATTTAACAGGGCGTCTTATCCGTTACGTTGAATTTATTGTTACCTGTGCCGGTCAGGATTATTCTGATTACCTGCAATACGCCGCCCCTTCTATCAGTATTGCTCAGGACAAACCACTTTACACAAATTTTACAGGTGGAGCCTATGGTTTATTTGCCTTCCGTTCGCGTTGCTCTGTTAAAAAAGAAATTTTAACCACTTATGTTAACGCGTTAGCTTCTGATAAAAACTTGTGTAATTATAAATTTTTGAACGCCAGTAAAGTATGGCCCGGTTGCCCTTAATTAACTGACAAAAATTATTCTTTTCAGAGCCCTGTATGTCAAAATACGGGGCTTTTTGCTTTTATGCTGACAGGCTGACATAAATTACACAAAGAGGGGCTTTGGCATAACAATTGAATAGTATTGGGAAATTATACGATTATGGGAAAAATTATAGGAATTGATTTAGGCACCACAAATAGCTGCGTAGCGGTTATGGAAGGGAGTGAACCGGTGGTGATTGCCAATAATGAAGGCAAACGTACTACACCTTCGGTAGTTGCTTTTGTGGAAGGTGGAGAACGCAAAGTTGGGGATCCTGCCAAACGTCAGGCTATTACCAACCCTAAAAAAACAATTTATTCAATTAAACGTTTCATGGGGCAAAACTTCGGTGAAGTAAACAAAGAAGTTTCCCGTGTACCTTATCAGGTTGTTCAGGGGGATAATAATACACCCCGTGTACAGATTGATGACCGCAAATTTACACCACAGGAAATATCAGCTATCATTCTTCAAAAAATGAAAAAAACGGCTGAAGATTTTCTGGGAACAGAAATAACAGAAGCCGTTATCACCGTACCCGCTTATTTCAATGATGCGCAACGTCAGGCCACAAAAGAAGCAGGTGAAATTGCCGGTTTAAAAGTGAAACGTATCATTAACGAACCTACTGCGGCAGCCTTAGCTTATGGCATGGATAAAAAAGGCAAGGACATGAAAATTGTAGTGTTCGATTGCGGTGGTGGTACTCATGATGTTTCGGTTCTTGAATTGGGAGACGGCGTATTTGAGGTAAAGAGTACTGATGGTGATACTCACCTTGGAGGAGATGATTTTGACCAGGTGATTATTGACTGGCTGGCAGATGAATTTAAAAAAGAAGAAGGTATAGATCTGCGCCACGACCCTATGGCTCTGCAACGCTTAAAAGAAGCCGCAGAGAAAGCAAAGATAGAATTATCAAGCGCCACATCGAGTGAGATCAACTTACCGTACATTATGCCGGTAAATGGGATTCCGAAACACCTTGTAAAATCATTGAGCCGGGCTAAGTTTGAGCAATTGGCAGATAGTTTGATTCAACGCACTATTGAACCTTGTCGCTCTGCCTTAAAAAATGCAGGTTTATCTACATCAGAAATTGACGAAATTATTCTGGTTGGAGGATCAACACGTATTCCCGCTATTCAAAGCGCCGTTGAGAAGTTCTTTGGTAAAGCTCCCAACAAAGGTGTCAATCCGGATGAAGTAGTAGCGTTAGGAGCTGCCATTCAGGGTGGTGTATTAACCGGCGAGGTAAAAGATGTATTATTACTGGATGTAACACCTTTATCACTTGGTATCGAAACCATGGGAGGCGTGTTCACAAAGTTAATTGAAGCCAATACAACTATTCCGGCTAAAAAATCACAAGACTTTAGTACTGCGGCTGACAATCAGCCAAGTGTACAAATTGTGGTGTATCAGGGAGAACGCCCAATGGCACGCGATAACCGTAAACTGGGTGAATTTAACTTAGATGGTCTTCCTCCTGCCCCACGTGGTGTACCACAAATTGAAGTAACGTTCGATATTGATGCTAACGGTATTTTAAATGTCAGCGCTAAGGATAAAGCTACAGGAAAATCGCACAATATCCGCATTGAAGCAAAAAGTGGTTTAAGTCAGGAAGAAATTGACCGCATGAAACGTGAAGCGGAAATGAACGCCGATGCAGACCGTAAAGCCAAAGAAGAAATAGATAAATTAAATGAAGCCGACTCTATGGTGTTCCAAACGGAAAAACAATTGAAGGAGTATGGCGATAAAATTCCTGCTGATAAAAAAGCACCTATTGAAAGTGCATTAGCTGATCTTAAAGCTGCTCATGGTTCTAAGAACATTGAACAGATTAATACAGCTTTAGCCGCTTTAAATACTGCTTGGAGCGCTGCCAGTGAAGACATGTACAAAGCCCAACAGCAATCAGGTACTCAAGGTCAGGAACAAAATAGTAATCAAAATCAGGGCCAGGGAACTGAAAACGTAACCGATGTTGATTTTGAAGAAGTGAAATAAGTTGCAACACATATCCTTCTTTTAAACCTGAAAATCGCCGTTAAAATAATAACGGCGATTTTTTTATGCCTGTCTTTTTGAAAATAACCGGCTATATAAGCGTTAACTATCTTTTTTAGTCTTGTTTCAGTCCATACTTTCGTTCCGATATAAAGCTGATTTTCATCAATTTACAAGCATCTATATTTTTTTACTTTTACTTTTTAATGACTAAAGTCTTAAAAATATCATAATATTGATAGAACTATATCATAATATGATGCGCATTTCATTAGAAAAAAAATACTTTACTTTGCTTCAAAATTTAAATACCAAATCATGAAAAAAATTACTTTTTTAGCTGTTGCTGCTCTGGCAATTAGCTTTGCTTCTTGTAAAAAAGAAAGAGTGTGCGAATGTACAGTAACCAGTACAAATGGTTCTGTTACAACTACCAGTACAGAAACCATCACTTATACTAAAATCGCTAAATCTGATGCAAAATTTGCGTGTCAGAAAAGAAGCAACACGTATACTCCTTCCAGCGGAGCAGCAAACACAAGTACTCGGGATTGTAAACTAAAATAATAACTAAAAATATTAAAACATGAAAACAAATATAATCATAGGCATTTTCGTAGCTCTAATTGCTGTTTCTTGTAAAAAAGAACGCACTTGTAATTGCACAATAACTAAAACTGTTTCTACTGGAGGCACCAGTGTGTCGTCGAGCAGTACAGACAAATACACTCTTGAAAAAGACAGAAAAAAGAATTTCAGAAGAGATGCAAACTGTTACGATCGTAAAGAAGTTTCTGTAAACGGTGCTGTAACTACTACTGACGAATATAAATGTACTATAGACTAATTTTTAAGGTTTAGTCAAGGCCCGGCACTTATTGCCGGGCTTTTTCATTCACATTATCCTGCCCATCCTTCACGATCCAGACTACGGTATTGTATTGCTTCCGCTATGTGATGGGTTTCTATCGTTTCCGAACAATCCAGATCCGCTATAGTGCGCGCTACTTTTAAGATCCGGTCATAAGCTCTGGCACTTAGTCCTAAACGTTCCATGGCTTGTTTTAATAGCTGCACCCCGGCTTCATTCAGCTTACAGTACTTGCTCAAATCGCGGGTACGCATCTGCGCATTACAATATATCCCCTCCTGTGTTTTAAATCGCGCCGTTTGACGTTTACGGGCTTCAATGACCCGTTCACGAATTGCTTTGCTGCTTTCGCCCGCGGGCCGTTTAGTTAATTCGTTAAACGCAACCGGAGTTACTTCAATATGCAGATCTATGCGATCTAACAATGGACCACTTATTTTTCCCAGGTATTTCTGCACTATCCCCGGTCCGCACACACACGCTTTTTCCGGATGGTTATAGTAGCCACAGGGACAAGGGTTCATACTGGCAATAAGCATAAAACTAGCGGGGTAATCAATACTTACCCTGGCTCTGGATATGTTAACCGAACGCTCCTCCATCGGCTGTCGCATCACCTCCAGTACACTCCGTTTAAATTCAGGCAACTCATCCAAAAACAAGACCCCATTGTGTGCCAGACTGATTTCGCCGGGCTGCGGATTGGTACCGCCTCCAACCAAAGCCACATCACTAATGGTATGATGGGGGGCGCGGAAAGGACGCTGCACAATAAGTCCAGACAACTTGCCCAATTTACCAGCCACACTGTGAATACGCGTTGTTTCCAATGCTTCCTGCAACGTTAATGGTGGCAAAATACCAGGAATACGTTTGCTTAACATGGTTTTTCCCGCTCCCGGAGGGCCAATCAAAATCACATTATGGCCACCTGCTGCCGCTATTTCGAGCGCCCGCTTTATTGCTTCCTGACCCTTCACATCCAGAAAATCGAAATCGCTGCCGGTTGCTCCTTCAGAAAAAAGCGCCTGTACATCTACGGTTACCAATTCGGGCATACGTCCTTCGCGCAAAAGTTTAACCAGTTCATCAATATGCGATATTCCATATACTTCAAAGCCCTCTACAATAGCCGCCTCCGCGGCATTGATGGCAGGCAGAATCATCCCCCTGAATCCATCTGCCTTTGCCTGCATAGCTATGGATAAAGCACCTTTTACCGGACGCAAAGACCCATCCAGAGCTAACTCTCCCATAATAACAAAATGCTGTAATGCATCTGATGGCACCTCATTGTTTGCTGCCAAAATCGATATGGCAATAGGTAAATCGTACGCACTGCCCTCTTTCCGAATATCGGCAGGAGCAAGATTCACGGTGATTTGAGTGCCTGGCCACTTAAATCCTGAATGACGTAACGCACTATTTATTCGGTGCTGGCTTTCCTTTACCGAATTATCGGGTAAACCAACCATAAAAAAATTTACACCTTTCGATATATTCACTTCAACGGTGATTTTGGTGGCTAATATGCCCTGAACGGCATAACCATACGCTTTAGCTATCATAGAGGGTTGTTGGGTAATGTTTCTGCATTCAAAAATAGAAAAAATGACGCAATAGCGTTAATTTCCGGCCATTTTCTACGTAAAGACAGTATTTTGTGCCATTTACCTTTAAATGACACAGTACTTCGCCATGTATCTTTTTTTTTGTATGTTTGACAATTATGCTAAAAAAAATGAAACAAATAATTGCCTTAACCTTTATTTTATTTGCCCAGATAAGTCTGGCGCAACAAGACGACAAAACACCTGAACTAAACTGTTATAATAAATGGGCGGCAAAGTTTGAAGAACGTGGCGCCAACGAAGTGGCAGATGGTATTTATACAGATGTGATTATCACAAACCGTCAGGGCTCACAGGCAAAATGTTTTGATGGAAAGGCCGAAGTAAAAAACGGCAAACTGGTAAAGTTTTACATTTTGCTCGACGACAATACGTATGATGAAGTAGCAAAAACCTGGAAAAATAAGAGCAATGAAAACGTAAACATCATTAATGGTATCAGTAAAACCATGATTACAGTTCATAATGAATTATTTAATGTTCTATGGCCCAAGAAGATAAAGGCCAAAAAGGCACAGCCTAAAAAAGCCGCTGAACCCGCTGACGACTAATCACTTTTTTAACATTTTAAGGCCGCTTATGCGGCCTTTTTCATTTATAAATTGGGCTTTTCGTAAAAAAATGTATCTTTGCAACCCCTTTCTATGAGGGATTAACGAAGACGTCATGAATATAACAAAACAAGCTATTGATGCCCTGAATGCAGAACTTACCATCGAAGTAAGTCCGAACGATTACGAATCGCGCGTAAGCGACGCTTTAAAACGCGTACAACGCCAGGCTGCTATGCCAGGTTTCCGGCCGGGTAAAGTTCCTGCTGGTTTAATAAAAAAACAGTACGGAACACAAGTTCTGGTGGATGAGTTAAACAAACTCCTGAACGATAGTATTTATAAATTTGTTGAAGAACAACAATTGGATATTTTAGGCAATCCTATGCCTAAAACAGAAACATTGGTTGATTGGGCTAATCAAAAAGACTTTACGTTTAAATACGATCTTGGTTTAGCGCCACAGTTTAATGTTACTTTAGATGGCAGTCAAACCTTTACCTATAAAACGGTTAAAATTGACGAAGAATTGGTTGATAAATACGTAAAAGACGTTCGTCGTAATTATGGCAAACCTGTAAATCCGGAAACAGCCGGCGAGAAAGATGTTGTGTTTGTTGATATTGTGGAATTGGATGCTAACGGAGAAATTTTACCTGGTGGCGTGTTTAAAAGCACCAGTATTAGCTTGGAACGTTTAAAAAATGAAGCAGGGAAAGCGAAACTGACGGGTATAAAAAAAGAAGATAAACTAACTGTATCGGTAAACGACCTGTACGATACGGCATTAGATAAAAGTATTTCGTTAGGCATTGATAAAGAAGCTGCGGAAACGTTTAACAGCAACCTGCAACTTACCGTTAAAAACATTGCCCGTTTAGAAGATGCCGATTTGAATGAAGAATTGTTTGACAAGGTTTACGGGAAGGATAATGTAAAAACAGAAGCTGAATTCAGAGATAAAATCAAACATGAATTATCATTAATGTTTAATGTAGATTCTGACCGCTTTTTACGTGGCGAAGTGGAAAACAAACTGGTATCTAAATTAAACCTGCAATTACCGGATGCGTTCCTGAAACGTTGGTTAAAAGCCGTTAATGAAAAACCGTTAAACGACGAAGAACTTGAAAAAGAATACCCGAGTTATGCCAAAGCCATGCAATGGCGTTTAATCGAGAACAAAATCATTAAAGATAATGGCATTAAGGTAGAAGCTGCCGAAGCTGAAGCCGAAGCAAAAGCCTATATTCAGGGAGAATACGCCCGTTACGGACAGGCTGCCAGTGAAGAAGAGGTAGATAAAATTGCCAAGAGTTTACTGAGCAAAGAGAAAGAAGCGCAAAAAATATTTGAAAACCTTTATACCAAAAAGGTAATAGATCTGATTAAATCGAATTGCACTTTAGACATTAAAGAGGTGAGTTACGAAGATTTCTTCAAGAATTAACAAATCTTTCTTTTTCAGCATAAAAGCCGGGTTGTCAAACAACCCGGCTTTTTAATTTCCGTTAGCCGTTACAACAATACTTTACTTTTCTTTCACATACACCTTCATCCGTATGTTTTTTAAAGGGCGGTCAGCCGCACTTGTTTTTACAGCGGCAATTTTATCCAACACCAGTAAGCCTTCCACTACTTCTCCAAATACCGTATAGGTTCCGTCCAAATGTGGTGTACCGCCCACGCTGGTGTACATATCGGTTTGATAAGCTGAAAATGTATAATCGGGCTTCTGAGCGTACAAAGCTTGTATCGCGGCTTCCATCTGCGTATTAATCAGAGCTGCACTATCTGTTTTTTCTTGCTGTTTTAAACGGTCGTAACATTGCTTTTGCTTTTGGCCTTCTGCACTTTTTAAATACGCACGTGCGCAATTATTAAACCGGGTTTTATTTATCCGTGCTTCATACTTCCGAAGCTCCTCTTTAGTACGAACCTTCCCCTGAACAATGTAAAACTGACAGGCGCTGGACTCGAACAGGGGATTAACATCATCTCCATCTCTGGCCGCTGCCAAAGCGCCTTTTTTATGGATGATCGAAGGGTGGATTTCAGCAGGCAAACGATAGGTCAGATCGCCATCACCTAATTTTGCAGTATCAGAAGCCTGTTTACTGACAGGATCTCCGCCTTGAATCATAAACCCATTAATAATACGATGAAACAATAAACTGTCGTAAAATTTCTCCCTTACCAGTTTCAGAAAATTAGCTTTATGTAAAGGGGTTTCTTCATATAACTTCAGTTTCATATTACCGAACTCAGTTTCAATAACCACCGTTTCCTTTGAATGCGTTTGTGCAGACAGAGATTGCCACAGACCGCTTAACACAATTATAGCCAGTATTTTGTACATTTGATAAATTTAATTATATTTGTTAGTCTAATAAGTTTTTTATTATGAAAACACGTATATGGAGCATTGCTTGTTTCGTTGTTTGTGCCATCACTGTACTAACGATGGGATCATCCTGCGATAAAAAAACGGACTGCAAAGCCAATATCACCGTTGTAGATCAATCGGGAGCAGCTGTAGGGAATATTCCGGTACTGCTTTATGCTGTTATTAAAACAGCTAATGGTTCTACTGTTACTGCTGATATTAAGGCAGAAGGTACAACGGACGCATCAGGACAGGCTTCTTTTACATTTAAGCTTCCTGCCATATATGATGTACGTGCTACCAAAGCCGATAACACCACAACACTTGTTGCTACAGGTATTATAAAACTCGAAGAAGGCAAAGGCGTTGATAAAACTATTACCCTTAAATAATCCTTCTTTTTTTAATAAACTAGATGGCCGATTGTTTTTTTTAGTACATTCGGATGCATATTTTGAAACCCTCTTATCGAATAGTCGTTTATTTCTTGTCATTCGTCGTTAGTTTCAGCCTTTCGGGTTGTAAAACAAACGGCTCTTCTGAGGAAACGAAATCAGGATCGCAGGAAGGTTTTATTGAATTTGAAACCAAAGCCGTTGATGACAAACATCCTTTGGCAGGTTTAGCCCCCAGCAGCGTTATCTTAAAATACAAAAAAGACAAGTTTGCTCTGGAAATGAGTACTATGGGAATTTTTAATACGAGTATCATCGGAA